>JAZQZC010000026.1:0-35001 GCA_045633845.1 Clostridia bacterium
GAGGAATTTTAAAAGAGAGAATTTTTGGTTGCGTAAGGCAAAAACGCAGGTAATCCTTGATGGATTACCGAGTATTTTAACATAACGAAAGCGAAAATTCACCTTTTAAAATCGAGGTTCGGATTACTCTCTTTCGGCTAAGTGCTGCAACCAGGCTCCTTAAGCGTATTTTAACTGCACCAAGGTTGTTTATTTCGTCAATTTTGAGCTGGGTGTATATTTTGCCGCTGCGCTCAAGTATTGCGCGAACCTCGTCGGAGGTTATTGCATCAATACCGCAGCCGAATGACACAAGCTGAACCAAATTGCAGTCATCATTTTCTGTTGCAAATTTTGCTGCATTGTACAGCCTTGCGTGGTATGTCCACTGATTGAGCACATCAACCCTTGCAGGCTCTGTCATACCCTCAACTCCGTCCTCGCTTACCACCACAAAATCAAGTGATGCCGCAAGCTTGTCTATAAGGTGGCATATTTCGGGGTCTGCGTGGTAAGGTCTGCCCGCCAGAATAAGTATTTTTTTGCCGTGCTTCCTTGCATATTCTATGGAGCGTTTGCCTTCGTCGGCAATATCCTGCATATGCTTTTGGTATGCATCAAGCCCAAAATCAACAGCCTTTTTAACCGCAGATTTTGTAAATTTGTATCCTCTCTGTGCAAGCTCTTTTTTGAGCTCCAAAACAAGCTCATCTCTGTTGTTTATGTTAAGATACGGCATAAACAGCTTGTTTTTGAGGTGCTTTATGTTTGCATCAAGCAGCTCGGAGTAATACGCAACAACAGGGCAGTTGTAATGGTTGTCGCCCTTGTTTTCGTTAAAGTTGTATGTAAGGCAGGGGTAGAATATCATATCCGCACCGCCGTCTATGAGCTCCTCCACGTGGCCGTGCATAAGCTTTGCAGGGTAGCACACTGTGTCGGACGGAATGGTGTGCTGACCCTTTATGTATATTTTTCGTGAAGAGGGCTTTGAAACAAGTACATCAAATCCAAGCTTTTCAAAAACGGCTTTCCACATTGGCGCAAGCTCATACATTCCAAGTGCCATAGGTATACCAACAACTGTCTTGCCCTTTGGCTGCTGCTCCTCGCAAAGCGCAGCAAGCTTTTTGCGCTTGTACTCAAACATATCGGGCAGCGGTTCGCCTGTCTGTATGACTCCTGAGCCTTTTTCGCACTTGTTACCCGACACAAATTTTGCGTTGTCGCCAAATGTGTTTATTGTAAGGTTACATTTGTTTTCGCAGCCGCCGCAGGTGATTGCCTTTACTGTGTGAACAAATTCACGCAGCTGCTGCGGTGATATCAGCGTGGATTGTTGTTTTTTGTTTGATTTTGCATAAAGTGCAGCACCCATTGCGCCCATAAGTCCTGCAATTTTAGGCCTTATAACATTGCGGCCGATTTCAAGCTCAAATGAGCGCAGTATTGCATCATTGAGAAAGGTGCCGCCCTGAACAACAATATTTTTGCCAAGCTCGTCGGCAGAGTTTACGCGAAGCACCTTGTAAATGGCATTTTTTACAACGCTCATAGAAAGTCCTGCCGAAATATCCGCCACCGAAGCGCCGTCTTTTTGCGCCTGCTTAACGGATGAATTCATAAACACTGTGCACCTTGAGCCAAGGTCAACAGGGTTTTGTGATTCAAGACCGAGAGCCGCAAATTCCGCAGCGTTGTACCCTGCAAGGTTTGCAAACGTTTCGATAAAAGAGCCGCAGCCCGACGAGCAGGCTTCGTTGAGCAAAATGCTGTCGATGCAGTTGTTGCGGATTTTAAAGCACTTCATATCCTGACCGCCGATGTCCATAATAAAATCAACATCGGGGTTAAAATGACGTGCCGCAATAAAATGTGCCATTGTTTCTACCAAGCCAAAGTCCACGCCGAATGCGTGTATAATAAGCTCTTCGCCGTAGCCCGTAACTGCCGATGACACAATTTTTACTCTGCTGCCGCATATATCATACAAATACTCAAGCTGAGCTTTTATAATCTGTGTAGGGTTGCCCTTGTTGGAATCGTAGTATTTGTAAATTATCTGATTGTCGTCGCCAAGCAATATAATTTTGGTAGTGGTGCTGCCGCAGTCGATACCAAGATATGCATTGCCTGAGTATTGTTCTATATCAACCTCGGGCACATCGGCACTGCTGTGTCTGGCTACAAATTCGTCATACTGCTCTCTGCTTTCAAAAAGGGGGTTTGACATAGCAGTCGAACCACTTGATGCAACAGAGCCCGAAATAAGAGAATAAAGCTCATCGTATGTATACTGTGCCCCTTTGTTTGACGCATAAAGTGCTGCGCCGAGAGCAACGCTTATAAGACCGAATTCGGGAAATACCGCATCGTTTTCGGTAAGCCCCAGCGTTTTTACAAATCTTTGTCTTAGGCCCTTGCAATAGTACAGAGGCCCTCCCAAAAACATTACCTTGCCCTTTATGTCGTAGCCCTGCACCAGACCCGAAATTGTCTGATTGACAACTGCCTGATATATACTTGCAGCAATATCCTCTTTTTTGGCACCCTGATTAATAAGGGGCTGAATATCTGTTTTTGCAAAAACGCCGCAGCGTGATGCAATTGGGTAAATTCGTGTATGGTTAAGGCTGAGCTCGTCAAGCTCATCGGTGGTAACATCAAGCAGTGTTGCCATCTGGTCTATAAATGCACCTGTACCGCCGGCGCAGGTGCCATTCATACGCTCGTCGGTAACGCCCGTAAAAAATATTACCTTGGCATCCTCACCGCCAAGCTCTATTACCACACCTGTATCGGGCGCAAGGGTACGCACTGTCTCACCCGTTGCAAGCACCTCCTGAATAAAGGGCAGATTTGCATCGGTTGCCATACCATAGCCTGCCGAGCCTGAAATTGCAAATTTAAAAGGCTCATTGCCCACAATATCCTTAACATTTTTGAGCAGCTCGCAGGTGGTCTCACGCACCTTTGACTGATGGCGAACATAACATTCATATTGAATTTTATTGTCTTTTACAAACACAAGCTTAACTGTTGTGGAGCCAACGTCTACACCCAATGTGCAAGTATTAACGTTAAGATTTAACATTTAATCACCATACCATTTTTGATTATATAATATTATATTTTAGCACATTTTACGACAAACTTCAATTAAGCCAATCTTAAATGTTTGTAAAATTATTTACAATTGATTTTTAAATTATTATATGATATACTACATATATATTTAGTGTGACAGGATTCGAACTCTCAATGCCTGACATCTGAAATTTTTGAAATCTTTCAGCTAATCAAGGAGCATACTTATGAAAAACATTATATTTACTATATGTGCAGTAACACTTTGCTTTGCTTTGTGCGCCTGCGGCGGTGACAATACCTTTTCGTACAACCAAACACCCTCGGTTACATATGCCGAAAACTTGTACAATGACGGCAACTATACACAATTTAAGGAATTTTGCGACACTATGTCAGGCAACAACGATGACAAAGAGGAGCGCGACAACTTTTTTAATTATGTCCTTATAAAAGCCGCAACTGTTGACAGCGAAGAAACAAAAGACGAATACGAGGGGATGCTTGATATAATATCGGCGTGCCTTGAGCTGCCGCTCACACAGGATTATGTGGTAAACGGACTCAAAGCAGTGTACAACAGCATTGATACAAAGCTTACTGAGCAGTCAAAGGAATATCTGCTGGGTGTGTGGGAAAGAGCAGACTCTACAACGCTCAGCGGCGCAAAAATTGAAGTGTATTACAATGATGACGGCTTGCTCGAGAGCAAGTTTATCGGTTTGCCCGATGCAGCAACAACAAACTTTAAAATTAACGACATAAAATGGAAAAATTTGCAGTTTGCAAATTACAAATGCTTTTATTTGTCGGATATGGCAAACTCCGAAATCAATGCAGAAACTTTCTACAAAAACAGTGACAAAACAATTTCGTCATACAGAGGTGCAACTGCAAATATCAATTTTGAACAAAATATTATTTCCATAAAATACGATTCACCCGACAGTGTGAGTACAGGTGGATATCAGACGTGGAAAAAGGCAGAATAAAAGTGACAGATGGGGATGTTCGCATGACAACGGGGACATTCCTTGTCAAAGGTGTGTCCTCGCTTGTTGTGCGAATGACAAAAACCTAACAGTTGACAGATGGGGGACGCACCTTTTTGCAAAGGAACATCCCCCACTGTCACTTTTAAGAAGTTACAACGCATATGACAAAAGAGGACGCACCTTTTTACAAAGGAACATCCCCTTTTGTCATATTTTATTTATTCATATACTCAAGTGTTTGTTTAATTCCCTCTGCTACCGATTTTGCTATATTATCAAGCTTTTTTGTATCGGTAAGCACTGCGCGGTCTGCCTCGTTGGTTATAAAGCCGCACTCTATAAGCACAGCGGGCATTTTGGTATATTTGAGCACCGCAAGGTTTGGTCTTGACGAAAGCCCGCGGTTTGTAAGCCCTGTTGCCCTAACAAGAGGGTCAAGTATTTTTTTTGCAAATTCCATACTTGTTATGCCGTACGCTCCGCTACTGTTTGGCGTGTAGCACACTTCGGTTCCATTTGCCTTGGGGCTTACAGATGAATTGTTGTGCACGCTCAAAAACAGGCTTGCGTTTATATTGTTTGCAAGGTTTGCTCTTGCAAGCAGATTTTCGGTATTTGTGCCCTCAAAGGTATCATCGTCACGGGTCATTACAACCTTTATTCCGTCAGCTACAAGATAATCACGGATTTTTTGGGCTATATACAGATTAAGGTCTTTCTCCTGAATGAGGGTGTCGCCGTTATCGTCCAGAAGCACATTGCCCTCATCGTCCTTGCCGAGAGCGCCCACATCCTTGCCGCCGTGACCTGCGTCAATTACAACAATGTTGGTAAGCTCAACCTTTTGAACAGGTGTTTCGGGCTGCTCTGTCTGTGTGTCGTCATCAGGGAGAGTGGGAACTTCGGGCTCTGTTGGCGGCACAGCCTCATCCTCGGGCTGATACTGGCTGCCGCTATTGCCCACTGTTACAACCAATGCAGTTGTGCCCTCGCCGCTCAGCTTGTACGGCTGCTCATCGGGGCACTGTATAACAATTCTTGTATATTCATCGTGAAGTGCCCAGCGCACCTGGCTTATATAGCCGTCGTCAAGGCTTTCCTTGTTGTCCGAGGACGAAAGCTGAGCTCCCTCAAAATCAATTACAATTCGAAATGGCTCGCTAAGTGTCATAACCTTTGGCTCTACACCCTTGCTGAGTGCTATAAGTACCTGTGTATTGCTTGTGTTTTGCTTGGTTGATACCGAGAGTACTTCGTACAGGTTGTCCTCTACAGGTGAATTGATGGTTACTTTTTTGGTAACCCCATCCCACAATACTGTGTAGCCAAGCTTTTCGGACACAAAGCGGATTGGTATCATAGTTCTGTCCTGCACAATCATTGGTGCGCAATCCATTTTGAACTGCTCATTGTTAACTGTTGCAATGTCACTGCCTATTTTGAATACTAATATTGTATCACCTGCTGTAATTACAACCTGCCTTGAATTTTCGAGCCACGACACCTCGCCGCCAAGATGCTCAAAAACAACTCTTGCAGGTACCATTGTGCGGTCGTTTACTATCATTGGTGCAATTTCTGTTTTGACTTCGTTTCCGTTGACAAACAGCTTTATGCCGAAATTTGCGTATACACTTACAGAGGACAACAGAATTGTGATTATTAAAGTAAAAATAACAGCTGTCTTTTTCATTGGTTTTCCTCCATGGGGCATTTGCCCTTTTTGTTGCATATAACATTTGATGTAACACAAAAAGATATAGTACAACGATATTCATTATACTATATCTTTTATCAATTATAAATTAATGCAACAAAATTGTAATAAAATATTAATAAATCGACATTTTGTACCTAGTGAAAACGGAGAAGTTTTTCACACAGAGGACAAATGGGGATGTTCGCACAACAAGCGGGGACACACCTCTTGCGAGGAATGTCCCCGTTGTAATGCGAACATCCCCATTTGTCACAAACTATATCCCCACTGGGTATTTTGTCATTTATTCACCATAGGGAATACCAAAATGGTCATATGCATTTTTGGTGACAACTCGTCCGCGGGGAGTTCGGTTGATAAAGCCAAGCTGCAGCAAATACGGCTCGTACACATCCTCTATTGTAACCGCATCCTCACCTGTGGTTGCAGCCAAGGTGTCAAGCCCCACAGGTCCGCCGCCAAAGCCTTTTATCATAGTGGTTATAACATTGCGGTCTACACTGTCAAGACCTATTTTGTCTATTTCAAGCCGTGTAAGGGCTTTGTCGGCAATTTCCTTTGTGATTTTGCCGTCACCCCAAACTGACGCAAAATCGCGCACACGCTTTAAAAGTCTGTTTGCAATACGAGGCGTGCCGCGGCTTCGTGATGCAATTTCCATTGCGCCTTTGGCATCTATCTCTGTGCCGAGAATACCTGCACTGCGCTTTACAATGCTTGCAAGCTCCTCGGGAGTGTAAAGCTCAAGCCTCGAAATTACCCCAAAGCGGTCACGCAAGGGGCTTGTCATAGAGCCTGCCTTTGTGGTTGCGCCAATCAGAGTAAAATGCGGCACATCAAGGCGGATTGAACGTGCACTGGGGCCTTTGCCTATAATAATATCAAGGGCAAAATCCTCCATTGCAGGGTAAAGCACCTCCTCTACACTGCGGCTTAAGCGGTGTATTTCATCTATAAACAAAACATCGTGCTCATTGAGGTTGGTAAGTATTGCTGCAAGGTCACCCGGCTTTTCGATAGCGGGCCCCGAGGTCACACGTATTGCAACACCAAGCTCGTTTGCAATAATATTTGCAAGAGTGGTTTTGCCAAGCCCGGGAGGGCCATACAAAAGCACGTGGTCGAGAGCTTCTTTTCTACTAACTGCCGCTTCTATATATATTTGCAGATTATCTTTGATTTTTGACTGACCTACATATTCACTTAGACTTTTTGGGCGAAGTCCGGGCTCAGACTCAAAATCCTCTCCCATTACCTCGCTTGTGATAATTCTCTCTTCGTAATCCATAACGATTATCCTTCCAATAAAACAAAGTATTACATTAATGCTTTAAGAGCTTTTTTAATTATATCTTCAACACTGTCGTCGGCAGATACACCTTTTACTGCCTTTTGCGCTTCTACAGCAGAATAGCCCAGTGCCACAAGTGCGCTTACCGCCTCGGACACTGCGTTGCCCGATTCAACAGGAACACTGCCTGAGAATGCATCGGTATCCTTTGACACAAAAGCTTCGTTTTTAATTTTGTCTTTAAGCTCAAGACAAATACGCTGCGCAGTTTTTGCGCCTATGCCTGCCGCCTGCTTTATTGTGGCAACATCATCGGTCACAATGGAAAGGGCAAGCTTTTCGCTTGTGGCAACCGAAAGTATGCTGACTGCGCCTTTTGCGCCCACGCCGTTAACCGAAATAAGCATCAAAAACAGCTCCAGCTCCTCTCTTGTGGAAAAGCCGTACAAATCCATAATACCTTCTTTAATGTACATATATGTATGCAGTGTCGCCACGTCACCGATTTTACAGTTGGTGTCTGCTATTGTGCACTGGGATGTATAAAGCTTAAAGCCTATGCCGTTTACATCTAAAACTATAACACCGTTGCCCTTTTCGGCAACTGTACCTTTGATATAACTGAACAATTTTGCTATCTCCTTTCAAGAATTTGCCGTGCCACATTGGGGTTGTACGAATGTCCGTGACATATGGCAAGAGCCAATGCGTCCGCAACGTCATCTGGCTTTGGCACTGCGCTTAAGCCCAGCATAGCCTTTACCATTTGCTGAACCTGATTTTTTTCGGCTCTGCCGTAGCCCACTATTGCCTGCTTTACCTGCAGAGGCGTGTACTCAAAAATGGGAACTCCAGCATTTACCGCCGCAAGAAGTATAACTCCCCTTGCCTGACCTACCGCGATTGCCGTTTTTGCATTGTTGTTAAAAAACAACTCCTCAATACTCATAAAGTCGGGCTTGTATTCGTTTATAAGCTGTGTTACTCCGTCGTAAATTACTTTTAAGCGGAGCTCAAAGGGCATATTTGCCTCGGTGGTTACGGCGCGGTAATCTATGGGGCGGAACTTGTTGCCCTTATATTCTACCACTCCTGTGCCGACTATTGCATAGCCGGGGTCAATTCCTAAAATTATCATTTATTCACCTTTTGTGTATATATTCATATTTTTGTGCATAAATATACGCATTTTATTAGTTTTTGTGTATTTATTATGCATAATTATACATAATAAATGTTGTTTTATTAAAAATTTATGCATTTTTTATCTTGATTTTTTTGTTTGTATGGAATATAATATTCACATAATCAATTAGTGCGACATATTTGTGCCACACTACGAGGAAATTTTAGTTTCCACTTATTATATAATAAAACATTTTTGGAGGAAAATCAATATGTCAAAAGAAAAAGTTGTATTAGCTTATTCGGGCGGACTTGATACGTCAATTATCATTCCGTGGCTTAAAGAAAACTACGACTATGAGGTTATTGCAGTTTGCGGTGACGTTGGTCAGGGTAAAGAGACCGATGGTCTTGAAGAAAGAGCACTCAAAGCAGGCGCATCAAAGCTTTATATTGAAGACCTCAGAGAAGAATATGTTGCAGATTACATATTCCCTACTCTTAAGGCAGGCGCAGTGTACGAAGGCAAATACCTTTTGGGCACAAGCCACGCACGCCCTATAATTGCAAAAAGACTTGTAGAAATTGCTAAAAAAGAGGGAGCTACCGCAATATGCCACGGCGCCACAGGCAAAGGTAACGACCAGGTAAGATTTGAGCTTACAATCAAGGCTCTCGCACCTGAAATGAAGATTATTGCTCCATGGAGAATATGGGATATTAAATCACGTGAGGACGCTGTTGACTATGCACAGGCTCACAATATAGAAATCCCTGTTACAAAAAAGGATTTGTATTCACGTGACCGCAACATCTGGCACATCAGCCACGAGGGTATGGACCTTGAGGACCCTAATAACGAGCCTCAGCTCGATTCACTCCTTAAGCTCAGCGTATCGCCCGAAAAGGCACCCGATACCCCTACATATGTTACAATCGGCTTTGAAGCAGGCGTGCCTGTAAGCCTTGACGGACAAAAAATGTCACCTCTTGCACTGGTTGAAAAGCTCAACGCTCTCGGCGGTGCAAACGGCATCGGTATTGCAGACATCTGCGAGGACCGTCTTGTTGGTATGAAGTCACGCGGCGTGTACGAAACACCCGGCGGTACAATACTCTATGCAGCAATTCAGGAGCTCGAATATCTCTGCCTTGACCGCGACACACAGGCATTTAAGCGTCAGGCTGCAATACGTTTTTCTGAGCTTGTATATGACGGCAAATGGTTTACACCGCTTCGCGAGTCACTCTCTGCAATGGTAGACGAAATGACAAAGACCTGCACAGGTGAAGTAAAACTTAAACTCTACAAAGGTGTGGCATCTCCTGCAGGTGCAAAATCACCATACTCACTCTACAACGAGGACATTGCAAGCTTTGGCGACAGCAAAGAGCTTTATTCGCATCAAGATGCCGAGGGCTTTATCAACCTTTATGGCTTGCCGCTCAAGGTCAGAGCTATGATGATAGAAAAAAATAAATAATGCGGCGCTTGCCGCGTCCGTCGTGCACCGAATAAGTTTTTTATATCGTGCGCCAACATCATTTATATGTACGAAGAGGCACCTGCTTGCAGGTGCCTTTTTTGTACAAAAAATATGTATTGATTTCTGATATCATATATGTTATAATGATATTAACAACAGGAAAGGAATGATTTTTATGAAGTTATGGGGAGGTCGCTTTGAAAAAAGCACCGACAACGAAGTAAACGATTTTAATTCATCAATACGCTTTGACGCAAGGATGTACCGTCAGGATATTAAGGGCAGCATTGCTCATGCTACAATGCTTGGCAAACAAGGCATCATCCCTGAAGCTGACAGCAAGCTTATTGTTAAAACCCTTGGCGAAATACTTGAGGATATCGAAAGCGGCAAGGTAGAGTTTACCGAGGATGCCGAAGATATACATATGAATATTGAAACAATTCTGATATCACGCATAGGCGATGTGGGCAAAAGGCTACACACAGGCAGAAGCCGCAACGACCAGGTTGCACTTGATATCAGAATGTACATAAAAGACGAAATTGAAGTGCTTAAACAAATGCTGCTTCACTTGGAGCACACGCTTATAAGGCTTGCACAGGACAACCTTGACACAATTATGCCTGGCTACACTCATCTGCAAAAGGCTCAGCCCATAACACTTGCTCATCACACAATGGCGTATTTTGAAATGTTTAAGCGTGATATAGCAAGGCTTGAGGATTGCTGCAAGCGCACAAACGTAATGCCTCTCGGCAGCGGCGCTCTCGCAGGCACCACATACCCTCTCGACCGCGAGTTTGTAGCCCAATTGCTTGGCTTTGACGGCGTAACACTCAACTCACTTGACGGCGTGTCAGACAGAGATTTTGTAATAGAGCTTGCAAGTGCATTATCTATTTGCATTATGCATCTGAGCCGTTACAGCGAAGAATTAATCCTCTGGAACACAAACGAATTCCAGTTTATTGAGATGGACGACTCCTGCTCCACCGGCAGCTCCATTATGCCTCAGAAGAAAAACCCCGACGTTGCAGAGCTGATACGCGGCAAAACAGGCAGAGTGTACGGACACCTTATGTCTATACTCACAGTTATGAAGGGCATCCCCCTTGCATACAACAAGGATATGCAGGAGGACAAAGAGGGCATTTTTGATGCAATAGATACCTTAAAGCTTTGCATACCTGTGTTTGACAAAATGATAAGCACAATGAAAATAAACAAAGCTGCAATGAGAAAAGGTGCATCGGGTGGCTTTACCAATGCAACCGACGCGGCAGACTACCTTGTTAAAAAAGGTATGCCCTTCCGCGAGGCTCACAGTGTGATTGGCAAAATGGTGCTTTATGCAATAAACAACAACAAATCACTTGAAGAGTTTACAATGGACGAATTCAAAGCCTGCTCGCAAATTATCGAGGATGATATATATGATGCAATATCTCTTGAAACCTGCGTCGGGGAGCGCAAAACAATCGGCGCGCCAAGTAAAGACGCAGTTGAATTTTGTATAAACAAAGGCAAAGAATTTTTGAGTAATTATTGATTAACGAGGTGCGATTATGGCTATTAAAACTTATCAGGATTCCAAAGACAAGTATTTAAAAGAAAAGGTAGACACCTTTGTGCTCCGCGTTCCAAAGGGCAAAAAGGACGAAATTATGGAATATGCGGCATCAAAGGGTATGTCACTCAACGGATACATAACATCACTTGTATTTGCAGATATGGGCAGCGAGGTGCGGGTTAAGACAGTACAAAAGCCAAAGGCAGCCAAGGCAAAAACAGATAAGCCAAAATTGGACAAGCCTAAGGCTTCGCAGCCAAAGGCAGAAAAGACTGTACAAAAACAGGAAGCTCCAAAACAAGAAGCACCAAAGAGAAGAAATATGCCATCGTTCCTATTATAATATTTTTGGGATTGACACATTATAAAATCAATGATAAAATAATATAGTTGTTTTGAGCAGTTCAGACAATCGCGGACGGCATTTAGCCGTATGAGGAAAGTCCGAGCATCACAGGGCAGGGTGCCGGGTAACCCCCGGTGGAGGCGACTCTAAGGAAAGTGCAACAGAAAATTACCGCCAACTTATGTTGGTAAGGGTGAAAAGGCGAGGTAAGAGCTCACCGGTACCCGGGAGATCGGGTAGCCGTGTAAACCCCACCTGATGCAACTCTGACAGGGAGTTAAGTTGGCCCGACATTCCCGAAAAGAGGCTGGAGGTATGCAGTAATGCACACCGTAGATAGATGATTGTTTAATACAGAACTCGGCTTACAGAACTGCTCTTCACAAATAAAAATCGGGCTGCGCCCGCAGGCAATTCGCGCATTTGACAGCAAAATCATATCACACGCTAACAAATTAAATTGCGAATTCCTATAAATCAAAATGCCATTACACAGTGCATCAGCAACTTGCCGTATAAAAAATACTGTCTGAGTTGCTGCTGCACTGTGTAATGGCATTTGCAATTTTTTGCTCCGTCATATTTTCGGGAGCAAAGTTTCCCAATGCTTATCACTTACATTCCGTCAATCTGCAAGCTATTGGACTTTATTTTATCCTGATAATCGTCTATTCCATCCTCGATATTTTTGTAAATATCCCTAAAAGGAATACCTGTGATTTTGGAATACTTTTTGGCATAATATATGCTCATTATAGGTGCTGCTTTGCCAAAAATGCATTTGTAAATTGCGCCTTTGGTAAAAAAGAATTTGTCGTTGTAGCCCTCAAACCACTTGAGCTCCTTGGTGCTTGTACCTATGTTAAAATCGCTGGAATACACCTTGAGTCCGCGTTTAAAGCAATCTGCCAGAAAAACAGTGTCCTCGCCAAAGCCATAGGCACTGCCCGGTCCAAACATACACGAAAAGCGTACCTTTTTGCGTTTGAGCTTTTTACGTCTTGCGGCTATTACATATGCAGGGAATTTAAGGCTGTTTGCAAAAAACTTCCGTCTGTTTTTGTGGGAATATTCCATCACAACCTCACCGCTTGAGTCTGTTTCGGTGCAACCAAAAATAATAACATCTGCCTTTGGATTTTGTTTAAATGCATCCATTACACCCTCTACCATATTGTCCGCATACACCATATCGTCATCGGCAAAGAGCACAATATCCGCCGTTGCGTTGTCAAGGGCAAGATTTCTGTTTGCCCCTATGCCCACAAGAGTGCTGTTGATAACAACCACATTGTGATTTTGTATTTCAAAATTGCCACCCGATGCGTTGTTTGTCTGATTTGCCATAACACAATCGGCGTTTATGTTCATACTCCTTACAAGAGAAAAATCTGTCTGATTCATTGCAGCAATAAGTACCTGCATGCTTAATTCCTTACAACTCATAACAGTCTCCTTTCGGTTTTAGTATAATAAATCTTTTCCATCAGTTCCGATTACAACAGTGCCATCTCTGTCTGTGCGCAAAATTTGGGCACCGCAATTTGTAAGCCTCTGCACAACCTCACTGTGAGGATGTCCGTAATCGTTGTCCTCCCCAAGTGAAATCACCGCAATATCAGGGCTTACGCGCCTCAAAAAGCTGCTGCTTGTTGAGGTTGACGAGCCATGATGACCAACCTTTAACACATTTGCACTTACGTCGGCGGTAATCAAATTTTCGGCATAGGTTTGCGCATCACCTGTAAACAGATACGATATGTCACCATAGGTAAGCTTTACAACAGCGCTATAGTTGTTAAGCTCGTCGCCGTAGCTTGTTACAGGTGACAAAATATCAATTTCAAGGCTGCCCTCACTGCATATTGTAACACCTGCCTCGGCTATTTGTGTGTCAACATCTTTTTTCAACAGGCTGTCCAGCATATCCTCATATGCTTTGGTGGTGTGAGAGCAATCGGGCATATAAAAGGTTCCAATGTCAAATTCATTAATAACATCATCCATCCCGCCGATGTGGTCGGAGTGCGGATGTGTTGCAACAACATAATCAAGATAATCCTCGCCGGTAGAGGTGATATAATTAATCACATCATCACCACAGTGATTTTCACCTGCATCTATAAGCATAGCTTTGCCCTGCGGCAGCTCAACAAATATGCTGTCGCCCTGACCTACATCTATATAGTGTACAACCACATTGCAGTTTTGGTATTCATCAAGGTCTGATTTTTGCGTTATCTGCTCATAATCAGTGTTATAAAGCAGAACAAGTAAAACAAATACAACCGCAAAAAACGACAATTTTGACTGCACTGATTTTTTTGCCTTGAAAGCCATATTATTTAGACTCCGAAATCAAATTCCAGTTTTTTGCAAGGTACTCGTAGCCCGAATATATTGTAAAAATTGTAGATATGAGCATTGCATACCACGCTACTGAAAAGCCGCCAAAAACAAATGGCTCCTTGTAAAACAAAAATGCACATATTGATGCCGCAATCTGAATACAGGTTTTGATTTTGCCTGTCATAATTGCCGCAAGTATTACACCTTTGGATGCCGCCACCGAGCGCAGACCTGTTACAATAAATTCGCGGGCAATAATTATTACTGCCATCCATGCGGGCATTCTGCCAAGCTCTACAAAGCATATAAGAGCGGTTGCAATAAGCAGCTTGTCGGCAAGAGGGTCTAAAAATTTGCCAAAATCGGTAATCTGATTGTATTTGCGGGCAATGTGGCCGTCTATTCCGTCAGTAAGAGATGCTATTGCAAATATAGCCATTGCAATAATATCGCCATAAGGAACATTGCACATAAGCACAATCATAAATATTGGTATAAGCAACATTCTCGAAAGAGTTACTTTGTTAGCAGTAGTCATAATTTTGTCCTCCTTGTGTTTTAAGTTTTATATTACCTTTGTAATAATGTCATATTCGTCGGCACCTATTACGGTTGCACATACAATGTCGCCTGCTTCAAGCTCACGGTCGCTGTAAATATATGCAACTCCGTCTACCTCAGGGGTATCGGTGCTTGACCTGCCTACATAGCAAAATTCAGTTTCATCGTACCCTTCGGCAATTACGGCAACTGTTTTGCCTATTTTTGCCTCGTTGATTTGGGCTGATATTTCCTTTTGCTGCGACATAATTGCATCAAGACGCTTTTGCGCTACATCCGAGTCAATCTGATTTGAGTAATTATATGCAGGCGTGCCCTCCTCACGTGAGTATGCAAACACTCCTACCTTGTCGAGGCAGTATTTTTTGGTAAATTCCAAAAGAATTTCAAAATCCTCATCCGTTTCACCGGGGAAGCCCACAATAAGAGATGTGCGTATTACCACGTCATCAATTTTGCTGCGAAGCTTATCCACAAGCTGCTCAATTTCTGCCTTGCGGCTTTTGCGTCCCATTTTTTTGAGCACACTGTCGCTGACGTGCTGAAGAGGCATATCAATATATTTTACAACCTTTGGGTTGGCTGCAATTTCGTCAATCAAATCATCTGTGATATTTTCGGGGTAGCAATACTGCAGCCTTATCCACTCAATACCATCAATTTTGCCAAGCTGTTTAAGTAGTGAGGGCAGCTTGTATTCGCCTTTGTCTTTGCCGTAGTATGCAGTGTCCTGAGCAACAAGTATAACTTCTTTTACACCATCTGATGCAAGGCTTTTTGCCTCAGCAATTATGCTTTCTTCACTACGGCTGCGGAATTTGCCGCGCAGCTTTGGTATAATGCAGTAGGTGCAGTGGTTGTCGCAGCCGTCTGCAATTTTTAAATAAGCACTGTAGCTTGGTGTGCTGCGCACCCGTCTTAAATGTTCGGACACATCGCGGTCCGCGCTGCCTACATAAGAATTTTTGCTGCCGCTGTTGTAAAACTCTGTAATAACCTCGGCTATTTTATCATAATCAGAAGTTCCAAGGATTATGTCAACCTCAGAAAGCTCCTGCTCTATTTCACTTTTATATCGCTGAGCAAGACATCCTGTTACCACAAGAAGCTCGCATTTGCCCTGCTTGTACTGCGCCATCTCAAGTATTGCGTTTATAGACTCCTCTTTTGCGCTGTCTATAAATGCACAGGTGTTTACCACAAGCACCTGAGCCTCCGATGGGTCGGCAGTGATGGCAAAGCCGCTGTCTGTAAGGACACCCAGCATTGTTTCGGTATCGGTAAGGTTTTTTGCACAACCAAGCGATACAAAACCTATGTTTTTCATTGTTTATTCTCCATCCTGTATATGGCGTATTGCCTCATTAATTTTGTCAAAGTCAAAGCCGCGTGATGCAAGGTAGCGCACTGCTCTTTGCTTTACCTTTATGTCGCCAAAATCACAGCCTCTGTATTTTTGCTTCAAAAGCTCGGCAAGCTCGTCTGTACCCGTACCATCAAAAGCCTCCATAATTTCGGCTACAATGTGGATAGGCACACCATGGTGAGCAAGCTCGTAGCGGATTTTTGCGGGGCCGTAGCATTTTTCCTTTGCCAACTCAACATAAAGAGCTGCATACTCTCTGTCATCTATAAGCCCCATTTCTTCAAGCTCTGCCGCCAAAAGCTCTGCTATTTGCCCGTCGTAGCCCTTAGCCTTGAGCTTTGATATTATGTCAAATTTAGTATGAGGGCTGCGTGACAGGTAGTCGAGCGCTTTGCTTTTTGCCTTTGACAAATTTGACTCCACATTGAGCCTTTGCAGCTCGTCTTTGGTAAGCTTGTCACCGATTTTGAGCTTTATGCAATCTATTTCATCAAGGGAAAAGGCATATTTGCCGTCAACAAATATGCTCATTCTTCCCTTATTATGAACCTGTGGAGTAATGTCGGTAATTTTCATTATTCTTCACTTTCGGCGGCTTCTGCCTTAGGCGCGGAAGCTCCCTCTTTTTTCTCTTTGATTTTTGTCATAATCATATCGTAAAGCATCTGAGTAAACTCAGGATTTGCTTTCATATATTCTTTTACCTTGTCGCGACCCTGACCGAGGCGTTCACCCTCGTAGGAGTACCACGCGCCGCCTTTTTTAACTATGTCAAAATCAACTGCAGCATCAAGAATGTTGCCCTCTTTTGAAATACCCTCGCCAAACATAATGTCAAACTCTGCCTCTTTAAACGGAGGTGCCATTTTGTTTTTGACAATTTTTGCTCTTGTTCTGTTACCTATAATTGAAGAGCCGTCCTTGATTGCCTCAACTCTGCGCACTTCAATGCGTATTGACGAATAGAATTTGAGCGCTCTTCCGCCTGTAGTAACCTCGGGGTTGCCGTACATTACACCAACCTTTTCACGGAGCTGATTGATAAACACAACCACAGTGTTTGACTTGTGAATAACACCTGTAAGCTTACGGAGTGCCTGTGACATAAGGCGTGCGTGCAGACCAACGTGCGAGTCACCCATAACGCCTGCAATTTCCGCCTTTGGTACAAGCGCCGCAACAGAGTCGATAACTATTACATCAATTGCGTTGCTTCGTGCAAGAGCCTCGGCAATTTCAAGCGCCTGTTCCCCTGTGTCGGGCTGTGACACAATGAGTCTGTCAATATCAACACCTAAGTTTCTTGCGTAATTGGGGTCAAGAGCGTGCTCTGCATCAATAAATGCAACCTCGCCGCCAAGCTTCTGAGCCTCTGCAATAACGTGAAGTGTAAGAGTAGTTTTACCTGAAGATTCAGGTCCGTAAATTTCGGTAATTCTGCCTCGCGGCAAGCCCCCTATACCAAGAGCCATATCAATGGCAAGCGAGCCGGTAGGTATAACCTCCACATCTATTTTTGGTGCATTTCCAAGACGCATAACAGAGCCTTCGCCGTATGCCTTTTCAATTTGCTTTAATGCTTCGTCAATTGCTTCTTTTTTGCCGCTGGTTGCAGCAATTTCAATTTTCTTTGTTTTTTCTGCCATTTTTTGCCTCCGTTTATATTAAACCTTTATTTTATACATATAACATTTCTGTGCCGTTAACTGCATCTTCTATAAGTTTTTCTACATCCAGTATGTTTTGCGCTGATGCAACCTTTTCGATTATGGGCTTTGTTGCGGGATGCCTTGGTGTAAACACTGTGCAGCAATCCTCATATGGTAATATGGATGTTTCAAATGTGTCTATTTTTCGGGAAATTTCAACAATCTCCTCCTTGTCCATGCCTATTACAGGGCGGAATACAGGCATATTAACCACATCATCTGTTACCGCCAGGGCGTTCATTGTCTGGCTTGCCACCTGCCCTATGCTTTCGCCTGTTATAAGTGCTTTGCAGCCGCGCTGCCTTGCTATTTTTTCGGCAATTGCCATCATAAAGCGGCGCATAACAAGTGTCATATATTCTTCGGGGCATTTATCTCTTATCTGCAGCTGTATTTCAGTAAAGGGCACAATGTGCACCTTCATACCGCCTGTGTATGAGCCAACAATTTTTGCAAGCTTCATAACCTTGTCTTTGGCGCGGTCGCTTGTGTAAGGGTAGCTAAAAAAGTGTATTGCCTCAAGGCGCACTCCGCGCTTTGCAATCATATACCCTGCCACAGGGCTGTCTATGCCGCCCGAGAGCAGCAGCATTGCATTGCCGTTTGTACCAGCGGGCATACCGCCTGCGCCCTTAATTCTGCCTGTGTGCACATATGCGTTTGTTTCTCGGATATCTACATTTACGGTTACATCGGGGTTGTGTACATCCACCTTGAGATGATGAAATTTTGAAAGTATTGCTCCCCCAACCTCACTGCAAATTTCGGGAGATTTGAGCGGAAACCTTTTGTCTGCCCTTTTTGACTCCACCTTAAAGGTTTTTGCACTTGTCAGCTTTGGTGCAAAAATGTCGGTAACCACACTGCATATGCTTTGCATATCCTTTTCACATTCAAATGCTTCTATAATAGAAACTATGCCGAACACGTGCTTTAACACATCTATTACTTCGTCTGTTTTGTCGTCATCCTCGGGCGTAATATATATGTTAGCCTGAGCTTTGTGTATATCTACCTTGCACACGCTGCGCAGTGCCCCTCTGATATTTTTTATAAGTGCATCCTCAAACACAGGTCTGTTAAGGCCTTTGAGGATTATTTCGCCATATCTGACCAATATAATTCTTTTCAAATCACTATCTCCTGTTCATTATTCGCATAAGGTTTGTAACCTCTTTTTGCACAACCTCAATTGTATACTCAATTTCCTCTTTGGTATTAAATTCCGAAAGAGAAAACCTTATGGCACTGTCTGTTCTTTCTTTACCAAGCTTCATTGCCGAGAGCACATAGCTTATGCTGTCTTTTTTTGAGTTGCAGGCACTGCCCGACGACACATAAATGCCCCTTGATTCAAGCACGTGCAAAAGCACCTCGGAGCGCACTCCCACAAACGAAATGTTGAGTATGCTATATAACGCGTCCTCAGGTGAATTTACCACTGCACCCTCAATTTTTCCAAGCCCCTCGCAAAGACGGGATTTGAGCTTTGCAATGTGCTTAGCAGTTGACTCCATATTTTCAAACTTGAGCTGTGCCGCCTTTGCAAAGCCAGCAATTGCCGCAAGATTTTCGGTGCCGGAGCGCATTGCCTTTTCCTGACCGCCGCCAAGCAGCTGAGGTGTAATTTTAACACCCTTGCGCACATACAACGCACCTATTCCGTTGGGACCGTGTATTTTGTGACCCGAAATTGCGAGCATATCAATACCAGATTTTTTTACGTTAATCTTAATTTTGCCGTAGGCTTGCACTGCATCAACGTGAAAGGCGCATCTGCTGTGGTCTATCATAGCAGAAATTTCGTTTATGGGCTGAATTGCGCCAGTTTCGTTATTAACTGCCATAATGCTAACTAAAATGGTGTTGTCGTCGATTTGCTCGCGCAGTTGCTCCATATCCACCTTGCCATTTTTGTCAACATCTATATAGCATACGTCAAAGCCGCATTTGGTAAGATGCTCAAAGCTTTCAAGCACCGCCTTGTGCTCTGTAACCTGAGTAATTACCTTGGTACCTCTTCGGCGGTTTGCCATAGCATAGCCTATTATTGCAAGGTTGTCACTCTCTGTACCTCCACAAGTAAAGTATAATTCATCAGGTGTACAATAAACAGTACTCGAAATTACCTCTCTGGCGTTTTGCATCAAATCTTCGGCATTTTTGCCCATTTTGTGGAGTGATGATGCATTGCCGTAGGTATTTAACATTGTATCATAAACCACGTCGGCAACCTGCTTATACGGTGCTGTAGTGGCGCTGTTGTCAAGATATACTTCCATTACGCGTTCCTCTGATATAAGTTTTTATACATATTCACAATATATTATACTATATAAATAAACGTTTTTCAAGTCAAATATATTACCACAGATAAAAGAAAAATTTTTTAAAAAACTGTTGACAACTTGAGCTTTGCGTGGTATTATATATAGGTAGCTTGCAAAAAGCGCACAAACGGAGAGGTGTCCGAGTGGTTTAAGGAGCTAGTCTTGAAAACTAGTGATGCGAAAGCACCCAGAGTTCGAATCTCTGCCTCTCCGCCATTTTTTTATCTAAATATATTTTGAGAGTTACATCTGTTCGGCAGGTGTAGCTGCACTTCACGGAGAAGTACTCAAGAGGCCGAAGAGGCGCCCCTGCTAAGGGTGTAGGTCGTTAACGCGGCGCGAGAGTTCAAATCTCTCCTTCTCCGCCACCAAAAAAGCAAGCATCTTTTGATGCTTGCTTTTTTGGTGCATCGAATAAGAGAGATTTGAACTCCAAGGGGGCAAAAAACGTTAAGAAAAAGTTGCCGGTGGCAAGTTTTTTAGTTTTTTGTTGCGTAGCCCGGTACCGAAATGCAAAGTATTTGGGTGGGCAAGCAGGGCGGATTGCAAAGCAATACGCTTCTCTCCTTCTCCGCCACAAAAAAGCTCACCGCAATTTATATGTTGTGAGTTTAACAAATAATGAATGGATGAAAATTTAATTTTATATTCGTACAAATAAAGTGTCAGGCAAATAAAACGCCTGACACTTTATTATTATCTGTATACAAAATAACCTATTCAATAACGTGTACTCTCATTACATCGCTTATGCCTATTGCATCAAGGTGTGCGCCTCCAATAATTATAACCTTGTCGCCGCGGCGCGCGATGCTTGTTTCGTCAAGCTTTTGTATTGCAGAGTCAAACAGAGAATCTGTGTTTTTTTGAACATCGTTCATAACAGGAATAACACCCCAGCTGAGTGCAAGCTGATGATAGTTTTTTGCATTGGTGGTTGCCGCAATTATGGGGCAGTTTGGTCGGAATTTTGAAATCATACGCGCAGTGTGCCCTGTTAGCGTCAGCGCAACAATTGCCGAAGCATTAAGGTCTATGGCAGTGGTACAGGAGGCGTGGCAAACTGCGTCGGTAATGGTATTGTTTTTTACCTTTTCTCTCAAAAATCTGCCTGTGTAATTGATGCTATTTTCGGTACTTTCAGCAATTTCGGACATTGCAATAACACTCTCTACGGGGTAGTCGCCTGCAGCGGTTTCACCTGAGAGCATAATTGCGCTTGTGCCGTCGTACACTGCATTTGCCACATCCGATACCTCCGCTCTTGTGGGGCGCGGATTGTGCACCATAGAGTCAAGCATTTGCGTTGCGGTAATTGCCATTTTGCCTGCGGCATAGCATTTTTTGATAAGCATTTTTTGAATTGCAGGGAGCTTTTGAAAAGATATTTCAACTCCCATATCGCCTCGTGCCACCATAATTCCGTTGCATGCAGCTAAGATGCTGTCTATGTTTTCAACGCCTTCGTTATTTTCGATTTTTGCAATAACCTTGATGTGTGTTCCGTTGTTTTTTTGCAGTATGTCAAACACATCCTTTACGTCGCTTTCGCAGCGCACAAAGGATGCAGCAATAAAATCTATATCGTGCTTTATGCCAAAAATTATATCTTCCCTGTCTTTTTCGGTCATATAGGGCATATCGAGATTAATTCCCGGCAGGTTTATGCTCTTTTTGTTGGAGAGCTTGCCGCCATTGCGCACAAAGCATTTTATATCGGTGTCGGTGGTTTCTACGGCAATGAGCTCAATAAGACCGTCGTCAATAAGAATTCTGTCGCCAAGCTTTATGCGGTAGGGCAGCTCGCTGTACGAAATCGAAACATGATTTTCATCCCCCACCACATCGCAGGTGGTAAGAGTAAAGTTTTGCCCCTTTGTGAGCATAACAGACTTGTTTTCAAACTCGCCTATGCGTATTTCGGGGCCTTTTGTATCAAGCAAAATTGCAATAGGCTGATTCATCTCGTCGCGGAGCTTTTTTACCATATTTATTCTGCGGAGCTGCTCCTCGTGATCCCCGTGTGAAAAATTGAGTCGTGCAACGTTCATACCCGCTTTTATAAGGCTGCGAAGTACATTTTCGTCATCGGTAGAGGGGCCGAGAGTGCATATAATTTTGGTCTTTCTCATTTATTTGTTTCCTCCGTTGCTGATATTTTATTGTGTGTTACATTATTTGTATTCCTTGGCAAGCTTTTCAAATGACGGAAGCGCTTTTTCAATCATTTCCGTTGATACGCAGTATGAAATTCGTACATAACCGGGGTAGCCAAAGCTGTCGGCAGGTACAATTAAAAGCTCGTGTTTTTTTGCCCTTTCGCAAAAATCACGCGAGCTTGGCTCAAGTGCTTTTACAAACAGATAAAATGCGCCGTCGGGCTGTGCAACCTTGTAGCCGTATTTTGCAAGAGCTTCACAAAGAATGTCACGATTTTTCTTGTATACCGAGATATCCGAGGTTTTGCCGATGCATTTTGGCACAATTTTCTGAAAAAGGCTTGGTGCACATACAAAACCAAGTGACCTGCCTGCGCCGCACACTGCAAAGTAAACTGTCTGCCAGTCGTTTGCTGTATTTGGCACAAGTATGTAGCCTATGCGCTCACCAGGAAGTGAAAGAGATTTGCTAAACGAATAGCAAACAATTGTGTTGTTGTAATAATTTGGTATAAAAGGCACAACTGTGCTGTCATCGTACACAAGCTCGCGGTACGGCTCGTCGGCAATAATATAAATATCCTTGCCGTATTTTTGCTGCGCATCATTCATAACGGAGGCAAGCTTTTGTATTGTATCGGGCGACAAAACAACTCCCGAGGGATTGTTTGGCGAATTGATGATTATTGCCTTTGTATTTTGGTTAATTGCATTTTTGAGTGCATCAAAATCCACCTGAAAATCCTCTTCGCGGCATTTTACAATCACAGGAGTCATACCCGCCTGCTTTATAAACACTGTGTATTCGGGAAAAAATGGTGCAAGCACTATAACCTCGCCATCATGCTCCGATATTGCCGAAAGAGATATTGTAAGTGATGCCGCAGCACCAACTGTCATATAAAAATTGTCTCCTGTATAGCTTGTACCAAAATTTGCGTTTACATACTCGGCACAGCTTTTGCGCACGTCGGGAGCACCCTGTGCAGAGGTATATCCGTGAAGTGCAACAGGGTCGGTATTAAGCACAAGGTCACTGAGTGCCTCTTTTACACATTCAGGTGCGGGAACGCTGGGGTTGCCGAGGCTGAAATCAAACACATTTTCTGCCCCTATTTCTGCTTTTCTTTTTAATCCATATTCAAATAACTCTCTTATTTCGCTGCGGCGGCTGCCCAGCTCGTACATTTTTTGTGATACCATTTTTTGATTTCCTTTCTGTAGTGATTGTGACAAAGCTAACCGCTGACAGCAGGGGGATGCTCGCATGACAACGGGGATGTTTTGACAAATGGGGATGTTCCTTTGCAAAAGGTGCGTCCCCATTTGTTGAAACATTCATTTTTGTTCGTCACGTATGTCCTCGCTTACCCAAGCGAACAACTAAAACCAACCTGTGACATCAGGGGGACGCACCTTCTTCGAAGGAACTTCCCCCTCTGTCACCGATTGACATAGCTCTATGTGCAAAAACAGCCCCGTCCCCGACGCTTATTCTATAAAAGATTCATCACGTCTGAATGGTTCGGAAACGTCGTATTCGCCAAGCCATTCGGTTTTTTCGCCCTCTATAAGAAACTGTACCTGCTCAATTTCGGGGAGCTCTGTAAGAGAATTTACAACAGAATATATTGCCATTGTAGAGGCGGAAGAACCGCCGCCGATATTTTCGGCAAATTCTTTTGAAAAGTTAACAAAACATATTTTTTCTTTGGTTTCTACCGAAAGGACTTTTATTCCCTGAGGCAGTGTAGCATACTGATTGTCGCCCTCAGGGCCCTCTATAAGCTCGATGAGAATAGTTTTTTCCATACTGTTGTCCACAATTGTAGCTCTGCGGCGCTGGGCAACAAGCTTTTCGCCCATTTCGTCGCTGAAGTACAGAGTAACATATTTTTGTGTAACATTGTCACCCTCACTAAGCACAATGTCATTTTCGCCAAGGACACCCACAGGCTCGCCGTTTGCACCGGTGAGAGCAGCATTTTCCACGCGGATTTCCACTCTGTCTATGCCTGGAAGCTCACACAGAGTTTTTACAATGGAGTACCTTGCAAGCAGCTCCATACTTTTTGCATTGTCGCCCTCAAATTTGAGATAATTGCCCGAAAAATTTATTTTGGCGGTCATTTCAACAATTTCAAAATTCAAAATCTGCGTACCGCTTGGTATAACAGCCTTTGAAGATGTGTCACCCGGGCCCTCTGTGAGCTTTTGCAAAACTGTGCGCGGCAGTGATTCATCCTCGCCGTAAGTAATTGTCCGCTTTTCGGATTTGAGATTGTTGTACTCCGAATTTGAAAAGTACAGATTTACATCCTTTGAAATTGTACCATCATCTGACGTGTTACCGCCGCAGGCGCAAAGCAAGCCTGCCAGCACAATTACCAAAACTAAAGAAAATATTTTTTTCATACTGAAAACCTCCTGACTATTCGCATGACAACGGGGATGTTTTGACAAACGGGGATGTTCGCATGACAACGGGGACATTCCTCGCAAAAGGTGTGTCCTCGCTGCCCACGCAAACAATTGAAAACCAACCGATGACAGATGGGGGACGCACCTTCTGCTAAGGAACTTCCCCCACTGTCACCTCTGTCACACAACTTATGCTATCGGCAAAGTGATGGTAAAGGTAGAACCGATGTTGGGCTCGGACTCAACATTTATGCTACCGCCGTGAAACTGAATTGCTCCAAGTGCAATAGAAAGCCCAAGGCCTGTGCCGCCTGTGTCTCTCGAGCGGGCTTTGTCTACTCGATAAAATCGCTCAAATATTTTGCCTATGTCATCGGCGCTTATGCCAACACCGTTGTCTTTTACGGCGATGTATGCGTTGTTTTTGTCACTTGTAAGAGTAACCTCAACCGTACCGAATTCGTTTGAATACTTGATTGCATTGTCTACAATGTTGTATACACCCTGCCACAGCATATCTTTGTTTGCCATAACAAAAATGCCTGCGGGAGCCGATACATTGAGGGTAATTTCGTCACGGTTGGCTATAGGCGCAAGGTTTTTTTCGATACCAAGAAGCACCTCGCCTATGTCAACCATATCCATACCTGCCTCTAGTTTTTCGGCATCGGTATCCATTTTTGTTATGTAAAGCAGCTTGTTTACAATTCGGTTGAGGCGGTCTGCCTCGTTGTTCATATCTGTCAAAAACTCTCTCACATACTCCATATCTATATCAGGTGTCTGAAGTATAGAATCTGCCATAAGCTTGATTGAGCTGAGTGGCGTTTTGAGCTCGTGAGATGCATTTGACACAAACTCCACTCGCTTATGCTCTAAGTCGAGCACCTTTTCGCTCATGGTGTTAAAGGCAACGGCAAGATGTGTAATTTCGTCATTGCCGCGAACATCGAGCTTTTCGTCAAGTATACCATCGCTTGACATAGACTTGATTTTTTTGGTAAAATCCACAATTCGCTTTGTAATAAGGTTGGTAAACAAGAATATAATTATACCCACAAAGGCCGAAACAACAATTGTTATAAGCCATATGTCATTTTTGGTTGCACTGCGGAATGCCGAAATTTCCTCAGCGCTGTAAACAATGTTTGCAACGCCTGCAATCCGTCCTCCAGCAATAATTGGTGCCGCAGCGTCCAAAATGGTAATTTTGTCTTGATTTACATATTCACTGTAGCCTGTCTTGCCGCCCACTGCGGTCAATACAGAGGTTTTGATTTGTGCTTTGTTTAAAACGTCGTAGTTATTTTGAGAGTCAAATATAACTACCGAATCGGTGTTGAGAATAAGCACTCTCATTTTGCTGTCACTGATAAGACTTTTTACAAATTGCGAAAAATCCTCATCCATACTGCCGTCATCCGTCATATAATCGGGTGCAAAGCTTGACACCACATTTGCCATAGTGGTAACGTTTATCTTTTCGCCGGAAATCATATAGCGGGTCATTGCGCCCAGTATGTAGTGGTTTGCAAGAAGCAGTGTTACAATAAGCACTGCAATGTATGTAACAACAAGCCTTATGGCAATGTTATTGAATTTGGAAATAGGTTTACTTAACATCGTTGAAATAGTAACCAGCCCCCCATTTTGTAAGCAAATATATTGGTTCTGCACTGTTTGGCTCTATTTTTTCACGAAGTCTGCGCACGTGAACATCCACTGTGCGTATATCGCCTGGGTAATCGTAGCCCCAAACAAGGTCGAGCAAATTCTCTCTTGAATACACCTTGCCTGCATTTGCCACAAGCAAATCCATAAGGTCAAATTCCTTGCCGGTAAGGTCTACGGTTTTGCCCGCTATAGTAACGGTGCGGCGGTTGTAGTCAAGCTCTACTGTGCCCACACTCACCTTTGCACCCGATGCACCGCCTGCACTTGGGTGAGAGGTGCGGCGGAGTATTGCTTTTACTCTTGCTTTAAGCTCCAGAATATTAAAGGGCTTTGTTATATAGTCGTCAGCGCCGTACTCTAAGCCCATTATTTTGTCCATATCTTCTGTTTTTGCAGTAACCATAATAATAGGAACATCTGAAAATTCTCTGATTTTTTGGCATACTGTAAGGCCGTCCACTTTGGGCAGCATAAGGTCAAGCACTATTATGTCTATGGTTTTGTCTTTTGCAAGGCGAAGAGCCTCCTCGCCGTCGTATGCCACTTCTACGGCATAGCCTTCACGTTCAAAATTGAACTTCATTGCTTTGACAATTACTTTTTCGTCATCTACTATTAAAATTTTCATTATTCGACCTTCTTTATAAAGTTATGTGTTGGTTTTCGCATGACAACGGGGATGTTTTGACAAATGAGGAAGTTCCTTTGCAAAAGGTGCGTCCCCATTTGTTGAAACATTAATTTTTGTAACAAATGAGAAATCCCTTGAAAAGGCGTGTCCTCGCTGCCCGCGCGAATGGTAAAAACTCCTCTGTGACAGCAGGGGGACGTGTGTGACAAAAGGGGATGTTCGTGCTTGCACGTGCGTCCCATTTTGTTACGCACATTGCAACTATATAACCGCTGACAGCAGGGGGACGCACCTTCTGCGAAGGAACTTCCCCCTCTGTCACCCAACTGTTTATTAACTAATATCGGATTATTCAAGGAAGTCCTTGAGCTTGCGGCTTCTGCTTGGATGGCGAAGCTTGCGGAGAGCCTTTGCTTCAATCTGACGAATACGCTCTCTTGTAACGTTAAACTCGCCTCCAACCTCCTCTAAGGTACGTGCTCTGCCGTCCTCTAAGCCAAAGCGGAGCTTAAGCACCTTTGCCTCTCTTGGTGCAAGGGTGTCGAGTACATCTATAAGCTGCTCGCGCAGCAGCATATATGCAGCCTTGTCCTCTGGAGCAGGGGCATCTCCGTCGGGGATAAAATCGCCGAGGATGCTGTCTTCTTCTTCACCGATTGGTGTTTCGAGGGATACTGGCTCCTGAGCAATTTTCATAATTTCTCTTACTCTGTCCTCGCTCATATTCATAGCTTGCGCAATTTCGTCTACTTTTGGCTCTCTGCCCTTTTCCTGAAGCAGCTGACGTGACACGCGTATGAGCTTGTTAATGGTTTCTACCATATGCACCGGAATTCGTATGGTTCGAGCCTGGTCGGCAATAGAACGTGTAATAGCCTGTCTTATCCACCATGTTGCATAGGTCGAAAACTTGTAGCCCTTGGTGTAATCAAACTTTTCGACCGCTTTGATAAGGCCAAGGTTACCCTCCTGAATAAGATCGAGGAAAAGCATACCTCTGCCCACATATCTTTTTGCAATACTTACAACAAGCCTGAGATTAGCTTCGGCAAGGCGTTTTTTTGCCTTTTCGTCGCCCTCCTGCATTTGCTCTGCAAGAAGAATTTCTTCCTGTGCAGACAAAAGGGGAACCTTACCAATTTCTTTAAGGTACATTCTTACAGGGTCATCAAGACCAATACCCTCGGGTACGGAAAGGTCAATTTCTTCCTCGTTTTCCTGAATTTCGTCAAGCTCACGTTCAAGATTTTCTACAACCTCAATGCCGTTTGACTCAAGAAGCTCATATATAGTTTCCATTTGGGAAGG
The DNA here is from genome assembly GCA_045633845.1 of Clostridia bacterium. GTDB lineage: Bacteria > Bacillota > Clostridia > UMGS1810 > UMGS1810 > RGIG4708. Next base: position 28,112 of record JAZQZC010000026.1, read on the forward strand.
CTCCATATGAATTTCGGCAAGCTTGTCCATAATGTCCTTGTACGAAAGCACACCTCTCGCTTTGCCAAGCTCAATAAGCTCTGTGACAAATTTCATCTTATTTTCTTCATCCAGCTGCATCTGCTGCTCTTTAACCGCTTCATTTTCGTTTTGTTTTTTTGCCATAGTACAAACCCCACTCTCTGTTTTCTATCCTTTTCTTTTGAGTAAATCATTAAGTTTTTCAAGATTTTCGCCAGTTTCCGCCAGATTTTTTGCCATATTTTTTTGCATTTCGGAAACTATAATTTTCATATAGTCCTCGTATGCCTTTTCGGTGTCATCAGGTCGGTTGTCAAGCGCCAGAATTCTTGAGTATGCATCACTGTTCTCGTCTTCAGAAAAGTGTGCCGTTATTTTATATGCACTCACCACTGCGTCTGTTTCGTAGCAATCTTTTATGTACGAAAGCAGCTTTTTGTGAATATCAAGCTCAAACAACTGCTCAGTTATATGGTCTTTGTGCTTATTATATACATTTTTGCTAAATATAATAAGAGACAACAAAAATTCTCTGGCATTGTTTAAAGCATTGTTGTTTTTTGGTTTTTTGAGCTGCAAAAGCAGCGGGTCGGTAATTACAGTCTTTGTAGGCGTTGCAGCTTTTGCTTTTGATATGCCAAGCTGTGAATAAATGGCATTTACCGAAACTCTTGTTGCATTTGACAGCATATTTACATACACATCCTGCTCAACGCTGGATTTAATCAGTTTAAAATATTCAAGCACCGCATCGGTATATGCTACAAGCTGACGATGGTCTGACAAGTCGTAGCTCCGCTCAAGGTCGAGCATAATATATTCCATATCCGCCTTGCGGCCCCCAAGCACAACATTAAACCTGTCCACGCCGTTTTTGGCAATAAATTCGTCAGGGTCTTTATATTGCCCCATATCTATTACACTTATTTTAACAGTATGCTCGCGCAGCACAGTAATTGCACGCTTGCGAGCCTCCCTGCCGGCATTGTCGCCATCGTAGCATATTACAACCTCTTTAAAGTTGTTTGCAAGGTATTTTGCCTGTTGGGTAGTAAGTGCCGTGCCAAGAGTTGCCACAGCGTTAAGATAACCACTTTTCATAAGGGCGATTGTATCCATATACCCCTCGGTAAGCAGCACAAAATCTCTTTTTGAGTGCTTTGCAATATTTATGCCGTACAGGTTTTTGCTTTTGGAAAATATTGCACTTTCGGGCGAATTGAGATATTTTGGCTTACTGTCGTCAAACACTCTGCCGCCAAATGCTATTATATTATTATTGACATCAAATATGGGAATTATAAGCCTGTTGCGGAACATATCATAGTATCGCCCCGACTCGTGCCTTTTTATAAGCCCTGCGTCAAAAATATCCGACTCGGTGTAGCCCTGTTGCTTAAGATGGTCAAAAAGCATATTCCAGCTGTCGGGAGCAAACCCAAGCCAGAATTTTTTGGCTATTTCACCTGTGAGCTGCCTTTTTTTGAGATAATCTATACATTTTTGGCTTGTTTTTAAATTCTGATAAAAAAACTGTGCCGCTGCTTTGTTTATTTCTAGCAGAAGCTCCTTTTGCCTTTTTGCCTTTGCCGCATCTTCGCCATTGTATGATGAAGCTTTGGGCAAGGTTATGTTTGCCGCTTCGGCAAGCTTTTGCACTGCCTCATAAAACGAAATGTTTTCAATTTTCATAACAAATGAAATAACATTTCCTCCTGCTTCGCAGCCAAAGCAGCGAAATATCCCACGCTGAGGTGACACCGAAAAAGACGGGGTTTTTTCGTTATGAAAGGGGCACAAGCCCACATAGGAATTACCTGCCTTTTTGAGGTGCACATACTTTGACACCACATCGTATATATCATTTTTTTCTGCTACATCCTGTATAATATATTCAGGAATCATAGGCATGATAATTCTCCTTTCTCAGTGTTGGTTCGGTTACAAACGGGGATGTTTTGACAAACGGGGATGTTCCTTTGCAAAAGGTGCGTCCCCGTTTGTTGAAACATTCACTTAACAGTCGGGGACGGGGCTGCTTTTGCACATAAAGCTAAAGCTTTACATGCAAAAATGCTGACGCTTTGACCCGCCGTCCCCGACTCTCGTTGCCCACGTGAATGGTTAACACTCCTCTGTGACAGCAGGGGGACGTTCGCATGACAACGGGGACATTCCTCGCAAGAGGTGTGTCCTCGCTTGTTGTGCGAATGACAAAAACCTCTCCGTGACAGATGGGGGACGCACCTTCTGCGAAGGAACTTCCCCCTCTGTCACCTTATATTTATATTTTTCGACATTTTTTTGCCCAATTCCTTTAAATTGGCAAAAACAATTTTTTAAAGTAGTTTACGCAATATATATCCGTCATCCCCGCAAGATAATCGCATACTGCGGTGTGTTTTTCCTCAAAATCCAGAAGTCTTGTGTATTCGTGGGGCATTTTTTCGGGATACTGCATAAAGTAGCCGTACATTTTTTCGATAATGTGCTCTGCCTGATAATCTCTCTGCCCGAGGCGCCTGTAAACATGCTCAAACATAAAATCGCGCAGCCCCATCATAGCACCCGATACATCGTCGCTCATACAGATTTTTTTGTTTTTAGTGCTTTCGGTTACTATGTCCGAAATGAGCGTATTTATACGACTGCTGTGCTTTTGACCCAATATTTCAAGAAATTCGGCAGGTATATCGTCGGCAGATATTACCCCCGCACGCACCGCATCGTCAATATCGTGATTTATGTAAGCAAAGCGGTCGGCAAATTTTACAATAAGGCCTTCGGCAGTTGCCGCAATGTTGTCGCCTGTGTGGCACAGTATGCCGTCGCGAACCTCCCATGTTAAATTGAGCCCTGCGCCGTCTTTTTCGAGCTTGTCTACCACGCGCAGGCTTTGCTCATAATGCCTGAAGCCTCCGGGAGCAATTTTGTCAAGGGCTCTCTCACCGGAATGGCCAAAGGGTGTGTGACCAAGGTCGTGAGCAAGGCTTATTGCCTCAACCAAATCCTCATTGAGCATAAGAGCTCTTGCAATGGTGCGGCCAATCTGGCTTACCTCGAGGGTGTGGGTAAGGCGGGTTCTGTAATGGTCGTTGTCAAGAGAAATAAATACCTGCGTTTTGTGCTTAAGGCGCCGAAACGACTTGCAGTGTATAATTTTGTCGCGGTCTCTTGCATACTCTGTACGCAGCTCGCAAAGCTCCTCGGGTTTTTCTCTTCCTTTTGAGTTGACCGATAGCTGTGCAAGGGGTGACAAGGTTTCTTTTTCCAGTTGTTCGCGCATTTGTCTTATGTTCATATACACACACCCTTTTCATTAATATCTATAATTATTGTTCGCCGTTTGGAATAAAAATCCTTTTTTTATAATGTCATTTAACCGCTGACAGAGGGAGATGTTCGCATGACAACGGGGATGTTTTGACAAATGGGGATGTTCCTTTGCAAAAGGTGCGTCCCCATTTGTTGAAACATTCATTTTTGTTCGTCACGTATGTCCTCGTTGCCCACGCGAACAAATAAAAACTAATCGGTGACAGCAGGGGACGCACCTTTTGCGAAGGAACATCCCCCTCTGTCACCGATTGTTAAACTCATCTTTTGTTATTCCGTAATACACTGCATCAACATACTTTCCATCGACATATGCAACCTCGCGCAACACGCCCTCTTTTACAAACCCCAGCTTTTGATGAAATTTTTGAGATACAACATTAAAATCGTATATATATACATTTGCTTTGTGATAGCGGAGCTGATTAAAATAAAATCCCAGCATAATATTTACTGCCTCTGATGCATAGCCCTTGCCGCGCACTGTCTCTGTAAAAAACAAACCAAATTTAAAGCAGCCCATCCGTCTGTCGCAATCAAAAGTTATAATCTGACCTATGGGTGTGCCGTCATTACTTACAGCAGTAAACAGATAGTTGTCACTGTTTTGATTGTATCCGTCCTTATTTTCGCTGTTGATTTTGGTAATAATCTGACGGCAGGTTTCAAGAGAATAGGGCATTTCAATTTTTTCAAAAAGCTTTTCGGTATCGGTGTTGTGGTTGCCCTTTTCATCCACATACAAAAAAGCATCATTTGGGTTTGCGCATCGCAAAAAAACTGTTTTGCCTTTCCATATATTTGACATAAAGCTAACTCCTTTAAATTTGTAGTATGACAAACGGGGATGTTCGCATGACAACGGGGACATTCCTTTATTAGGTGTGTCCACGTTGTCCACGCAAACAAATAAAAACTGACCGCTGACAGATGGGGGACGCACCTTTTTCAAAGGAACTTCCCCCACTGTCACCTATGACAAACGCGGATGTTCGCATGACAACGGGGACATTCCTCGCAAGAGGTGTGTCCTCGCTTGTTGTGCGAACATCCCTCTGTCACCCCACTGCAATTTAATACCATTATTACACAAAACAATATTTATGTCAACAATTGGCATAATTATTTTGCAATTGTTATGTTAACCAAATTTTGTAAAATCCACACTGATTTAACATTATTGTGTCGGGTTGTGCACATAAAAAGACTTAAAAAATAAACTATCAACAAATTTATCCACATTATCCACATTTTTGGAGGTATCAAATAACAAAAAAATGTAAACCTAAATTTAATTGAATAACATATTGAATTTTGCCTTGATTTGTATTATAATGCTATTAACGGAGGTGATATTAATGGCACAAATTACAAAAGATACTATAATAATGGACGTTTTGAGAATTGACCCCGAAACAGCTCCATTCTTTTTGGAAATAGGTATGCACTGCCTTGGCTGCCCATCTGCAAGCGGCGAATCTGTTGAGCAGGCATGCATGGTACATGGTGTAGACTGTGACGAGCTTGTAAACAAAATCAACGCGTTTTTGGCAAGCAAGTAATGTTTTGACAAATGGGGATGTTCGCATGACAAAAATGACAGAGGGGATGAGGTGACAGGCACAACAACTGGGGACACACCTCTTGCGAGGAATGTCCCCATTGTCATGCCTGTCACTTCATCCCCGTCTGTCATATTTTTACCCAGTTATCAATCAGCTTGCCGAATGTGCCAAAAAGACTTACTTTATCCACATCTGTTGCAAAAACAAGAGGTACCTTGGCAATTTCTTTGTCTGCGTTTTTTATAATCATCTCCCCTGCGTTATCACCCGCCTTATACGGAGGCTTCATATCATCATTAAGAACTATTTCTCTCGAAATTTGGGGAGATGCACTCTTTTGGTACAGATATGATGCATCCTCACCGCATAAAATTTCGGTGGTGTCTGATGCAGATTTTTCTATATGTATATTATCCACACTCTCTCCTTTTGTTGCGCATTTATGCAGCGCGTAGTTTGAAAATCCGTAATTAAGAAGTGTGGAGGCATCCTTTTGCCTTTCTTTGGAGGTAGGTGCTGCCATTATTACTGCAATCAGATGCATACCATCCCGCTTGGCAGTGGCAGAAATGCAAAACCTCGCCTCGTCTGTAGAGCCTGTTTTTAAGCCTGTTGCGCCATCGTAAAAGCGAATAAGCTTGTTTGTGTTTGAAAGCGTAAACTCGCCATTTCTAAGGCTATCCATCCATATTGTTGTGTAATCAAATATATCCTCGTGCTTCATAAGTTCTCTACTCATAAGTGCAATATCATATGCAGTGGAATAGTGATTTTCGGCAGGGAGTCCGTTACTGTTTGCAAAATTTGTATTGTTCATACCAAGCTGCTTTGCACGCTCGTTCATCATTGCAACAAAATTATCCTCCGAGCCTGCTATGTGCTCTGCCATGGCAACTGCCGCATCATTGCCCGACGAAACTGCAATGCCCTTTAGAATATCGCGCACCGAAAGCTGCTCGCCCTCGTCTAAAAATATGGTGGAGCCGCCCATGCTCTTTGCATATGCAGAGCCTGTTATCATATCATCATATGTAAATTTGCCTGCATCTATCGCCTCCATTGCAAGCAGCATTGTCATAATTTTGGTAACGCTGGCAAGAGGTCGCTTGCTGTGGATGTCCTTTTCGTAAAGTATTTTGCCTGTAGATTGTTCCATAAGCACTGCCGACGGACAGGAAAGCCCCATTGTATCGCCTTCGGCAAAGCAGGTAAACGAACCAAGTAAAACACACGCAAATACAACAAATGCAATTATACGATTCTTCAACATAATCCCTCCATAATTCAACAGTATGACATAGGGATTGTACAATATTCGCATATTAATCTTAAGATAGATTTTATAAAGGTTGAATTAAATCGCAAAATCTGTACAAACGTCGTCTGCGGATGATAATGCTTTAACAATTTGTAATTTAGATTTCGCCCGATTTAATGGCACGCACACACTCACTCAAATTTTTTCGCTCGGGTGTGCTAAAATACCGAAATGCTAATGGAACTGATTTTATTTTTCGGAATTTTACCATCAAATCGGGCAAAATCTAAAAACAACTTGTAAAAACCATATCATAGGCAGACTCTGTTTTGCCCTGATTTTGCTAAAAGAGTGCACGCTTTGAAAAAATGATGTAATCGGCATACGATTTTGATAAAGGCTTTACAAACTGTTTTTTGCAGGCGGTGCTTTGGCAGGTAAAATGCCGTGACAAAGGGGGATGTTCCTTTGCAAAAGGTGCGTCCCCCTTTGTCAACTGTAAAGTAGCTAAAATGCATATGACAAATGAGGACACACGTTCTTCGTGACGAATGTCCCCATTTGTCACAGCATTTTAGCGCAAACACGGCGAAAAAATTTCGACGGCTTTGCGCGTGCCAACAAAGCACCGAATGGAAAAATTACAGTTTGTTAAGTCTTTTGAACTTAAGTATGCAGATTGCATCATTTCGGTTCGTATTATTAAATTA
>JAZQZC010000027.1:0-2926 GCA_045633845.1 Clostridia bacterium
CTTGTTAATTTTTCTCTTTTGTTCGCACAACAAGCGAGGACACACCTCTTGCGAGGAATGTCCCCGTTGTCATGCGAACGCCCACTGTCACCTGTTCGCACAACAAACACCTCTTGCAAAGGAACATCTAAAACAAAAGTGACAAATGGGGACGCACCTTTTGCAAAGGAACATCTAAAACAAAAAGTGACAAACGAGGACGCACCTTTTGCAAAGGAACATCCCCGTTTGTCACCTTTTATTTATTTTGTCATTAATCCTTTGCATCTGCAAATCCGTTTCGGCAATAGAATCTGCACAGCTTTTGAGCTCGCGCATAATTGTATCTGCATCATCAATGTCCTTTTTGTATTTCATATTGTGCTCAAGGCTTGCCCAAAAGTCCATTGCTATTGTACGCAGCTGCACCTCAACCTTCAAATTCTTTTTGCAGTCTGTAAAAAACACCGGTACCTCAACAATCATATGATAGCTGCGGTATCCGTTTGGCTTTGGACCTTTGATGTAATCCTTTATTTCCAAAACAGTAATGTCATCCTGCGATGAAAACATATCCGCAATATCATATATGTCGTTAACAAAAGCACATATAATCCGCACTCCTGCAACGTCGTTAAGATTGTTGAGTATGGAGTCCATCGAAATTTCAAAATTCCGCCTTTCAAGCTTTTCCATTATACTTAAGGGTGATTTTATTCTAGATTTTATCATTTGTATGGGGTTGCGGTTGCTTGTTACCGAAAGCTCGTCGTTGAGTACTTCAAACTTGGTGCGAACCTCTTTTATTGCACAGTTGTACATCATCATAAATTTTTGAAAATCCTGAAATTTTTCTATTGCAGCTTTCTTGCTATTTGGTATATCATTAAATTCTGTAAGTTCCATATCAAATCTCCCGCTTGTTTTATCTATATATTTAGTGTGACAGGATTCGAACTCTCAATGCCTGACATCTAAAATTTTTGAAATCTTTCAGATTGTCGGTTTTGACGGGCGCCAGCCCGCCTGCAACCTGTCACACTTATAATAATATAAACCAAAAAAATTTTCAATACAAGTTACCTTAAATTAAGATTTTATTTACAATATATTAATTATTCTGCAAAAACAGGCCCGTCCTAAACATTATCTGTAATCGTTAAATCTGCTTACATATTTTCTTCTGCGCTTTGCTTTGTTAAGGGCAACTGTGTATGCTGCAAACAAAGCAATAATAAGTATCACAATCAAAATAAATATCCACGATGTAAATATGGCACCTATCGATTGAAAAAATGCTTTTATCGGAGCCGAAGATATGCTTTGGTCTGCAGTTAAAATCAGGCTGCCGTATTTTTCGCCGTTATAATAAACCGTAAGCTGCCCAAGTGCATCACCTTTGCTGATGGGAGCTTTGATTTTTTTGCTTGTTTCTATTTCTTTTTCAAGCATTGTTTCGTCATATCCCTTTGGCAGATTTATGTACAAATCCTCAGGAGCTACAAGCAAAACCTTGTTGTCCTCCTTGCCGCCCCGCACCTTTACTTCGGCAAGTATTTCGTCAGCTGCCGCAATTTTAACGGAGGTATGATAATTTTTGCCGTACTCTATAAGCTTTGTGCAATCCTCGTTTGCATAGTTAATGCCGTCACTGTATGGCGCTCCTGCCGTGAGGCAAAGGAGATTGGTGTTGCCGTTTTGATATGTAACAACAAGTCCGCAGTCGGAGTTGCTTACATATGATGTTTTAACACCTGTAACAAACTTGTTGTAGTATGCATTTGTCGAAGCGGTTGATATAAATTTGTTGGTGTTGTTGAGGTATCTTGTTTCGCTGTATTTGTTTGTAGGTGCAATGGTGTACGATTTGGTTGCAACTATTTCGCGGAACTGTTCAAACTCCATTGCATATTTTACAATCTTTGCCGCATCCTCAAGAGTTGTGTACTGATTTGCATCTGCAACACCGCTCGGGTTTGTAAAGCGTGTGTTGGAGCAGCCCAATTCGCCTGCTTTTTTGTTCATTTTTTCAACAAATTTTTCAGCAGAATCTCCGCAGTATACCGCAAGCACGTTTGCCGCTTCGCCTGCGTCATACATAAGCATTCCGTAAAGGAGCTGGCGAACGGTGAGTGTTTCGCCCGGGAGCACTCCCATATTGTTGTTAGAAAAATCAAAGGTTGTCACCGCTTTTGCATCGGCGGTTACATTTTCGTCAAGAGAGGCAACAAAGTCTATTGCAATAACACCGGTAAGTATTTTTGCTATGCCGCCGGGTGCAATTTGTACCTGACTGTTTTTTTCATATATAATTCTGTCCGATGTTGCATCAATCAAAAGTATGTTTGACGAACGCAGCCCCTCGGGAACAGGTACCGTCTCCTGTGCACATACTGCATAGGCAGATGCAAGCATCACAATAACCAACATCAAAGATAATAGTTTTTTCATATCAAAACTCCTTAAATTAATATCTACTATTATAATATAACACAAAATTTTGTGTTTTTCTACCCTAAAAGTGTATATTTTGACAAAATTCAACTTTTTGCAAAAAATCGTTGACAAATATGCGTCAAAAATGATAAAATAAAATTCCACTCCGCAAGGGAATGGCGCTTTATCCTGCGTTATCAAAGCTTTTTAAAGATTTTTTAAAAATTTTTTAAAAAAGTGTTGACAAATCCTTTTTGGTGTGATATCATAGACAAGTCGCGTGTGTAAAAGCGACAAATTGAACTTTGAAAAATAAACAGCATAATGAGGTTCTCGTTAATAAATGAGAATTTGAGTAAACATTTCTTTTAAACTAGTAAAGCTAGCAAAATTTTTTGAGCTTAAACTTCTAAGAAACTAAAGTCTACGGACTTAAATATTTTTTTAGAGAGTTTGATCCTGGCTCAGGATGAACGCTGGCGGCGTGCCTAACACATGCAAGTCGAGCGAG
>JAZQZC010000028.1:0-105435 GCA_045633845.1 Clostridia bacterium
AAGCTGGCACAGAAAAAGCAAGCTTTACGTATCAAGATGGGAGGTTTTTGATAATGACAAAAACAAAAGTTAGTTTTAGTATAGAGCCTAAGCCTCAGGCTGTGGCAGAATGCTTAATGAAGACTGTGGAATGCAGCTCAATGAGTGAATTCTACGAAAAGGCAGTTCAGTTCTATGTACTGCACTTACACCTTAAGCATAACGAAAGTTATTTCGGCGAAATACTTTCAAAAACACTTGAAGGAATGATTAACAGGCTTGGCGACAGAATTGCAAAAATGCAGTTCAAAGATATCGTATCAGGAACACAATTATTTATGCTATTGGCAAATGAATATGAGTGGTCTCAGGAATACATAGACGGTGTGTATGGACATGCCGTCGAAGAAGCCAAGAAAATTCCATCAGTAAAACTATGGAATGAAGAAAGGAGATACGACTAATGAGTATAGATATCAGAGAAACCAAACAGCTTAATCAGAAAAAGAAATCTGATACGCTTGGTGAAATACTCGGCAGATTAGAGGTTATCGAAGGCAAGATTGACACCCTTGCCTACGATAAAACCAGCAAGATTGATGAAACCATCAGTTATGTCAAAACAACTGTTTCTCGAATCGATGATAAGATTTATGAAGAAGCAGACAAGCATATGAAAAAGATTTCGCTGAGAGTATTTCAAATATCGGGCGCGATTATCCTATGTGCACCTGCTGTCATTGTAACACTTTGGTGGCTCCTATCATTTGTATAAGAAAGGATGGTTATATGAAGAAAATTGTTCTTCCAAATTACTATCTTATTTATAAGAGAATAAAGCCCGGCGACACCCCTATTGATAATTTCAAGGGTGCGTATGTGGATGGAAACTTCAATATCTATTACGAAATTGGTAATAAGATATTCAGAACAACCTCACACTTTACCGGCGAGGAAATATCCTTAAGGGATAGGGTAAATAACATCATTAGCCGTGAAGTTTCTTAAAGAACTTCGGTGATTTATCTGGATAACGGCTGGGTTATGTGGTATAATTATTATAGCATTTACACAGCCGTTTCCCTTAAGAGGAAGGAGAATTTAGATGGCAAAAAGAGAAACGGTATGGATAGCAAATTTATATCTAAGGTTATCCAAAGAAGATAAGCGTTCAGCAAATGCAGAAAGTATTAGTATAGAAACCCAAAGAATGAAAACATCGAATTTCGCCAACAAAAATAACATTATAATCCGTAAGGAATATGTAGATGACGGTGAATCAGGAGTATTCTTTGAAAGGCCTGAATTTCAGGCAATGATGCACGATGTCGAAGAAGGAAATGCCAACTGCATAATCGTAAAAGATTTATCAAGGCTTGGCAGAAATGATGTTCAGGCAAATCTATATTACGAGGACATTTTCATAGCAAGAGGCATTCGGTTTATTGCAATAGATGATGGCGTTGATACATACTTAAATGGTTATCAACAAATTGCAACCTTTAAGAATATGTATAATGCAATGTATCCAAGAGATATATCCGAAAAGACAAGGTCGGCATACAAAACAAAATCGGAATCAGGTTGGTTCCTTGGTGCTAAAGCACCATACGGATACCAAAAGGACCCGAATGACAAGCATCATCTTATAATCGATGAAGAGGTTGCACATATTGTAAGACACATATTCGACTTGGCAAAGCAAGGCCATGGGAAAAGGAAAATAACAAAAATTCTTCACGAAGAAAAAATCCCCACTCCTGCTGCCTATGCAAAGGCTCATGGAATGAATCATTATTCTGCTATGACCGCACACGATGATGAATGTTATTGGTGTGATGACACTGTGGGCGATATGCTTATAAATGAAGTTTACATAGGTAATATGGTAAACCACAGAAAAGAAAAACCTTTTAAGTCAAAGAAGTTCAGGGATGTCCCGAAAGATGAATGGATTGTGGTAGAAAACACCCATGAGCCGATAATTGATAAGCAAACCTTTGATGAAGTACAAAAACTGCTTGAAAGTCGTGCAAGAGAAACCAAAACGGGCGAAACACAAATCTTTGCTAAGATAATAAAATGTATGGATTGTAAAAAAGCCTTAGTCTTCTCCAATGCAACCAAGTCTTATGTGTGTAACACATATAACCTCAAGGGTAAGCAATACTGCCCATCACATTATATAAGGTATGACGAGTTATATGGTGTAGTCCTTGCCGACATATATGCAAAGACAGTGCTCTTAGAAACCGACAGAGATGCACTATACAAAGCGGCACTTAAATGCAATGAGCAAAAGATCATGGCAGAAACCAAGGACAATCAGAGAAAGCTTGCAAAAGCCAACAAGCGAATTGGCGAGCTTGAACTCCTGATTAAAAAGACTTATGAGAATTCAATCTTAGGAAATTTATCAAGCGAGAGAATGGCATCGCTCCTCGCAGGATATGAAGAAGAACAGGCAGAATTAAAAGCCGAAGCATCAAAAATTGAAAGTGAGCTTAACGAATACCACAAGTCAAAGGACAATGCCATAGACTTTGTAAACTTAATTGAAAAGTATATTGGAATCAAAGAACTCACATACGAGATTCTCCATGAGCTCATAGAACGAATTGAAGTCGGCGAAAAGTACGAATATCAGGGCGAGACTTATCAGGATATAAATATTTATTATAAGTTTGTTGGAACTGTAGAGTTTAACAGCGAACTTAATATAGAAAAAGCAGGTTAACTGGGCACTCCCTTAAAAAGAGTAACAGTCCTGTTATCCGCACCAAAAATTAAACAGTGTCCTTGTGGACACTGTTTAATTTTTGCATAAGGAAAAAAGTACGCCAACAAAATTTCATTTAAATTCGATACATTTTTACTTTTTATCTTGAAAAGAATATTGAAATATGGTAAAATATAGCAAAATATAAAAATACACGGAGAATGATTTATGGGTAAGTATCAAGAAGTTGAAATGAAGTTTCCGCTATTTAACATAGAAGCGGTTTTACAACAAATTGAAAAACTTGGATTTAGAAAAATTCTGGATGATGAAGTACAGAACGATAGTTATTATACGCCTTTTCATAAAAATTTTCTTGAATTTGAAATTGTTTCAGAATGGCTTAGATTGCGTGAAACAAAAAACAAATGCACTTTGAATTTTAAACAGTGGTTACCTGTTGGAGCTAAAGTTCAAAATCAGTGCAACGAGTATGAAACCATAATTGAAGATGTGTATGCAGCAAAAAAAATATTTGATTTGTTGGATTTTAGGGAAATTATAGTTGTTAACAAAACAAGGAATTCTTGGATATACGAAAATGTAGAAGTTAGTATTGATTATGTGGATACGTTGGGAACCTTTATAGAACTTGAAGCAACGGATAAGGTTAGTGAAGATGAAATCGCAGGCGTCCATAAACATTTCAACAAAATATTAACTCAATTAAAAGCAGAGATTGGTGAGCGTGATTGCAGAGGATATCCATATTTGGTTTTAGAAAAAAACAATAAAATCGAATAAAAATTGTCAAGAGGCATACTGATTTTATAATTGATATGGTGGTTGATTAAAATGTATTTTGATATAGATGAAAGATTTTTACAATATTTTAAAAATCTAAAACAAGTTTTTTTATATGTAATTAATGAATGTAATTTAAATTGTCCGCAGTGTATATACAAACCTAACAATTATTTTTGTATTGGAAACAAAGAAATTGATTTTGATACAGCAGTTAAACTTTTAAGCGATTTTTATGAATTGGGAGCAAAAAAATTAACTTTGTTGGGCGGAGAACCTACTTTATACGGAAAATATCAGGATAAATTATATTTGTTAGCTGATTTAATTTCAGAGGCCAAAAGGATTGGGTATGAATATGTCAGAATTGATACCAACGGAACTTTTTCGCCAATTTTACTGGAAAAGGATGGCTTTAAAAAAATTGATGAAATTTCTTTTAGTATGGATGGCTTTAATGAAATAACCTGTGATAATATTCGGGGTAGGGGCGTATTTGAAATTGAAGTTGAAAACATCAAAAAGGCTGTTGAACTGGGATATAAGGTTGATATTACATGCTGCGTCTATCAAGAATTGTTGCAACAAGATACTGATGGAAAATATTTAATGGAAAAATTGATTTATTTAGCAGCGGATTTAGGAGTAGAGAGAGTAAATTATCATGTGTTAATTAAAGACGGAACACCAATTGACTTGTGGTCTTCCGATTTGCAAGTTAATGCCGACAGTTGGGTAAAAGTATACGATGCTATGAGCAAGAAAATCAAAGAAGGAAAGTATCCTATTTCTGTGCGGATTCCGAAATCTTTTATTACCAAAGAGGATTTTTACAAAAATCCAGAGTATTATGGTTTTTGTCCTGCAAAATTAGGTGAGAGAGTTTTGGTTCATCCTGATGGTATAATCAGAATTTGTTCAGGACTGTTAGGAACTGCTTATGGTGTAGCGGATTTTTATGATGGAAAAATACGTTGGAATGACAGAAAAACAAATGAACTTCTTGATCATAAAACAGATACTTGTACCTGGTGCACAAACAGAGGAAAAAAGAATTATGGAAAATATGTTCCATTGTGCTTCTCATTCAAACCAAAACAAGATGAATATGTATATAATATGTTAGAGTGGGAGAAAAAACATCATGTTTAGAACAATGTCTTGGGATGCCAGTGGAGTTTATAGCTCTGTAAAAAAGAGTTTTTAGACCGGGATTTAAACCGGGATTGTGATGGAACTAAGAGGAGTATAAAATGGCCACAGAAGAAATTAAAAATGATATATGGAAAATGATAAAAAATATTGTTCCGGTACCGGCTATTTTGATTGCTGTTGCATATATAATATGTATTTGGGGCGGAGGTCTCATATATAAGTCAATAATAGCAAGTGAAAAGTTAGGTGAGCAATATATACAGAATGTGACAGATAATTTTCTTAAGATATTCATAATTGGTACTGCTATATTTTTGATTGCTTTTGTAACAATATTAATTTGGTTTTATGTATTAAAGAAAAAGAAATATTCAGTTGATAATACAGAAATACCAGAAGGCAAAATTGATGCATTTGTTGTAGAACAAGACGCTGAGGCGAGAGATAGAAAATTTATTGATATTAATGAGAATGTAAAAAAGACATATTGGGTTCTGGGAGTCAGTTTAACATCGGTTGTTGAGCATGAAAATAAATTGACAAAAATGGCACAAGAACACATTAATATTAAATTATGTATGATGAATCCCGATATTGCAATAGATAATATGTGTTTGAGCAATATAGAAAATGATTTATGCATTTTGAAAAAACTAATGGACGAAGAAAAAACAGAAGAAATAAATATTGATGATATATATAATAAGCTAGAGAGTGCGAATGGTTGTAATGATTTATTGGATGTTTATCATATTCTTATAAATGTAATGCATTTTAATGAGTATTATTATACTGCAACTAATTATAAGGAGCGCATTGAACAATCATACGATAGCTTAAAACGTATCAGAAATAGCATCCAACAAAAGTATGGTGAAAAGTATTTCGATTTACAGGTTTCGGATTCTTTTATCCCTATTAGTTTAACAATTGCCGATGCTGAAGAAGATAACGGAAGAATGATAGTAGAATTTCATTTGCCTTTTACAAATTATAAGGTTTTATTCGATATTAAGAAAAGTGACAATATAAAATTGTTTGATGTATTTGTGAGATTCTATAATACGGTTTGGGATAGAGCTCAAAAAAACAACGCAAATAATTCATAAAATATGACTTGAAGGTATATGAGGAAATTGTTGTCAAAGCGGGGGAGCGTCACGATTTAAAATGAGTACTGTTAATATAACTTGTTTTTGGGGGGATTGCAATGAACAAAACACAATTACTGTACGAATTCAGCCGCACCGGGAGTGCGCGTAACTGCAAGTCTATTGCAGATTTGGAGCAGCGTTTTTCAACATGGATGCGCCGCAACAATATTTCGCTGGTTACCCGTGGAAAAGACTATTTTCAAAACGAGTTTTATGCCAGCGCAAACTATACTTTAACAATATTACAAAAAAACCGCGATTTATTGTATTCCTTTGGCTTGAATGAATCCCATCTGGTAAAAAGCAGACCGGAATATCGTGACAACATAAAAGATGGCTATTCGTTGCGCGGTCAGTTTAAGCATTACGGCAATCAGGTACATAACAGAGGTCAAGACGGCGAATACCGCAAAAATGGTATTAGGGGCTTTTTAAAGGGCGGCTCGGGTAATGTTATTTTAGCTGCAATTATTTTGGTGCCTGTTTATACACTTGTTGGGGATAAAATTTGGGCAGTAATTACAAGCGGTGCAATTTTCAGACTCATTTGCTTTGCTATTGCGGCATTTGCGAGCTACAAAATTTTGCGTTCCAAAAATATGGGATGGCCGTTGCCTGTTAAGCTTGTGGTATTGTTTGTTATATGGCTTGTGCTCACAAACTACGATTTTTAAAGAAGCGCAGCTATATTACACTATGATTTATAAACAAATAATGGGAGCAACAATATGAAAATTATAGACTTACTCAATCAAAACAAGCTGACACTTTCCTTTGAGGTTTTTCCGCCAAAAACCGATACAAATTTTGAAAGTGTAAAAAAAGCAACCGAAGAAATTGCAAAGCTCAAACCAGCGTTTATGAGCGTTACATACGGAGCAGGCGGCGGCACAAGCAAATATACCCTTGATATTGCCAAAAACATCAAAGAGATGTACGGCGTGCCAACCCTTGCGCATCTGACCTGTGTTTCATCTACAAAGCAGACAGTGCACCAAAAAATTGAGCAAATAAAGCAGGCAGGGATTGAAAATATTATGGCGCTTCGAGGAGATATCCCATCGGAGCTTGAGGGTGCAGACCGCAGCGAGTGGGATTATAAATATGCAATCGACCTTATAAATGAGCTTAAGGCATATAACAGTGATTTTTGTATAGGTTGTGCCTGCTACCCCGAAATTCATCCCGAAAGTGCAAATCAAAAAGAGGACATAAAGCACCTTAAGCAAAAAGTAGACGCAGGATGCGATTTTATAACCACTCAGATGTTTTTTGACAACAATCTTTTGTACAACTTTTTGTACAAAATCCGTGAGGCAGGAATTACTGTGCCTGTAATCCCCGGAATTATGCCTATTACAAATGCAAATCAGGTTGAACGTGCAATCAAGCTTTCTGGCTCGTTTATGCCCCAGCGCTTTAAAAGCCTTGTAGATAAATTTGGCAGTTCACCTGCAGCAATGAAGCAGGCGGGCATTGCTTATGCTACCGACCAGATTATAGATTTGTATGCAAACAATATAACAAATGTTCACGTTTATTCTATGAACAAGCCTGATGTGGCACAAAAAATACAGGATAATCTTTCGGATATTATAGAAAAATACGGAATAAGATGATGGAGTGTAAAAAATGCACATAGTCACAAGAGGAATTATGCAATGTATTTGGAGTTGTCAACATTAAAATGTTGACATAGTATCCAATATGATGTATAATAATACCAATAATTATATAGAGGTGAATTTTATGGGCGTTAAAATGATGAAGGTAGTTGACGGCTACTACCCGGTAGAAAAATTTACAACCCTTCGTGAAATGGTCGACAAAGCCACGGCTGCAGTTCCCGACCGCGCAGCATATAAGTACAGAGCCGGTAAGGATAATATTGTTACTGTTACATACAAGGAAGTCAGAGAGCAGATTTCGTATCTGGGCACAGCACTCAAATCTATTGATATGGCAGACAAGCACATCAATATTATAGGCGACAACAGCTACGAGTGGATTCTTACATATCTTACATGCCTTTTGTCAAATGGTGTGTGCGCACCTGTAGACAAAGAGCTGCCTATTGCGGACATTATCAACGTTGTTAATCACTCTGACGGCTCCATTATGTTTTATGCCAAAAAATTTGAAGCAAAGCTTATTGAAAACCGCGACGAGTTTAAAAATATCAAATATTTTGTAGGCTTTGACAGAGATGAAGATGAAGGCAACTTTTTGTCCTTTAAAAAGCTGCTCAGCAAAGGCAAGGAGCTTTACCGCGCAGGTGACCACAGCTTTGACGAACTCCCCATAGACGACAGTGCTCTCAAGCTGCTCATATACACATCGGGCACAACAGGCATTGCAAAAGGTGTTATGCTGAGCCATCACAACCTTGTAAGCTGTGTGTACTACGGTATGCACGTATCCAACATATATACTCAGACTGTTTCGGTGCTCCCATACAATCACTGTTACGAGGCAGTATGCGGAATACTTGTAGGTATTCATTCACACGCTACTCTTGCAATTAATTCTTCACTTAAGCAGGTGCTTGCTAATCTTCAGTATTTTAAGCCTGATTATATTTTCCTTGTGCCTGCATTTGTTGAAACATTTTATAAACGCATATGGTCCACTGCCGAAAAGCAGGGCAAAGACAAAATGCTCAAAATGCTTATTAAGGTTTCAAACGGACTTCGTAAGGTTGGCATAGATTTAAGAAGTGTTCTGTTTAAATCCGTTACCAAAAACTTTGGAGGCAATCTGCAAAAAATTGTTTCGGGCGGTGCTCCGCTCAGAGCCGAAATTGGTAAATTTTTTGAAGATATAGGTATAATTGTTACCAACGGCTATGGTATATCCGAATGCAGCCCGCTGGTCAGCGTAAACAGAGCCGATAAAACAAACGACTGCACAACTGTTGGATTTAAGCTCCCATGCATTGATATAAAGTTTGAAAATGCGCTGGACGATGGTGAGGGTGAAATTTGTGTAAAAGGTGACACTGTATTTATGGGTTACTACAAAATGCCGGAACTCACAGCCGAGGTTATTAAAGACGGCTGGTTTTACACAGGCGACTACGGCAGATATAACGACAAAGGTCTGCTTATGATTACAGGACGCAAAAAGAGCCTTATTATCCTTTCAAACGGTAAAAATATCTTCCCTGAGGAGATAGAAAATTACATTATGGAAATACCATATGTTTTGGAGGCTGTTGTGTATGGCGTAAAAAATGAGCATGGCATTGAAGAAAGCCTCTGCGCTCAGGTTTACCTTGACAAAGAGCAGGTAGAAGCTATGGGCGGCATAGACAAAGACAAAGTAAAAGCCGACATTCTTGAGGCTTGCAGCGAGCTCCCAGCATACAAACGTATTGACCACGTTGTCATTCGCGACACCGAGTTTGAAAAAACAACCGCAAAGAAAATTAAACGAAATAAAGTAGAGCATATAATTTAATTTTAAACCCCATTACCGCAAAAAAATGCTGTAATGGGGTTTATTTGTATTGAATTTGACAGTTGTTTGTGATATAATTATTGTAGTTGAAACTGTTTTGTTTAGGAGAGTTTAAATATGTTACTATATATTATCCGCCACGCCGACCCTATATACAACCCCGATACCCTTACTCCAAAGGGCATTCTTCAGGCACAGGCACTGGCAAAAAGGCTTGCACACAGCAGGATTGACAAAATATACTCTTCGCCAAGCGGCAGAGCAATGGAAACTGCAAAATACACAGCAGATTTGCTTGGCAAGGATATAAACATTGAGCACTGGACACAGGAGATTGCCGACAAATTTTCACTTGTGATGCCCGACGGCAGCAAGGTTTTTGCGCCGGATATTGACAACACCATATACCGCAGCGATGAGATGCTTGATATCGGCAGCAAATGGCACAGTGCAAAGATATTTGACTCCATAGATGCAAAAAATGAATATGACAAAATATGTGCCGCCTCCGATGACTTTATTGCACGCCTCGGCTACAAAAGAGACAGCGGCGTGTACAAAATAACAAAGGCGTCAAATGAGCGTGTAGCGGTGTTTTGTCACGGAGGGCTTTCGGCAGTGTGGCTTTCGCACTTGCTGGGTATTCCGCTGCACCTCATTCTGGCAGGCATAGGTATAAATCACACAGGTGTAACTGTTGTTGATTTTGAAAACAGAGAGAGCGGCATAACGGCTCCGTACTGCCTTTGCATCTCAGATGTGTCGCACCTTTATAAAGAAAATTTACCTTATAAATTTACAAACTATACTGAGCTTTAAGGAGAATAATTATGGATTTTAAAAATGTAGACAACAAATATCGTCCTATACCATTTTGGTCATGGAACGAAAAGCTTGAAATTGGCGAAACTCGTGAGCAGATAAACAAAATGCACGAGGCAGGCATCGGCGGCTTTTTTATGCACGCACGAGGCGGACTTGAGACAGAGTATATGGGTGAAGAATGGTTCGAGAATGTGGGCGCAAGCATAGACGAAGCAAAAAAACTCGGTATGTACCCCTGGGCGTATGACGAAAACGGCTGGCCAAGCGGCTTTGGCAGTGGCTTGGTTAACGGTATGGGTATTGAGTATCAGCAAAAGTACCTTCGCCGCGAAAAAGGTGAAAAACAGACAGAGCATACCATTTGCAACAAAGACGGATGGCACTATTATTTTGAAGTAAATCCTTTTTATGTAGATACCCTTGACGCTAAAGTAATAAAATGTTTTATTGAAAAAATATATCAGCCATACTATGATAAATACGGCAACGATTTTGCAGGTTTCTTTACCGATGAACCGCAGATTTCCCGTAACGGTATTCCCTGGAGCTTTATAATGGAAGATGAGTACAGGGAAAGATACGGTGAAAATCTCCTTGATAACCTACACTGTCTTTTTGAAAAACAGGGTGATTACAAAAGGGTAAGAGTAAATTTCTGGAAAATGGTTACAGACCTGTTTTCCAAAAACTTTATGAAACAGATTTATGACTGGTGTGTCAGCCATAACCTCGGCTTTACAGGTCACATGGTCAGCGAAGAAACATACTACAGTCAGATAACTTCTAACGGTGCTTGTATGCCTCACTACGAATATTTTACAATTCCCGGTATGGATTGGCTCACCCGTGAAATGAATAAACTTCTTACCTGCCATCAGCTTGGCTCTGCAACACGTCAGAACGGACAGAAGCAGGTTTTGGCTGAAACTTTTGCACTTTGCGGTCACAATGCGGGCTTTGACGACTTAAAGAGAATATATGAATTCCAGATGGTTCGCGGTGTAAACCTTTTGTGTCAGCACCTTGAGGGTTATTCAAACAGAGGTATAAGAAAGAGAGATTACCCTACTGCTATGTTCATTCAGCAACCCTGGTGGGATGATTACAAAATGTTCAACGACGCCTTAAGCCGTATAGGTATGGTACTTACCGAGGGCGAAGACGGTGTTGATGTGCTTGTACTTCACACTATGGTCTCTGCATGGATTGACTACAATATGAACGGAATGTTACTTGCCGAATACGAAGATATGATATGGAACAGACATCTTAACGATGTTATGACAAAACTTGAAAAAAAACATATCAACTTCCACCTTGGCGATGAAATAATTATTGAACGCCACGGAAAAGTTGAAAACGGCAAATTTGTTATCGGCAATAAAAAATATTCAAAAGTTATTATCCCCGAACATATTGCTTTGTTTGATAACACACAAAAGCTTCTTGATGAATTTAAAGCACAGGGCGGAATTATCTGCGATGCCGACAGTTTGGATGCAAACCCTGTTATAGATGTTCCTGAAATCACATACTGCGAAAGACATACAGACGAATATGATATGTATTATTTTGTAAATAGCACAGAAAATACATATAAGGCAAACATCACCGTCGGTAACAAAATAATGGATATTATGACAGGCGAACTTTCCGACTTTGACGGAACTTATACTTTCAAAAAATACGAGTCAATAGTTGTGTTTGACGATAAATCAGGCAAAAAAGTACAAGTTCAACAGCAAAAAGAATATACACCTATTGACCTTGGCGGTGAGTGGGAAGTAGTAAAGATGACAGAAAATTCACTTACTCTTGACTATTGCGATTATTATTTTGACGGACAGCTTATAGAGAAAAACGGTTATGTTCTTGACATAATGAGTAAGGCACTTCGTCTTGAAAAAGAGATAAGATTAAAAATGGATTTTGCTTTTGAATCGGAATGTATCCCCGAAAAACTTTATGTTGCAATAGAAACACCGCATATCTTTGAAATGTGTGTAAACGGAAAAAAAGCTGATATGACCGACTGCGGATATTTCCGTGACAAGTCTTTTAGAAAAATTGATATATCAGAATATGTGACATGCGGAACAAATGTAATCACACTTGAATGTGACTTCAGGCAGAGACAGGAAATATACGATAACATCCGCAAATCTCTTGTGTTTGAATCAGAAAAGAACAAACTTACATTTGATACGGAAATCGAACAGATTTATCTTGTTGGCAGTTTCGGTGTTAAAACCCCCGGAGAATTTACTCCGCTTGACAGAGATGCACAAAGATATAACGGTAATTTCATTATCACACATCCGACCGCACAACTTGTGCTTAAAAACATCGAACAGCAGGGCTTTATAGGTTTTTCAGGTACTGTTACATTGAAAAAACAGTTTGAAGGCAAACAGAATATGGCACTTGAATTTAAAAAAAGCGGAATAAATGTTATCGGTGCTAAAATAAACGGATTGGATGCGGGCAAGTTTATATGGGAGCCGTTTTTCGCTGATGTGTCGCACCTTGTAAAGAAAGGCACAAACGAAATTGAACTTACAATTACAAACAACCTTCGAAATATGCAGGGACCATTCCACCTGGAAATCGGCGAAAGCCACAGGGTAAACCCGGGTGAATTCTACAAAGACCAGTACATCTGGAAATCGTGGACTGAGTCAGATTGGAATGACAGTTATTGCTTTGTAAATGTATCAATTGAGAATAAATAACATTAATATATTGAAACGCAACTCTATATGTTATGCCTGTGATATAACAATAAAAAGGAGATATATAATGGATTATTGCAAATATGCAGACCCTTTTTACTTTGTAAGTAACATAGGAACTGCATTTAATGTGGATAACATAACCCCAAATGCTTTGCTTCCTTTCGGCAAGATGTCGGCGGGAGTGCATCCTTTGAAATTTGGACAGGGCGAGGGGGATAAAATACTGACCCGCGGTGTGTCTGATTTTTATCACACCGAAACAGAAAACGGGGGACATTATTACAATTATGCAGTTGTAACTCCTTTTTACGGAGAGGTATCCGAAATTACCAAATTTCACATTGCCAAAAATCAGGATGCACAGACGGGATATTACAAAATGACAATGGGGGATACCGACTGCGAGGTTACTCTTTCAAAAGATGTAATATATCACCACTGTTATTTTGAAAAACAAAACGGCAGGGTTGCAATAGATTTTTCAAATGACACATTGTTAAAACAACCTTATGTTGAAATAACACCTTTGGGCGAAGTTCTTTTTTCGGGAACTGTTTCGGGTGAAAAATTGTATTTTTGTGCTTTGGCAGAGTGTCAAAATCCTAAAGTTACACTTTTTGAAAATTTATGCGAAACAGAGAAAAAATCAATCACTCCCGATACTAAAAATCATTTCGGTGCAATATTTGATTTTGACGGCAACGGCATAATACTTAAAATTGCCAATTCAACTTTGGGTTTTGATGATGCAAAGCAAAAGGCGAGAAGTGCCATTGATTCCTTTGATACGGTTATGAATAAGGCATATGCAACCTGGGGCAAGCATCTTTCACGAATAGAAATTGAAACCGAAAGCGGGGAATTTAAACATAAATTTTATTCTGCTTTTTATCATATTCTTGCAAACGGTGTTGATATAACAGATGGCAGTTTTAGGGAATTTGAAAATGACAGCTTGACATTTTTAAAGCAGTTTAAAGAAATTCAGCCTTTTATATTTACGGCATATAGGGAGTTTAGTTCAAAGCTTACCCAAAGGGGCGAAATTTGTGCACATTGCGGTGAGATATTTGCTTATATAGATAATGCAGTAATTCACCTTGAAAATGGCAATAAACTTGAAATTATTGTAAAAAAACAAAGTAAAGAAAGCACATACATTGATTATATCGAATTTAACGGCGAAAAGGTTGAGGGAAATAAACTTGACTTTTGTGAAATAGTAAAGGGCGGAGAATTGGTATTTTCCATCATTGAAAAAGATTGAGATTATATAAAAAGGGCGTGTCTCAATAAGTGAATTTGATGTGACCCCCAAAAGTTAGACCAAAAATCTAACGATTGGGAGGTCGGTTCAATTTTCACTAAATTGAGGCAACGCCCTTTTTAATTAAAATAATATAACTATAAACTGTGATACAAGCACAACCGATATGAGTGCAATAGGATATGTTGCTGCATAGGCTGCTGCAACATCTTCTGTTTTTGCAACGTTTATAAGTGTGCCAAGGGCAGGTGTGCTTGTCATACCGCCGGTAATAGAACCGAGGCTGTTAAGCAGGCTGAGCTTAAGCACATATTTTGCAAACAAATAACCTATAATCATAGGGATGATTGTCATAATAATTCCGTATACAAAATACATTGGGTCAAAGTTTGCAACAAAGTCTGCACCACCCGGTATACCTGCGCCAACAAGGAAGAGTACAAGACCCATCTCACGCAGGAGCTTAAGTGTGTGCTGGTCGGGCATAATATTGAGCTTGCCTATTTTGCCAAAGTGACCAAAAACAAGGGATACAAGCAAGCATCCGCCTGTTGTTGTAAACGAAAAACAAGTTCCGTCAAGGCCAGCTGAGCTGAGCGGGATTTTGATTTTACCCACAATTGTGCCCAAAACTGCCGCAAGTGCAAACACTGCAATTCCATGGTCGTCAAGGTTTAAAAGCTTGAGGGCAGCAGATTTCTTTTGTGATTTTTCTTCAGAAATTGAAATTTTTTCTCTCTCAAGAGCCATATCTGCCTTTGTGAGCTTTGGAATAATCTGTACAAAAAGCACAACGCCGATTACACCAAATATATATGCAATACCATGTCCAACCGATACAAGGCTTGTGTACTCAGGCAAAACAGTAGCCTTTGCTGCCGAAAATGCAGGAGTAGAAGTAAGAGAGCCTGAGAGCAGCCCAACAATCATAGCGGTAAAGCCTTCAGAGGTTTGTATTGTAGAACCGTAACCAATATTTCTGCCGATTAAAATGCATCCGACAGCAGACAAACCACCTGCAATTATGATAATAAGTCCAAGCAAAACATATGATTTAAAATTCTTTTTCATATTGCCAAAAAATTTGGGACCTGCAATAAAACCAACAGCTGTAACAAAAAATATAAGACCAAGATTTTCAATAATTTCCAAAGCTTTTTCGGCAAAATGAACACTTTCACCATTAAAATTGATTACAAGTGAGTTGTCAAGTGATGTGTAAAAAAGTGCGCCAAAAATAAGAGCAACAACAAAAACTGCGGCATCACCAAGACTAACACCCTTGATGGTTATGCGACCAAGTGCATAACCTGCAAAAAGTATTGCAAATACGCAAAGCATAAAAAATGAAATTCCTGTAATGGGGATTACTCCGCCAAATAATGTCATATATATAACCTCTTTTCTGAAATGTAAGGGATGTAAAAAAATTCGGAACGCAAAAGGCGGAAAGTATATAAGATAGTAGTTTGCACATAAAATAATGCTATTATTCATGAAGAAAAACATCTTTTTAAGATGTTTTTCTTTTATCTTATGCCTTTTGCTACGAACAAACCTCACCATTCGGCGTATCACATACGCCTTCAGGCACGCCCTTCGGGTTCCGTTTGTCCGTTCCAAATCTTTTTCCTATCCCTCAAATAAATGATTTTTAATTATTTTCTACGATAATCAGGAAGCAGCTTAGGTGACACCTCGTCGGTTTCAATTCCGGCATTTTTGATTTCTGCCTCAAATTTGTCTATGTGACTGAGGGTAAGCTTGCCTACTTTAACATCCTTTGCTTTTTTGGCTGCATTTTGTCCTGCATTTCTGCCAAATACAATAATGTCAAGCAGTGAGTTACCCATAAGTCTGTTTCTGCCGTGAATTCCGCCTACTGCCTCACCTGCAACATAGAGGTTTTCTACATTTGTTGTGGAGCCGTCTACGTTTATGTCAAGACCACCATTCTGGTAGTGAAGTGTAGGATATACCAGAATAGGCTCTTTGCGGATGTCTATTCCGTATTTTGCAAACATACGCATCATTGCGGGAATTCGAGCTTCGATTGTGCCTTCGCCGCCGATTTTTTCTATCATAGGTGTGTCAAGCCATACACCAACGCCGTTGCCTGTGTCTACGCCGTTGCCGCGGTCGCTGCACTCACGGATAATTGATGCCGCAGATACGTCACGTGTTTCAAGCGGATGCATAAATGCTTCGCCCTTTACATTGATAAGCTTTGCACCCAATGAACGCACCTTTTCGGTAACAAGAGCACCAAAAATCTGCTCAGGGTATGCAGCACCTGTAGGGTGATACTGAAGTGTATCGGCATAAAGGAGCTTTGCACCTGCTCTGTAGCCAAGCACAAGTCCGTCTGCAGTAGCGCCGTAGTGGTTTGATGTAGGGAAGCCCTGATAGTGCATTCTGCCTGCACCGCCTGTTGCAATAACAACTGTTTTTGCTTTTGCAACAAGGAGCTCATCTGTTTCCATATTTAAAAGAACAGCGCCTGCAGCTCTGCCGTTTTCATCTAAGATAAGCTCAATTGCAGATGTAAAATCTACAACTGTAATTCCTCGGTTAATAACCTCGTCGCGAAGTGTACGCATGATTTCGGCACCTGAATAGTCCTTTGCAGCGTGCATTCTTTTGCGTGATGTACCGCCGCCGTGGGTTGTAACCATATTGCCGTTTTCGTCCTTGTCAAATTCTACACCAAGGTTGTTGAGCCACTGAATTGCCTCGGGAGCATCACATACAAGCTTTGACAGAAGCTCTCTTTTTGCCGCATAGTGACCGCCGCCGAATGCATCCACAAAGTGGATTGCAGGGGAGTCATTTTCTTTGTCGGCCGCCTGAATTCCGCCCTCGGCCATCATTGTGTTGGCATCACCCATACGGAGCTTTGTAACCACAAGCACGTCGGCGCCTGCCTGGTTTGCTTCGATAGCTGCGCTTGTTCCTGCGCCGCCTGCACCTATAATGAGTACATCAACGTCATAATCTGGGTTTTCAAGGTCAACTGCATCTGATGTAATGCGGCTGTGTGCCTGTAAAAGACTTGCAAGCTCTGTTGGCACCTTTTCACCTTTGTTGGGGCCTATTTCAAGCACTGCAAATTCATTTTCTTTGTAATCGGGATGATATGCTTTGAGCAAATCCTCCTTTTGCTGAGCAGTCATTCTTGCAGGTTCAAGAGTAATGTTTGCTTCTCTTGCTGCTTCAACTAACTTTAATGATTCGGTAAATTTTTCGCTATACATTTGGGTTACACCTCCTTATTTTTCAATTTCTCTGTTGTTGTAAAGCTCTTTAATTTCGTCTATCGGTTTGTTCATAAGCGCTTCAATAAGCTCTGTAAATGTGCCGTCCTTTATTTCCTGCACACGATTGTCAAGATGTGCAGATTTTGGAGCAAGGTACTTGCCGTTAATTCTGCGCGCAAGCATTGCAACCTGCGGATGTGAAATACCTGCAGGGCAACGTGATGAGCACACGCCGCACATTACGCAGTCAAAAGACTCTTCGGCGCATTTTTCAAAATCGCCTCTCTGAGCATAAGCAATGTACTGCATAACATTAAGCTCCTGAGTACAAGCCTTTGTGCATGCATTACAGCCTATACAAGCGTAAATTTCGGGATAAAGCTGCATCATAACCTGTTCGTTAACGGCTATGCTTTCGATATCGTAAACCTGCTTAACAAGAGGGAAGAACGGAAGTGTTGCAATATACATGCCCTCTTCTACCTTTGTCTGGCAGGCAAGGCAAGCCTTGAGCTCGGTTTCGCCTTTTATTCTGTAAATTGTGGCACACGCGCCGCAAAAGCCGTTGCGGCATCCGCAGCCTCTTTTGAGCTGATATCCGGCATATTCCATAGCGGTCATTATTGTAAGGTTTTCCGGCACGCTGTATTTTTTGCCGAATAAGAATATATTAACCATATTTTCCATTTTGGTAATCCTCCTTAATATTCATCAGGTAATTCGTCTAGCTGGTCGCAACGGAACACAGGACCATCCTTGCACACATACTTGTCGCCTATGTTGCAGCGGCCGCATTTGCCTACGCCGCATTTCATACGCAGTTCCATAGTTGTGTATACCTGAGTTTTGTCGTAGCCCATAGATATAAGACCCTCAAGTGTAAATTTAATCATTATCGGAGGGCCGCACACAATAACGGTTTTGTTTGTGTCAAAGCCAAGCTCTTTTACATAGTTTGGCACAAAGCCTACGTGGCCGTCCCAGCCTTCCTGCTCGCGGTCGATGGTAAGGTGAACGTCAATGCCGTCGTCTGCCATCCACTCGTTTATGATTTCCTGATAGTCAACAAGGTCGTCCTTGCTTCGTGAGCCGTAAACTATGTCTATTTTGCCGTAGTTGTCGCGGTAGTGGCGACAGTAGTTAATTACCGAGCGCAGCGGCGCAAGTCCGATACCACCTGCAACAAACAGTAAATCCTTGCCTTTGAATACCTCTTCTACAGGGAACGGATTGCCGTATGGTCCGCGTATTGTAATTTGCTGACCAACCTCTGCCTGGTGCAGCCACTCGGTTACGCAGCCACACTTTTTGATGGAAAATTCCATAAACTCGGTGTTTGTAGGTGATGATGTTATCGAAAACATCGCTTCGCCTACTCCCGGAATAGAAAGCATAGCGCACTGACCCGGCTTGTGGTCAAATGCTTTTTTGCCGTCGGGAGTAACAACTCTGAAGGTTTTTACATCGGGTGTGTCTATGCGCACATCTGTAATAACACCGATTTTGGGTATTAAAGCTTCCTGCATATTACTCATTGTCACAACCTCCTATTCCTTTCATAACCTTTACAATGTTCATAGATATAGGGCACTTGCTTAAGCATCTGCCGCAGCCTACACAGCTGAACAATCCATCATTGTTTGACGGATAGTACACAAGCTTGTGCATAAATCTCTGACGGAAGCGTTCGAGCTGCGAATTACGTGAGTTGCCGTGAGCCATTTTTGTAAAGTCTGAGTACATACACGAATCCCAGCAGCGGAAACGCACTACGCCGTGACCTGTGTTAAAATCTTTAATATCATAGCACTGGCAGGTAGGGCACACAAATGTGCATGTGCCGCAACCCAGGCAGCTTTGCGAAAGCTCTGCCCACTTTGGTGAGTTAAAGTAATCCATAGTTTTGCCTGAGCCGAATTTGTCTGCCTTAAGGTCGGAGAGAGGAAGTTTTTTCATTATCTCTCTTGTTTTTTGCTGCTGAGCTTTAACCGCACTGTCGTCACATTGTACTGTAAGAGCTTCAATTTTGCCCATTAGCGCATTTCCTTTTTCTGTTTTTGCGTCAAAGTAAATATCGCCGTTTTCTATCCAGCATACAACATCGCCCTCGGGGGCTGCTGCATCTATGCCAAAGGTAGAGCAAAAGCAGGTTTCTACAGGGCGTGTACAAGCCATAGAAATTATGGTTCCGTGCTCGCGTCTGTTTGCATAGTAGCTATCGTAAGGCTCTGTGAGGAAAACTCTGTCGAGTATTTCAAAGCTTTTTACATCACAGGCACGCACGCCAAAAACAACAAAATCTTCGTTTTCGTCTCTTGTGTCTATTACTTCTATTTCCTTGCCGTTCATTTTGAATTCCATAAGATTTTCAATCTGAGGGAAGAAAAAGTCCTTAGGGCTCCTGTTGGTGTTGAGCTTGCTACTCATTACATCGCCCTTTTCCCATTTTTTGTAGTCGGCTCCGTTTTCGCCGTCTACGGGGAGGTAAAGAGAAGCATTTTCCGATAATGCTTCAAAAACGCTGTTTAAATCAGTAATTGAGCATTTACGCATTATTCATCTTCTCCTTTCGCTACGGCATCTCCCGGCTCCAAATCATCAAGTGTGTAGTTGACAAGAGGAGCTCTTGAGCCAACCTCGGCACCTGCCTGATAATCGCCGTAAAATCCGTTTATATCTTTTATAAACTTGCGGTTGAGTAAGTGAAGAGGAATACCCTGTGGGCAAACTCTGCTGCATTCACCGCAGTCGGTGCATCTTCCTGCAACGTGGAAGGCACGAATGATGTGAAACATTTTTTCTTCAAAGCTGTCTGCAGCTGCTTTGTTCTGCACACCCGAATTTGGGTTGTCAAACACGCAGTTTTCGCAGGTGCAGGCAGGGCAGATGTCACGGCAGGCGTTACATCTTATACAGCGTGAAAGCTCACCCTGCCAAAAAGCAAAGCGTTCATCCTCTGTCATCTTTTCGAGCTTTTCAACTTCGTCAAATCTGTCAGAATCAATTATTTCACCCTCGTCGCCCATGAGTTCATCATAGGCAACGTGCTTTTTGCTTTTGCAGCTTATACATCTCTCGGCAAGTGCATCCTCAAATGCAATTGTCTTGTCGCCGTCATAAAGGGTAGATACATTAATTCCATTATCATCCGACTCAATTGATACAATGCCTTCGCCCGAGAGCTTTTTGATTTTGTCAATATCAGCCATACCTTCGCAAGGCACGCCTACAACATAAACCTTTTGTCTGTCAAAGCGGTGCTCGGTAAGCAACTGATTAAAGCTGTATGTGTCACAGGGCTTTAAAAATACAAGCACCTTTTGGTCGCTTTTGAGTGTTTCTTTAATAAGATATTTAGAAAAGTTTGCACCGCAAAAATCGTTCCATACAAATTCTTTTGTAAGAGCGTCTTTGCTTTCAAACACATAAGGTGTAACATCATATGCAAATTCGCCGCACTTCCAGCCGAGTACTCTGTTTACAGTGCCGTTATCGAGCAGCTCAATTGCTTTGTTAACAAGTAAATCACGGGTTATCTTTTGCATCGCAAATCCTCCAATCTCTTGTTTTCACCAAGCTTTGCAACAGCTTCGGTAAATTCGTTCATTGTTGCAGCAAATTTTGCGCCCTCTGCAGCAGATACCCACTCAACTCTGTAACGCTCTTTTTCTATACCCAAAAAGTTGAGCATCGAAAACAAAAGTGTCATTCTTCTTCGTGTGTAGTAGTTACCTGAGGTGTAGTGGCAGTCACCTGGGTGACATCCGCAAAGGATAACGCCGTCGGCACCTCTCTGAAATGCACGGAGTATAAACATAGGGTTTACTCTGCATGAGCAAGGCACTTTAATAATTTTTACATTTTCGGGATATGCCAGTCGGTTGTTGCCTGCAAGGTCTGCACCTGCATACGAGCACCAGTTGCAGCAAAATGCAACAATTTTTGGTTTGTATTCGTTGTTTACTTGCATATAGCATCCACCTCCGCCATAATTTGTGAATTTTTAAATCCGTTAAGGTCCATAGCACCTGACGGGCACGCAACTGTACATGCACCGCAGCCCTGACATACTGCAGGGTTAACCGATGCAACGCGGCGTACTCTTGTGGTTCGGTCAGGCATACGGAATTCTTTGTCGATATATGTGATGGCACCGTAAGGGCACACGCGCTCACAGCTTGAGCAGCCGTTACACATAAGCTCGTTAGGCTGAGCAACACATGGGTTGCCTGTCAGCTTGTCTTTTGCAAGCAGACCAATAACCTTAGCTGCCGCAGCACTTGCCTGAGATACAGTTTCGGGGATATCCTTAGGGCCCTGACATGTACCCGAAAGGAACACGCCTGCTGTGGGGCTTTCTACAGGGCGAAGCTTAGGATGTGCCTCTGTAAAGAAGTCGTTTGTATCCATACTTGCAGTAAGCTTGGTTGCAAGAGGACGAGCCGATTTGTCAGGCTCAATTGCAGTTGCAAGCACCACAAGGTCTGCTGCAATATTAAGCTGCTTGTTTGCAAGAAGGTCTGATGCCTGAACCATAAGCTTGTTACCCTCAGGAGATACCTTGCCTACCATACCCTTGATGTAGTGAACGCCGTATTCTTCAACAGCTCTGCGGTAAAACTCGTCAAAGCTTTTGCCCGGTGTACGTACATCAATATAGAATACATAAACCTCAGTATCGGGATATTTGTCACGAGTAAGCATTGCGTGCTTTGCTGTGTACATACAGCATATTTTTGAGCAGTACTCTTTGCCTTTTTCGGCACAGGAGCTGCATCGTGAGCCAACACACTGTACAAATACAATGGTGTGCGGGTGCTCGTTGTCCGATGGGCGTAAAAGCTTGCCCGCAGTTGGACCTGCAGCATTTGTAAGACGCTCAAATTCAAGTGATGTGATAACATCCTTTGACTGGTTATATGCAAACTCGTCAAATTTGTCAAGGCTGATTGTGTTAAAGCCTGTTGCGGCTACAATAGCGCCGTACTTTTCTTCTATTATTTCATCCTTTTGTGTGTAGTCAATAGCACCTGCACCGCAAAGCTTTGAGCACACACCGCATTTTCCTGTTTTGAGCATAGTGCAGTAGTCACTATCTATTGTTGCTACCTTTGGCACTGCCTGTGCAAAAGGAATATATATTGCACGGCGGTTGTCCATACCCATATTAAATTCGTTGGGAACCTTTTTCTGTGGGCATTTTTCGGTACACAAGCCGCAGCCTGTACATTTTTCTTCGTCAACATAACGTGCCTTTTTGCGTATTTTAACATCAAAATTGCCTACAAAGCCGCCGATTTCCTCTACTTCACTGTAAGAAAAAATTCTGATTTTGTCGTTTTGTGCAACATCAACCATTTTTGGTGTAAGAATACAGGCCGCACAGTCAAGTGTAGGAAAGGTTTTGTCAAGCTGAGCCATTTTGCCGCCGATGGTAGGCTTTTTTTCAACTATATCAACAGGGAAGCCTGCCTCTGCAATATCAAGAGCGGTCTGAATACCTGCAATACCGCCGCCTATAACGAGGGCTCTTTTTGTAACAGGGGTTTCACCGGGGGTAAGGGGTGCGTTAAGGTTAACCTTTGCAACTGCAGCCTTGCCGAGGATTATTGCTTTTTCGGTACCCTCTGCCATATCCTTGTGAATCCACGAGCATTGCTCACGGATGTTGGCAATTTCCACCATATAGGGGTTAAGCCCTGCAGCAGCTGCTGTTTTGCGGAAGGTTGCCTCGTGCATTCTCGGTGAGCAGGAGCACACTACAACGCCTGTAAGGTTGTGTTCCTTAACGGCCTCTATAATAATGTTCTGACCTGCCTGAGAGCACATATACTGATAATCGGTGGAAAAGACAACACCCGGCTCGCTCTTCAAAGCTTCGGCTACTGTCTTTACATCCACTGTGCCGGCAATGTTGCTACCGCACCAGCACACGAATACACCTATTCTTTGCATTAGTTGTCTCCTCCTTTATTTGGTATATTTTCTGAAAGCGCTGACAAGTGCCTGCTGAGGAATATTTTCGTCAAGCATAGCGGGAATGTCATCTGCCTTAAGATGGTTGTTACCTTGTTTTCGTATAGCCGAAAGGCGCACTGCCTCAACAAGCTTGGCAGGTTCAACACCTCTCGGGCATCTGTCTACACACGCAAAGCATGTAAGACATTTGTATAGTGACTGTGAGTTTAAAAGCGGTTCAATATCACCTGATTCTACCATATATACAAACTGATGGGGATGATATTCCATCTCATCAAATGCAGGGCAGGTAGCGGTGCATTTGCCGCAGCGCATACATTTTTTTGGGTTGACGCCGCTTATGCGGATAATTTCGTTTTGAATGTTGTTATCTTTATGCATTAGCAGGCACCTCCTTTATACCAAAAGCCTCGGCAAGCAGCTCGGTAAAATATACCACAGGAACAGGGCAGCCGTTTTTTTCGAGGTTGTATTTGCAAAGCGGGCATGCGGTAACTATCATTTCGGCACCCGCGTCTAACGCACTTTGCCATACCTTGCCTGATTTTGCTTTTGCACTTGCTGCATCCTCCATTGCAATGTAGCCGCCGCAGCATTCGTTACGCTGTGGGTAAACTACTGCATCTCCGCCTATTGCTTTTATCATATCTTCTATAATAGTAGGGTTTTCAACATCATCTGTTTGCATCACCTTACCTGGGCGAAGGAGCAGGCAGCCGTAGTATGCTGAAATTTTTTTGCCTGTTAATGGGTTTGTTGCTTTCTCTGCAACCTTGTCGTAGCCTACAATATCTCTCAAAAGCTCAAGGTAGTGAACAACCTTTGTTTCACCGTTGTAGCTGCCGTCACTTCCAAGGTAGTTGTTAACACGGCTTGCAAATTCTGCATCTGTCTGTATTGCATAATTTGTCTGCTTTACCACGTTGTGGCAGGCGGAGCATGCAGTTAAAAGAATTTGATTTTTGTCACGTGCCGCCATTAAGCTGCGCACCGATGAAAGCTTTGTGGCAACTTCGTCGCGGGCAGTTGTAAACACACCGCCGCAGCACTGCCAGTTTTCTATTTCTTCAAGAGAAACACCAAGTACTTCGGCACATTTTACGGCATATATGTCAAGGTCTTTTGCCTTTGTCTTTAACGTACATCCGGGAAAGTAAGATACTTTCATTAACTTTTCCTCCTTAATAATAGTATGAATTGCCACCCGTTATACCATCTGCTCAGGGTGGAATACCTCATCAAATTTTTCTTGTGTGAGGAAGCCAAGCTCAACACAAGCCTCTTTAAGCGAAATGTTGTCTTTAAATGCTTTTTTTGCTGTTTTTGCAGCGTTTTCGTAACCGATATACGGGTTGAGCGCTGTAACAAGCATAAGTGAGTTGTGCAGGTTGTGATGCATTTTTTCTTTGTTTGCTTTTATGCCAACTGCACAGTTTTTGTTAAATGATACAATTGCTTCAGCCAAAAGTCTTGCCGACTGGAGGAAGTTGTATATGCATACAGGCATAAACACATTGAGCTCAAAGTTGCCCTGCGATGCAGCCATACCAACTGCTACGTCATTGCCCATTACCTGAACTGCAACCATTGTAACAGCCTCGCATTGTGTAGGGTTAACCTTGCCCGGCATAATAGATGAGCCTGGCTCATTTTCGGGGATAAATATTTCACCAAGGCCGTCACGCGGGCCGCTTGCAAGCCAGCGAACGTCGTTTGCAATTTTCATCATATCGCATGCAAGTGCTTTTATTGCACCGTGTGCAAATACAAGCTCATCCTTAGATGTGAGTGCGTGGAACTTGTTGCCTGCTGTAACAAACTGTTTTCCTGTAAGAGCAGATACTTTTTGGGCAACAACTTCGCCAAAGCCTTTTGGAGCGTTGAGGCCTGTGCCTACTGCAGTACCGCCGAGAGCAAGCTCACTAAGAGGAGCAATAGAGCGTTCAATAAGCTCTACATCTCTTTCAAGACTTGAGCGCCAGCCGCTTATTTCCTGGCTAAAGGTAATTGGAGTTGCGTCCTGCAGGTGTGTTCGTCCGCTTTTTACAATACCTTCGTTTTCAGCCTCGAGCTTTTTAAAGGTTTCTATAAGTGTTTTTGCTGCGGGAATGAGTTTATCCTCAAGCATCAAAACTGCTGCAATGTGCATAGCAGTAGGGAAGGTGTCATTTGATGACTGACTCATATTTACGTCATCGTTTGGGTGGAGAATTTTATCTCCTGCAAGCTGATTACCGCGGTTTGCAATAACCTCGTTTGCATTCATATTTGACTGTGTGCCCGAGCCTGTCTGCCACACAACAAGAGGGAAGTTGCTGTTAAGCTTGCCTGCAATTACTTCATCACAGGCACCTTCTATTGCTTTAAGCTTGGCATCAGTCATTTTTTCACCTTTGAGCTGGTGGTTAGCCTGAGCAGCCGCTTTTTTGAGTATGCCGAATGCGTGGATGATTTCCATAGGCATTGTTTCGATATTCACACCTATTTCAAAATTCTCGTGACTGCGCTGGGTCTGTGCTGCCCACAATTTGTCGGCAGGAACCTTTACTTCGCCCATTGAGTCGTGTTCTATACGATATTCCATCATGTACCTCCGTAATTATTTAACGTCTGTTCCGTCTATAATTTCTTTAAGCTTGTTTGCACTTGCCTGAAGCTTTTTGATTTCGTCATCGGTCATAGGCAGTTTAACCTTGCCTCTTATGCCTTTGTTGCCCACAATGCTGAGTGTGCTGAGGCATACATCGTCAATTCCGTATTCGCCGTGCATCATTGTTGAAACTGTCATGGTTGTGTCAATTCCGCTTAAGATGCATTTGCAGATGTAGCATACCGAAACGGACACAGCATAAAATGTGGCCCCCTTGCGTTCAATAACAACGCCTGCTGTTTTACGAACATAGTTTTCGACATCTTCCAGGTCAAGCCTTGGCAAAATGTCATTGCGTGAGCCAAATGATTCGTCGCAGCTTCCTATCGGCACGTTGGATACATTTGTAAGTGACCATGGCACAAACGAAGAATCTCCATGCTCGCCAAATACATATGCGTGAACGTTTTTCTGGCTGATGGAATAATATTCTGAAAGACGTGAACGAAGTCTTGCAGTATCGAGGATTGTACCCGAACCGATAATTCTCTCTTCGGGGATGCCTGATTCCTTGCAGAACACATAAGTGAGCACATCTACAGGGTTGCTTACAATAAGATAAACTGCATCGGGTGCATTTTTTGTAATTTGAGGCATAATGCTGCGGAGCACGTTTATGTTGGTCTGTGCAAGCTCAAGTCGTGTCTGACCGGGCTTTCGCGCAACGCCTGATGTAATAATTACAATGTCAGAGCCCTTTGCGTCCTCGTATGTTCCGGCATAAACTGTGCACGGATTGCAAAATGGGATACCCTGTCTTATGTCAAGAGCCTCGCCAAGAGCTTTTTCGTGTGCAATATCAATCAGCACAATCTCTGATGATATACCCGAAACTGTGAGTGTGTACGCAATTGTTGAGCCTACACTTCCGCTTCCGATAATAGTAATTTTGTTCATACTAATTCCCTCGCTTTATGTTAATTTTATTTTTTTGTTAAATTTGTGTCAAATTCGCATATAAGCACAATTTTCAACTCATTATAACATATTTTTTAGTGTTTGACAAGTATTTAACAATCCTTTTTTGATAAAAACATACACAATATTTTTCCTTATATTATAGTATTTTTTGGAAATATGTGTTATACTGTATATTATATTAAAGGAGCTTATTGCAAAAACAGTCCCGTCCCCAACGGATTCCTGATGCAAAATTTGGTTTGACTTACGACGAACAACGTGCTATAATAATATAGTTGTATTTGAAAATTTAAACACTGAAGAAATTGAGTACGGAAAGGAGACTGCTTATTAGCCACACAAAGAAGTAGACAAGGTTCAAACGATGTTACAATTTCAGATGTTAATGTAAAATAAAATTTTGGAGGATAAAATTATGACAGATATTCAGAAAGTTTTTGAAAAATATCAGACACCGCAAAAATATCCGGCAGATGTAATTGCCGACAGAAAAACAGGCAGACAGATAAAAATGCTTGACATAGGATGCGACACTGTACGTCCTTATGTAACAAGCCAGCACTGGACACCCGACGGCAAAAGCTTTGTTGTTGCAGATAACGACAACGGTATTTTGTATCAGTATGATGTGGAACAGGAAACACTTCGCTCTCTCGATATTCTTGATAAAGGCATTGTATGGGATTCGGGTTTTGCAGTAATCACACCAAAAAATATTGTGTTTTATATCAAATCTCCTTCGCAAATATGGAAAATGGATTTGAATACGTATCAAAAAAGCCTTGTGGCAAATGTTGACCCGTGCCACGGAATAAGAGGTCTTCAGGCTACCGATGACGGCAAGTATCTTACCTGCTATTGGCTTGAACAGGACAGCGAAGAGGATTTTATCGGCGAGCAGAATATTTACAGAGTAATTCCCCGACTCAACACTGAAACAGGCGAGTGGGACAACAAAACAATCGTAAAAAGATTTGATGACGACCAGTTCCCAAATGCGGGTCATCCCCTGCTTAACCCGAGATATGACAATCTTATAATGTTCTGCCACGAGGGAGCCACTCAGTATATTCCCGACAGAATATGGCTCGGCAACTATGACACAGGCGAAAAGAAACAGCTGTTTATACAGGCAGGTGTCCGCGGCAACGAAGCTATTACAGGAGAAACAACAGGTCACGAAGTATGGGGCATAAGCGGAGAATATGCATATTTTGTAAAATATCCTAAATCAATATATGTAGATAACGTGGGTAAATGCGGTCTTGTCCGCATAGACAAGGACGGCAACAACCGCGAGTATCTCAACCACGATTTTGACTACTGGCACTGCTATCCGTCCGACGATG
Source organism: Clostridia bacterium (assembly GCA_045633845.1). Classification (GTDB taxonomy): domain Bacteria; phylum Bacillota; class Clostridia; order UMGS1810; family UMGS1810; genus RGIG4708. The sequence continues at coordinate 28,254 of JAZQZC010000028.1, forward strand.
ACAACTGGGTTACAGCAGACGTAATTGAGCATTGCCCTCACGTAAAGGTTGTACTTGTTGACACTCGTACATACCGCTCGTATGTGCTTGCGGATTATTCCTGCCCGAGAGGGGGCAATCATCCGTTTCAGCCACATCCGATTATTGCACCAAAGCGAAAGTATGTAAGCTTTGTTATGACAAACCCAAACAAAGACCACAGACTTGCGTGTGCATGGATGGATATATCAGACATCACATACAATGATTATCCCGGCGGCAGAGTAAAAATGAATGATGATGTTACTTTTGTATCATATAACGACGGCGAATTTTGCTCATGTCAGGTAGATGATGGCGAAATTGACGGCAAAAAGTGCTACATAATCCCGCGTTGGAGCTCAATGTTTGCAGATATCAACGACAGCATAACCACAGATGTAAACACAAGTATAAAGCTTAAAATTACATATATGGATAAACAACTCGGCGGACTTATGATATATTACACATCTGCTGAGAAAGATAATTACGATGTTGCAAACCACGAGGACAAGTGCCATACTATAAGATACACAGGTACAAACACATGGAAAACCGCAGAGGTTGTAATTGATGAAATAAATATGTCAAACCGCTGCAGTCATTGCACCGACCTTAGAATTCAGGGCCTTGATGCAGAGGCAATTGTTGCAGATGTTGAGGTTATAAAATAAGCTACAAAGAGAGAAATGTTGTGAAAAGATTTTCTGAGCGAAATTGTAGTAATCAAATAAATTTATGAATAATTTATAAATCAACCAACAAACAAGGCTGCAAATCGGCAGCCTTGTTTGTTGACATATTTGCACTTTAGTTGTATAATACATAATATAGATTACAAAGGAGAAATTCAGTATGAAAAGATTATACAAATCATCAACAAATAAAAAAATATGCGGTGTGTGCGGCGGAATTGCTGAGTATTTTAATATAGACCCGACACTGGTTCGCCTTTTGTGTGCAGTTGCAATTTTTTTCTCATTTTTTACAGGGATTTTTGCTTATTTTGTTGCAGCAATAATAATTCCCGAACAACAGTAATTTTGTATTGACATTTTTCAAATTTTGTAGTATCATAAATATTGTGTTTCGGGGTGTGGCGCAGCTGGTAGCGCACTAGACTGGGGGTCTAGGGGCCGCAAGTTCAAGTCTTGTCACTCCGACCAAAATCAAACACCGCATAAATACTGGTTTTCCTAGTGTTTATGCGGTGTTTTGTTGTTTTGTTTGCTCATCTGATGGCTGTGCAAAATGTAATTGCTATTTTATTATTTTTATGATAAGATATATTTAAGATAAATAATTTTGAAAGGAATGATATAAAATGGGTAATTATTACCAAAAAGAGCTTGAAACCATGCCTGTTGAAAAAATCAGAGAGCTTCAGAGTGAGCTTCTTGTTAAGCAGGTAGAAAATGTATACCAAAACGTTGCTTATTATCGTGACCTTATGGACAAAAAAGGCGTTAAGCCTGAAGATATTAAGTCTGTTGATGATTTACATAAGCTTCCGTTTTTGACAAAATCAGACCTCAGAGAAGCATATCCCTATGGCCTTATGGCGCGCCCTCTTTCTGACTGCGTGCGAATTCAGTCTACAAGCGGTACAACAGGCAAGCGTGTTGTGGCATTTTACACTCAGCACGATATTGATATCTGGGAGGATTGCTGCGCAAGAGCAATTATGGCTGTTGGCGGCACAAAAGACGATGTGTGTCAGGTGTGCTATGGCTACGGACTTTTTACCGGCGGTCCGGGGCTCAATGGCGGTTCGCACAAGGTAGGCTGCCTTACACTTCCTATGTCGTCGGGTAATACCGAAAGACAAATTCAGTTTATGATGGATTTGCAGTCAACAATTATATGCTGTACTCCCTCTTATGCTGCATACATTGGCGAAACATTAAAAGAAATGGGCTACACTACCGATGATATTTCACTCAAGGCGGGTATTTTTGGCGCAGAAGCATGGACAGAAGAAATGCGCCGCGATATAGAAAAATCTCTCGGCATAAAAGCTTACGATATATATGGTCTTACAGAGCTTGCAGGCCCCGGTGTGTCTTTTGAATGTGAGGAACAGACAGGTATGCACATCAACGAAGACCACTACATTGCCGAAATTATTGACCCCGACACAGGCGAGGTGCTCCCTGAGGGCAGCGTAGGTGAGCTTGTGCTTACAAGCGTAGACAAAGAGGCTTTTCCTTTGCTCAGATATCGCACAAGAGATATTTGCGTGCTCACAAGAAAAAAATGCTCCTGTGGCAGAACCTTTGTTAAAATGAGCAAGCCTATGGGCAGAAGTGACGATATGCTTATTATCAGAGGTGTTAATGTGTTCCCGTCGCAGATAGAAACTGTGCTTTTGGATCAGGGCTATACACCAAACTACCGCATAGAGGTAGACCGCGAAAACAATACCGATACACTTGACGTATATGTAGAGCTTTCGTCCGAAAATTTCTCCGACACTGTTAAAGAAATTGCCGAAAAAGAAAAACAGCTTGCGGCAGCGGTTAAAACAATGCTTGGCATCAACCCCAAAATGCACCTTGTTCCTCCAAAAAGCATCACACGAAGTGAGGGCAAGGCAGTAAGAGTTGTAGATAAGAGAAAGCTTTATTAATAATTAAAATAGAAAGAAGGTTAAAACAATGAGTGTTAAACAGATTTCGATTTTTATAGAGAACAAAAAAGGCTCCCTTGCCGAGGTAACCGAGTTTATTGCAAAAAGCAACATCAATTTAAAGGCACTTTCTATTGCAGATACACAGGACTTTGGTATACTCCGCATTATCACCGACAATCCCGACAAGGCCCGTGATATACTCAAAAGGGAGGGTTACACCGTTACTGCAACATCAGTTTTAGCAGTTGCATTAAACGATTCGCCCGGAAGTATGGCTGCCATACTCGGCGTGCTTTCAAAAGCAGATGTCAGCGTGGAATATACATACGCATTTATGTCAAATGTTGAGGGAAGGGCATATATGATTTTCAGAGTAGACAACAACGACAAAGCTACAAATGCACTTGTTGATGCAGGTATATCGGTTATCAATCAGCAGGATATTTTTTGAATAATTATGCATCAGTATTTGAGTGAAGGAGCGAGCATTTTGTATTTTTGTTATTCACAAGAATTTGTGTCCGCTTATTTTCTTTCCTTGTTTGTGTGACGGCTTGGGTATTTCTATTTTTGATTTTTTCAATACCTGTCAGTATAAAGAGCTGGAACAGGAAATAATATAAGTATAAAACTCCTTTTGTTAAGATAAACTAACCTTATCTTACAAAAGGAGTTTTTTTATGTGTACTGCACTTAGTTACAATACCACAAATCACTACTTTGGCAGAAATCTTGATATAGAATATACCTTGGGCGAAACCGTTACCATAATGCCACGCAATTATCCCATAAATTATTTGCATCTAGGCATAATTGGGAGCCACTATGCAGTAATAGGTATGGCGTATGTGGTGGATAAATATCCGCTTTTTTACGATGCCGCCAACGAAAAGGGGCTTTGCATTGCAGCACTGAGCTTTCCGAGCTTTGCACAATATTTTGAGCACAAAAAAAATTGCACAAATATTTCATCCTTTGAGTTTATCCCCTGGGTTGTGTCTAACTGTGCAACTGTTGACGAGGCAGAGGGCTTTATAGGTCAAATAAATATCACAAACGATAATTTCAGCGATGAGCTCAAAGCTACCTCTCTGCACTGGATGATTTCTGACAGCAGACGTTCAATTGTTGTGGAATCCACGCGAAGCGGGCTCAAGGTGCACAACAACCCTGTGGGTGTACTTACAAACAGCCCCGATTTTCCTTATCATCTTTTTACCCTTAATAACTATATGAGCTTATCAAACAAGCAGGTTATAAACAACTTCAGCACAAAGCTTTCCCTTGATGCATATTCAAGAGGTATGGGAGCTATTGGGCTACCTGGCGATTTGTCGTCAAATTCGCGCTTTGTAAAGGCGGCATTTACAAAAATGAACTCGGTATGCGGCACCACAGAGAGTGAAAGCATAAGCCAGTTTTATCATATTCTCACATCTGTGGAGCAGCAAAAGGGATGTGTTATGGTGGATGATAAATATGAGTACACAGTATATTCAAGCTGCATTAATGCAACCAAGGGAATATATTATTACAGCACTTACCAAAATCGCGGCATTACCGCTGTAGATATGCACCGCGAAAATCTTGACGGTGATACCCTTGTTTCGTACCCGCTCATAAAGGGAGAGCAGATTTTTATGCAGAACTAAGTTAATTCGACGTTTTTTTGTTGAATTAATACACAAACTATGTTATAATATATTTAAAACAAGGAGGTGTAACTATTTATGAAAAAAATTATTTGCAAAATTGAGTATGATACAGAAAAATCAGAGCTTATTGCCAGAAATACTTTTGGTGCATTCGGCGATGCAGACGGATATGAAGAAAGCCTTTATGTAACTGCAGACGGCAAGTATTTTCTTTATACCAACGGCGGCGAAGCTTCAAAATACCCCAAAGAGGCTATAACAAGAATGTCACCTGCCAAAGCTGACGAATGGCGCAAAAATAACAACGTGTAATTTGATTAAATACAAAAAACACACCCGACGGGGTGTGTTTTTTGTTTTGTGCATTGTTATTTCTACCTGGGTGTGTTATAATAAACAAAAGGAGTGACATTACAATGGGGCAGATATCCAACCAAATTGCAATAGAGCTGATATGTAAAATCAAACATAATATTATGCAAAGCATAATAAGCAGACGCAAAAACAATTTGCGAAATACATATAAGCAAAAACGAAAAGAAATGTCTGTGCAGGATGCTAAAATAAAAAGCCTTTCCGCGGCAAATACATTTTTAAACAGTGATATATACAAAAATGCAAAGCAGATAATGCTTTATATGCCCCTCGGCAACGAAACTGACACATCGCTCATATTGAGTGGGGCTTTTGCTGACGGCAAAAGTGTAATTTTGCCTGTGACCGAAGAAAAAAGCGGCATAATTACGCCTGTTTATGCAACAAGCACAACAGAGTTTGCAAAAGGCGCATTTTTGGTAAGTGAGCCACAAAACGCTGATACTGCAGATGTATCACAAATAGATGTGATTGTGGTACCTGGTATTGCTTTTGATGCAGGCGGGGGCAGGCTTGGCTTTGGCAAGGGCTGCTACGATATGCTTTTGCAAAATACATCTGCGGTTAAGGTAGGGTACTGCTACGACTCGCAGGTTTGCAGCAAAATTCCTGCTGCGCTCCACGATATAAAAATGGACTATATAGTAACAGAAAAAAGATTTATTAAATGTACATTTTAAACATCGTAGGGGCGATTCACGAATCGCCCGAAAATGGTGCATTCGTGAATTCACCCTACAACAGGATGACTGTAATATCTTTATATTTATTTGTGATGTCTTGCTTTTATAAGTCCTATTGCTTTTGCAAATTCCATTACAGGTAAAGGAATAAGCACAAGAATAAATGCTGTTATATACAACGGTGCAGAAAGTTTAATAAGCTTAAATGCACCTGCAATCGGTGTAAACACAACTGCAAGCACAAGTATGAGCGATGTTAGTGCCGCAACGTTGAGCCTCTTGTTTGTGAATATACCTATGGTAAACAGTGAATGCTCAGAGCGCATATTGTAACTCTGTACAAGCTGCGAAAGGGCAAGCACTATAAACGCCATTGTCCTTCCTCCGTTGTCATCACCTGTGTATTTAACACCAAGGTAAAATGCAATAAGCGAAAGCGCACCAAACATAACGCCCTGTAGCACAGTTCGTACACCATAGCCGTGTGCAAAAAGGCCTTCATTTTTTGGCTTTGGATTTACATCCATTATATCCTTTTCAACAGCCTCCATACCAAGGGCAATTGCAGGCATACTGTCTGTTACAAGGTTAATCCATAATAGCTGCATAGATGCAAGCGGTGATTTGTGCCACAGCATCATTGCGGTAAATACTGTTATAACCTCACCAATGTTTGTACCAAGCAAAAATCCTACAACCTTTTTTATGTTTGCGTAAATGCCGCGACCTTCTCTTACGGCATCAACAATAGTAGCAAAGTTGTCGTCTGTAAGTGTCATATCTGCAGCACCTTTGGCAACATCTGTACCCGTTATACCCATTGCGCAGCCTATGTCGGCAGCCTTGAGTGCAGGGGCATCGTTTACGCCGTCACCTGTCATGGCAACTACCTGGTCTTTGCGCTGCCAGGCTTTTACTATACGTATTTTGTTTTCGGGCGAAACACGTGCATATACCGAAATACTCTCTATACATTCATCAAGCTCGCGGTCGGTCATTGCATCAACCTCGGCACCTGTTATGGCACGGTCACCATCTCTCATAATGCCAAGGTCTTTTGCAATTGCCGATGCAGTTACAATGTGGTCGCCTGTTATCATTACAGGCTTGATGCCTGCTTTGCGGCAAAGTGCAACCGCATCTCTTGCCTCAGGGCGCGGCGGGTCAATCATACCCACAAGACCCATAAAGGTAAGGTCACATTCAAGATTTTCACTTGATGGATTTTCGGAGAGTGCATCAATTTCTTTATAGCCAACTGCAAGCACTCTGAGTGCGTCTGAGCTCATAGCGTTGTTGATTTGTTTTGCTTTTTCAATGTTGCCCGACACACATCTTTGTGCCATCACGTCAAATGCACCTTTTACAATAACAACTGTTTTTCCGTCAATGATATTTACTGTAGACATAAGCTTTCGGTCAGAGTCAAAGGGCAGCTCAAAAATTCTTGTGTATTTTTGGAGCAGCTCTTCTTTTACCATGCCTTGTTTATAAGCGGCGTACACAATAGCTGTTTCGGTGGGGTCACCAATGTGCTTTGCTTTGCCATCCTCCATAACTACTGTTCCGTCACAGCAAAGGCACGCGTACATAAGAAGTTTTTTTACATTGTCGCCGTTTGCACCGATATCCTCGGTATTTCCGTCGGTATCTGTATATGCTTTTACAAGAGTCATTCTGTTTTGTGTAAGCGTACCTGTTTTGTCGGAGCATATGACTGATGCACCGCCAAGAGTTTCTACTGCAGGGAGTCGGCGTATGATGGCATTCTTTTTAACCATTCGCTGAACACCTATAGAGAGCACAATTGTTACAATTGCAGGTAAGCCCTCGGGTATTGCCGAAACTGCAAGGGATACTGAGGTCATAAATATTTCAAGTGCGGGAATACTGTTTGCAAGTCCTACAACAAATATAATTCCGCATGCGGCAAGTGCCATAAAGCCAAGGTATTTGCCGAGCTGCGCAAGCTTTTTCTGCAGTGGAGTCAGTGTTTCTGCCTCGTTGTCAAGGAGGTTGGCAATTTTGCCCATTTCGGTATCCATACCTGTTGCGGTAACTATTGCCACCGCACTGCCGTATGTTATACTTGAGCCCGAAAATACCATATTAACTCTGTCGCCGAGAGCTGCATTTTCATCTATGGCTGCATCAGCATCCTTTTCTACCGGTACCGATTCACCTGTAAGAGCAGATTCTTCACACTTGAGTGCAGAGCTGCTTATAATCCGCGCATCTGCTGGTACAAAGTCGCCCGCCTCAAGCTTTATAACATCGCCTGGAACAAGGTCTGATGCATCAATTATATCGTTAATGCCGTTACGCACAACCTTTGCGTGGGGCGCAGACATTCCCTTTAATGCTTCAAGGGCTTTTTCTGCTTTGCTTTCCTGCATAACTCCCATAATTGCGTTTACTACAACAATGAGTATAATAAGGAATGGTTCAAAAAACTCTTTGGGGTTCTGTTCAATACACGCAATTGCAAAGGATATTGCTGCCGCTACAAGCAGTATAAGTATCATTGCATCCTTAAACTGATCGGCAAAACGTGCAAGAGTGGTTTTCTTCTTCTTTTCGCGTAATTTGTTTTCACCGTATTTTTCTCTTTGGGAATTTACGGCATCGGTACTTAAGCCTTTTTGAGCGTCGGTACCAAAATTATCGCAAATCTGCGAAATGCTTTTGTCGTGGTATGTCATTTTCGAGCCTCCAAATATTATAATTTATTTATTCTATCAAATATGGTAACAAAAGTCAATAATTAAATAATGAATAAACTGTAAACTTAGTCCTCGTTTAATTTTTTAAATAGCTTCTGAATTGCCTTTTTTTCTATTCTTGACACATAGGAGCGTGAAATATTCATCATTTTTGCAATATCGTGCTGAGTATACACATTTTCACCTGCAAGTCCGTAGCGCAGCTCAATTATTTTTTTCTCCCTTGGTGTAAGTATTTTTTTCATACTTTTAAAAAGGGCGGATAGCTGCAGCTTAACGTCAACCTCGTCAAATACATCCTCTCCGTCGGCGCTGAGCTTGTCAATAAGAGTTATTTCGCGTCCATCCTTGTCTTTGCCCACAGGGTCTTGAAGCAGCACCTCGTTTTGCCTTTTTTTGTTTGCTCGCAGTGACATGAGTATCTCGTTGTCGATGCACTTTGCGGCATATGTAGCAAGCCTAACACCTTTGTCAGGCTTAAAGGATGATATGGCTTTTATAAGCCCGATGGTACCTATGGAAATCAAGTCATCATTATCACATTCCGACTGCGAATACTTTTTTACAATGTGTGCAACAAGCCTTAAGTTTCGTTCTATCAAAATATTTCGTGCCTCAATATCGCCTGCCATATATTTTTCGAGATACATTTGTTCTTCGGTAGCACTTAGCGGATGCTGAAAAGAATTGACACCCGACACATACGATATCATAAAAAACATATTTGGCAGGGCATATAAAAACGGAATAAGAAAAGAAAACACAAAAACACCTCCAATGTAGATTATATGATGAGGACAAATTGTGTGTGACCATAGACAAACTTAATTTTTTGCACATTATATTAATTGACACATTCTGTCATTCGTGGTAGAATAATGCTTAGCCATTGAAGTACTATCCGAACTCCAATGGCAATACAAAATAGTAGGAGAAAACGATTATGCGTCTTGTAATAAAAGTAGGCACATCAACCCTTGCACATTCCACAGGCAGAATAAACATTCGCCATGTAGAGAGCCTTTGCAAGGTGATAAGCGATTTAAAAAATTCGGGAATAGAGGTAATACTTGTGTCCTCGGGTGCAATAGGTATGGGTGTTGGCAAGCTTAACTTAAGCCGCCGCCCTGACGATATGGCAACAAAGCAGGCAGCCGCGGCAGTAGGGCAGTGCGAGCTTATGTATACATACGATAAGCTTTTTTCGGAGTACAACCACACTGTTGCACAGATACTTTTAACAGGCTACGATGTGCGAAGTGAGGAGAGCTACAACAATTTTAAAAACACAATGTACCGCCTGCTCGAGCTTGGGGTGCTCCCTGTTATTAACGAAAATGACACTGTTTCCACTGAGGAAATCGGTATAGGTGATAATGACACACTTGCTGCAATAGTTGCCAAAAGTGTAAAGGCGGATTTGCTTGTGCTGCTATCCGATATAGACGGACTTTATAGTGCAGACCCGCACAAAAATAAAGACGCAAAACTTATAGAAACAGTAACCGATATAAACGACGATATTATCGCTCTTGGCGGCGGCTCGGGCAGCAGCCTTGGCACAGGCGGCATGGTATCAAAAATTAACGCGGCAAAAATCTGCACAGAGAGCGGCTGCGATATGATTATTGCAAACGGCGAAAACCCCGAAATTTTATATGATATTGCCGAAGGTAAAAACATAGGCACAAGATTTATTGCAAAGGAGTAAAACATCTTTATGGAAGCTACACGTTCAATACTTGTAAATACAAAAAAAGCGAGCACTTGTCTTGCAATGCTTGACAGTGAAACAAAAACACAGGCTCTGATGTTTATGGCAGATGCTCTTTTGCAAAATGCAGATGAAATTATTGATGCAAACAGAGCAGATGTGGAAAAATCCCGCGGCGTTATATCAGATGTAATGATAGACCGCCTTATGCTTAACAAAAGCCGAATTGAAGCAATGGCAGAGGGTATGCGTCAGGTGGCAAAGCTCGATGACCCTTGCGGCAGGGTGATAAAGGAGTACACACGAGCTGACGGACTTAATGTTAAAAAAGTTTCTGTTCCCTTTGGCGTTGTGGGTATCATATACGAAAGCCGCCCAAATGTAACAAGTGATGCAGCGGCACTTTCCATAAAAAGCGGTAATGCCTGCGTACTCCGCTGCGGCAAAGAAGCGGCACATAGTGCAAATGCAATAGTAGATGCTCTTAAATCGGGCTTGAAAAAAACAGGAATAAATCCCGATTGCATAAGCCTTGTAAAAGACACAAGTCGCGACAGTGCAAACGAGATGATGACCGCAAACGGTCTTATAGATATGCTTATACCCCGCGGCGGTGCAGGATTAATTAATGCCTGCGTAAAAAACGCCACCGTTCCGTGTATTCAGACAGGTACAGGTATTTGTCACTTGTATATAGACAAAGATGCAGACATACAAAAGGCTGTTAAAATAGTAGAAAATGCAAAAACAAGCAGACCATCTGTGTGCAATGCGGCAGAGGTTTGCCTTGTGCATAAAGATATTGCAAATAAATTTTTGCCAAAGCTCAAAGAGGTTTTGGTGGACTCAAGACGGTATAACAATCTCCCTGTCGTTGAAATACGCGGTACACAACAGGTATGCGACATTATAGATTGCATCCTCGCAGGAGATAACGACTTTGACACAGAGTTCCTCGATTATATTATGGCAGTAAAAATTGTTGAGAATGTAAATGAGGCAATAGACCACATACTGTCCCACAGCACAGGTCACAGTGAGGCAATAGTTACAGAGAATGTAAACACTGCAAACGTATTTTGCGCCATGACAGATAGTAGCGCAGTATATGTAAATGCATCAACACGCTTTACCGACGGCGGCGAGTTTGGGCTGGGCTGCGAAATGGGTATTTCCACTCAAAAGCTTCACGCAAGGGGCCCTATGGGATTGGAAGAACTAAATACCTATAAGTATATTATTACAGGTGACGGACATATCAGGTAACAGATGGAGGTTGAATTATGAAATATACCTTTGGTTTTATAGGAACAGGTAATATGGGCAGTGCCATTGCAAAAGCCGTTGCAAAGTGTAAAAGCGGCAAAAATATTGCCCTTGCCAACAGAAGCACACAAAAAGCGCAGCTCCTTGCAGACGAAATTGATGCCGTTGTGCTTGATAACAAAACCGTTGCACAGCAATGCAACTATATATTTTTGGGCGTAAAGCCGCAGATGATGGAGCAGGTGCTCCTTGAAATTAAAGATATATTGCAAAGCAGAAAAAGCGAAATTGTACTCATTTCCATGGCGGCAGGTTTAACTACCGATAAAATATGCGAAATGGCAGGGGGAGCTGTTGCCGTAGTGCGAATTATGCCCAATACTCCCGTTGCCATAGGTAAAGGTGTAATAGTATATTGTTCAAACTATCTTGCAAAGGAAAAAGAAGCATTTGTTGCAGATGCGCTCTCTATGGGCGGTCTTGTTGATAAAATCGACGAAAATCTCATAGATATAGCAACTGTTGTAATGGGTTGTGCCCCTGCATTTGCGGCACTTTTTGCAGAGAATCTTGCAAAAGGCGGCGAGCACAACGGACTTAAAAAAGAAAAAGCAATACTTTATGCCGCAAAAATGATGGAAGGCACAGCGGCACTTATGCTGGAAACAGGAAAGCCACCCGAAGCGTTAAGGAAGGAAGTATGTTCACCTGGTGGCTCAACAATAAAAGGTGTTGAATCACTTATGGATAATGATTTTGAAAATATTGTAAAACAAGCGGTAAATGCATCATACAACAGAACACAGGAGCTTGGCAAATAATATAGCATTATATATAAATATTATAATGAATAAGAAAAATGCGTTTCTCATTTTTGTGTAAGAAACGCATTTTTTATATGATTGAATTGTATTCGCGTATCTGTTACTTGCGCGCGAAATGGAAGCGGCAACTTGCCGCTTATTTTGAAAATATTTTGTTAATTAACATAGTTGCAAGAATAATTATGCCTATTACTATAAATATACCAATCATTCCGCCAACCATATATTTTAAGTTTGCTACAAAATTTAAAGGATTAATATTCATTATTGTTGTTCCTTTCTGTTATTAATATACTGCGCGAATTGCCTGTTGGCGCTGCCGACTTACATAAAGAAGTTAAGAATAAGTCCGCCTGCAATAACCGATGCAATCTGACCCGATACGTTAACACCTATTGAATGCATAAGAAGGAAGTTTTGCGGGTCCTCTTTAAGTCCCATTTTGTGAACAACTCTGCCCGACATAGGGAACGCCGAAATACCTGCGGCACCAATCATAGGATTGATTTTTTTCTTTGCAAAAAGGTTTATCAGCTTTGCAAAAAGCACACCGCCTGCAGTATCAAATATAAATGCAAAAAGACCAAGACCCATAATTACAAGTGTGTCAATTCTGAGGAACAAATCTGCCTGCATTTTTGTTGCAATTGTAATACCTAAGAATATTGTAATAAGGTTTGCAAGCACTTTTTGCGCTGTTTCGGAAAGTGAGTTGAGCACGCCGCATTCTCTTATAAGGTTACCAAACATAAGGAAGCCTACCAGTGATACGGACTCAGGCGCTACAAGGCCTGCAATAACAGTGATTATAATAGGGAACACAATTTTTGTTGTTTTGGATACGCTTGTTTCCTTGTATTCCATACGTATCATACGCTCTTTTTTTGTTGTAAGAGCCTTTATAACAGGCGGCTGAATAATAGGCACAAGAGCCATATACGAGTATGCTGCAACCATAATTGCGCCGAGATACTGACAACCCAGCTTGTTTGCAACAACAATGGATGTAGGACCGTCTGCCGCACCGATAACTGCAATTGACGCTGCGTCAAGTGTATCAAAAAACATAGATGCCAGGCACAGTGTGAGGAATATACCAAACTGTGCAGCCGCACCAAATATCATAAGCTTGGGGTTGGAGAGCAATGGGCCAAAGTCTATCATTGCACCGATACCGATAAACAAAATAAGGGGGAACAGCTCATTTGCAATACCTGCATTATATAGGGTTGTGAGTGTTTCTATCGCACCCGAAAAAGGCAGGTTGACAAGAATTGCTCCAAAGCCCATAGGTAAAAGGAGTGTAGGTTCCATATCCTTTGCAATTGCAAGGTAAATAAGTACTGCACCAATTGCCCACATTACAAGCATTTGCCACGAAATGTTCATAACGCCCGTGTACAGAAAATCCATGTTTTCCAAAATAAAGTTCACTTTTCTCTCCTCCAAAACAAATATTAAAAAACTATATGACAAATAAATGCCATATAGTTCATAATAACATAAATATTGTTTAATGTAAACAGTTGATATACAATATTTTACATTAATTTAAGATAGCTCTTTAATTACTATTTTGTTTTCCTTAAGTGTTTTTGGCACGTCAATAATTCTCTGATTGGACGAACCGCGGAATAAAAGAGTAATGTTTTTGAGCTCTTCCACAAATTCACCGTCTACAAGTACATCGGTAAGCGCAAGAATTTCATCTGTATATTCGCATCTTGCACGGCTTGGCTTTAAAAGCTCTTCATCCAAAAGATATCCCGAATATATCCATATTGTTTTGCTTGGGTACTTAGCTTTTACTCTTTGCAAGAATGGCAAAAGCCGCTGCTGGTTGGCAGGCTCAAAAGGCTCTCCGCCAAGCACTGTAAGCCCTGTAATATAGTCGGGCTCCAGCATTTTTAAAATTTCGTTTTCGGTTTCGTCGGTAAACTCTTTTCCAAAGTTAAAATCCCATGTTTGGGGATTAAAGCAGTTTTTGCATCTGTGAGTGCAGCCCGACACAAAAAGCGAAACTCTTACACCTATGCCGTTTGCTATGTCGTAATTTTTAATTTCACCGTAATTCATAAACAAAATTTCCTTTCGTGTGTGGACTTAAAAAAATGCACAGACCGTTCAATGGCTGAAGTGTGTTTAAAAGTGGACTTTTTAAATGAAATCATCAATTATGTTGAAAACCGCAAATGTTGAATTTGCGGTTTTCTTTTTATTGTATGCCATTGAACTCTGAACAAACTTCACCCTCGACGTATCACATACGCCTTCGGGCAAGCCCCAAAACAAGTTTGGGGTTCAGTTTGTCCATTCTGCACTATTTTTTAGCAGTCCTTATTGGTCCTCTGATTACAGGTGCAAAACTCGTTCTTTAATCTCCTGAGTTCTGCCCTGATTCCAGTACTGTGTGCCTATGTAACCGCAGGTTCTGCGGGCTACATTCATTTTTGACTGGTCGGTGTTGCCGCAGTTAGGGCATCTCCAAATAAGCTTGTTGTCGGCGTCTGTAACAATCTGAATTTCGCCGTCAAAGCCGCATACCTGACAGTAGTCGGATTTTGTGTTGAGCTCTGCATACATAATGTTGTCATAAATGTATTTCATAACATTGAGCACTGCCTCTAAGTTGTGCTGCATATTGGGCACCTCAACATAGCTTATTGCACCGCCTGGCGAGAGCGCCTGGAACTGCGATTCAAACGAGAGCTTTGTAAACGCATCAATAGGCTCTGTTACATGTACGTGGTAGCTGTTTGTAATGTAGTTTTTGTCTGTAACGCCCTCAATTATACCAAATCTCTTTTGCAGGCATTTTGCAAACTTGTATGTTGTAGACTCGAGGGGAGTACCATAGATAGAAAAGTCTATGTTTTCCTGCTCTTTCCAACGTTTTGTAGCTGCGTTGAGATATCTCATAACTTCAAGTGCAAATGGTGTTGCAGTGGGGTCTGTGTGAGATTTGCCTGTCATATATTTTACACACTCGTAAAGACCTGCATATCCAAGAGATATTGTAGAATATCCGCCATAAAGGAGCTTGTCAATAGGCTCGCCTTTTTTGAGTCTTGCAAGTGCGCCATACTGCCACAGGATTGGAGCGGCATCGCTGAGTGTGCCTTTGAGTCTGTTGTGGCGGCACATAAGAGCTTCATAGCAAAGCTCAAGTCTTTCGTCAAATATCTTCCAGAATTTTTCCATATCTGCACCTGACGAAAGAGCAATGTCAACAAGGTTGATTGTAACAACACCCTGGTTAAATCTGCCGTAATATTTCGGCTCGCCGTTTTCGTCAACATACGGAGTAAGGAATGAGCGACATCCCATACAAGTGTAGCAGTGACCTTCGCCGTTTTTGTCAATCTTAAGATTGAGCATCATTTTTTCGGAAATATAGTCAGGTACCATTCTTTTTGCGGTACATTTTGCCGCAAGCTTTGTAAGATAGTAGTATTTTGAATCCTCGTGAATATTGTCTTCTTCAAGCACATATATAAGCTTGGGGAATGCAGGGGTAATCCACACGCCTTCCTCATTTTTAACGCCCACAATTCTCTGACGGAGCATTTCTTCTATAATCATTGCAAGGTCGTGACGTGTTTGCTCGTCTTTTGCTTCGTTAAGGTACATAAACACTGTAACAAAAGGTGCCTGACCGTTTGTTGTCATAAGTGTAACAACCTGGTACTGAATCATCTGACAGCCTTTTTCTATTTCGGATTTGAGACGTTTTTCAACAATGTCACAAATTATTTTTTCAGATGGTGTAGCACCAGTGAGTGCAATTTCAACCTCAACATCCTTGCGTATTTTACGTCTGCTTACGTCAACAAAAGGAGCAAGATGTGTAAGGGATATACTCTGACCGCCGTACTGTGATGATGCAACCTGTGCAATAATCTGTGTTGCAATGTTGCAGGCTGTTGAAAAGCTGTGGGGGGTTTCTATCATAGTGCCCGAAATAACAGTGCCGTTTGTAAGCATATCCTCAAGGTTTACAAGGTCACAGTTGTGCATATGCTGTGCAAAATAGTCCGCATCGTGAAAGTGTATAAGACCCTCCTCGTGAGCCTGTACAATCTCTGCAGGGAGCAAAAGTCTTTTTGTAATGTCCTTGCTTATTTCACCTGCCATATAGTCACGCTGTACGCTGTTTACAGTAGGGTTTTTGTTTGAATTTTCGTGCTTGACTTCTTCATTGTTACATTCTATAAGTGAAAGAATCTGGTCGTCGGTTGTATTTGTCTTACGAACAAGGGCTCTTGTATAACGGTATGTAATATATGATCTTGCAACCGCAAAAGCCTTTTTGTCCATAATTTCGTTTTCCACAAGGTCCTGAATTTCTTCCACACCAAGGGCTCTGGTAACATTGGCACACTGGCTTGCAACCTTGTCGGCAATTTCCTTAACCTGATCGCCTGTGAGCCTTAAATTTTCGGCAACACTGTTGTTTGCCTTGTTAATAGCGACGATAATTTTTGATATATCAAAATCAACCTCGCTGCCGCTTCGTTTAATAATCTTCATATGTTTTCCCCCTCCTGAAATAGCCTGTTTTAGCGTTTTTAGGGCAAAAAACCTCCCCAAATCGAAGAAATAACACTGTTTGGGGAGTAATTTTTATTGCCTTGACTGTTTCTCTACCTGTAATCAATTATACCATATATAGTGTGCTTGTCAATACAAAAATACAATATTTTGATAAAAATAGTATAATTGTAACACAATTGAAACATTACTGTTTTTTGTATAAAAGGTTTTTTCAAAAAATATCTTGAAAACTCTAAGCAAAGATGGTAAACTATATATAATTATGTAACATTTCATCTGAAAGGATACTATATATGGATAACGAATTTGTACTTGTTAAAAATTTTATCGAAGATAATATCGAGGCAGATTTAAAAGAGGGTAAGGTCCCTGACAACGTTGTAAAAACACGTATGCCCCCCGAGCCAAACGGATATTTGCATCTCGGACATTTAAAATCTGCGTGTATCAACTTTGGTCTGGCAAAAAAATTCGGCGGTAAATGCTTTTTGTATTTTGATGATACCAACCCGGGTAAAGAAAGTGACGAGTTTGTTCAGGCAATAAAAAATGACCTTCACTGGCTTGGATTTGACTGGGATAAGGAATATTTTGCATCCGACCACTACGATGATTTGTTTGACATTGCCGTTCAGCTTATAAAGGAGGGTAAAGCATTTGTATGCGACCTTACCGCAGATGAGATGCACGATTACCGCGGAACATTAACCGAACCGGGAAAAGAGAGCCCATACCGCAACAGAAGTGTAGAGGAAAACCTTGATTTGTTTATGCGTATGAAAAATGGCGAGTTCCCCGAGGGCAGCCGTACACTCAGAGTAAAAATAGATATGGCATCACCCATTATGTGTATGCGTGACCCTGTAATTTATCGTATTATGCACAAATCTCATCATCGCACAGGCGACAAGTGGTGCATATATCCAATGTACGATTACGCATCACCGATTCTTGATGCAATAGCAGGAGTTACACACTCTCTTTGCGGCCCTGAGTTTGAAGAAAGACGACCTCTTTACAACTGGTCGGTTTCAAGCTCCGGCAGATTTCCCAATCCGCCCCGTCAAATTGAGTTTGCACGCCTTAATGTAAAAAATGTAATTCTCGGCAAGAGATTTCTCAAAAAGCTTGTAGAGGACGGCGTTGTATCAGGCTGGGATGACCCGCGTATGGCTACAATTGCAGGTATGCGCCGAAGGGGATATCCGCCCGAGGCTCTTAAAGAATTTATAAATAACACAGGTGTTTCAAAGGCATATTCCGAATGTGAGTATGAGTATCTTGAGCATTTTGTAAGAGATTATCTCAAAACACATACCGAAATCAAAATGGTAGTGCCTGACCCCATAAAGCTTGTTATAGATAACTACGAGGGCGAAGAGCTTGTTGAGGTGGAATCGACAGTAGGGGATGAGCCAATCAAACGTCAGGTTACATTCGGCAAAGAGCTTTATATAGATGCTTCTGACTTTATGGTAGAGCCGCCCAAAAAATATTTCCGTATGTTTGTTGGCAACGAGGTTCGCCTTAAGGGTGCATATATAGTAAAATGTACAGGCTACGAAGAGACGGCTGAGGGCATGGTTGTTCATTGCGAATACGACCCCGAAACACGCAGCGGCGGCACAAGCACCAAAAAGGTTAAAGGCACAATTCACTGGGTTAACAAAAAAGATGCTGTTCCTTGTGAGCTCCGTATGTACGATATGCTTATCGACCCCGAAAAGCCCGACTGCGAGGATGCTGCAGACCGATTGAACGAAAATTCCCTTGTTGTAAAGCAGGGCTATGCAGAGCCGTCAATAGCAAATGCCGTTGATGGTGATAAATTCCAGTTTATGAGAGTGGGCTACTTTGTAAAGGATAAAGACTCTACAAGCGAAAAGCCTGTATTTAACAGAATAGTAAGCCTTAAGGATTCATATAAACCAAAAAATTAATCAAAATTAAAATTGTACTGTAAAATTTACAGTACAATTTTTTGCATCAATATATAAAATAGGTATATATTAACAAATTTGAAAATTTTTTCAAAAAAGTCTTTTCAAAAGTGAAATTTTATTATATAATATAAAATGACTTTAAATTGGTTAACATATAGTTAAAATATAAATAAGAAAAGAGGTAAAAAAATGAAGCAGTTAGATTTAACCAAATATGGTATCACAGGAGTAACTGAGATTGTTCACAATCCTTCATATGAGGAATTGTTTGCAGCAGAAACAGACCCAACACTTGAAGGCTTTGAAAAAGGTCAGGAAACAGAACTTGGCGCAGTTAATGTTATGACAGGTATTTATACAGGTCGTTCTCCTAAAGATAAGTTTATTGTTATGGATGAAAATTCAAAAGACACTGTATGGTGGACATCTGATGAATTTAAAAATGACAACCACCCTTGCAGTGAAGATACATGGAAAGAATTAAAAGCGCTTGCTATCAAAGAGCTTTCAAACAAAAAGCTTTATGTAATGGATGTATTCTGCGGTACAAATGCAGATTCACGTATGGCTATCAGATTTATTATGGAAGTAGCTTGGCAGGCACACTTTGTAAAAAATATGTTTATCAATCCTACAGCCGAAGAGCTCGAAAGCTTTGAGCCTGACTTTGTATGCTACAACGCATCAAAAGCTAAGGTAGAAAATTACAAAGAGCTTGGACTTAACTCCGAAACAGCTGTTGCATTTAATATTACATCACGTGAGCAGGTTATACTTAACACATGGTACGGCGGCGAGATGAAAAAGGGTATGTTCTCAATGATGAACTACTACCTCCCGTTGAACGGCATGGCATCAATGCACTGCTCAGCAAACACAGATATGAACGGCGAAAATACAGCTCTCTTCTTTGGCCTTTCGGGTACAGGTAAAACAACACTTTCTACCGACCCAAAAAGACTTCTTATCGGTGACGATGAGCACGGCTGGGATGACAACGGCGTATTCAATTTTGAAGGCGGTTGCTATGCAAAGGTTATCAACCTTGACAAAGATTCTGAGCCGGACATTTACAATGCAATCAAACGTAACGCACTCCTCGAAAATGTTACTGTTGATGCAAATGGCGTATGTGACTTTGACGATGGTTCTGTAACCGAAAATACCCGTGTATCATATCCTATCGACCATATCGAAAAAATCGTTCGCCCTGTATCTGCAGCTCCGGATGCAAAAAATGTAATCTTCCTTTCTGCAGATGCATTTGGTGTACTTCCTCCTGTTTCTGTTCTTACACCTGAACAGGCACAGTACTACTTCCTCTCAGGCTTTACCTCAAAGCTTGCAGGTACCGAGCGTGGTATCACAGAGCCTACACCAACATTCTCAGCTTGCTTTGGTCAGGCGTTCCTCGAACTCCACCCAACAAAGTATGCTGAAGAGCTTGTTAAAAAGATGGAAAAGAGCGGTGCAAAAGCATACCTCGTAAACACAGGCTGGAACGGCACAGGCAAACGTATATCCATTAAGGATACACGCGGTATTATAGATGCTATTCTCGACGGCTCAATTCTTAAAGCGGAAACAAAAACAATCCCATACTTCAACCTCGCAGTTCCAACAGAGCTTCCGGGTGTTGACACAGGTATCCTTGACCCAAGAGATACTTATGCTGATAGCGCTGAGTGGGATGTAAAAGCAAAAGACCTTGCAGGACGCTTTGTTAAAAACTTTGATAAGTACACAGGCAATGATGCAGGTAAGGCATTAGTTGCGGCAGGCCCACAATTATAATAAAAATCGCAAAATTTGCGTATTTTGAATAAACATCACCCAGCAGTAGATTTCTACTGCTCAACTTCGCACCGACAGATGGTGCTCGTTTTGCAGGAAATCTTTGCATAGGTGCTGTGTACGAAATCAAGGATTTCGACAGCACCGCATTGATGTACCTTAGTACACCGTCGGGCTTACGGTCCCATAGGATTATATCCTATGGGACTTCTGTTTTTTCAAACTCCATCAAATTTTTCGGTTTTTTATTAATAATTGTATATGTATATAGGTAATATAATTTTTTAATTGAATGCTGTACATCAATTTTTTCTCCTTTTATAAAAAATGGTAAAATATATAAGCAAAAACCGAAGCGAATTTCGCTTCGGTTTTTGCTATTCTTTATTCATTTTTGCTTCCATTTCCATATCCTCGAGTATCTTGCGGGCAACTCTTGCTCCCTCGGCACCCGATTGCCTTGCTGTCAAATCTCCGTTGTAGCCGTCTTTTATGTCTGCAGATATGTCTGATGCAAGCTCCATTTTAAACGCATTAAACTCGTTGTGCTTTTTTTTCATATATAATCACTCCATAATTATTTGTATCATTATGGTGTGAAATTGCTGGCATCTTTATACCTGTCAAATTATTTCAAACTGAATATTAGGCTTGGTGGAAACCTCCATTTTTGAAATGGAAATTTCGTAAGCTGTTTTTGTAATCACATTATCCTCGTCAATTCTTTTTTGATATTCTCTTGATTGAATTCTGCCCCAAATTTTAACGTTTTCGCCTACTTCAAGGCTTGAAGCAAATCTTGCATTTCTGCCCCAGGCAATGCAGGGGATATAGTCTGATTTGTTGTAGGCACGGTTAACGGCAATTAAAATATCCGTAATCTCTCTGCCAAAGGGAGTAGTTCGGTAAACAGGCTTTTTGCACAAAAATCCGTTCAAAAAGATATGATTTGGGTTTTTGCCTGTATTTTCATCTTCTTCAGCTATAATATCTCTTGCAAAAACGGTTAAAATAAGCCTGTTGCCGCTTTCGGAATAATTGTTGTACGAGCGGAACTGCCCAGTAACACAAATTGTCTGACCTATTGCAAGATTAACATCCGAAAGGAGCCTTTCGGATACAGTTATATTGATTTTGTCCGAAATATCGCTGAGCCTGGGCACGTCAAGCAAAAATCTGTAAAACCCCTCTCCATAAACCTCGTGGCTGTAAGAAAGCTCGCTTTCTACAGTGCCGATAAGCTGTACCTCATTATTGTTAATACTGTCATTCAACATTTTTCGCACGTCCTTCCATAGTTTTAAGTCGATAGGTGTAACTACCTATATTGTCACTTATCTATGTTATACTTATTCATCATATTTATAATTATAACAAAAACAAATCGCCAAAATATTTCAAAATTATCGCCTGTTTGTTTTATGCGCTGCAAACAGCGGTGGTTTGGGAGATTAGGCAAAATATAATGCCAAGTAAAAAGCAATGTCCCGTTTATTTCCCAAAACATACGGATTTTGCGGTATGATATCAGATAAAACGACAAGGTTTTTGTCCAGATGTTTTTAATTGCAAAAAAATGTCACATTATCGAATAAAAGTCGCTCTGGGTACCTTGACAAATATTGCACAGTAGTATATAATATATGTTGATTTATAGTGCAATATTATAATGAATATATTATGTTTAGTGTGACGGGATTCGAACTCTCAATGCCTGACATCTGAAATTTTTGTAATCTTTCAGATTGTCGGTTTTGACGGGCGTCAGCCCGCTTGCAACCTGTCGCACTGAAATCTTAACAAAAATTTCAAGATGGCAGGTGCAAAGCAGTTTCACATAGAAAAATTTTTCTGAAACAAGGTAAATTACGAGGGGAATACTTGCGTATTTTCAAGGAATTTACTGAAGTTTCAGGTAAATTTTCCATGTGAAACCAATGTTGGTTCGAGTCCTGTCACACAATATATACTTGGAGGATAACAATGTCAGGACATTCAAAATGGAATAATATTAAAAATAAAAAAGAAAAATCAGACGCTAAAAAAGCCAAGATTTTTACCAAAATGGGTAGGGAGATTGCCGTTGCCGCAAAATCGGGCGGTGCAAACCCCGATACAAACGGACGTCTTAAAGATGCTATTGCAAAGGCTCGTTCATACAATATGCCCAACGATAACATTGCACGAGTTATTGCAAAGGCAGCTGGCGAACAGAATACTGCAAATTATGAAGATATAGTATACGAAGGTTACGGCCCCAACGGCGTTGCCGTACTTGTAGAAACTCTTACAGACAACCGCAATCGTACTGCAGGCGATGTGCGCCACTATTTTGACAAATTTGGCGGTAACCTTGGTACAAACGGCTCGGTAAGCTGGATGTTTGACCGCAAGGGTGTTATTATTATTGCAAATGACGGTTCACTTGACGAAGATACCGTTATGATGGATGCACTGGATGCAGGTGCCGATGATTTTACTGCCGATGACGATATGTTTGAAATTACAACAGAGCCCGATGTATTTGCCGGGGTTCGTGATGCCCTCGAATCAAAGGGGTATAAGTTTGAAACCTGCGAAATTCAGATGATTCCGCAAAATTATATTACACTTACCGATGAACACGACATCCTTATGATGGAAAAACTTATAGACAACCTTGAAGATAACGATGATGTTCAAAACATTTACCACAACTGGGAAGAAGCAGAATAATAAATCTTTAAGGGGGATAATGCTTTGGAAAAGTTAGTTATTCGCGGCGGCAAGCCTCTTAAAGGTGAGGTTTGCATCAGCGGTGCAAAAAACGCTGTTGTTGCAATTATTCCTGCCGTTTTGCTCGTAAAAGGGAGATGCGTAATTGAAAATGTTCCCGACATCAGCGATGTTGAGAGTATTTTAAAAATGATAGAGTATCTTGGTGCTAAGGTTAAACGAATTGACCGCAACACTGTTGATATAGATTGCACACAGCTCGATACATATGTAGTTGATAAGCAGCTTGCTGCAAAAATGCGTGCTTCATATTATCTTATGGGGGCACTTGTCGGTCGTTTTGGCAAGGCGGTAGTGCCATCGCCCGGAGGCTGCAATTTTGGTGTTCGGCCAATAGACCAGCATATAAAAGGCTTTGAAAGCCTTGGCTGTATTACAGATTGCGGCGAAAATGATGATGTTGTTAACATTGACGGCACAGGTCTTTGCGGCGGAGATGTATTTTTTGACGTGGTAAGCGTAGGCGCAACCATTAATGTTATGCTTGCTGCAACACTTGCACCGGGTAAAACCGTGCTTGAAAATGTTGCAAAAGAGCCGCACGTTGTTGACCTTGCAAACTTTTTAAATTCTATGGGCGCAAACATTCGAGGTGCAGGCACCGATGTTATTAAAATCGAAGGGGTATCAGAGCTTCACGGCGGTACATATTCTATAATACCCGACCAGATAGAAGCGGGAACATATATGTCTGCAATTGCTGCAACAGGCGGCGATGCCATAATAAAAAATATTATACCAAAGCACCTTGATGCCATAACAGCAAAATTTGTGGAAATGGGTGCCGTAGTAGAGGAGTATGACGATTCTATAAGGGTGTGCGTAGATACACCGCTCAAAAAGATTAATGTCAAAACTCTTCCGTACCCCGGCTTTCCAACAGATTTGCAGCCGCAGATTGTTGCGCTGCTTTCAACAGTTAATGGCAAAAGCATTGTGACCGAAGGTGTTTGGGATTCGAGATTTCAGTATATCGAAGAGCTTGTTAAATTTGGTGTTGATATAACTGTTAACGGCAGACAGGCTGTTGTAAACGGTGGTGCGCCGCTTACACCCTGCGAGGTTCAGGCAACAGACCTTCGTGCAGGTGCAAGTATGATTATTGCAGCTCTTGCATGTGATGGTATTACAAAGGTTTCTAATCTTCGTCATATAGACAGAGGTTACGAGCACCTTGTGGAAAAGCTTGCTGCACTTGGTGCTGATATAGAGCGGATTGATGAATAAGGTTACTACATTATTCAGCAGCAGCAGTGGCAACAGTGCACTGATATCAGATGGAAATACCAACATTTTGGTTGATGCAGGAGTCAGCAGTGCTAGGATAATAAAAGCCCTTTCGGATATTAATATGGATATATGCGAAATAGATGCCATACTTGTTACCCATGAGCATACTGACCATATAAAAGGTATAGGAATACTGTCAAGAAATTATAATATTCCCGTATATACCAACAGCAGCACAATGTCGGCAATGCTTTATCATATTGGCGATTTGCACGACCGCAACATCAGGGTTGTGGAGTGCGCAAAGCAGTTTGAAGTAAGGGATGTTGCAATTACACCTTTTGCAATTCCTCACGATGCTGTGTCACCAATGGGGTACAAAATTTGCACAGATTACGGAATTGTAAGTATTGCAACCGATACAGGTCACATCACCAAATCAATGCTCTCTAATATGGCAAAAAGTGATGCTGTGCTTATAGAAGCAAATCACGATGTGGATATGCTCACAAACGGAAAGTATCCATATCCTCTTAAAAAACGCATTTTGTCAGATAACGGACATTTATCTAATCAAAATGCAGCGTGGCTTGCAACGCAGCTTGCTATGTGGGGCACAAAAAAGATAATTTTGGGACACCTCAGCGAGCACAACAACACAGAGCAAAAAGCATATTATGCTGCAAAACAATTGCTGGAACAAAACAAAATCAAGGTTGGCTCGGATGTGCTGCTTAAAGTAGCATCAAAAAATTCAATTTGTCAGATTTAGGATGTAAAAAACGAAAAGGTTTTTACATCCTTTTTTGTTGAATAAAATCATCGTAACACTAAGATACTATATTCCAGAGGTGAGTTTTATGGATATATCAAATAAACAGTATGACGAGATGGTCAAAAAAGCGTCACCGCCGTCAAAGGTAGTGCGCGATTGCTTTTTTGCTTTTGTTATAGGCGGCCTTATTTGTGTGGTTGGGCAGATTGTAAACAATATTTTTACATTTTATAATTTTGAAAAGCCCGATGCCGCCGCAATGACGTCAATAACTATGATTTTTTTGGGCGCATTGCTCACAGGGCTCAATGTGTACGATAACATTGCACTTTACGGCGGAGCAGGTACGTTAGTTCCTATAACAGGCTTTGCAAACAGTATAGTTTCGCCCGCTATGGAATTTAAAACCGAAGGCTTTGTTATGGGTGTAGGCGTAAATATGTTCCGCATAGCAGGTCCTGTAATAGTATACGGAATTGCAGCGTCAATTATTTATGGAATAATATACTTTGTTTCAACAGGAGGTTTAGCGTGAAAAAAGGTCAGACAGTTATTCTCAATAACAACGTGTATATAAACGGCGGATATTCTTCGGTAGGCAAATTAGAAGGGCAGGGGCCTATCGGCAGCTCTTTCGATTTTGTAAGTGATGATGCAACCTTTGGCTCAAAAAGCTGGGAGCAGGCAGAAAATGCAATGGTAAAAAATACTGTATCGGGAGTGCTTACCAAATGCAGCCTTACGTCAAACGACATAGACTACATTTTTGCAGGTGATTTGCTTAATCAGTGTACAGGCACATCCTTTGGCTTGTGCGATTATGATATACCATTTTTTGGCCTTTACGGCGCCTGCTCAACCTTTGTTGAGGGCAGCGGTCTTGCGGCGCTTATGGTGAATGCAGGGTATGCAAATCGTATTGTTGCCACTGCATCAAGCCACTTTTGCTCGTCCGAAAAGCAGTATCGCTTTCCTCTGGAATATGGTGGGGTGCGCACGCCTACATCTCAGTGGACGGTTACAGGCAGCGGTGCAGTGGTATTGTCAAACAGCGGCACCTCGCCTCGTATAACGGCAGTTACCACAGGCAAAATGGTAAACAAGGGTGTGTGCGATGCCAACAATATGGGCGCAGCTATGGCACCTGCGGCAGCAGATACAATAAGCGCTGTATTCAGAGATACAGGCTTTAAGCCAGATGACTTTGACTGCATAGTAACGGGTGATTTGGGAGATGTTGGCTCAGATTTGCTAAAGCAGCTGCTTGGCGGTGACGGGATTGACATATACGCAAATCATATGGATTGCGGCTCAATGATTTTTGACAATCAGGTTCAGGGCACACATTCGGGCGGCAGCGGATGCGGATGTATTGCGTCGGTGTTTTGCGCGCATTTTTTGCCAATGCTGGTAAACAAAAAGATTAACCGTGCCCTTTTTGTGGCAACAGGAGCTCTTATGAGCCCCACAACCTGTCAGCTTGGAGAGGCAATAATAGGCATAGCTCACGGAATTATAGTAGAAGGTTAGGAGAATGATAATATGTGGATGCAATTATTTAATGCATTTTGGGTAGGCGGTCTGTTTTGCCTTATTGCTCAATTGCTGATAGACTATACCAAAATGACCCCTGCAAAAATAATGGTTGCTTATGTGGTGTCGGGGGTAATTCTTACCGCCATAGGCATATACGAACCAATAGTTGAATATGCAGGAAGCGGAGCAACAGTACCCATTATAGGCTTTGGCTACACTCTTGCAAAGGGTGTACAAAAGCTTGTTGGCGAAAAAGGCTTTTTGGGAATTTTTACAGGAGGAGCAACAGGAGCGGCAGGGGGCATTGCCGCTGCAGTATTTTTTGGTTGTATATTTGCACTTTTGTGCAAGCCAAAAGCAAAAAAACCATAAGCAAACGTTAAAAAAGCGGGCAATGCCCGCTTTTTTACATCGATTCGTGCTCTATCAGAGTGGAATTGTATTTTTCCAGTATTCTTTCGGACAAAAGCTCTCGCATTTGCACATTTATGGGGTGAGCAATATCCTTGTATTCGCCTTCGGGAGTTTTTCTGCTTGGCATAGCAATAAACAGCTTGTCCATACCTTCGATTATCTTTATATCGTGCACCACAAAGCAGTTGTCAAATGTAACGGATACTACAGCTTTCATCTTTTCTTCATGTGACATTTGTCGTATTCTGATATCAGTAATTTCCAATGTTAACACCTCCTGTCAGTAATAATATTTTGCTCTTTACAAAATAAAATATACAAAGTTTAAAAAAATTTACAAATAGGTGTTTATTTTTTTCAAATGAGGGTGTATAATAATATTATGGTAATTTTTAGTACATATTCAATGCCTGAGAATTACTGAAATTTTGTTTTTTAAAACAGAAAGGTAAAGGACTTTACTGTGAAACAATATAACTATGTTCATTTTGTAGGTATCGGCGGCATAAGTATGAGCGGTATCGCAAAGGTACTCATAAACAACGGCGTAAAGGTTTCGGGCTCCGACAACAGTGACTCAAAAATTGTACAGGAACTTCGGAGTATGGGAGCAACCGTGTATATAGGCCATAACGAAGATAATGTTACAACTCAGGATTTAGTGGTTCACACCGCTGCTGTAAAAAGTGACAACCCTGAGCTTATTGCAGCAAACCGCAAGGGTATTCAGGTGGTAGACAGAGCCACAATACTTGGCTGGATAATGCAGGATTACAAAAACGCAATATCTGTTGCGGGCACCCATGGCAAAACCACAACAACATCAATGATGACATATATACTCATAAACGCAATGCTTGACCCTACAGTTATGGTAGGGGGAGAGCTTGATATTTTGGGTGGAAATTTCCGTATGGGCAACAGCGAGTATTTTGTTACGGAGTCCTGCGAATATTGCAGAAGCTTTTTAAAGTTTTTTCCTCGTTATGCAATAATACTCAACGTTGAAGAGGACCATCTTGACTACTACAAGGATATAGACGACATTATAGACGCGTTTTCAGATTTTGCGGCAATTGTTCCTGAGGACGGATGTGTTGTGGTGCCAAACAACAGCCAAAATGCATTAAAATGCGTTCAAAAGGCAAAGGGCAGGGTTGTGACCTTTGGTACAGAAAATGCCGATTTTACGGCTCAAAATATATCATTCAACAGTTATGGATATCCCTCGTTTGATATAGCTCATAAGGGTGAAATACTTATATCCGTTGATCTTAATGTGCCTGGGCTTCACAATGTGCTGAACGCCGTTGCCTGCGCTGCGTGCGCATACTCAATGGGTATAGATGCAAAGTACATCAAAAAAGGCCTAGAGGGCTTTACAGGTACAAAGCGCCGCTTTGAAAAAAAAGGATATGTAAACGAGGCACTTGTTATAGATGATTATGCTCATCACCCAACCGAAATCGGTGTAACTCTTGATGCAGTGTCCAAAATCAGTCACAACAAGCTGTGGTGCATTTTTCAGCCGCATACTTATACAAGGACATACACGCTGTTTGACGATTTTGTTTCGGTGCTGTCCAAAGCAGAAAATCTTATAATAGCAGATATTTATGCCGCAAGAGAAAAGGACACAGGGCTTGTATCGGCACAGCAGCTGGCAAGCGCAATCCCAGGAGCAAAATTTATGAAAGATTTTGGGGATATCGAAAGCTACATCAGAGCCAACGCGCAAAAGGGCGATATTGTAATGACTATTGGTGCAGGAAATGTAGTTAATATTGCAGAAAATCTTGTAGGTTAATTTTATAATATAGAAAAATATATTTATCTATTAAAAACACAATAGCTGTTCTGCGAGTTAGAACAGCTATTGTGTTTTATTTTTTGATATATCCATACCGAACAATTGTTTTTTATATTTTGTTCGTGTTCTACTATGCCAACCTTTCGTCTTGCTTCACAATGAGTATTATTCCACCATTTTTGGTATTCCTCATCAAGCATAGGATTGTATTTTCCTAAATGTGAACGCGTAAGAGAATTTGGATTGTCTCTTACAAAGTAACCCTTATATTTTATATATTCAGCATTGTTAATTACCGATAAAACGTCGAGATTAAAAATGATATCTTCACCAATACTAATTTTTGGAGAAAACTCAATGCCTTTTATAACATCGAGTTTATATAATTTTTCACATGGACCCACAAACCCTTTTAATTCATCATACCTTTCAATAATTTCCTGTTTTGAAAAGGTTCCGGCTATATGTGAGTTCGAGACAACAACATCTGCATTATACTGCATTAAGGTATTTATGTATTCGCAATCAATTAAATCATCGGAGTCTACAAATATAAGATATTTCCCTGTTGCAATTCTTAATCCGGCATTTCGAGCCTCTGATACCCCCGAGTTCTTTTGGTGAATAACTTTAATTCTGTTATCCTTTGCTGCAAATTCCTCACATATCTGCAAACTTGTGTCGGTAGAACCATCATCAATTAGTATAATTTCCAAATTTTTATATGTCTGTGTAATTATGCTTTTTATACATTCTGCAAGATAATTTTCACTATTATAAATCGGCACAATTACAGATACTGCGTTTTTAAAATTAGAATTATAAAAATTTTTCACAAATATTCTTCTCCTGTCACACGATAATAAAAAGTATTTACAAAAAATATAATATCACAAATTGAGATAAAAATCAATATCTCTTTTTGAGATGACTTATAATAATCGTATGAATTTATCTGGAGGTTATTATGCGCCTTAAAGATTTACGAGAGGATAGTGATATTCCTCAGAGAGTCATAGCCGAATATTTGCATATAAAACAAAACACATATTCTCAGTATGAAAATGGGCAGAGGCAATTGCCTATAGATGCTCTTGTTAAGCTGGCAAAGTTTTATTCTGTTTCCACGGATTATATTTTGTGTCTTACAAATAACAAAAAGCCATATGCTGATTGATAGTTAGCCGTCGGATAACTTTCCGACGGCTAACCAATGATATCAAAAAAGCTGACTGTGCAAACAAATTTATGTTTGCGCAGTCAGCTTTTTATTTTGAGATATATAAAATATTTATTCTATACTATATTTTCCCTTAATCATAATTTTGCCGTCTTTGGTAACTTTAATTCCTCTTCCGTCCTCAAGAGGGCAAATAAGCAAATGGTTTGCCGGCATATTTTCGCCGTTTGCAAGGTCGTAGCCTTGAGTTACATCAGAGAGTCCGCCGCTTTGCGAGGCAATTATTGTTCCGCTGCCCATACGCAGTATCATTTCGCAGCCCTTGCCTGCTTTAACGATCTGACCTTGTTTTACGTCAACAACATTAAATGTGTCGGATGCATCCGATGAGCTTCCGCTTGATGTGATATTTGCTATTTTTTCGTCAACGTATTTGTGTATCTCGGGAATTAATGTATCGGTAATATACGAAAGCGATACAAGCGGGTCATCGTTTGTACCCGGAGTTGCAAAGGCATACAAAAGTGTGCACGCAATTGCAATAACTGTTATTATTGAAATTATTTTTTTCATAAGTAATCCTCCATCATTGGTATTGACCATTAATTTCAGTTGTCAACACCAAAGCTTATTTTAAGTGCTTCGTCTATCTGAGGCAAAAGCTCATCGCTCATATGCCCAATTTTTTCTTTAAGTCGTTTTTTGTCAATGGTGCGTATCTGTTCCATAAGCACCACCGAGTCTTTGCTGAGTCCGTATTCGTTAGCAGACAGCTCTATGTGCGTAGGCATCTTTGCTTTGTTTATCTGTGATGTAATTGCCGCAACAATTACAGTGGGGCTGTATTTGTTGCCTACATCGTTCTGTATAATAAGTACAGGTCTTACACCGCCTTGCTCAGAACCTACCACAGGGCTTAAATCTGCGTAAAAAATATCTCCTCTTTTTACAATCACAACTATTCACACTCCGCAAGTTTTTCTTCGTAGATCCGCTGCGCTTCGCCGTCGGCATTCAGGCAATATTCTGATATTTCGAGGTTTATGTGAGCCATATCCTCATAGCCTTTTTTAAGCTGGTCGGTCAATCTTGCTTTTTTGTTTTGAATAATGTATTGCTTCATAGCATTTCTTATGAATTCACTTCTGTTGAGTTTTTGCTCGGTGGCAAGGTTGTCAACCTCTGTGAGCAAAGCATCCGGCAAACTAACGAGTATCTTTTTTTGTCGTGACAAGATAATCATGCCCCCAATCCCACTTGCGGCTGTTTCGCCAAAATAATTACATACTTATTATATAAAATTGTGCGTCAAAAGTCAAATGCAGATTATACCAGATAATTTACAACATTTACTGTTTTGCCGTTTCGTATGTAGACACGGGGAACACGTTTGCCGATAACGCAAATGGTTTCATAGTTGATTGTACCCATAAGCTGCGCTACGGATTCTACGGTAATTATATTATTGCCATCTGTTCCAAATAATATAACCTCATCACCGATATTTATGTCGTCAATATCCGTAACGTCAGCCATAAGTTGATCCATACATATGTTTCCCACGGTGTTTACCTTTTTGCCGTTTATAAGAATTTGCGATTTGCCCGACAGCACTCTTGAGTAGCCGTCGGCATATCCTATGCCCACAGTTGCAATTCTTGTGCCCGGCTTTGCAATGTATTTTCCTCCGTAGCTTACAGGGGTGTCAATTTTCATTCTTTTTAAATTGGTAACAACTGATTTAAGCTGCATTGCAGGTTGTAATCCAAGGTTTGCAATGTCAACATCCTTGCTTGGTGCAAGGCCATATGTTATAATTCCGCAGCGTACCATATCAAGATGATACTCAGGGTACTGAATTATGCCCGCAGAGTTGCACAAATGCTTTGTAGGTATATAAAGACCACGCTTTTCGAGCTCATTTATTATGTGCATAAATCGCTCATACTGGAGCTTTGTAAACTCTCTGTCGGCTTCATCAGCTCTTGCAAAGTGCGAAAATATTCCGTCAATTTGTATATTGGGCAGTGCCGCAATATCCATTATGCTGTCAAGTATCCGTTCTTCGCGGTCGCTGCCAGAGCACACATAGCCTATCCGTGACATACCTGTGTCGAGCTTTATGTGTATTTTAGCCATTTTGTTAAGTGCAACCGCAGTGTCCGAAATTGACTTTGCAAATCGGTAGCCAAACACAACCGGCATAATATCGTTTTGAATTATCTTTTTTAAATCATCGCGAAAAATCACACCGAGAATCAATATAGGATTTGTAATTCCTGCATTTCTAAGCTGTATCGCTTCATCGGTAGTGGCAACGCCAAATGCATCTGCGCCGCTTGTGGCAAGTGTTGACGCCACCTCAAAAAAGCCATGACCGTATGCATCAGCTTTTACAATTGCCATAATTTTTGCGCTGGGTGATGTAATTTTTTTGATTTGCTGTATATTGTTTTCAATTGCGTCAAGGTTTATTTCAGCCCATGCTCTCATTTTGTTTACCTCGTATATTAATATTGAAAAATATCCTCATCAACTTTGTTAAGTATTTTAAATTCTGAAAATTCCACAAATATTTTTTCGTTTCCGTCTTTATCATATACACCCATTTTGGTGGGAAGTATGGTTTTTGAATTTATCCACAGCTTCATATTGCTTGCAAATTCAGGCGGGTTAATAATGTCGCATTCAAGGAGCGTGTCACCCGATACCGCTGCATTTGTTTGTATATAAGAAGCTTCGCCTACATAGTAGCTCTCAAAAAATGTGTTAATCAGCATAAGCATATTACTGCCCTCAACCGGTGCGCTTGTAACTTTGCCGTCGTTTATAATTTGTGCATTTTCGTCGCCCAGTATTATACTAAAATTTTCATAATCAAGCCTGTATCTTTCGCTTTCGCAGTCGTAAACTGCATTTATAGCGTAATTGTTTTTTGTTTTGTTTGAAGTTATTGTTACATTACATTTTGCACTGTAGCTTGATATATTGTAAAATCTTTGGTGTATTTTGTCGTGTATGCTTAATTTGTCGGCATTGCATCCCGACAAAACAAGCACAACAATCGTCGCAAATGTGAAAAGTCTTTTCAAAATAATCACATCCGATTTTAAATATATTTAATTGCATAGGGCAGAGCTTCGATTATATCGCTTGGAGTAAGCCCGTATTCTCCTTTGTCAAATGATGCCATATCAGCCGCAAGGGAATGTATATATACTCCTGCAATTGCGGCGTCGGTCGCGTTTAATCCCTGCGCCTTAAAGGAGCAGATTGTGCCTGCAAGCACATCTCCGCTGCCGCCTGTTGCCATTCCCGGGTTGCCAAGAATATTGGTATATACATGGCTAGCGTTTGCAACCACTGTGCGATGGGATTTAAGCACAACTGTAATTCCGTATTGCCCGGCAAATTCATTTGCATATTCTGCGGTATTGCTCAGTGTATCCGAGGTGTCTTTCTTTACAAGGCGGGCAAATTCGCCTATGTGGGGTGTTATTACAATATCACTTTTTCGCTCTTTTAGTATATCTATATTCGCGCAAAGTGCATTTATTCCGTCGGCGTCAATAACAAGAGGCTTCAGGCACGAGGTAACAAGTGTTTTTACTATACTTGATATATCGCTGTTGTTGCCAAGTCCGGGGCCTATAAGCACGCAGTCCGATGCATTTGCCCTTTTGAGTATTTGCTCAATATCATCACTGGTAATAATGCCGTCATTATCTGCAAGGGGCACTGTCATAACCTCGGGTGTTGCAATTTCAAATATACTGTTAAGGCTTTTCGGGCATCCAAGGCTTATAAGCCCTGCACCGCTTTTAAGAGCAGCCCTGCTGCTCATTATAGCCGCACCTGTAAGTCCTTTTGAGCCTGCCAAAATAAACACTCTTCCGCAATCACCTTTGTGTATGCTTTTTTCTCTTTTTGTTATGAGCTTTGCCGCAATTTGAGGAGTAATGGCGCAGCTGCAGCCTTCACTTTCAAATCTGAAAATTGCTTTTGCATAATTTTTGTAATTTTTGTCTGTTTCGGTTGTTACAACAGCAACGGCATAGTCTTTTTCGTGGCTGATTGACACCTCAACCTCCGTAATGCCTTTTTTTTCAAGCATATCTGTCAATTTTTTGCTGAACACAAAATAAGGCTTGCCCAGCTCGTCGTGCATTACCGAAATATCGTCAAAATCAAATCCTCTAAGGCCTGTGCCCATAGCTTTAGAAAAGGCCTCTTTTGCTGCAAAAGAGGCTGCTGTATGCAAAAAACTGTTGTGTGTGCCTGCGTCAATTTCGGCAGGGGTGAGAATTTTGTGTGCAAATTTGTCTGATTTCATTGCCTTTTGGATGCGGCAGATTTGCACAATGTCTATACCCACAGACATAAACATCCTACCTTTCGTACACCTTTCTCGGTGCAAATACACTTGCTGTTTCTATCATTTTTTTGGTTGGGTTAAATATAAGCTTTGTGCGTTTGCCGTCGTTGTCAAACACAATGTAGTATGCATCGGGGTGGTCGGGGGATATTGCCGCCATTATTACAGAGGCAAACTCGCCGTTTTCTTCATTTTCAAATCTTATATCACCAACAGGTGCCATAATTTCAATATTTGTAAATTTGAGTGATGATATTCTTTTTCTTTTTTTTCGGTTTATTATTTTGTCAACATCCATTTCGGAGTTGGTAATGCAATATTCATACTCAATGTTAAATGAGGTTATAACAAGGTATGCAGCGTATGCAACCGCAGCATCAACAAGCACCACAATGCTTGACAGCATCGGTATTGCAGTAAACGGCAGTGTGAATATCCACATCGCAAGTGTTACAATTACCATACCTATAACTGCAAGTATTTTAAAATTTGACTTTTTTTGTTTGATTATATGCTCTGTAAAAAAATCCATTAACTGTTCTCCTTTGTAAAATCTATGTATATTGTATCACGTTTTTTTTTAGTTTACAAGACCTATAACAAAAAAAGAAGCCGAGGGAGTTTTCCCTCAGCTTCAATGTGAAATTATTTGATAACTACAATTTCCTGTACTACGTCTTTGTAAATTCTTACAAATACTCTTTCAGGAGCAGCTTCGTCGTATTTCTGAATATCGCCGAAGTCACCAACAGTTACCTGTTTGTTTGATTTTGTTGTATCTACAACGTAAACATCTGCGTCACCGAATGCAAGGTTTTCTATCGCACCATCGCCTGCCTGGAGGTTAAAGCTTGATGCAAACTTTTTGGTTACCTTACCGTAAACAGTTTTCATATTGTCTGAATGAGCTGTTGAGTATTCGGTGTCTTTTTTGGTTATATCGTGAAGCACGGTGATGTTGTCAATTTCGTTTGATGCATTTGTTTTAAACTGAATGATATCACCTCTTGTAAGGTTAACCTTACCGCTTGCGCCATCCTTTACAAGAATATCGTCTTCACTTGTCATAAAGGTAACTTCCTTGCCGTTCATAAAGGCATAGAGCTTCTGAACGGTGTTTCCGTCTTCGTTCTGCATTGTAGTGATTTTATCTACTACGGCAATTGCGCTTTCTTCGTTTGCAACACCTGTAGAGTTTGTTACTATTATCGCCTGAGCATTGTAATCCTCTGTTACATTGAATACCAGTACGTCGTACTCGTTTTCGTTTACAAAGAATGACTTATCTCTGATTGAGTAATCGTCACTGTCTTTTGCAGTTGCAGGAATATCAAATATTACAGTGTTGCTTGTAACATTAACACTCATGGTTTTACCAACAAGCTTTGAAGATGCTGCGTTGTAAACTACGCCCTCTTCCTGCATATTGAGTGTAAATTTATCCTCATCGATTTTTGATGATGTTACATAGGTTGATACCTTTGTAATTTTGCCTTCCGAATTCTTTTCAAAGGTGATAAGCTGACCTGCAGCGCTGCTTCTGTCGCCTTTGATTGCTTCGAGAGCTTTTTCCGGTGTAAGGTTGCTTTCATCATTCACCTTGAGTTTTGAACCGGAAGAAAGTGTTACAGTTTCGCCCGATTTTGTAAACAATTTGAATTCGAGCACCTTGTCAAGGCCTGAAGAAAGACCGATGTTTTCGATATAAGCGTAGTTTGAGCTTATTGTTGTTGTAGAGTCAACTGCTGCAATTTTGCCCTCTGCATCAAGGTAGAAGGTACCCTCATCAAGAAGCTTGATTGTACCAGGGTAGTTTGCAGCCACATAGTAGCCTTCGCCGTTTATAAATACCTTTTCGTCGTCAGACTCGGTTATTGTGCCTGTAATGGAATTTGTGCTTACTTCACCATAAATAAGGTTTTCGTCTTTGCTTATTGTGAGAGTAATAACATCCCATTCTTTAAGGTCAGTAAGTGTAACTTCCTGAGCACCGTTTGTAAGGTGGAACGAAAGGTCGTCGTCCTCTGGGTCGAGGATGAGTGTTTTCTGACCGTATTTATCAATAATTTTGTGTGTTGCCTGAGCTATTTCTTCAACAACGTAGTTTTTGGTTTCATTTACAAAAACTATATCAAATACGCCGTTGTTGTCTGAGTCGAGCAATACAATGTTACCTGAATCAATTACTTTAAAATCGGCAAAAGAACCCGTTTTTCCGTTATACATAACCTTTGCATCAGCTGCAATTGTTGCTTTTGTTGATTTTTTGTCACTGTCAGGGTTTTTCCAGTAGTTGATTGATTTTGAACCTTCTTCATTTGTAATGGTATCAATATTTTCGCTTGCAATTGATACAGTGTTGTTTGAGCCTTCTACCGGTACTGCAAGCAAGAGTGTTTCTTTGTTTGTTTTGATGTCTTTGTATACATAGCCTTCAACAGTAAAACCAAGAATTGTTCTTACATCTGCATTTCCGATTTTGTAAATTTTTTCACCAATCTGAATTTCGTCTTTTTCGAGCTGGGCAGTACCTGTGAGTGAAGATGTTCCCACAGCATTAACTGTGCCTTCTACAAGCTCAACATCAAGTCTGTCGGCAAGAAGTGTTTTGTCTACAACTTCGTAGCTTACATTTGTGCCAAAGCCTGTTTGCTCCATAAGATTGATTGTAAGAGCGTTGTACGCCATTTTTGCAACGGTACCACGGTCAATAAGCTGGTTTGCGCTGCCTGCAACACCTTTTGTAAGACCAATGTTGCTTGCAGTTACCATATAACCGCTTGGGTATCCGCCTTTGGCAAGAGCCTGGGGTTCATAGCCGAGTGCTCTGATCATAATTGCTACTGCTTCGGAGTATTTAATCTGAGCATTAGGTCTGAAAGTACCAACATCGTCACCCTGAACGAGCTTCTGGTCTGTAGCAACATTAATAAAGCCTGTTGCCCAGTGGTCAGCCGGAACGTCCGGGTATCTTGTTGATGAAGCGGAGTTTTCTGCCACTTCGGTAAGTCCCATAAGAGCAACACCTACTTTTGTTGCCTCGGAACGGATAATAGGGTCGCCCGGTCTGAATTCGCCTGTTTCAGCGTCGCCGACCATTATATTAAGTGCGCCAAGTACCTGAGCAGCATCTTCGTAATCTGTGTCTTTGACATCAGATGGAATTGCTGCAAAGGCAGTTGTTGCGAGCATTGCTGTTGTAATTGTTAACGCAACGACAGATGACATAAGTTTTTTAAACTTAAACATTAAAGAGCCTCCTTGTTTTTTACGGATGTTTTATCCGATATGTTTAGTTGACATAATATTTTCATCAATCACAGTTATAAACCCCACAAACTCAATGTTTTAAATAAATCTGCAATTAATTTTTGACATTATGTCAACCGTCATATATATAATAACGGATATACACCTGTGTTTGCAAGTATCAAAATATGGAAATACGATGTGGTGACAGAGGGGGAAGTTCCTTCGCAGAAGGTGCGTCCCCATCTGTCACCGTTTAATATTTATCATCTGTTCGCACAACAAGCGAGGACACACCTCTTGGGAGGAATGTCCCCGTTGTCATGCGAGCGTCCCCATCTGTCACAGGTTAGTGTTTGTAATTCGCACAACAAGCGTAAAATTGGATGTTTCAACAAACGAGGACGCACGTGCAAGCACGAACATCCCCGTTTGTCAAAACATCCCCGTTGTCATGCGAGCGTCCCCATCTGTCACCTATGTGTTTAACCAATTGGATGCTCAAAAATAAAAATTTTATGCGAAAAAAGTTTTTTTTTTCAAAAAAATATGCTATAATTAAAATATAATATATGAAGAAAAAATCGGGAGGCAATAATGAAACAATTACTCAAACAAAAAATTTCAGAATCTGTATCATCTGTATTGCCTATTACTCTGATTGTACTTTTTTTAAGCTTTACAAACCTTGCGCCTATGCCTGCGGGAATGATGATTTTGTTCTTTCTTGGAGCGGTCATGCTTATTGTTGGTATGGGCTTTTTCTCTTTGGGTACCGATTTGTCTATGATGGTGCTTGGTACCGAAACAGGCAGAGCTATATCAGAAACAAAGCGCATACCGCTTGTGGTGCTCATTTGCTTTATTATAGGCTTTGCAGTTACTGTGGCAGAGCCCGACCTGCAGGTGCTTGCCAAACAGTTCCCGGCAGTGCCAGACCTTACCATTATTCTTGCTGTTGCGGCGGGGGTAGGGGTGTTTCTTGTGTTAGCGGTAATGCGCGAGGTGCTGCACATATCCTTGCAGACGGCACTTATTGTGTTTTATGCACTCGTGTTTTTGATTTCGTTTTTTGTAAAACCGGAATTCCTTCCTGTTTCGTTTGATGCGGGCGGAGTTACAACCGGTCCGATTACAGTTCCTTTTATTATTGCACTTGGTATAGGTGTTGCCGCAAATCAAAAAGATGATTCAGAAGAAAACAGCTTTGGTCTTGTTGCACTTTGCAGTATAGGTCCAATTATTACAATGCTTATTGTGGGGCTTTTTCTGAATTCTGCCGAGGTTACTCCGCCTGATTTTCAAATTCCCGAAATAACCGATTCAAATCAGGTTGGTCAGACCTTTGCACACGGCTTTCCCGAATATATGCGGGAGGTGGCTTTCGGCCTTTCGCCTGTAATGTTGTTTTTTGTGATATTTCAGCTTATTACCCGCAAGTTTACAAAAAGGTCAATCATCAAAATGCTTATTGGTACAGTGTATACATATATAGGACTCGTTTTGTTTCTGACAGGTGTCAATGTGGGCTTTATGCCGGTCGGTAACTACATAGGCAAAATGCTTGCAGGGCTTGATGTCAAGTGGGTTATGCTGCCGCTCGGTATGGTTATGGGTTATTTTATTGTAGTTGCAGAGCCTGCAGTTCACGTGCTTAACAAGCAGGTAGAGGAGCTTACCAACGGTGCAATTCCTGCAAAAGCCATGCTGCTCAGCTTGTCGGTAGGTGTTGCAGCTTCGGTGGGGCTCTCTATGCTGCGAGTGCTTACAGGGCTTTCTATATACTGGTTTATAATTCCTGGTTATACCGCAGCAATTGCCCTCAGCTTTTTTGTTCCAAAGGTGTTTACAGCCATCGCCTTTGACTCGGGCGGCGTTGCCAGCGGACCTATGACTGCAACCTTTTTGTTGCCATTTACTATGGGTGCCTGCGAAGCTTTGAGAGGCAATATTCTTACAGATGCATTTGGCGTTGTTGCCCTTGTTGCTATGACACCGCTTATTACAATACAATTCCTTGGGCTTATTTACAATCACAAGGTTAAAACCGCAACAGACGTTACACCAATCGAACAGCTGTACATTACAGATGATATCATTGAATATATAAAAGATGAGGAGGGAGCTACATGGACGCAACTGCAACTCGGATCAAACTCATAATTGCCATTACCCGCCGCGGTATGGGCAGCAAAATGGTAGATTATTGCAAGCAACACAAGCTGCACTATGATTTTATATGTCTCGGGCTTGGTACTGCCACCTCCGAAATTCTTGACTATCTTGGACTTGAGGGCAAGGAAAAGGATGTTGTAATAAGTATGGCTCCTGCCATAAAAGTTCCTGCGGTGCTCAAAGGTATTCACGAGAATTTTCTTTTGGATACCCCGGGCAACGGAATTGTATTTACAATTTCGCTTTCGTCCATAAGTGCACGTGTGCCGCAGATTTTGTGCAAGCCTGAATATTTACAAGGAAGCGAGGAGATTGCTTTGGAAAACGATAAAAAATTTGAACTGATACTAAGCATAGTTGCCCACGGAACAACCGATGTGGTTATGGAAGCTGCAAAAAGCGTTGGGGCAAAGGGTGGTACCTTGCTTCACGCACGCAGAGTAGGGTATGAGGATGTGGAAAATATTTTTGGATTTACCATTCAGCCCGAAAAGGATGTGCTTGCAATTTTGACCGAAAAAGAAAACCGCAGTGCAATTATGCAAAAAATAATGGAAGTAGCCGGAATCAATACCGAAAGCCGCGCGCTTGTTATGTCACTGCCGGTAGACGAAATTATGGGACTGAATTAATAATTGAAAATAAAAAATTAACAAAAAAAGAAATCTGATGATGTTCGTCAGATTTCTTTTTTAATTTATAGGAAATTGCGTTTTATTGTGTTCGCGAGTGAAATGAAAATCAGCTTTGCACGCGGATAGAGAGGCAACTGCCGCTTATACATTT
The DNA here is from genome assembly GCA_045633845.1 of Clostridia bacterium. GTDB lineage: Bacteria > Bacillota > Clostridia > UMGS1810 > UMGS1810 > RGIG4708. Next base: position 68,743 of record JAZQZC010000028.1, read on the forward strand.
CTGCTATAGTTAGGTGCTTCCTTGGTGATTGATATATCGTGCGGATGGCTTTCTCTGAGACCTGCAGCGGTAATTTTAACAAATTTGCCGTTAAGCTTAAGCTCTTCGATTGTCTGTGTGCCGCAGTATCCCATAGAAGAACGAAGTCCGCCAATCAACTGGAATATTGTGTCACAAAGTGCACCCTTGTAAGGAACTCTGCCTTCAACACCTTCGGGAACAAGCTTTTTGGAGCCTGTCTGGAAGTATCTGTCTTTAGAGCCCTTTTCCATAGCGGCAATAGAACCCATACCGCGGTAAACCTTGTATTTTCTGCCTTCGTAAATTTCGGTATCGCCGGGGCTTTCTTCACAGCCAGCAAAGAGGCTTCCCATCATAATAACGTTTGCACCTGCTGCAATTGCCTTTGGCAAATCGCCGGAGTATTTAACACCGCCGTCTGCAATAACAGGAATATCGTATTCTTTTGCTACTTTATATACTTCGTTAATTGCAGTAACCTGAGGTACGCCAACGCCTGCAACAACACGAGTTGTACAAATGGAGCCGGGTCCTATACCAACCTTAACCGCATCGGCACCCGCTTCGATAAGCTCTTTTGCTGCTGCGCCTGTAGCAATGTTACCTGCAATAACAGGAATTTGCGGATAGTGCTGCTTAACAAGCTTGAGGCAGTTTATAATGTTTTGTGAATGACCATGTGCTGAGTCGAGGACAAGCACGTCAACCTTTGCATTAACAAGAGCAGCAACTCTGTCAAGCACGTCATTTGTAATGCCGATAGCTGCACCAACAAGGAGTCTGCCGTTGTCATCTTTTGCAGCGTTAGGATATTTAACTGATTTTTCAATATCTTTTATTGTAATGAGTCCTTTGAGCTCACCGTTTGCACCAACAAGAGGGAGCTTTTCGATCTTGTGCTTGCGAAGTATAAGTGTAGCTTCTTCAAGGCTTGTACCAACAGGAGCGGTAACAAGATTTTCGCTTGTCATACATTCTTTGATTTTTTTGTTAAAATCATCTTCGAATTTAAGGTCGCGGTTTGTAATAATACCAACAAGCTTGTTGTTTTCGGTAATAGGCACACCGCTTATTTTAAATTTTCCCATAAGCTCATCGGCATCTTTAAGTGTATGGTCAGGAGATAAGAAGAACGGATCGGTTATAACGCCGTGTTCAGATCTTTTTACCTTATCAACTTCTGTTGCTTGCTGTTCAATTGTCATATTTTTGTGAATAATACCAATGCCGCCTTCTCTTGCCATAGCAATAGCAAGGTCGGATTCTGTAACGGTATCCATTGCAGAACTCATCATAGGAATGTTTAATTTGATAGTTTTGGTGAGATTTGTACTTAAGTCAACCTGATTTGGAAGTACGTCAGATTTTTGCGGTATAAGTAAAACATCATCAAAAGTAAGACCTTCAAAAACAATTTTTCCGTTCATATGCTTTTTCTCCTTTAAGTGTTATTTATACTATTATACAAAAAAAACAAAATAAAGTCAACTGTTAAAATTGCAATATAATACAAACAATTCCGCAGGCGGTTAGTGTTAAATTTGCCAACAAAAAAACACTAATTACATTGATATGCAATCAGTGTTTTTGGGTTAGTTTAATATTCTTCTGCCGTACATAAACGGGCTGCTGTAACCGCCGTCAAGGCTTACGATACATACTGTATATCCGCTTCTGGGTGAGTGGATGTACATGCCGTCACCAACATAAATACCTACGTGGTTAATGTAATTTTTTGAACCGAAGCATACTATGTCGCCGGGCTTTAAATCCTGCTTTGATACATATGTACCTACTGTAGCCTGCGCATATGAGGTACGCGGAAGAGTAACACCTATTTTTTCGTAAACGTATTTTACAAAACCTGAGCAGTCAAATCCTGCCGGAGTACTGCCACCGTAAACATAAGGTGTACCGATATAGAGCTTGGCTGTTTCGATTAATGTTGATATGTCTGACTCAATTTCTTCCTGAGCCTTTTTTTCGGAAATAGCGACATAGTCACCAAATATATAAGCAACCTGATCCATAAAATTAATTTTGTACCACGAACCAATCTGCTCGTGCAATTCTACACTTGAGCCGTATGGCAACAAACCAAGAACGTCAGAATCGGTAGCCGGCTGACTGCGTACATTAAGTGCACTGGCAGTAACTGTGCCTGTCTGTGAGTCCTTTGCGTAAGCTGTTATGCCTGCAAAAGAAATAACAAATGTCATAAACAAAGCTGCAATTTTTATTCTTTTCATTTATAACCTCCTTAGTGCTTATCTGCACTATGGTTATCATTGTAACACATTTTTTTGCATTTGTCAAATTTTTTTAACATTTTGTTAATAATTAAAGCGTAAACAGTAGTAAAAAAGCAAAAAAATATCAGTGCCAAATATGCATAAATACTGAATTTGACACTGAGAAATATTATCTCAAATAATTTTAAAATTTTAAATTGTTACAAAATATTACAAAATGTCATTATCAAACATTAATAATTGCTCTTACAACCGTTCCTCTTATTTTGTATTCACCATCGTTGCGATTTGTGTATATTGTAGCGGTATCGTCGCCGTACCCATCAGATACAAGCATTATCATAGGGCCGTCGGTAATAAATTTGCGCACAATAAATTTGTTTGCGCTTGTACAAAATACCAGAGCAGTTTCGCCGTTTATGGGACCTTTGTTGCAATCTGCTATAACATACGAAGATTTTTTAATACCAGCATTTGCCATAGAATTGTCGGTTACATTTGTGCATATGAGAGATTGTGTGTTTATTGATATGTCAGACGGAAGTGTTATAAAACAATCTGCAAGCTGCAAATCGCCAAGTAGTATGCCGTTTGTATTTTTGTCTTTATAATACGGAATGAGATTTAAATGGGTTCCTTTTTGAGCCAATTTTTCTTTGCTGCGGCATTTATATTTATCGTCAATAAAATATTGATATTCTGTTCCCAAGGCATTTGCCAGCTTTGTGAGTCTGGTAAGATTTGGTGAAGAATATCCTTTTTCGTAATTTGCAATTGTGGTTGGTCCGACACCTATTCTGCTGCCGAGCTCTTGCTGTGTTAAGTTGTATAAGATGCGCAGATGCCTTATACGCGTACCGATTTTTATCCTGTCCATATGTACACCTCTGATTAAAATATATGAGTTAATTATAATCCATATTTAAACGTAAGTCAATTGATTGTTGTAACAAAGTAATATATTTTTTCATATTATACACTGTATCGGATTTGAGCTGTATGACTCAAACTCGATTAATATTTTTCGGAGGTGTTTGTTTATGTTTGCAAACAACAACTGCTGCAGCGGTTTATTTGGTTCAAATGACGGCATTCTGTTTTTTATTTTAGTATTTCTTCTTTTGTTCGGATGCTGCGACAAAAATAATGACAGCGACTGCTGCTGTAACAACTGAAACATTTAGGAGGTCTTGATATGTTCAACTTATTTGGAAACAACTGTGGTAATGGCGAGAGCAGCACAATTTTGTGGTTCATCATTCTCGTAATTCTTCTTTTTATGAACAATGACAACGGCAACTGCTGTCGCGAACACGACTGCGGATGCTGATGTATAAGTCATACGGACTTAAATCCTGTATGTAAATCAAAGGAGGCAAAAATAATGGGTGATTGCTGCACACCATGCAATCCTTGCTGCAATCCATGCTGTAACAACTCTTCATGGTTCGGCTCGGGTAATATAATTTGGATAATTATTGTTATTATAGCAATAATCTGGATATTTGGTTCCAATAATTCAGATAATTGCTGCTGCTAATTAAAGGTTGATTTTGCCTGCATACCTGTGTATAATAGGTATGCAGACATTGCTTTTAAAACTAATTTCTTCTTATTATACATGCAAGCACACAAACAAGTGCAAACAAAGCCGATGCACCGCACATTGCTGCAAGTAAAGTATTTGGTGCACTTATATCCGGCTCTTTTTGAGTGTTTTTAAGACGGTGATGAAGCCTTTTTTGAGGATAATTGTTCAAAATATTCACTTCCTTTTATTTTATTAAAAAAAACTCTTGACATTTAGTATTAGTTATGATAAAATTTTTATGCTGAAAGAAAGCTCTTTTTTTTTGTGCGCATTTTTAGCAAAATCAGAGCTTTTAAAAAATGTTTCGTAAAACTTAAGGAGGTGCATACCATGAGAACAAAAATCACATTGGCATGTAGTAAATGTAAACAGAGAAATTACAATACTATGAAAAATAAGAAGAATGATCCTGATAGAATTGAAATGAAAAAGTATTGTCGTTTTTGCAGGGAACATACTTTGCACAAAGAAACAAAGTAATCTTATTTTTGGTTAGAGAGGTGACCTGTAATGTCAGAAATGAATGAAAAGAAAAAGGGCAATAAAATTGTCAGATTTTTTAGAGAAGTAAAATCTGAAATGAAAAAAGTTGTATGGCCTACAAAAAAACAAATCATCAACAACACACTCATTGTATTTGCATGTGTTGCAGTTATCGGTGTGTTTATCTGGGTACTCGATTTGATATTCCAGTATGGTTTGTACCAGTTTATTAAGTAGGGACAAGCATATAATGTTTATATGTAAGGAATTTACTTTTTAAGGAGGCCGGAGATATGAGCTCAGCTAACATAAGTAAAAACGCAAAATGGTATGTAGTTCATACTTATTCCGGATATGAAAACAAAGTTAAGACCAACCTTGAAAAAATCGTAGATAACAGAAATCTGCATGACTATATCATCGACGTAAAGGTTCCTACCGAAGACGTTGTAGAAACCAAGGGCGACGAAAAGAAAACTGTAACCCGCAAAATATTTCCGGGCTATGTACTTATTAAAATGGTTATGACAGACGACACCTGGTACATCATTCGCAACACTACGGGAGTTACGGGCTTTGTTGGCCCCGGGTCAAAACCTGTTCCTCTTACTGAGGAAGAAGTTGAGGCTCTTGGCGTAGATGTAAGAGAGATTGTGGCAGACTATGAGGTTGGAGATAATGTAAAAATTATATCCGGTGCATTTGTCGACAAAATCGGCATTGTTGAAAGCATTGACACACAAAATCGCAAGGTCAATGTCAGTATCGTTATGTTTGGAAGAAAAACGGTACTCGAACTGGACATCAACCACGTTGAGTCCATTTAATTGCTTGATATATCTTCCGCGTGCATAGCGCAGATTATATATAGAGTGGGAGGATGCAAAGGCATTCCGCTTGTATACCACATTTATAAGGAGGTGTGCTACAATGGCACAGAAAGTAACAGGTTTTATTAAACTTCAGATTGAAGCCGGCAAAGCAAATCCGGCACCACCGGTTGGTCCTGCACTCGGTCAGCACGGTGTAAACATTATGCAGTTCTGTAAAGAGTTTAACGAAAAAACAGCAAAGGATGCAGGTCTCGTTATCCCTGTAGTAATTACAGTATATCAGGACAGATCCTTCAGCTTTATCACAAAAACTCCTCCGGCTGCAGTATTACTCAAAAAGGCATGCAAAATCAACAGTGGCTCCGGCGTTCCTAACAAAACAAAGGTTGCTACAATCAGCAAAGATGCTGTTAAGCAGATTGCTGAACAAAAAATGCCTGATTTGAATGCAGCGAGTATCGAATCTGCTATGAGCATGATTGCAGGTACTGCAAGAAGCATGGGTATCGTAGTAGAAGACTAATGCTTCGTAATTAGTGGGAGGAATTTAAATTTTTAAAAATTCCGATTAAACCACAGAAGGAGGAAATGTGAAATGCATAGAGGTAAGAATTATTTAGAAAGCGCAAAATTGATCGAAAGATCAAAGCAGTATGATGCTGCCGAAGCTTTTGACCTTGTAATCAAAGCTTCAAAAGCAAAGTTTGACGAAACAGTAGAAGCACACATCAGACTTGGTGTTGACTCAAGACACGCTGATCAGCAGGTTAGAGGTGCAGTTGTACTTCCTAACGGTACAGGTAAAAAGGTTAGAGTGCTCGTTTTTGCTAAGGGCGAAAATGTAGACATTGCACTCCAGAATGGTGCAGATTACGCAGGCGGCGAGGAGCTCGTTGCAAAAATTCAGAATGAAAACTGGTTTGAATTTGACGTAGTTGTTGCAACTCCTGATATGATGGGTCTTGTTGGTAGAATTGGTAGAGTACTTGGTCCTAAAGGCCTTATGCCTAACCCAAAAGCCGGCACAGTTACACCTGATGTTGCAAAAGCAGTAAACGATATCAAGGCAGGTAAAATTGAATACCGCCTTGACAAAACAAACATTATTCACTGCCCAATTGGTAAAGTATCATTTGGTACCGAAAAATTGATGCAAAACTTTAACACACTTATGACAGCAGTTATCAAAGCAAAACCTGCTGCAGCTAAAGGTCAGTACCTTAGAAGCGTAAGTGTTACATCAACAATGGGCCCCGGCGTTAAAATTAACGCTGCAAAACTTAGCGAATAATAAAAAAAGTATTGACAAATATCATTTTGTGTGATATACTGTCATAGTGTCCGCAGACAGTAGGTACAAAAATAAATCCTACCGAGGAATCAAGTAATAATTTTATGGATTTATTATGGGTTTCTCGTGCTTCGGACAAGAGAAACCCTTTTTATTATGGTGTTTTAAATTAACTGGGAGGTGAAACGAATGCCAAACGCAAGCGTATTAGAACAGAAAAAAGCTGTCGTAGCTGAATTGATTGAAAAATTAAAAGCAGCTCAGGCAGGTGTAATTGTAGATTACAGAGGTCTTACAGTTGAAGAGGACACAAAACTCCGTACCAAACTTCGTGAAGCAGGTGTTGAATATAAGGTTGTTAAAAACACTCTTACAAGATTTGCTATCAAAGAGCTTGGCTACGATGAAATAGATGAAGCTCTCAACGGTCCTTCATCACTCGCTATCAGCGAAACAGACCCTGTAGCTCCTGCAAAAGTTATTTCTGACTTTGCAAAAACTAACGAAAATCTTACGATTAAGGCTGGCTTCCTTGATGGAAAGGTAATTTCACTCGATGAAATAAAAACTCTTGCCAACACCCCATCAAAAGAAGTACTTATCGCAAAGATTATGGGCAGCTTGAACTCACCTGTATCAAAACTTGTAAGAACATTGCAGGCTTTGGTAGACAATGGTGTAGAGCCGTCTGAAATTAACCTTGGTGCTAAAGAAGAATCTGCTCCTGCAGAAGCAGCAGTAGAAGAGGCACCTGCAGCAGAAGTTGCCAATGAAGCAGCACCTGCTGAGGAAGTTGTAGCCGAAGATGCTCCGGCTGCTGAAGAAACAGTTACAGAAGAAGCTCCTGCAGAGGATGCAGCTCCTGTAGAAGAATAATTTAAAAATATTAACCGGGAGGTAAATTAAAATGAGTAATATTGAAAACATTTTAGCTGAAATTAAAGAACTTAAATTGTTAGAAGTTGCTGAATTGGTAAAATTGATGGAAGAAGAATTTGGTGTTAGCGCTGCTGCTCCTGTAGCTGTTGCTGGCGTTGCTGCTGCAGGCGGTGAAGCTGCTGCAGAAAAAACTGAATTCAACGTTGTACTCAAATCAGCAGGCGAAGCTAAACTCAAAGTTGTTAAAGCTGTTAGAGAAGCTACTGGTCTTGGCCTCAAAGAAGCTAAAGACATTGTTGATGGTGCTCCTTCAACAATCAAAGAAGGCGTTGCTAAAGACGAAGCTGAAAAAATCAAAGCTGCTCTTGAAGAAGCAGGCGCAACAGTTGAATTGGCATAATTTAACCGTTAATTTAGAACAACAAAAATCCAATCCTAAGAGGATTGGATTTTTTGTTTTTTATAAATATAGTCAGTTAATTAATTATACTTGCAAAATACGTCAAAATGTGCTAAAATAACGTTAGAAATATGTATTGGAGATGTTTTTACGTGAAAGAAAAAGGGGTTTCATCCGTAGTCGTAAAGCGCCTGCCAAGGTACTACAGATATCTGGATGATTTGTTAAAAAAGGGTATTAACAGAATTTCATCAACCGAGCTCAGCGAAAAAATGGGTGTTACAGCCTCACAGATACGTCAGGATTTAAACTGCTTTGGCGGTTTTGGTCAGCAGGGCTACGGCTACAATGTGGAAATGCTGCACGCCAAAATAGCAGGTATTCTGGGCATAGACAGAGGTTACAAAATGATAATTGTTGGTGCAGGTCACCTTGGTCACGCACTTGCCAACCATACCAACTTTCAAAAACGCGGATTTGAGCTTGTGGGCTTGTATGATACATCAAAGGATGTAATTGGTACTCAAATTGCAGGCTTGACCGTAGAGGATTATAGTAACATATCATCATCGCTCGGCAGCAACAAAGCCGATATAGCAATACTTGCAGTTCCAAAGGCCGCGGTAAATTCTGTTGCCGAAACTCTTGTATCAAACGGAGTAAAGGCGTTGCTCAACTTTACTTATGCAGAGCTAAATCTGCCGTCAAATATCAGGGTTGAAAATGTGCACATAAGTGACACTCTTATGACTCTGTCTTACGGACTTACAAACCAAATATTCAAAGATTAAAGACAAATCGTAACTGATTTGTCTTTTTTGCTTTTTGTGTGCATATATTTGTTATAGGAGGTGCAGACAATGGCAGAATTTGGATATTTTACAGCACGAGTTTATACTTCTAAAGGAGAAATTCCCGTCAGCGATGCGTCGGTTGTAATAGAGAATTATGATATGTCATCAATTCTCGGAGCACGCGTCACCGACGAGAACGGCAAAATCACACCCATTATTATCAACACACCAAAGAAAAGTGAGTCACAAAGCCCTGGAGCAGAGGAGGCTCCCTTTGCTAGTGTTAATGTAAGAATAAGCCATCCAAGGTATTATACATATTATATCCGCAACGCACAGGTATTTGAGGGCGAAACCTCAATGGCTGATGCAGAGCTTATTCCTATTGATTACACTGCAGATTATCCCTTTAAGGCGTTTGATTTTAATGTAACGCCGCAAAATCTTTAAGGAGGTAGCAAATGCCTGATACCATAATAACTCCTTATGTGCCAAGCTATATTACCGTTCACCTTGGCGCACCCGATTCCAATGCGGAAAATGTGACGGTGTCTTTTCCTGATTATATAAAAAATGTTGCATCAAGCGAAATATATCCCACTTGGAGTGAAGCGGCTATTATAGCAAATATCTATGCACAGATTTCTTTTGCGCTCAACAGAGTGTACACCGCCTTTTACCCAAGTCAAGGGTATGATTTCAACATTACATCCTCTACAGCATATGACCAGAAGTTTATACGTGGCAGAAATATTTTTTCAAACATCGACCAGCTTGTAGACGGAATGTTTAATTCTTACATACGACGTGTAGGCTTCATAGAGCCTCTTGCCGCAAAATACTGCAACGGAACCACTGTTACCTGCAACGGGCTTTCACAGTGGGGCAGCGAGCAGCTCGCGCGCCAGGGTTACAGCTCAATTGATATTTTAAAATACTATTACGGTGACAATATCGAAATTGTGACCAACGCACCAATAACAGATTTTACTGAGTCATACCCGGGCACTCCCATACGGTTTGGCGATACCGGTGAGGCAGTAATAGCAATCCAAAGGTCGCTAAATGAAATAAGCAACAATTACCCCCGTATTCCAAAGGTATCTGTAGACGGAATTTTTGGCGAAAGCACCGAAAATGCAGTAAAAACTCTGCAAAGCATATTCAATTTAACACCCGACGGTGTTGTAGGGCTTGCAACCTGGTACAAAATTGTATATCTGTATGTTGGCATCAGGCGCCTTGCTGAGCTTAACTCCCGCGGGCAGCAGCTTCGGGGTATTTCGTTTGAATATCCAAATGTGGTTGCTATTGGTGACAGAGGCGAAAAGGTTACCATTGCACAGTTCTTACTGTCTGTAATAGCCGAATTTTACGATACTGTGCCATTTGTTGCAATAGATGGAATATTTGGTCAGAGCACCCAAAATGCAGTAAGAGAGTTTCAGCGTACCTTTGATTTGCCTATAACCGGTGTTATAACACAAAGCGTGTGGAATGCTATGTATGATGTTTTTGTAAGTGTAGACAACGAGCTTACCACAATAGATTACGGCGCCCAGCTTGACAATTTGCTAAACGGCAACAGTCAAAATCAGGGCAGTAATCTAAGCTACGGCGATTCGGATTTTTAGGAGGTGCTTATTATGCCAAACAGAGAGGTTGGAAATATAGAAAGTGTGCAAATGATGCTGCGCAATATTGCGGGTGAAAATGACGATGTAGCAACTGTAGTTCCCGATGGTATATTTGGACCCCAGACACTTGAGTCTGTGCAGAGCTTTCAGCAAAAATACGGGCTTGAGCCGACGGGGGTGGTTGATTTTGACACATGGAACAGAATTGTAGATGTGTCCGAGGCAATAGATGCTGCAACCAATCCCGGCAGACCTGTGCTTGCCTTCAACGAGACCAACGAGGAGATACTGCCCGGGCAGACAGAGCTTGAGCTTTATGTAATTCAGGCGATGATGAAGGCACTTGCGCAGGTGGTAGCCGATTTGGTCGACCTTGAAATCACGGGCACACACGATATGCCTTCTGTAAACGCAGTCAAAAAAATACAGATTTCTATGGGGATGGAGGATGACGGAATAATTACCATTGAGTTTTACAACAATCTTTCACATCTTTATGAGGTATTTGTGACCCGCAGGAGAATTTAAAACTGATAATTAAAAAATATTTTACAAATCAATCAATGTGTGATACAATGATGTAAGCAATTATTTTGAGGAGTACATATGAAAAAGCAACAATTTACACAGGGAATAAAAGACGGCATACCTATTTGCCTGGGATATTTTTCGGTATCAATGGCGTTTGGTCTGGCAGCTGTATTAAAGGGGCTTCCTCTTTGGTCTGCGCTTGTTATGTCACTTACCAATGTAACAAGCGCAGGTCAGTTTGCAGGAGTGGGCATACTTGCCGCAGGAGGCAGCCTTTTTGAGCTTGCCGTTACAACACTTATTATTAATATACGATATTTTTTAATGTCGCTGTCAGTATCTCAAAAGGCGTCGGACACTATGACTTTGCCCCAGCGTTTCGCAGTATCGTTTGGCATAACAGACGAGATTTTTGCAGTGTCTATGCAGCACAAGGGGGAGCTTACTGCCGCATATATGGCAGGACTCATATTTACACCTGTATTGGGCTGGACTCTCGGTACACTCGCCGGAGCGGCTGCAACATCCTTTATGCCGCCGCTGCTTTCATCCGCAATGGGCGTGGCGCTATATGGTATGTTTATTGCAATAATTATACCGCCGGCACGAGAGAGTAAAAGCATACTTATTACAATAATACTGGCAATAACAGCAAGTGTGGGCTTTAATTATGTGCCTTTATTAAAAGCAGTATCGGAAGGCTGGTCAATAATCATTATTACTGTGCTTGTCAGCGCAATTGCCGCAACCCTTTTCCCGATTGAAACAGAAAAGGAGGCGGAGTGATGAAAACACTATACCTTGCACTTGGTATTGCCGTTATGGCAATCACAACATACATAATCCGCGCTTTTCCTATGGTTATTTTTCGCAAAAGGATAAGCAACGTGTGGGTACGCTCCTTTTTGCATTATGTTCCTTATGCGGTGCTCAGCGCAATGACATTTCCTGCAGTTTTTGATAGTACAGGTACAACGGGAAGCGCAGTTGCAGCAACTGTCGTTGCAGTAATACTTGCATATTTTAAGCGAGGACTTTTAACAGTTGCAATAGGTGCGGCACTTGCTGCATTTGTTATGTTGTATTTAAGATTATAAGAATGTGCACCCATTGTACACTTCAACTTCCCTGCCTCTCAATCTTGAGGGATGTAGGTTAACTTTCTTTTTATTCCGAAAATTACAACTTAAAAGTAGTAATTTTCCACATAACACAAAAAAGTTCGCATTTTAGCGAACTTTTTTGTGTTATAAAATACCTGATTTTGAAAACAAAAAATGACAGAACATAGTTATAATATGCTCTGCCATTTTTGGTACACCATCACGGGCTCGAACCGTGGACACCCTGATTAAGAGTCAGGTGCTCTACCAACTGAGCTAATGGTGCATATGTATTTTGCAACAACATTGTTATTATATCTCATTTGATTTTGTTTGTCAATACTTTTTTGCATATAAAAGCTTGAATTTTTTGAGATGTGTGATATAATACAACTGTATAAAATATTGTAACTCTTTTAAAATGGTAAGGCAATAACGTGAAAGTTCCTTTCGCGTTATTGCCTCTGGCGCATTTGATAGCCCATGCGAATTTTTCTTCGCGTTCGCTCAGAAACGCACATGGGCGTAAAAATCTCTTATCATTCCTTGCCATACGGATAAGAGAAATTTAATTACTATATGTGCCTACGTATGGCAGCGGAATGGAGATTTTTATGAAATTATATTTTGCGCCCCTTGAAGGCATAACAACATATACATACAGAAATGCACATTTTGAGATGTTTGGCGGTTGTGACGAATACTATGCGCCTTTTATCACTCCCTGCGAAAACGAAAAGCTCAGTATAAAAAATATGCGTGATATTTTGCCTGAAAACAACAAGGTAAAAGTAAAGGTTCAGGCACTTGCTTCAAGCGGCGGGGCTTTTGTGGATTTTACCAAAAAAATTGCAGAGCACGGATATGACGAGGTCAATCTCAACGTGGGCTGTCCATCGGGCACCGTTGTAAAAAAGGGCAGAGGTGCCGGGGCACTTCGTGATACTGAAATGCTTAATGAATTTTTAAATTATATTTTTGAACATTCAGAGCTTAAAATTTCAATAAAAACACGAACGGGTTTTTACTCACATGATGAATTTGATGAATTGCTTGATATCTTTAATAAATACCCTGTGTCGGAGCTTATTGTCCATCCAAGAGTGAGGGAAGATTACTACAAACTAAAGCCAAATATGCAAAGCTTTGACAAGGCATACAACAATTGTGCTGCAATGCTGTGCTACAACGGAAATGTATATTCGGCAGAGGACTATACTAATATCGTCTGCAGCTATCCAAACTTAAACAGCATAATGATAGGCAGAGGCGCAATAAAAAACCCTGCCATATTCAGAGAGATAAAAGGCGGAGCAAAGCTTACCACGAGCGAGCTTGTAAGCTTTTCAAATTTGCTCGAAAAACGTTATTTTGAGCTGCTTGATTCGGATATGTATACACTTCATAAGCTTAAGGAAATATGGATATATGCCATGCAGAATTATCCCGAACAAAACAAAATCTTAAAGGCAGTAAAAAAATCAAACAAGCTTATAGAATTAAACAATGCAATCAATTGTTTGCCTGACATAGCAATTAATAATTGATAATTGATAATTGAAAGGAATGTATATGGAAAGCTTAATTTTATCATTCAACGCGGTAACACCGTTGTTGTGACGCTGTTTAATGTGCTTGCGGTTGTGTGCTTTGAGGTATTCAGCACCAAACAGAGCTCACTCAGCATCAAATCAATTGTAAAGGGCATTGCTTCAAATATTGTTGTATTTTCGTCGATGCTTTGCATAGTTACACTGTTTTGCTGGATATATGCACTCAGTGCTATTGGTTTATTTTAAAAAACAAAATTGGTCACAGCCGTGTGGGCAATTTTGATGAATAATTAATTACAAATCCGTAAGACTAATATTGTCTTGCGGATTTTATTTATATTTAACATTTGGTTACCAATCTTTAACATAAAGCTCGTTATTTAATTTTGATTTTGCATTTTATTACCAACAATTAACCAAACTGTGATTTCAGAATTAACATTTTTCGGATTATACTTATATTGTACTCATCAAAGGGTAAAAAATTTTAAGGAGAGTGATTTTAATGAAAAAAATCATAAGTGTTTTATTGGTATGTGTGCTTGCAGCATCATTTGCAGCATGCGGCACAAGCAAAACACAAACAGGCGGAACAATTGCAACAGACGGCTCAACCTCAATGGAAAAAGTAATCGGATATTTAAGTGAAGCCTATATGGAAGATAATTCTGATATAAAGGTTACCTACAACCCCACAGGCTCGGGTGCAGGTATTCAGGCTGTGCTTGATGGCAGATGCGATATAGGCTTGTCCTCACGTGACCTTAAGAATGAAGAAAAAGCAAATCTTATCGGCACTGTGGTAGCAATTGACGGAATAGCAGTAATTGTAAACCCTCAAAACCCTGTATCCGACCTTACAATTGAGCAGATTGCCGCACTTTACAAGGGTGAAATTGACAACTGGAGCAAGCTTGGCGGCAATGATGCGCCTGTGGTATTAATAGGCAGAGAAGCAGCATCGGGCACAAGAGACGGCTTTGAATCTATAACAGATACCGAGGATGTGTGCAAATACTCTCAGGAGCTTACTTCAACAGGAGATGTTGTTCAGACAGTTGCCTCAAACCCCAACGCCATTGGCTATGCTTCGCTTGCATCGGTAAAAGATACTGTAAAAATTCTTGATGTGGAAGGCGTTACACCAACAACGCAAACAATTCAAAGCGGTGAGTATAAAGTACAGCGTAACTTCGTGTTTGTAACCAAAAAGGATGCACAGCTGCCAGATACTGCTCAAAAATTTTTTGATTATGCAACCTCAGGTGCAGCAGATGATTTGATAGTAAAAGCAGGAGCAGTACCTGTAGCAAGATAAGGAGTCACCATAATGAGCAGAATTAAAAAAGCGACAAATGTTATTGAAAAAACAATGAATATAATATTTACTTTGTGTGGCTTTGTTGCGGTTGCTTTTGTTATTGTAATTACAGGCTTTGTAGTTGTAAGCGGCACACCTGCAATTACCAAAATAGGTGTTTTTGATTTTTTGTTTGGCACAACCTGGGCATCCACTGCTTCCGAGCCGTCTTACGGCATACTGCCTTTTATACTTACATCTGTGTATGGATGTATCGGAGCAATTGTAATCGGGGTGCCTCTTGGTCTTATGTGCGCCATATTTATTGCAAAAATAGCAAACAGCAAAATTTCGGCAGTTGTCCGCAGCAGTGTTGACTTACTGTCGGGTATTCCGTCGGTTGTTTACGGTCTTGTGGGTATGATTGTAATTGTGCCTGTTGTCCGCGAGGCATTTAATCTTCCTGACGGAGCAAATCTGTTTTCGGCAATTATAGTCCTTGCAGTGATGATACTTCCGTCGGTTATATCCGTGTCAGAAACCGCAATAAGAGGTGTACCGAGAGAATATGAAGAAGCATCTCTAGCCCTTGGTGCAACAAAGACCGAAACAGTTTTCAAAGTAATTGTTCCTGCTGCCAAAAGTGGAATATTGACGTCTGTTGTGCTTGGCATAGGCAGAAGTATCGGCGAGGCAATGGCTGTTATGATGGTATCGGGCAATGTGGCAAATATGCCTGGGTTGTTCAAAAGTGTACGCTTTTTAACAACGGCGGTGGCAAGTGAAATGTCATATTCGTCGGGGCTTCAACGTGAGGCGCTTTTTTCAATAGCACTGGTGCTTTTTGTGTTTATTATGATAATCAACTTAGTGCTTAATCTTGTAGTAAAAAAAGATAAGGAGTGAGAGTATGCACAGCAAAATATCAGGCAGCCGCAAGCTTAAATGCTTGGGTTTAAATATTCTTATGTACTTGTCTGCAGGTGTAATATGTCTTGCTCTGCTCGGAATTATCGGGTACATATTGTATCGTGGCTTGCCCTATATTACATTTGAATTTTTGAGCAGCAAACCAAGCCTTATCCGCGACACTGTTGGTATACTGCCAAACATTTTAAATACTGTTTATATTATACTAATAACTCTTGTTATTGTACTTCCAATGGGTGTAGGTGCAGCCATATACTTAAACGAATACGCAGCAAACAAAAAAGTTGTGCGCATAATTGAGCTTGCTACCGAAACTCTTTCGGGTATACCATCCATAATATACGGCTTGGTGGGTATGCTTATATTTGTTCAGTTTTTTTCGTTGGGTACAAGCCTTTTGGCAGGATCTCTTACTCTTGTTATTATGACACTTCCTACAGTTATCAGAACCACACAGGAAAGCCTAAAAACAGTGCCGGGCGGCTACCGCGAGGGCTCACTTGCATTGGGCGCAGGCAAATGGTATATGATACGCACTGTTGTGCTGCCGTCAAGTATAGACGGAATTGTAACAGGCTGCATTTTGTCAATAGGCCGAATTGTAGGGGAGAGTGCCGCTCTGCTTTTTACCGCAGGTATGGCAAATGAGATTTTGAGCATAGCGGATGCGATAAAACCGGGCAACGCGGGCTCTACACTTACAGTGGCACTGTATATGTATGCAAAGGAGCGGGGCGAATTTGAAATTGCCTTTGCAATAGGTGCAATATTGCTCGTGCTTACCTTTGTAATTAATCTTTCGGCAAAATCTGCGGCAAAACTACTGAAAAAGAAAGGGAACTAATAATGGGTATAATAACAGCAAAAAATCTTAATTTGTGGTACGGTGAAAACCACGCATTAAAGGATATAAATATCACACTCCCCCAAAATCAGATAACAGCCCTTATAGGCCCATCTGGCTGCGGCAAATCTACCTTTTTAAAATCCCTTAATCGTATGAACGATTTGGTGGATATTTGCACAATTGAGGGTGAGATATGCTTTAACGGCGTTGATATATACAAAGATATGGATGTTAATATTTTGCGCAAAAAGGTGGGAATGGTTTTTCAAAAGCCCAATCCATTTCCAATGAGCATTTATGACAACATTGCATACGGACCGAGAATTCACGGCATAAAATCAAAATCACAGCTTGACCAAATTGTAGAGAGCTCGCTTAAAAAAGCTGCCATATGGGATGAGTGCAAAGACCGCCTCAAAAAGAGTGCCCTTGGACTCAGCGGTGGTCAGCAGCAGAGGCTTTGTATTGCGAGAGCACTGGCGGTAGAACCGGATATATTGCTTATGGATGAGCCGACAAGCGCTCTCGACCCTATATCCACATCAAAAATCGAAGACCTGGCAGAAGAGCTCAAACAAAAATACACCATAGTAATGGTAACTCACAATATGCAGCAGGCTGCGCGTATTGCAGACAAAACCGCCTTTTTTCTGCTTGGTGAAATTATAGAATTTGACGAAACAGACAAAATGTTTTCTAATCCATCGGATAAGAAAACCGAAGATTATATTACAGGGAGGTTTGGATAATGCGAAACAGATTTGACGAGCAGCTTGCCAGCCTAAACAAAGAGCTTGTGTTGATGGGAGCACTGTGCGAGGATGCAATATCGTGCGCTGTAAAATATCTTACAAGCGGTGACGAAAAAATGAAAGAATTGTGCATAGATGCCGATAATCAAATAGACCAAAAGGAAAGAGATATCGAAACTCTGTGTATGAAATTACTGCTCCACCAGCAGCCGGTGGCAAAGGATTTGAGGGTGGTGTCGTCTGCACTTAAAATGATTTCCGATATGGAGCGCATAGGTGACCAGGCGTCGGATATAGCAGAAATTTCGCCCTATATAACTAAAAGCAGTATCAAAAATAAAACCCACATTTCACAAATGGCGGAGGCAACAATAAAAATGGTCACCGACAGCGTTGAATCATTTGTAAATAATGACATACAGCTTGCATACAGTGCAATAGCCTGCGATGACACAGTTGACAACCTGTTTGACCAAATCAAGTCGGAGCTTATAAACGCTATAAGCGACGGTAGTGACAATGCCGAAGCACTTATCGATTTGCTTATGATTGCAAAGTATTTTGAACGAATAGGCGACCACGCCGAAAATGTTGCCGAATGGGTTATATATTCCATTACGGGCAAGCATGCAGACAATAATATGCAAAAAAAATAGAACTGTCAGAGCTTACAAAGTGGATTGTAGAAGACGTTTGCTATTATAATGCAAAGGAATATTTCAACTTCTAATTAACAACAAAAAATCACACCTCATATACTAAAAGTATATGAGGTGTATTTTTATGTTTAAAATTAATGATTTCAAGCTGCTTGATGTTCAGTATAATCCTGCCCATGAAGTAATAGATTACGGCGTTCAGATGGTTGGTGCACCGCTTGAATGGGGCGAAACAATGGGCGAGGGTATAAAGGTAGGAGTAATAGATACTGGTGTGGACTACAACCATATCGAGCTTAAAAATAGAATTAAAGACGGCATTAACACACTAAACGGCGGCGATTTTGCCGATAATAACGGTCATGGCACTCACATATGCGGCATAATATCTGCCGAGCAAAACGGTGTTGGCGTAATAGGCGTTGCGCCAAAAGTAGATTTGTATGTGGCAAAGGCTTTTGCAAGAGACGGAACAAGTAATTTTGCCGCCATAGAAAAAGCCATCAACTGGATGATAGACAAAAAGGTAAATGTGGTAAATATGTCATTTTCGTCAACGGCAGGAGGCAGAGTTTACACACAGCTTATTCACAGGCTGCATCAAAACGGCATAAGCATTATATGCGCCGCAGGCAACGAGGGAGAACAGGGTGACAACACCATAGGATATCCCGCGCGCTTTATTGAGACAGTTGCAGTTTCGGCAGTAGACATAAACAAGCACATTGCATCATTCAGCTCTAAGGGCAACTCTGCCGAAATTTGCGCTGCAGGCATTGACATATATTCAACCTACCTTGACGGTGGCTATGCGGTCCTGAGCGGCACGTCAATGGCTGCACCAATAATAACAGGCGCAGTTGCACTTTTGCAGGGCAAGGGCTTGCTGCGCTACGGCAGACTTCTTAATCCCGAAGAAATACGCCTGTTGCTCAATATCTATGCCGAAAACATCAGCGGCAGCGCAGGCAGGGATTCAAGCTCGGGCTACGGGCTTTTTTCCTTTGGCAGAATAACCGCAAACGACTATGTTGCGCCGCCAAAGTCAAGCTCTTTTTCTGTCAGCCCCGATGTGGTCAAGGCTGCTTTGGCCGTGATGATTTCTTCCTTGTAAAAAAGCGGCAATAGCCGCTCTTGTCGCGCGTTACATTGTCTTTCATCTCACACGCGAACAGAATTTTGCGAAGTTTCCTATACGTAAAAAAGGAATCCGCCATTAAAAGCGAATTCCCACATTAATTATTCATTATTGATTTTTCACTATTCAATGTAAAATACTTAAGCAAACTTATGTATTAACCATTCGTTTGCTTAAGTATTTTTCCTTCGTCGCCTTTCCTCCGCGTATATGCCTTTCTGCCTTGTTTTCGTCAAGCACAGCTTTTGCAAGCTTTGCTAGGTTTTTGTTAAGCTCTGGCAGGCGGTCGCTGATGTCCTTGTGAACTGTGGACTTTGATACTCCAAACTTAACGGCAGCTTGCCGTACAGTTGCTTTTGTATCTATCATATAATTTGCAAGTAAAATAACACGGTTTGCAATATAATCCTTCAAACAATTCACCTCTATATAAATCATATTTAATTTATATGAGATGTGTCTGAATTTTAGTATTTTTTGTAGAAGTATTTTGTCGCACAATTCCAATGAATACACACTGATAAAATTTATAAAATATCACCTTAATTAAATTATACATTCGTATATATTTCCTTTTTTTATGAAATACTAATCAAAAAACAATTGGAGGATGACAATGCAGGTTTTAAAAGGAAAGAGCGTATACGGCGGCATAGCAATAGGCAAAATCAGATACTGGCACAAAAACACCCAAATAGTCAACCGCTATCACATAAGCGATATCGGCAAAGAAAAAGAAAAATTTATGCAAGCCAAAATAATGACAATTCAGCAGCTTGGTGAATTGTATCAAAAAGCGCGCAAGGAGGTAGGAGAGGAAGGCGCAGCAATATTTGAAATTCATCAGATGATGCTGTCCGACGAGGATTATATAAATTCTATCGAAAATATAATAACTCAGCAGGGCTTAAATGCAGAATATGCCGTAGCCAAAACCTGCGAAAATTTTTGCGCCATGTTTGAGGCGATGGACGACCAATATATGCAGGCGCGCTCTGCAGATGTAAAAGATATATCTGAGCGGCTTATAGGTGTGCTTATGGGCAAAAACAATACAAATATGTTTGACGATGACAATATGATTATTGCATCAGACGACCTTGCCCCCTCCGAGACTGTTCAGCTCGACAAAAACAAAATAATTGCATTTGTTACCGAAAAAGGTTCGGTAAACTCTCATACTTCAATTCTTGCACGCACAATGAATATCCCTGCCATAATTGGCATTGATTTGAGCGGCTTTGACGGCGAGCTTGCGGCAATAGATGGCAAAACAGGCACTGTATACATACAGCCTGACGAAAAAACTCTTGAACAAATGAAGCAAAAATACAGTGAGGAACAGCAGCAAAAGCAGCTGCTTGCAGAGCTGAAAGGCAAAGAGAATGTCACCGCAGACGGTGTACGCATAAAGGTGTATGCAAACATAGGCAACAATAAAGATTTGGCATATGTGCTCTCCAATGATGCAGAGGGTATAGGGCTCTTTCGCAGTGAGTTTTTGTATATGGAGCGTGACATATATCCTACCGAAGAAGAGCAGTTTGCCGCTTACAAAACAGTCGCGGTCACAATGGGCGGCAAAAAAGTCATAATCCGAACGTTAGACATCGGCGCCGACAAGCAGGCAGATTATTTTGACTTGCCAAAGGAAGAAAACCCCGCAATGGGTATGCGTGCAATAAGAATATGCCTTACCCGCCCCGAAGTGTTCAAAACGCAGCTACGCGCCCTTTTTAGAGCGGCAGTTTACGGTAATATATCTGTTATGTACCCAATGATAACATCGATTGCCGAGGTTCGCAAAATAAAATCTATTGTCAGCGAGGTGGTAAGCGAGCTCAAGGCAGAAAAAATTCCCTTTGAAATTCCCGAGCAGGGCATAATGATAGAAACTCCTGCTGCAGTTATGATGTCGGACGAGCTTGCTCACGAGGTGTCATTTTTCAGCATAGGCACAAACGATTTGAGTCAGTATACATTTGCAATTGACAGGCAAAACAGCAGCCTCGACGAGTTTTATGACCCACACAGTGAGTCAATAATGCGTATGATACAAATGACTGTGCAAAATGGACACAAAGCAGGAATATGGGTTGGTATATGCGGCGAGCTTGCGGCAGATACAACTCTTACAAAACGATTTTTGCAAATGGGTATAGACGAGCTTTCGGTATCGCCTGGCTCTGTGCTGCCGCTGCGCAAAAAAATAAGAGAGATAAATCTCTCTCATACGGATTAATTTCAGATTGTCGAATAATTCAAGGTTTGCACAAAAGAGCCATTTTAGGGAGGTCGGGTGACAGACGCAAAGCGTCCTTTTGCATACAAAATCGAGGTGTGTCCCCATCTGTCACCGGTTGTCATTCGCATGACGACGGGGACATTCCTCGTTAGAGGTGTGTCCTCGCTTGTTGTGCGAACCGATATATAACAAAAAATTTAACGAAAATAGCCCCGTCCCAACGGTTAGTTTGTCATAATCCGTTTTTTATCTATTTCTGTTCAGTTTTTGTTTCTTGTAACCTAACCATTTTTTCGGTTAAGTGCTTTGTAATGTTTGAAAACATCGCAAGCTGCAGCACCAGGTCGTGTATCCTGTCAGGGTTTTTGGCAGATTGGTGTGCAATAGGCCTTGCAATGTCATCGACCTGTGAAATTGTAAATTTCAAAACCTTTTTTTGATTTTCCACAAAGTTTTTGTATATGGTAATTATCTCTTGCTCGCCAAGGTCAAAAGGAATAATCTTTTGAATGATGGCCATACTCAGTGTCTGTTTGAGTGAGCATATAATTATCAGGTACGCAAGGTGGATTTTGTTGTACTTCTTTTTAATGGGTGCAGGCATAATTTTGAGCTTTACATAGTTGTTAATCATAGATGCAGTAATAAATTTGTCGTCTGTATTGTCTGTTGCATATAGCCTGAGGTATTGCCCCAAAAGCACAATTACCTGGTCCATATACAAGTCAAACTCGGGCAATTCCTCCCATGCCGGCAGGGGATAACCGTTTAAATGCTCGTTCACCTTTTCTATTCCGTCTATAAATAAATCTCGGTTGTATTCCATATTATCACATCCAATCAGTTGTTTTGGTTAATACCATTGTACCACATAAATTCAAAAAATACAAGTAATAATATATCAAACAGTTGACAAATTATCAAACGTGTGATAAACTAGTATTAAATACTAGATACTATGTTTTTGGGATTCATTTGGAGGATAATGATTTATGATTGATTTAACAAAAAAGTTCAGAACAATCAGAGAAATAGTTGATTACACGGTAAAACATTCTGCAAGTAAAATTGCTTTTAGAATTAAACAAAAAACAGACGGTGTGGTAGCATACAGCGATGTTACCTATGAGCAGATGGGCAAGGATATAAAAGCTTTTTCTACCTGGCTTTTGTCAAAAAACTTGTGTGGCAAAAGAGTTGTTGTAGTTGGTGAAAACTGCTACGAGTGGGTGCTTGGCTACCTGTCAAGCCTTGCATCGGGCTGCATTTTTGTACCCCTTGATAAAAATCTGCCCAAAGAGGAGCTTGACGGCTTGCTCCACAGGGCAGAGCCTGACTGCATAGTTTACGGCTCAAGCTTTGAAGAGCAGATTAAAGCATACGGCAAAGCGCAATATACAGTTTGTATGAAGGATGAAATATATTCGGCAATATCCGAGGGTAATGACCTTATTGCCTCAGGTAATAAATATTATGACAACGTTGAAATTGACCAAAACGAACTTGCAATTCTTTTGTTTACATCGGGCACAACCGCGCAGTCAAAAGCGGTTATGCTTTCGCAATATAACGTTGCGTGCAACATAAATGACCTTACTGTTGCAGAAAAATTTTATGAAGATGATGTGAATCTCGCACTTTTGCCAATGCACCATGTTTTTGGAATGGTTGCAACTGCTTTGTTTTTGCGCCTTGGTATGATGAATGTATTTTGCGAAGGCTTGCGTGTTGCAAAAGCCCTCAAGGAATACAAGGTGTCTGTTCTTGTTGTTGTACCTCTCATTCTTGAAGCGGTTTACAGGCAAATTGACCGCACTGTCAAAAAACAGGGCAAAGAGAAGGTGCTCAACTTTGGGCTTAAGCTCACAAAGCTACTTCGCAAATTTGGAATTGACATACGCAAAAAAATATTTTCATCCATCCACACAGAGCTTGGCGGAAATTTGAGATTTATAATAAGTGGCGGTGCGGCGCTCAGAGCAGACCTTGCAGAGTGGTTTAACGATATTGGCATACTCACAGTGCAGGGCTACGGACTTTCCGAAACATCGCCTGTTGTATCTGCCGAAACAGATAAGATTATAAAATATGGTTCAATCGGTGTGCCAATGCCAAGTGTGGAGGTACAAATAGACAATCCCGATGCCGACGGCGTAGGCGAAATAAAAGTAAAGGGCGAAAATGTAATGCTCGGCTACTGGAACGAGCCTGAGCTTACAAACGAGGTGCTCCGCGACGGATGGTTTTACACAGGTGATATGGGCTATATTGACAATGACGGAGTTATATTTATAACAGGCAGAAAAAAAGACGTGATTGTGCTTTCAAACGGAAAAAATGTGTTCCCAAATGAGCTGGAACAGGTTGTTGGTACAATAGAATACATCAGCGAATGTCTTGTGTTTGAAAATGAGCCTGACACTCTTGCCGTTAATGTAGTTTATGACGAGGCACTTCTTAAACAAAAAACAGCAGAGCAGATAAACGATATGATTAAAAAGGATATTGACGAAATAAACAAAAATCTTGTGTCATACAAAAGGATGAAAACAGTTTATGCGTCAACAATACCTATGATTAAAACCTCAACTGCAAAAATCAAGAGAGCTCCAAGTATACAAAAAATCAAAAAAGAGCAGCAGCCAGTGTAAAAATTTTGTTGAAATTCAACATTGAAAAATCGCTTCAAAAGTGCTATCATTAGTAGCAAGGAGATGGTAAATATGAATATCAGATTAATGGTAAAAGCGGCAATGCTTGCAGCTATTACCGCAATTGCAACAATGGTTATCCAAATTCCTGCACCGCTTGCGGGCTATGTAAACTGCGGAGATGCTTTTGTACTCCTCTCGGGCTTTGCCCTGGGGCCTGTGTACGGCGGTCTTGCGGCAGGTATCGGTAGTGCAATTGCCGATATAATTACATACCCTGTGTATGCCCCTGCTACTTTTATAATAAAGTTTGCTATGGCTGCAGTATGCGGAATTATATACAAAAAAAAGGCAACTGCAATGTCTGCACTTGTTTCTTCGGTAATTGCAGAATTAATTATGATAATCGGTTACCTTGTGTATGGAATGATTATTTTTGGCGAAACATTAACCGCTGCAATAGCCACGGTTCCCGGCAATTCTGTTCAGGCAGTTGTGGGCGTTGTGCTTGGGCTTATTTTGCTTAAGCTTGTTGGTAAAATATTAAGTAAATAAACATAAAATGCGTTAACTCAAATTTGTTGAGTTAACGCATTTTGTTTGTCAAAATAAACTTATCTGCTCATTTGGATTATCGTCATCCTTGAGATAATAACCTGTTGCAGGAATGTTTTTTGCCCTGTAATAATCAGGGTTTTTGAATTCCACATCTTTCAAAAATTCTATTTTTGATATTGTGCTCTTCTTTTTCATATTCATAACTGCAACACCCTGGGTGTTTTTGGTTGTTTTTGTCTGCATTGCAGAGGTGTTGAATATCAAAATTTTGTCAAGAGAGCTGTACACAACCACATCTTCATCCTGCGGGAGGAATTTAATTCCCACAAGGTTGAGCTTATCGGTGTATGCATTTATCAGCTTTTTGCGGTTTGTTTTTGTTTCGTACGCTTTGAGCGATACTCTCGCCGCCTTGCCGTTGTCAAACATAAACAGCAAATCACCCTCATAATTGCTCGTAGGTACTACAAACACTATGCGCTCATCCTGTTCCATTTCGCAGATGTTGGGCACAAACTGACCCCATTCGCTTGCCTTGCACTGCGGTACATCATATGTTTTGATTTTGTAGCAGTTGCACCTGTCCGAAAACAGCAGCAAATCTGTTTTGTTTGTAGTGTCATATTCGCATATGATTTCGTCTCCGTCCTTGACCTTTTGCTCGCCGCTTGAACGGAGCGACACGTGAGATATCTTTTTGAGGTAATTATCACGTGAAAACAGGATTTTTAGGTTGTAATCCTCAATTTCGGGAGCAAGACTTATGTTTTCGTCAACGTGGTCGTAAACAATTTCGGTAAGCCTGTCCTTGCCGTATTTTTTGGATATTTCTTTAAGCTCGCTGATAATTACTTTTTTAACCTCTTTTTCATCCTTGAGTATATTGTCAAGTCTGTCAATCTCGTTATTGAGGTTGTCAATTTCGTTAATTCTATTGAGGATGTACTCTTTGTTGAGGCTGCGCAACTTGATTTCGGCAATGTAATTTGCCTGAATTTCGTCAATGTCAAAGCCCTTCATAAGGTTTGGTACAACATCCTCATCTTTTTCGGTGTTGCGTATGATTTTGATTGCCTTGTCAATATCAAGGAGTATTTTTTTAAGACCTTCAAGCAAATGGAGCTTGTGAGTAAGCTTGTTAATATCAAACTTGATTTTGCGCACAATGCATTTTTTGCGGAACTCAGTCCAGTTGTAAAGTATTTCCTTAATTCCCATTACCTTTGGAGTAGTCCCGTCCAAAATGTTAAAGTTACAGCTGAACGAATCCTCAAGGGGAGTCATTTTAAACAGCTTTTTCATAAGTGCATCCGCATCGCAGCTCTTTTTAACGTCGAGTGTGATTTTAAGACCGCTGAGGTCAGTCTCATCACGAAGGTCGTTAATCTCTTTGATTTTGCCAAGCTTTATAAGCTCTATTATTTTGTCAATAATTGCTTCGGATGTGGTAGAATACGGAATTTCGTATATTTCTATATATCCGTTTTTCTTGTCAAATTTGTATTTGCTGCGTACTCTTACCGAGCCTCTGCCTGTTTCGTAAATCTGCTTTATTGCTTCTTCGTCGTACAGCAGCTCGCCTCCTGTTGTAAAATCGGGTGCAAGCAGGGTTTTTGTAATGTCGCATTTTTCGTTTTTGAGGTACGCAATAGTTGTTTCGCACACTTCTCTCAGGTTAAACGAGCAAATTTTGCTTGCCATACCAACCGCAATACCCTCGTTTGGGTTAACAAGGATGTTTGGGAATGACACAGGCAGCAGCACAGGCTCTTTCATAGTGCCGTCGTAGTTGTCGGTAAAGTCTACTGTGTTTTTGTCTATGTCGCCAAAAAGCTCCTTGCATATGCCTTCAAGCTTAACCTCTGTGTATCGGGGTGCAGCAAAGGCCATATCACGTGAATAGTGTTTTGCAAAGTTACCCTTTGAGTCAACAAAAGGGTGGAGCAGCGACTCGTTGCTTTTTGTGAGTCGAACCATTGTTTCGTAAATTGCCATATCGCCGTGTGGGTTGAGCTTCATTGTCTGACCAACAACGTTTGACGATTTGGTTCTGTTACCATTTATAAGGTTCATTTTGTACATTGTATAAAGCAATTTTCGGTGGGATGGCTTAAATCCGTCAATTTCGGGAATAGCACGCGAAATAATAACACTCATTGCATAAGGCATATAGTTCTCTTTGAGTGTATCTGTTATAAACTGGTCTTCATAAAACATTATTTTCGCACCTCCCTTTAGCTTAAGTCAAGCATCTCTAAATAGAGATGTCCGTTTTCGGCAATGTATTCTTTACGGGCATTGAGCTCGTCGCCAAGCAGCAAGTCAAACACAATGGCTGTCTGCTCAACATCCTCTGAGTTGATTTTTATAAGACGCCTTGTTTCGGGGTTCATGGTGGTTTGCCACATCATATCAGGGTCGTTTTCACCAAGACCCTTGGAGCGCTGAACAGTGCATTTTTCGTTGCCTATTTTCTTTAAAATATCCGATTTTTCTTTTTCGTTGTATGCAAAGTAGGTTTTGTTTTTACTTGTGATTTCAAAAAGCGGTGATTCTGCTATAAATACCTTGCCCTCGTCAATGAGCGTAGGCACAAGGCGGTACAGCATTGCTAAAATAAGTGTACGTATCTGAAAGCCGTCAACGTCGGCATCGGTACATATAATAATTTTGTTCCATCTTAAGTTGTTAATGTCAAAAAGCGAAATGTTTTTGTTGTGCTTTGAGTTGATTTCAACACCGCAGCCCAAAACTCTGAGCAAGTCGGTAATAATTTCACTTTTAAATATCTTGTCGTAGTCTGCCTTAAGGCAGTTGAGAATTTTACCTCGAACCGGCATAATTGCCTGAAATTCCGAATCTCTGCCAAGCTTACACGAGCCGAGAGCCGAATCACCCTCAACAATGTAAACTTCTCTTTTGCTTACATCCTTTGTACGGCAGTCAACAAACTTTTGCACGCGGTTGTTTATATCAATGTTTCCGCTGAGTTTTTTGGCAATGTTGACTCTTGCTTTTTCGGCGTGCTCACGGCTACGCTTGTTTACAAGCACCTGGGCAGAAATTTTTTCTGCCTCCATTTTGTTTTCGATAAAATAAACTTCAAGCTCATGACGCAAAAATTCTGTCATTGCTTCCTGTATAAACTTGTTGTTAATAGCCTTTTTGGTCTGGTTTTCGTAGCTTGTAAGGCCCGAAAGGGAGTTTGACACAAGTATCAGGCAGTCGCGTACGTCGTTAAAGTTTATTTTGGATTCGTTTTTTGTATATTTGTTGTTTGCCTTGAGATATTTGTCTATTGCAAACACAAAAGCATTTGTAACAGCCTTGTCGGGGGAGCCGCCGTGCTCCAAAAAGCTTGAATTGTGGTAATATTCAAGCATATTCACTTTGTTTGAAAAACAAAATGCAACAGAAAGCTTTACGTTGTAATCGGGCTTGTCCTCTCTGTCGCGGCCTCGTCTTTCACATTCTATATATTTTACTTCGGTCATCGCAGATTCATTTGCAACCTCGGTTACATAGTCAACAATGCCGTTTTCGTAAACATACTCTGTTTCTTCAAATTGACCCTTCGCAACCTCGTTTTTAAATTTGAGCAGCAAGCCTTTGTTAACAATTGCCTGCTTTTTGAGCACAGTGTGAAAGTACTCGTCGGGTATGTTAATGTCTGTAAATACTTCAAGGTCGGGGCGCCATTTGATTTTGGTCATAGTGTGTCTGTGGCGGAATTCTGTTTTTGAAAGACCGCCCACATTTTCGCCACGCTCAAAGTGCAGCTCGTATTTAAAACCGTCACGGCATACAGTTACATCCATATATTCCGATGCATATTGAGTAGCGCACGCACCAAGGCCGTTAAGACCAAGGCTGAACTCGTAGTTTTCGCCGTCGTTGGTGTTATATTTGCCGCCTGCATACATTTCGCAGAACACAAGCTCCCAGTTGTAGCGGTCTTCTACTGCGTTGTAGTCAACAGGTATACCTCTGCCGTAGTCAAGCACCTCAATGGAGTTGTCCATAAACTTTGTAACTTCTATTATGCTGCCGTGACCCTCTCTTGCTTCGTCTATTGAGTTTGAGAGTATTTCAAACACTGCGTGCTGACATCCCTCAAGCCCGTCGGAGCCAAATATAACCGACGGCCTTTTTCGCACTCTGTCAGCGCCTTTAAGTTGGGTTATACTCTCGTTTGAGTATTCATTATTTCTGGATTTTGCCATTTTACACCTCTCAGAACATATATGAGTATGTCATGTTTACTACTTCAAATTCGCCGTTTTCGCTAAGCCCGCATATGCGCTCGCCGTTTTGAACGGCCAAATCCATGCTTTGCAAATGTTTTCTTGTGATTCGCTCTCCCGGTATTATAAGCGGAAAGTAAGTAGGATATGTGTATATTGTACTTTTACATATTCTGCCTTCCACATCTCTTGCCTCTACCCATTCCGAAGGGCACCGCATTGTGTTGCCAGGCTCCGATGCCAGCACAATATCGTTGTTTGAAAACTGATACACAGGTATTTCGTCCAGCGGCTCAATTTTCTTTTTCAAAAACTGCTTGTAAATATATATCAGCGCTGTCATAAGCTTGCGTATATCCCTTGACGAATTAAACAGGCTTGCAACAAGCACAACGTTGTTTTCGTCTGCCATTTCGGGCTCCAATCCAAACCGCAGACGAAGTATGTCGCTTGCTTCTTTGCCGCTCAGGCCAATCCGTGCAAAGTTTATAACAATACGCGTTTTGTCATTTGCAAATATATTATGCTCGTTTTGTTCGTCTGTTTCAAACCATACTATATCAGTTCCGCCGTTAATAACAGATTTGCATCTGTCAATTTCATTAATAAGCCCGCTGTAGCGCTTTTGTCGTGAGCTTGCGTAATAAATGGAGTTTTCAAGAGCACACAAATATGCATTTGAAGTATCGGGAGTCTGGTATGTGTATACAATTCTGCGTACCTTGTTTTTGTTTATTGTTTCATTATTTATATGAAGTATTGCACCCCCCGACATAGAGCCGAGTGTTTCGCCTGCATTGTGAAGCACCATATCCGCACCGCAGTACAGGGCGGATTTAGGCAGCTCGCTTGCAAAAGGAAGATGCGCTCCGTGTGATTCGTCTACAAGCAGCAGCATATTGTATTTGTATGTAAGGTCTGCAATTTCCTCAACATCCGAAATTACTCCGTAGTATGTGGGGCTTGTAACAAACAGTGCCTTTGCATCTCTGTTTGCCGACATCACACTCTCCAAGTTGTATGTGTCAATACCGCCAAAAAACCCAAGCTCCTCGTTAAATTCTCTTGTTACAAAAACAGGTATAAGCCTGCATAGAGTAATTACATCAATAACCGATTTGTGACACGCTCTGTCTACAATTATTTTATCCCCTGGTGAAAGTACCGATGCAATCATCGCCATTATTCCGCAGGAGGTTCCATTGGTTATGTAGTATGAGTGATATGTGTCATAAAGCTTTGCAAGCTGATATTCCGACTCAACAATATATCCACCGGGAGTGTCAAGGTTATCTGTCTCAAAATTTGACGCAGCATCAAGCTTGCAAAAATTACGTGAATTAAGTATTACCTTGCCGTTGTGACCGGGAGTGGTAAACATAATCCGCTGCTTTGATATAAACTTTTTTACACCTGTATAAATTGGTGGTTTCATATTTATAAACATCCTTTCATACGTATCCGTAAAGCCCACGCACCGACACCTCTCCCGAATTGACGCACAGTGTTTCGCCTTGGCACTCAACAATCAATTCGCCATTTTCGGTTATGTCAATGCACATACCAGCGTAGTTACTTCCGTCTGCGTGATGCACAACAACCTCTCTTCCAAGGGTTATGCACATATTTTTGTATTCTTGAATTATTTGCTTTTTATCTTTTTCTAAGCTTTTCTCAATTTCATCCAATATGTTATTCAAAAGCTTGTCATCATCGCATTTTTTTCCTGTTTCAAGCAGTATTGAAGAAGCATTGGTAAGGCTTTTGTCAAAACGTGTAATGTTGGTATTTATACCTATCCCAGCACAAATAAAATCGATTTTACTTTTGCTTGATGCAAGCTTTGTAAGTATTCCGCATACCTTTTTGCCATTTATAACAATATCGTTTGGCCACTTGATGCTGCAGTTGCCGTAGTTGGAAATTGCCTTTGCAACCGCTACTGCACAAACAATTGTACAAAAGCCAATATCGCCCTCAAAATATTTTGCATCCAGCAGAGTCGAAAAATACAATCCGCCTTCATCTGACTGCCAAATCCTGCCGCGCCTTCCGCGCCCTAACGTCTGACGCTTTGCAGCTACGGTAAGGAGATGCTCAGGGGGGAATTCGCTTATTTTGTCAAAAGTGGATGTAACACAATCAAATGTATAAATTTTACTCATTACGCCTCCGTCAAAAATCAATAACCTGTGCCTGCACCTTGCCGCCATCAATTGTAACAAGTCCATATGTTCGTGTGCTGCCAGGGTTTAAAACTGTCAGGCCGTTATCATTCTCCACATACGCAGTGTGAGTATGACCGAAAAGCACTATGTCTGCACCTGCATCTCTTGCTGCCTTTTTCAAAAGATGTAAGCCGTATTTAACATTGTATTTGTGCCCATGACACATAAATATCTTTTTGCCGCCAATCTCGCAGGTGCGCTCAAGGGGATATGATTTGCAAAAAAAGTCGTTGTTGCCAAGCACGCATATTATGCGGCGGGTAGGGTATATGCCCGATAGCTCGTCGCAGTCGCTTGCAATATCTCCAAGATGTATTATGTAGTCGGGGTCAATTTCCTCAATGAGAGACACCGCATTTCCGATGTATCCGTGAGTATCGCTGATTACCAATAATTTCAATTCATAACACCTCAACATACATTATAATATATGTTTTTTAAAAATGCAACTTTTTTTCAATATATTGTGTATATCCTCTGCAATTGTATCATATATATGGTGCCTGATGTTGACATTGATTTAAATAAAGTATATAATATTTGTATTGTGCAAAGAGGAGGTGTCGGATGTGTCGGAACATAATTTGCAGCGCTTTGAGGGCGAAATTGTCAATGTAATATATCAAAACGAAGATAACGGCTACAAGGTGGTAGAGTTTGAAAGTGACACCGAATCCTTTGTAGCAGTTGGCTATTTGCATGGCGTTGGGGCAGGCGAAAGAGTTGTTTTGACAGGTAGCTGGACAAACCACAGTGTTTACGGCGAGCAGCTCAAGGTTACTATGTTTGAAAAAAAACAGCCCGACACCTGCGAATCAATATACAAATACCTCTCTTCGGGAATTATAAAGGGCATCAGAGAAAGCACCGCCAAAAAGATTGTGGAAATGTTTGGTGAGCAATCACTCAAGGTTATTTCCGAATCACCTGCAAAGCTTTCCAAAATTAAGGGCATAAGCCTTGACAAGGCTCTTAACATCCAAATGTCATATAATGAGCAGGTTGGTGCATCGGCACTGGTTATGTTTTTGCAGAATTTCGGTATTTCGGTAAATATTGTGTCAAAGGTTTACAAAGCTTTCGGCAGCGCTGCCGTAGAATTTATAAAAAGCAATCCGTACATTTTGTGTGACGAAATAGACGGCATTTCCTTTAAAACCTCCGATACCATTGCAAGCAAGCTTGGCTTTGCAGACAACGACAACTGCAGGCTCAAATCGGGTACACTTTATGTGCTAAAATACAACACCCAGTTCGGGCACTCGTTTTTGCCCAAAAATGTGCTTGAACAATCTGCCGCCTATATGCTTGGTGTATCAACTGCGGATGTGGCAGAGGCAATAACGCAGCTTACCTTTGAGGGCAAGCTCCATCAGCAAAAGGTAAATAGCATAGATGCAGTATACTATATAGCTCATTACATTTGCGAAAAAGGTGTTGCACAAAAAATTAAAGAGCTTAATAAATATCAATATGATTATAACGAGCAGGAAATAGATGCACTGATAAACGTAGTAGAAAAAACTCAGAGCATAACTTTTGCAGATATGCAGCGCGAGGCTGTACGCAGCGCGCTTAAATACAGTGTTATGG
Source organism: Clostridia bacterium (assembly GCA_045633845.1). GTDB lineage: Bacteria > Bacillota > Clostridia > UMGS1810 > UMGS1810 > RGIG4708. The sequence goes on from JAZQZC010000028.1 coordinate 101,256, forward strand.
TAATTACAGGCGGCCCTGGAACGGGCAAAACTACCATTATCAACGGCATTATAGACATTATGCACGCAAACGGTCTTAGCGTTACTCTTACAGCGCCTACAGGACGCGCAGCCAAAAGAATGAGTCAGGTGTGCAAATGTGAGGCAAAAACAATTCACCGTCTTCTTGAGGCAGGCTATAGCGAGGGCTCTTCCGAAATGACCTTCAATATAGATGAAGAAACTCCAATCGAAACAGATGTTATAATAGTTGACGAAACATCAATGGTTGACATAATTCTTATGCATAGCCTGCTCAAAGCGGTCAAACAGGGCACGAGGCTTGTTTTGGTTGGAGATGTAAATCAACTTCCTTCGGTAGGTCCTGGTAATGTGCTCAAAGATATAATTGACAGCCGAGTAGTTAAGGTAATACGCCTTACCGAAATTTTCCGTCAGGCAAAAGAGAGTATGATTGTGTTAAACGCGCACGCCGTAAACAACGGCGAATATCCAGTGTGTAATGTAAAAGACAAGGATTTTTACTATGCTTCGTTTCCAAATGCGCAGGATGGCTACGAATACATACTTTCCCTTTGTTCAACAAGACTGCCCAACAAATATGGCTACAATTCCTTTGACATCCAGGTGCTTTCAGCATCAAAAAAAGGAATTAACGGAGTTCATAATTTAAACAGTGGTTTGCAGGCGCTTCTCAACCCGCCAGAGTCCTCTAAAAAAGAAAAAAGGTACGGCGACACCATTTTTCGTGAGGGTGACAAGGTTATGCAAATAAAAAACAACTATGACATATCGTGGACAAGCGCAGATGGCAAATTGGGCAACGGCGTGTTCAACGGTGATGTTGGTATAATCCAAAAAATAGACGACAGTGTAGGCACCCTCGCAGTTGTATATGACGATGACAAATATGTAGTGTACGATACCAAAGAGCTTGACGAAATCGACCTTGCATATTGCGTTACTGTGCACAAAAGTCAGGGCAGTGAGTTTCCTGTTGTGGTAATACCCATGTATGATGTGCCATATATGCTGCTTAACCGAAATCTCTTTTATACTGGAATTACCCGCGCAAGAGATTTGGTTGTCCTTGTGGGCAGAGAAGAAATAATTCGCAAAATGGTAGACAACAACCGCGAAAACAAAAGATATTCAGGCCTTGGAGAAAAGCTTACAAATGATAATTTATAAATTTTTTGATTTTGCGAGGGAGTGCGTGCTTGATATTGCATTTCCCAAGCATTGTATATTTTGCGGCAGGCTTATTCCTGCAGGCAAAAAACTGAGTGTGTGCAGCAAGTGCGGCTACAAGGTGATTTTGCAAAGAGTTGCCATCGGTGATGAACGATCTGGATGCGACGAGGTGCTTAGTCCTTTAAAATACGAGGATGGTGTCAGGCTGTCAATGCTCAAATTCAAGTTCAATAGTGTAAAATATTTTGGCTACACCTACGCAAAAGCAATGGCAGATATGCTGATTGACCGCTGGTTTTATGACAATGACTGTATTATTGTGGCTGTGCCCATACACAGCATAAGAGACAGAGCATACAATCAGTCTGAGGTCCTGGCGCGCCTTTTGTGTCGGCTCACAAACAAAGAATATTGCAATAATCTTATATATAAAATAAAACCAATAGACAGGTTAAGCAAAATGAACAATATTGATAAAGCTTTTTATTCAAAGGATTCATTTTATATAAATTCCTGTTACAATGTTTCAGGCAAAACAATTATAATAGTAGATGATATATACACAAGCGGTACTACCTTAAAGGAGCTCTCGTCGCAGTTTCGTATGCGAGGAGCAAAGCAGGTTTATGGTATAACCGCAACCTACAGAGAATTACAGTGAGGTAAATATGGCATTACAATTGTTAAACATATCAAAAAGCTATGGCGTTGATGTCATACTTCAAAACGTTACTATGAATATAGGAGATAACGAAAAGGTTGGTCTTATTGGCGTTAACGGTGCAGGCAAAACAACTCTGCTTAAAATTATATCCGGCGAGCTTGGGTATGACAACGGAAGTCTGTTCACTCCAAGAGATTCAAAAATCGGTTTTTTAAAGCAAAACAACAATGAAAATTCGGGCAAAACCATTTGGGGCACAATGATGTCAGTTTTTTCTGACGTTGTTTCTCTTGAAGAGGATATGCGCCGTATGGAGCAGCAAATGAGCTCAGTTACCGATGAGGCAGAGCATCAGCGACTTATTAACAGATATGGCAGCTTAAGCGAGCAGTTTGAAAAAAAGGGCGGCTTTGAGCTACGTGCCAGAATTATGACCATTCTAAATGGTATGGGCTTTGGTGGCTTTGATTTAAATATGCCCACCGATAATTTAAGCGGCGGTGAAAAAACCAAGCTTTCTATGGCAAAGCTTCTTTTGGAAAACCCCGAAATTTTGTTGCTCGATGAGCCTACAAACCATCTTGATTTTAAAACAATGCAGTGGCTTGAGGGTTATCTCAAATCATACAAAGGCTGTATTATTACAGTTTCACACGACAGATATTTTCTCGATTCACTTGTAGACAGCATATACGAAATACAACACAACAAATGTACCAAATATGCAGGTAACTACACAAAATATCTTGATGAAAAAAAGCATAATTACGAAATAGAACTCAAGCACTACAACGCTCAGCAAAAAGAAATTAAAAGACTCGAAGAATTTGTAGAAAAAAACGGCGTTCGTGCATCAGGCGCAAAGCAGGCTAAAAGCAAGCAAAAGATGATAGACCGTATGGAGGTAATCGATAAGCCAGACGGCGCACTTTTTGCGTGCAAATTCAGGTTTGAAACAGTTTATCCCTCATACAAAGATGTGCTCACTGTAAAGGATATGTCAATAGCAGTAAATAAATCAGGAGTGCTTACCACCATTGCAAAAGACATTAGCTTCGATATCAAAAAGGGTGAAAAAATAGCACTTATCGGTGCCAATGGAATAGGAAAGTCAACACTTCTAAAAACACTTCTCGGCAAGCTTCAAAATTATGAGGGCAGCTTTGAGTTTGGCAAAAATGTTGAAATCAGCTATTACGACCAGGAGCAGGAGTTTCTTAACAACAAAAAGACAGTGCTCGACGAAATATGGGACAAAATCCCCCGCAGTGACGAAAGCGAGGTTCGCACTAAACTCGGCACTCTGTTATTCCGCGACGAGGATGTATTCAAAATGGTTGGTGATTTAAGCGGTGGTGAAAGAGCAAGATTACTTCTTCTTATTATTATGCTCGAAAAGGCAAACACGCTTTTCCTCGATGAGCCTACAAACCATCTTGACCTTGCCTCCAAAGAGGCACTTGACACTGCTATTATGGATTATGACGGCACAGTGTTTTTTGTATCCCACGACAGATATTTTTTAAACAAAATTGCCGACAAAATTTATGAGCTTACACCCTCTGGCATATATAAATATGATGGTAACTACGATTACTATCTTTCAAAAAAAGAGAACGGTGGTGATATCCAAAAAGCGCAAAAGCAAGCAACATCTGCCGCGCAGGATTACGAAACCGAAAAGCGCCGTCAGGCAAATATAAAAAACCGTATCAAAAAGATAGCTCAGGCAGAAGAGGATATCGAAAGGCTCGAGGGCGAAATTGAGCAGCTAAACAGCAGCCTGTCTGAGAGCGGCAGCAATTACGATGCAGTAAAAGAAATATATTCACAGCTTGAACAAAAAGAAAAACAACTTTCAGACACCTATGAGCTGTGGAATACACTCAACGAAGAGCTTGAACAGCTGAATAATATGTAATCCCTGTTTTATATGTATAATACTCAAAAAACAGGTAAAAAATATATTGACAAAAAACCTATAAAATGGTAAAATTAAATTCCACCGCAAAAACAGGTAAACTGCTTTAAAAAAATTCGATTTTTTTCAAAAAAAGTGTTGACAAATTGTTTTTGTTGTGGTATTATTATCAAGTCGCTTGCAAAAAGTGACGATTGAACTTTGAAAAATAAACAGCATAATGAGGTTCTCGAAAAGAGAATTTGAGTAACACTTCTTTTAAAACTAGTAAAGCTAGCAAAATTTTTTGAGCTTAAACTTCTAAGAAACTAAAGTCTACGGACTTAAATATTTTTTTAGAGAGTTTGATCCTGGCTCAGGATGAACGCTGGCGGCGTGCCTAACACATGCAAGTCGAGCGAG
>JAZQZC010000029.1:0-44737 GCA_045633845.1 Clostridia bacterium
AAATCAAATACGGCACTTTCGCCAACAAAGAATGATAAAAATGAGATTTTTGATATAAATATTGTACCATAATTTTGTTACATTGTCGATACTTATATCGTTACTTATTGTTTCAATATAATTACAGCTATTGCTCTTTGGTTAATTATGCTATATACTGATTTTAACAACAATAAAAGGAGCTGATTTCAATGAAAAGATGCAGAAAATGCTTTTTTGAAAACTCTGACAGCAACAGCATATGCGAAAAGTGCTATGCTCCGCTGGGTACAACAGATGACGGCAGCAAAGAGCTTGAAATGTTTTTTGAAAAGCAGGAGCAAAAAGAAAAACGCGCAAAAGCATTTCACCTTGCACTCATACCCATATACCTTGTGATATGCACTGTGCTGCTTATTCTTACCTTGATAAACTCCGACTATGGTGCAGATATTGCAGTATTTTATGTTGTTGCTCTTGTGCTATGCGCTTTATACTATTTTTCCATATTTCACACAGATACTCTTTTTAAAATTGAGCATATTACCGTTATAGCCAACATTGACGAAGCAAAGCCATCCGATTGGTATTACATAACAAGCAGAATAGGTGCATATGTCTCCCTTGTATTTGGCATAATACTTGTGTCAATACCCTTTATAAATTCGCTGTAATGCACTTTAAAAACCTGTTACTCAAAAAGTAACAGGTTTTATTTTGGTCAAAATTAATGGTTAATTAATATTGTTATTTTAACTTATATACCAAAACAATAAACAAATTAACATTGTTATTTGAAAAGTTTTATAAAAATCATCATACCCGTTGAAATATTCCAAATTTTGTTGTATAATATACTTTGTATTTTTATGATTTGCGGAGGTAGACAAAATGAAACTAGGTATAGTGGGCTTGCCAAACGTTGGCAAAAGTACACTTTTTAATGCAATTACCCAGGCAGGTGCAGAGTCTGCAAACTACCCTTTTTGTACAATAGAGCCTAATGTGGGCGTTGTTGCGGTTCCTGATGAGCGCCTTATTAAGCTTACCGAAATGTACAATCCAAAAAAGACCACACCTGCGGTTATAGAGTTTGTTGACATTGCAGGCCTTGTAAAGGGTGCAAGCCGCGGCGAGGGCCTTGGAAACAAATTCCTCTCTCACATAAGAGAGGTAGACGCAATTGTACACGTGGTGCGCTGCTTTGACGATGGCAACATTGTGCATGTAGACGGCTCAATCGACCCGTGCAGAGATGCAGAGACAATTAATATGGAGCTTATTTTTGCAGATATGGAAGCAGTTGAAAGGCGCAAAGAGCGTGTTTCCAAAATGGTTAAAACAGGCGACAAAAAATACAAAGCAGAGCTTGAACTCTTAGAGCGTATATACAACGCACTCGAAAATGGCAAGCCTGCGCGCTCTGTTGAAATTGCAAAAGAAGAACAGGAATTTATGAAAGAGCTGTTTTTGCTCACCACCAAGCCTGTTATATATGCGGCAAATGTTGCAGAGGACGATTTTGCAAACGGCATTGACGGCAACAAATATGTGGCAGAGCTGACAAAGCTCGCAAAAGAGGAAAACGCAGAGGTACTCCCTATCAGCGCACAAATTGAGCAGGAGCTTTCTGAGCTTGACGAGGAGGAGAAGCTTGCTTTTCTTAACGAATTGGGAGTAGAAGAATCGGGTCTTAACAGACTTGTTAAAAAGAGCTATTCACTGCTTGGGCTTATAAGCTTTTTGACAAGCGGCTCAGACGAGTGCAGAGCGTGGACAATCAAAAGAGGTACAAAAGCACCTCAGGCTGCAGGCAAAATCCACACCGATTTTGAAAAAGGCTTTATACGCGCAGAGGTTGTTGCATACGACGACCTGATGGCTTGCAGCACCTATGCGGCCGCACGAGAAAAGGGTCTTGTACGCCTTGAGGGCAAGGATTATGTAATGAACGACGGAGATATTGTTCTTTTCAGATTCAATGTATAAAAATGGAAATTCTGCATACATTATTATGCGAATTAATAACAAACTGTTAACAAATCATTTTAGGTATTGATTTTTTTAAAATTTGAGTTATAATACCTTATATAAGTTAGCAATCATACCAAGAGAGTGCTAAAACAGTTTAAAATTTTTTATTATATACAGGAGGCATAAGTTATGACAATCAAACCATTGGCAGACAGAGTTGTTATCAAAATGGTTGAAACAGAAGAAACAACCAAAAGCGGAATTGTACTTACAGGCAGCGCAAAGGAAAAGCCCGAGGTGGCAGAGGTACTTGCAGTTGGCCCCGGCGGCGTTGTAGACGGCAAGGAAGTAGTTATGCAAATCAAGGTTGGCGATAAAGTGCTTATCAGCCAGTATGCCGGAACAAAGGTTAAGCTTGACGGAGAAGAAAAAATAATTGTAAGACAAAGCGACATTCTCGCAGTTGTAGAATAAGCGGCACTGCCGCTCTTGTCGCGTACAGGATTATTACAATCTCACACGCGAACAAGTTTTTGCGTCCAAATAAGGACATTCATATTTACTTGACAGAAAGGAATTGATTAATAATGGCAAAACAGATTTTATTCGGCGAAGAAGCAAGACGTGCTCTCCAGGCAGGTGTAGACCAGCTTGCAGACGCGGTTAAAATTACACTTGGACCAAAGGGAAGAAATGCACTTCTCGACAAAAAGTTTGGCTCTCCCCTTATTACAAACGACGGCGTTACAATAGCAAAAGAAATTGAGCTTGAAGACCCGTTTGAAAATATGGGTGCACAGCTTGTAAAAGAAGTTGCAACAAAAACAAATGACGTTGCAGGTGACGGCACAACAACCGCTACACTCCTTGCACAGGCTATTATCCGCGAGGGTCTCAAAAACGTGGCTGCAGGTGCTAATCCAATGATTGTGCGCAAGGGTATTCAAAAGGCTGTTGACACGGCAGTTGAATACATCAAAACAAGTGCAAAAAATGTAAGCGGCAAAGAGGATATCTCGAGAGTTGCATCTGTATCTGCTGCAAACACCTACATCGGTCAACTTATTGCAGACGCTATGGAAAAGGTGTCAAGCGACGGTGTAATCACTGTTGAAGAATCAAAAACTGCCGAAACCTACTGCGATGTTGTAGAGGGTATGCAGTTTGACAGAGGTTACATCTCCCCTTATATGGTTACAGATACCGAAAAAATGGAAGCAGAGCTTGACGATGCAAGCATACTTATCACAGACAAAAAAATCTCCAACATTCAGGAAATTCTCCCTCTCCTTGAGCAGATTGTAAAGGTTGGTAAAAAGCTCCTTATTATTGCAGAGGATATTGAGGGCGAAGCTCTTACAACTCTTATTGTCAACAAGCTCCGCGGCACATTCAACTGCGTTGCAGTTAAAGCTCCTGGCTTTGGCGACAGACGCAAGGAAATGCTAAAAGACATTGCCATCTTAACAGGCGGTCAGGTTATAAGCGAAGAGCTTGGCTTAGAGCTTAAAGACACTACACTTGATATGCTCGGCAGCGCAAAACAGGTTAAAATACAGAAAGAAAACACAATTATTGTTGACGGCAACGGCGACAAAGCAGCAATTGCAGACAGAATTGCAGTTATCAAAAATCAGATTGCCGAAACAACATCTGAATTTGACAAAGAAAAGCTCCTCGAGCGCCTTGCTAAGCTCTCAGGCGGTGTAGCTGTAATTAAGGTTGGTGCTGCAACCGAAACCGAAATGAAAGAAATGAAAATGCGAATTGAAGATGCTCTCGCTGCAACAAAAGCTGCAGTTGAAGAAGGCATCATCGCAGGCGGCGGTACATCATACGTAAATGCAATACCAAGCGTAGAAAAAGTGCTTGACACAATTACCGACGCAGACGAAAAGACAGGTGTTAAAATTATTCTCAAAGCTTTAGAGGAGCCTGTTAAACAGATTGCAAAAAATGCAGGTCTTGAGGGTAGCATAATCCTTGACAAAATCAAAACACAAAAAGACGGCGTAGGCTTTAATGCTCTTACCGAAGAATATGTTGATATGTTAGATGCAGGTATTGTAGACCCTGCAAAGGTTACAAGAAGCGCACTCCAGAATGCCGCAAGTGTTGCAGGTATGGTGCTCACAACCGAAAGCGTTGTTGCAGATAAAGAGGACCCGAACGCAAATGCTATGGGTGCAGCAGCTGCAGGCGGCGCAGGTATGGGAATGTATTAATTTCATACAGACATCAAATAACCCGAACAATGAGCCGACCCCCAAAAGTTAGACCAAAAATCTAACGATTGGGAGGTCGGTTTTTCATATTCACTCCATAACTGACCTGAGCTTTGAGAGTATCTTTTTTTCATTCCTTGAAATCTGAACCTGAGAAACCCCCAGCACCTTTGCAACCTCGCTCTGAGTTTTGCCCAAAAAATAGCGGTGCTCAACTATAAGCTTTTCGTCATCGCTTAAGTTATCTATTGCCATATCAAGACAAAGGCTGTCAACACGTGATTCGCCTGTATCAAGGTCGTATGTAACGGTATCTATAAGATACATATCTGTATCACCTTTTTTACTGTAAAGATATTCGGGCGGCGATTGTGATTCCATAGCGGTAAGCACACTCTCCACGTTGGAATTAAGCTCCCTGGCAATTTCGCTGATTGTTGCCTCTCTACCCTCGTTTATAAGGATTTTGTCTCGCACAGCAAATGCCTTTATTGCAAGCTCGCGCATACTGCGGCTTACCTTGATATATGAATTATCCCTGAAATACCGCTTGATTTCGCCCGTAATAAGAGGAACTGCGTATGTAGAAAATGCCACATTGTATGAGGCATCAAAATTGCGTATTGCCTTTAGCATACCAACGCACCCAAGCTGAAACACATCGTCTATATCAAGTCCTCTGCCCAAAAACCTTTTGGCAATGCTCATAACCAGCGGCTTGTTGTCTGATATCAGTTTTTCTTCTGCATCCTTTGAGCCACGGCGCGCAAGCTCCAATAACATTGTATTTGTCATAGCTGCCTCACAGTCTGTTTTTGCCTATTGTTTTGGTCATAATTACCTTTGTGCCAACTCCCACTATGGAGTCTACCTTTATGCTGTCCATAAAGGTCTCCATTACTGTAAAGCCCATACCCGACCGCTCCATATCTGAGTTGGTGGTAAACATAGGCTCCATTGCTTTTGCAACATCCTCAATACCCTTGCCGTAATCCTTTACTGTTATGGTAACGGTGTCGTCAAGGGATGAACACTCAAGGTACACGTTGCCCTTTTTTTCGCTGTAGCCGTGAACAATGGCATTTGTTACCGCCTCCGACACCGCCGTTCTGATATCAGATAACTCCTCTATAGTTGGGTCAAGAGGTGCAACAAATGCCGCCACTATCATCCTCGCAAAGCTCTCGTTTTCGGATTTAGACAAAAACTCTGCCTTCAGCTCGTTTATTCTTTTAATACTTGTTAAACTGTTCATATTTTTCTCCTTATCTGCGTTTTTAACATATATCTGTAAGTGACGGATAAACCGACACAATTTTTGGTATTCCCGACATATTGAGTATTTTATTTACGCAGCCGTCGCAGCTCACAATACTTATATTACCGCCAAGGCTTTTTACAAGCTTGTACCTGCCTATTACAAGCCCCACTCCCGATGAATCCATAAAATGCAAATCGGTAAAATCAAACACAAGATTTTTTACATTACCACGCATAATTCGTTTGTCTGTTTCGGTGCGGATGGTTTTTGCCAGATGATGATCAAGCTCCCCCGACACCTTTGTTACAAGGCAGTCTGTTCCTTTCATAAAAAAATTAACCTGCAACTCATATCAACTCCTCTCTAGAGTTAATAATTCGTTGCAGGTTAAATTTCTCCCTTGACGGGAAATGATTTATTTTGTAAATCCCGTTATTTTGTTAAATTGTCGGTTATTTGGAACACAGTTTTTCTAACCTCGCCGCAAAGATACAGCGAGCCGAATATGCACACAACGCCATTTTGAGTTATGCTGTCAGCGTATTTTACTGCTTCCTCGCAGTTTTCGATATATATTGCATCACTGCGGTATTTCTTTACTTTGCAAAAAACATCCTCACCGCTTGTCTGCCTTATTGACGGCACCTTGGTGACAATTATTTTTGCACCATCCACACTGCATATTCTTTGGATACTATCAAGATAATCCTTGTCGTTAAGCATACCAAAAACAAAGGTTTTTGGCATATCACGCAAAAGCAACTCTGCGCTCTTTACAAAAGCATCTATGCCATGGCTGTTGTGAGCGCCGTCGAGCACAAATACTTTGTGTTGCTTTTTTACAACCTCAAAGCGGCATTTCCACTTTGTTTCTGCAATTCCTTTTTTTATGTCCTCGTCCGATATATCAAGTGTTTTTTGCAGTGCCCTTGCGGCATCTATTGCAGTAACTGCATTTTTTACCTGATACTCTCCGCACAGTGACAATCGGTATGACGTGCCCTTGTAGTCAAAGCTTGTACCATCAAGGGTGCAATTTATATTTTGGGCGCAAATTCCATCGTTGTTTACAATTTGCGCCGACATTTCGCTGCACTTGTTTTGTATTTGTTTTATTGCGTTGTCGGGCTGCCATTTATATATTACAACGGGAGCGTTTTGCTTTATTATCCCCGATTTTTCGGCGGCTATCTCCCCTATGGTGCTGCCAAGTATGCTCATATGGTCTAAGCCTATTGCACATATAACGCAGGCAAGGGGGCTTTTGATTATGTTGGTAGAGTCAAGCCTGCCGCCAAGTCCACATTCCAGCACAACAATGTCACACCCCTGGTCGCGAAAGTACAAAAAGCCCATAGCGGTTATAAACTCAAACTCTATGGGTGTTATGCCAGCCCGCTCCACTGCCTGCTTTACAATATTTGTATATTTTACAAGGTCACCTTCGCTTATATTATTCCCGTTAATTTGTATTCTTTCGTTAAAAACCTCAATATAAGGTGAGATGTAGCATCCCACCTTATATTTTTGTTTAAATATACTTGCAAGCATGGCGCTGACAGAGCCTTTTCCGTTTGTTCCTGCTAAGTGAACAAACTCAAGCTCGTCCTGAGGATTTCCCAAATAATCACAAAGTTTTGTGATATTGGCAAGACCTGCCTTTTTGCCGAATTTGCTGAGAGAATGAATATATTCTATACAATGTTGCTGATTGATGAGTTCCATTCTGTTTCCTCCGTTTTTTTGTCATAATGCCCACCATTAGCGTCTGTTCGGCCTGGATGAGCAAATGTCGTAAATGAAGTGGACAAAATTAATAATATGAGTGTTAATGTTTTCAAAATCTTTTTGTTTTTCATAATATTACCCTCTCTTTGTTTCTGTGATTTTATAATTAGTAAATATCTAATTTATAAAGACTATATAATCTGGATACCATTAATTTTTTATGATAGTTCGTGTTAAGTTGGGTGAACAGTGAATAATAAGAACCATCACGAAACATAACGAAATCAAAGATTTCTATATTTCGGATAACCTTGTTGTGCCAAGGCACAATATGGACCTACTACTTTTTCTCTATTATTCGGTAGATTCGTGAATCGCCCCTACAAGTTTTCCCAAACACTTTTCCTTAGAACCCGCGAGAATACTTGGTTTTCCCGCTCCCGGTAGCATATGTAAATATTAAAATTAAGCAAACTATTTTAATGAATTATAAAACATAATAGAATCCATGCCTTGTCTTACAATCACAAAACTATCCTGTCAATTTCATCGAGTTCTTCTTTCGTGAAATTAAGATTTGCAATCATTCCAATGTTCTGTGTTATTTGCTCAGGTTTTGAGGCACCAATTAATACACTTGTAATACCTTCATGGCTATATACCCACGAAAGTGCCATCTGCGCTAGAGATTGACCTCTGTTCTTTGCTAACTTGTTTAACTTTTTAATTTTCCCCAATACATCTTCAGACAAGGATTTCTCATTTAAAAATCTTCCATCAGTCTTTATTCTGCTGTCCTTTGGAACTCCATCTAAATAACGATCTGTAAGCAATCCCTGTGCGAGAGGACTGAAAATAATCAGGCCTTTCTTTTTGTCAATCGCACCTTTAATAAGTCCGTTTTTTTCAACAACTCTGTCAAAAATCGAATATCTGTTCTGATTGATTACAAAAGGACAACGAAGCTCTTCAAGGATACTTGCCGCCTTTTCCATCGTTTCTCCATCATAATTTGACAATCCAACATAAAGTGCTTTCCCACTTTTTACTATGCTATCAAGCGCCCACATTGTTTCATAAAGAGGAGTATCCGGATCCATTCTATGATGATAGAAAATATCAACATAATCAACATTCATTCTTTTAAGACTCTGATCAATACTTGCCGTTAAATATTTTTTACTCCCCCACTCGCCGTATGGACCAGGCCACATATAATATCCAGCCTTTGTGCTGATTATCATTTCATCGCGGTAGTCCTTTAAATCGTTATTTAATATTTTACCAAAATTGGTTTCGGCACTCCCTGCCTCAGGACCGTAATTATTAGCTAAATCAAAATGGGTTATACCATTATCAAAAGCTGTAAAACACATCTTTCGCATATTGTCGAAATCTGAATTATCTCCAAAATTGTGCCATAATCCAAGAGACACAGCAGGAAGTTTCAGTCCACTTTCTCCACATTTTGTATATTCCATGGTCTCATATCGTTTCGAATTTGCAACATAATTCATAATATTTCTCCTTTCAATAATTCCGTAGTATCTTTCTTCGACTTTTGTCAAGTTAGGAGAACAGTGAATAATAGGACCTACTATTTTCACTGTTTTTTCTTTGAACAAAATCCATTAAAACCCGCAGGAATGTTAGATTTTCCTGCCCGATATGTAAATATTATTATCGGCAAACTATTATATTAAATTTTATTGCAATCAGATTTTTGCAATCCAGTGCCCATTTTTGTCAGCGCCTACTCTGTCGATGATTTCTCTTTCTTTTAATTTTTTAATGTTTCTTTCTATTGTTCTTGTTGCAACATCTGCAAACTTTGCCATTTCTTCAATTGTTATGCTTGGATTATTTCTTATAAGTTCAACAATCTTTCTTTGCGTTTTATTTAAATTTACCCCGACATTTTCCCCGACATCTTCATTGTTTACACCGACATTTTCAGTTTCATTTTCTTCAAAAATATTTTGAATGTGCAAATAACGATTTTTAAGTTCGTTAGATTCATTTAAAAGTAAGTTCCTTATAAACTTTTCAAGATAAATCGTTGTTTCATGAATATTCTCTTTTAGATTGTTGTAATTCGCTCTAACAAGTGCGTTTCTGAAATACCATGCATTCTGTGCAAATATATCGTTTGTAGCATCATACCCTAATGAGCGTAAATATTTAATAAAGAAAACCGCAGTTGTTCTTGTATTACCCTCACCAAAAATATGAATCTGCCATAATCTTGATACAAAAAATGCAAGATGTTCTATAATTTCATCTGTTGAAAGTCCTTTATAGCTGAACTTCTTTTCCTGCTCAAAATCGTATTCAAGTGTCTGACGAAGTTCGGCAGCATTTCCGTATAGAACTGTAGCTCCGTCAAGCACCCATTCTTTTTTTGTTATGTTATAATCACGAATTTTTCCTGCGTGCTTATAAATACCTGAAAATAATTTTTTGTGAATCCCTATATATTCACTCGGGGAAAATGTAAAGGCTTTTTCGGAAAGAATTGATGCAATTCTAACAGAAACCTTATCAGCTTCTTCTGTTCTGTCACCCTCTTCTTTTTTTGAAATCGTCTCATAATAGCTGTTTATACGTCTTTCCGCATCTTCCATTGTGATATAACCTTCAATATGTTCAATGGCGGTCTTCACAAGTTGTTCTGATGGTTCAAGACCATCAACCGCTTGAAGACCTATAGCTGTACTCCATGCATAGCCTTTATCTCTTTTATTTGGTTCAGATTGTTTTATATATTCTTTAAAAGGATCTTGATTCATATGTTTTTCTCCCTTCAACGATTTTATAACTTTGTTAACATTATAGCTCGCGAGAATGCTGGATTTGCTCGCTCCCGATAGTATATGTAAATATAAAAATCGGCAAACTAATCTTTTAAATTTTATCGTATTTGCACTAGAAAAAAGTCAGCCAAACTGTTCACACGAATTTAGACAATATAACCTCTCCTGTTATGTTTGTCTTTATTTACAGTTGAATATTGTCTCAAAATCAATTATTTTCGCATAGTACTTAGCACCATGAATGGTAAGATGTCTGCAATCCTGACTTATATATTTTTTATCATCAGTAAACACTCTTATCTCTCCGTTTTCATTCATTAAAGGTGACATCATGTCTATATAATGGTCTTTCCACATTTGCTGTAGTTGTTTTTGTTCGTCTATAATATTATCTGTAGGTTTAACTGTTGTTGCATAATATCCATCCGTAAATCTTTTGATATATATATTGTCATTGTTTTCACCAAAATTCTTTGTACCAATTCCCCATACCTTATTTTTATCAGTCACAGAACAAATTTCATTATATAATTCCTCACTTGTAGTAAACACAAATGCATAATCACTTTGTTTTAAGCGTTGTTCATAAGTTTCATCATATTCAAAAGCGTAGCTTATGCTTATTTTATCTGCATAAGAGGATTCCAGTAAAATATTTCCCCAGTCTCTTGCAAAACTGTTACCGGTAATAAATACTTTTATCTTATCATTATCTTCATATTCCCGATCATAATCATATATTCTGTCACAATATTTACCATGAATATTTCTTTCAATATTTTCAGTGCTGATATCCAATTCAGGAACATCTCTTATAACACCCGCACGCAAATATATTGCACCAGCAATAATGCTCACAATCACTGCACACAAAACGCTTATGATAAATGTTTTTTTATTGGCTTTAATTTTTGTTTCAATAAAACGATATGACAGTTCTGAAACCAGTACAATAAGTATCATGCATAATAATACAGAAGTAAAGTTATTAACTGAACTTATGTAACTTCTCCAAAATGCCAGAATAATCTGATGCCATATAAAATAACTGTAGGATTTTTTACCAAGTACTTCAAAAGGAAGTAAAATTCTGCTAATAAACTTGTTTTCTTTCTCATCTGCTTTTTTACAACCTGTGAAAATTGCAACGCCTGATAAAAATACTACCAAAAGTAATCTAAGAGAATCATTCATAAAATTGTTATTAATAAGCATAAGAACAATTAACAAAATTACAGACATTACATTTATCACCTTGTTTGAAGTACGATTGCCAAATTTAACATAAGCAAACGCAATTAAAACACCAAATGCAAGCTCATAAAACCTGTATGGAATATAATAAAATTTATCATTAAAGCTTATAGCCGGAATCAAATACAGAACAAGTGATGCTACAGTACAAACTGACAACAACATAAAAATGCGTTTTAAAACAGTTTGTCTATCAGCATTTTTGAACAGTTTTAATGGTATCAAAAATAAAAGCGGTATTATTATGTAAAATTCTGCAATAATTCCAAGATACCATGTATGCATCAAAGGTTTGTAGTTGTTTACAACATCCCAGTAATTTTTTGTTGTTATTGCGCCTAAAATATTGTTTGAAAAAAGATTTGATGAAACAACTGACATTGCAACATTTTCATAATTATCGGGAAGCATTGAAATAGCTCCCATAGCAAGACTTACAACCGATGCCAGAATTACAAGTGGAAACAACCTGGAAAAACGATTAATAACAAAATCAAAATATTTCAAACTGTTATCTTCAGTTTTACGGATTAATCCCATACCAATTAAAAATCCATTAATTACTAAAAACAAATCCACACCAAGATAACCATAAGTAAATATTTCGCAATGATAAAAAATTACCGCAATTATTGCTATTCCTTTTTGTAAATCAATATCTCTTCTTCTCATTTTTCTCCTCTTTCTTGTTTTATGAAATCTATAATTAAAACATCCAAATTCAAATCAATAAAACGAGCTAAACAAATTTAGCCATATTTTTATTTCAACACTATGATTTTGTCAAGACTGGGACAAAAAATATTGTAGGGACAGATGCCTACATCTGTCCGTTGCGGGTCGATGAAGGCATCGACCCCTACATTTTATCCCTTGTATATCAAACATTATAAAGACTATACGTTTTTTAAACCTATATGCAAGTTGTTTTGCGATTTTTATCCAATTATCAAAAGAGGAAAACCGCATTGCGATTTTCCCTTTTGGTGACTTTAAAGTTTTTCTATGCTTTCTAAAACCTTCTGAAGCATCTGTTTATATTTTTCGCCTTTTTCTCTTTCTTCATTTACAACCTTTTCGGGCGCTTTTGCAACAAAGCCCGGGTTGTTAAGCTTGCCCTCAACACGCTTGATTTCTGCCTCGAGGCGCTTCTTTTCGTCATTAAGACGCGCAAGCTCTTTTTCTTTATCTACTAGCTCGTCAAGAGGTATAAACAGCTCTGCGCCCTCTACAACACCTGTAACTGCATTTTCATCTATACCATCTTTGTTACCCTGAATAACAGTTTCGGATGCGCTTGCCAGCTTTTCAAAGAATATTTCGGAGCCAACCCACATATCAGGGTTTTCGGCAACAACAATTACCCTTGCCTTTTTGCTTGGTACAACGTTCATTTGTGCACGGATATTACGAATTTCCTTGATGGCGTTCATAATGAGCTCCATTTTCTTTTCATCTGCTTCAAAGCACAGCTTTGAGTCATATTCGGGCCATTTGGAAATCATAATGCTCTCTTCGCCTGTCGGCAGGTAGCTGAATATCTCTTCGGTAATAAATGGCATAAACGGATGGAGCAATTTGAGCGCATTTGCAAGCACATAGGCAAGTACCTTTTGTGCAGCGGCGCAGCTTTCATCCTTTGCATAGAGTCTTGGTTTAACAAGTTCTATGTACCAGTCACAGTAGTTATCCCAGATAAAGTCGTAAAGCTTGCTCACCGCAACCCCAAGCTCAAACTTGTCGATGTTTTCGCCTACCTCTTTTGCAACGCGGTTGAATACCGAAAGAATCCATTTGTCCTCTGTTTTGAGTTCACTTTCATCAGGCAGCTCGATGCTGTCTATATCCATATTCATAAGCAAAAATCTTGATGCATTCCATATTTTGTTTGCAAAGTTACGGCTTGCTTCAACTCTCTCTTTGTAGTATCTCATATCGTTACCGGGAGAGTTGCCTGTAGCCAATGTAAAACGAAGTGCATCTGCGCCATACTCTGCAATAACCTCAAGCGGGTCAATACCGTTGCCGAGAGATTTGCTCATTTTGCGGCCCTGACTGTCACGTACAATACCGTGAATAAACACATGCTCAAAAGGCGCTTTGCCTGTCTGCTCTAACGCTGAGAATATCATACGAGCAACCCAGAAAAATATAATATCGTATCCTGTAACAAGTGTTGCTGTAGGATAGAAGTAATCAAAATCCTCATTTGAATTTGGCCATCCGAGTGTTGAAAAAGGCCACAGTGCCGAGCTGAACCAGGTGTCGAGCACGTCGGGGTCTTGCTTAACCGAACCGCCGCAGTGAGGACACTTGTCGATAACCTCTTTGCACACAGTGGTTTTGCCACAGTCGTCGCAGTAAAATGCGGGGATGCGGTGACCCCACCAAAGCTGACGCGAAATACACCAGTCGTGTACATTTTCCATCCAGTTGAGGTATGTTTTTGAAAATCTGTCGGGAACAAATTTTACAGTATCATTTTTTACAACCTCAATTGCAGGCTTTGCAAGAGGCTCCATTTTTACAAACCACTGCTTTGAAATAATAGGCTCAACAGTGGTTCCGCAGCGATAGCACTGACCAACATTGTGCTTGTGAGGCACTACCTTAACAAGGAGACCCTGCTCCTCAAGGTCTGTTATCATTGCCTTGCGGCATTCGTATCTGTCCATACCGCAGTATTTGCCTGCGTATTTATTCATAGTTGCATCGTCGTTCATAACCTTGATTTGCTCTAAGCCGTGACGTGCGCCCACTTCAAAGTCGTTAGGGTCGTGGGCAGGCGTGATTTTTACACAGCCTGTTCCAAATTCTTTGTCTACGTATTCGTCGGCAACAACAGGAATTTCTCTGCCAACCAGTGGGAGAATAAGCGTTTTACCAACGAGATTTTTGTATCTTTCATCCTCTGGGTTTACTGCAACTGCAGTATCGCCAAAGAGAGTTTCAGGTCTAGTGGTTGCAATTTCAACAAATTGGTCACTATCCTTAACAGGATATTTAATGTGCCAGAAATTGCCGTCCTGCTCCGCATACTCAACCTCTGCATCTGACAAAGCGGTAATACAATGAGGACACCAGTTAATAATTTTGCTGCCCTGATAAATAAGGTCTTTTTCATAAAGCTTAACAAAAACCTCTTTTACGGCTTCGGAGCAACCCTCATCCATAGTAAAGCGTTCTCTTGACCAGGCGCAGGATGAACCGAGCTTTTTGAGCTGATTTATAATACGGTTGCCGTATTGGTGCTTCCAGTCCCAGACCTTCTCTAAGAATTTTTCTCTGCCAAGGTCATATCTTGTGAGACCCTCTTTTCTAAGCTCTGCCTCAACCTTGATTTGTGTGGCAATACCTGCGTGGTCGGTACCTGGAATCCACAGTGCAGCATAGCCTTTCATTCTTTTGTATCTTATAAGAATGTCCTGCAGGGTTTCGTCAAGGGCATGTCCCATATGGAGCTGACCCGTAACGTTCGGAGGCGGTATAACTATGGTATACGGCTCCTTTTTACTGTCGGGCTGCGCCTCAAAATATTCATTTTTTACCCAATTTTCATATATTCTGTCCTCTACCTGAGAGGGGTCATATGTTTTTGGTAATTCCTTTTTAATTTCCATTTATTACACCTCTGTATATAGTGTCAGCTGCAAAAACAACTACTAATATTTTCATGAATTTCTATATTAAAACGCAAGCATCTGCGAAAGAATAAATTCCTCTTCGTCAATTTGCTTCTTTTCCATAGCAAGAGCTTCATTTATATCCGTATCGGTAATTTTGCCATCTTTGATGCAGACAACTCTGCTTGATTTTCCCTCCTGCAAAAGCTCTATTGCTCTCTGCCCCATTTGTGACGCAGTTACTCTGTCACGGCAGGTAGGATTGCCTCCGCGCTGAATGTGACCGAGAATTGACGCTCTTGTTGACATACCTGTTGATTCTTCAACCTGTTTTGCAACCTGCATAACATCTATATCAACGCCTTCGGCAACTATGATGATGTGATTTTTTTTGCCTGCCTCTTTTGCTTTTTTTACAGGGTCGATTACATCGCGCTGCAGGTCAAATTCCTTTTCGGGGATAAGAGCTGTTTCGGCACCTGTTGCAACTGCAATGTTAAGTGCAAGGTATCCTGCATTGCGGCCCATTACCTCTACAAGACAACATCTGTTGTGGCTTGTCATTGTATCTCTGATTTTGTCTATTGCTTCCATAGCGGTGTTAAGAGCTGTGTCATAGCCAATTGTGTATTCACTGCACGCAATGTCGTTGTCGATTGTGCCCGGAATACCAATGGTAAGAATACCAAGGTTTGCAAGCGCTCTGGCACCCATAAAGCTGCCGTCGCCGCCAATTACAACTATTGCATCAAGGCCGAATTTGCGCGCAATTTCAGCACCCTTTTTTTGATACTCAAGCTCTTTAAACTCGTTGCATCTTGCGGTAGACAAAACTGTGCCGCCGCGTGAGAGAATGTCACACACATTTCGTGTGGTAAACTCTTTAATCTCGCCGTTTAAAAGGCCCCTGTAGCCATCATATATACCATACATTTTAAATCCTGCACTAAGTCCACAGCGTACAACCGACCTTACGGCTGCGTTCATACCAGGTGCGTCACCGCCGCTTGTTAATACTCCTATACTTTTAACTGACATTTTGAACCTCCGAATTTATATGAATATTTTGTATACATATATTTTGTACATACATTTGAAAAAATACATACGCAGTATATATGATACTCCTTTTTGCCCAAAAAATCAAGTATTTTTGACTAATTTTTACATATTATGGAATTAATTTATTCTGATGTTTTCGTCATCAAACTCATCCATCAGTTCCTTTATGAGCTTGTTACAAATTGCAACGTTTTTGGAGCTGTCACCGCAGTAGAGCACACCAGTATCCTTTGCATATATACAAAGAGGCGTGTCACCACCGTATTTTTGGGTTATACCAATGACGGCATCTATTTTGTCTTTGGACTCAACCCTAACATATAGCTTTTTTTCCCTTGGGATATTGAGCGACGAAAGAGGTATCATATTTGACAAATTAAGGCTTATCTTGCCCTCGCCGCGATTGTTTACCGAAGCCTCAATATAAACCGCCGCCCCTTCAACAATATATGCAGAATATGCGGCAAAGTTTTTTTCAAATGCCACGAGCTCTATGTCGGAATAAAAGTCGGTAAATGTCATTGTCACAATGGTAATGCCACTTTTGGTGCGTTTTTTTCGTATTTCGGAAAGTATGCCGCAAAGGCGGACCTTGTCAATATCGGGTTGCTCATATATTTTGTAAATGTTTGTATCCGAAAAGGCTTTTGCCTTTGCAATATGGTCGTCAAGAGGGTGAGCCGAAATGTACATACCTGCAAATTCCTTTTCAAAGGCAAGCTTTTGGGCAGTTGTGTAATCGTCTACATCAGCATATATAAGCTTGTCGGTAACGGCAGGCTCTGCCATGCCGTCATCAAAAAGGCTGACCTGACCCGACATGGCAAGGCGGGCATCGCTTGAGGCTATATCCATCATTTTTTCAAAGCTCATTATAAGTGCTTTGCGGTTGCCGTAAAGAGAATCAAACACACCTGTTTTTATAAGTGTTTCAACAGTGCGCTTGTTGGTATCGTACCTTGCCATACGACTTATAAAATCGCCAAAAGAGGTAAATTCACCGTTTTGCTCTCTTTCCTTTGCAATATCATAAGGAAACTGCATACCGACATTTTTGATTGCCGAAAGCCCATAGCGGATATTGTTGCCCTCTGCACTGAATGCAGCAAAGGATTTGTTTACATTTGGTGCAAGCAGCTTTATGCCGTATTTTGCAAAGCCCCTAAGATACTTGTTTGTTTTGTGTGAGTTGCCTATAAGACTCATTAAAAGCGCCACAAGATACTCCACAGGATAATGGCACTTTAAGTATGCCGTCTGATATGCCACTGTTGCATAACACGCCGCGTGGGATTTGTTGAAGGCGTAATTTGCAAAATCTATAAGGTAGTCAAAAATCTCATTTGCCTTTTTTTCGTCAATGCCAAGACGCACAGCTCCGGGCACAACAATTTTGCCATCAATCACCTGTCCGTAAACAAACACCTGCCGCTCATTTTCCATAACAGAGTGCTTCTTTTTTGCCATTGCACGACGCACCAAATCTGCCCTGCCGAGAGAATACCCTGCAAGGGAGCGCACAATTTCCATAACCTGCTCCTGATAAATAACCGCGCCGTAGGTGGGCTTGAGTATAGGCTCAAGCTTTGGATGAATGTATTTTATTTTGTCGGGGTTTTTTACATTTTCCAAAAACCCGGGTATCTGATCCATAGGCCCAGGGCGATATATTGATGTTGTGATTATTACATCCTCTATACATTTTGGGCGGAACTTTTGCATAAAAAGCTGAAGCCCTGGGTTTTCGAGCTGAAATACGCCGTCGGTATCACCCGCCATTATCATTTTAAAGGTGTCGCTGTCCTCATAGTCAAAGTTTTTTATATCTATTCTTATGCCTCGCGTTTTTTGCACAAGCCTTACAGTGTCCTGAATAATGGTAAGATTGCGCAGCCCCAAAAAGTCCATTTTGAGCATCCCAAGAGCTTCAAGGTTGTCCATGGGGTACTGGGTAAGCACGCCGTTTTCGCCATCCTGCAGAGGCACGTAATTGTTAAGAGGACCATCTGCAATAACAATGCCTGCCGCATGAGTTGAGCAATTGCGGGGAAAGCCCTCAAGTGCCATTGCGGTGTCAAGCAGCTTTTTGATTTTGGGGTCGGTGTTGTACATTCTGCCAAGCTCGGTATTATCTTTTATTGCATCCTTAAGCTTTATGTGCAACACCTCGGGCACCGATTTTGCCACCTTGTCTACAATGTAGCTCTCTATACCCATAACTCTTCCTACGTCACGTATTGCAGCTCGAGCTGCCAGCGTACCAAAGGTGATAATTTGCGCCACTCTGTCCTTGCCGTATTTTTTTACCACATAATCCTTTATCTCGTCGCGGCGTTTGTAGCAAAAATCTATGTCTATATCGGGCATACTTACTCTTTCGGGGTTTAAAAAGCGCTCAAAAACAAGATTGTATTTTATTGGGTCAATCTCCGTAATATCAAGACAGTATGCCACAAGGCTGCCTGCCGCCGAGCCTCGCCCGGGGCCAACCATAATATCCTTTGACTTTGCGTATTTTATAAAATCCCACACAATTAAAAAATAATCGGTGTAGCCCATTTTGTTTATTGTATTAAGCTCATAATCCATTCGCTCAAGGAGCTTGTCCGTCACAATGCCGTATTTTTGCTTTGCACCCTCAAGGCACAGCTGCCGCAAATACTCCTCAGTTGAAAGAGGCGAGTCAATTTGTGCTTTTGGCAGATGTATTGTATCAAAATCAAGCTGCACATTGCATTTTTGTGCAATTGCGCCGCTTTCGTCAATGCTTTGAGGATATTTTGCAAAAAGCTTTCGCATTTCACCCTCCGACTTAAAGTAAAACTCGTTTGTTTCAAACTTTAATCGGTCGGTATCTGACAGCTTTTTGCCTGTCTGAATACAAGTGAGCACATCCTGCAAAAAGGCGTCACCCTTATCCACATAGTGCACATCGTTTGTGGCAACAATTTTAAGACCGCACTTTGCCGCCACGGCGCACAAATTGTCAATTATCTGAATTTCGGCATCTATTCCGTGATTTTGAATTTCGATATAAAAATCCTCTTTGCCAAATATGTCCGCATACCTTTGTGCCATAGCACAGGCGCCGTCAAAATCTCCGTTTAAAAGCTTGCGGGCAACATCCCCGCGCAAGCATCCGCTTAAGGCAACAAGGCCTGCACTGTATTTTTTAAGCAACTCAAAATCAACCCTCGGCTTGTAGTAATACCCATCGGTAAAGCCGCATGACACAAGTGCCATAAGGTTTTTGTAGCCCTCGTTGTTTTTGGCAATAAGCACAAGGTGTCCATAGTCGGAGTCTATGCCGTGAACCTTGTCAAAACGGTTGCGGGGAGCAGTGTAAACCTCGCAGCCTATAAGGGGCTTTATGCCACGTTTTTTTGCCTCGGTATAAAAATTAACAGCGCCGTACATAACACCGTGGTCAGTAATTGCAACAGAGGTTGCCCCCTCCGATTGCGCCCTGTCCAGCAGCTTTGAAATGTCCGACGCTCCGTCAAGAAGGCTATATTGTGTATGAACATGAAGATGAACAAAACTCATATTTTCTGCCTCCTTTTTTAATTTATAATTTTAGTCTGCATTGGCAATATCCATTATTTTGCGCAGCCGATGGTTAACTCCCGACTTACCTATGGGCACAGACAGCATTTGTCCAAGCTCTTTTAGGCTATGCTCCCGATATTGCATACGCAGGTTTGCAATTTCCTTAAGATTTTGGGGCAGAGAATTAAACCTGCCGTTGTCAATAAGCTTTTGAATACACTTTACCTGCTCCACCGACGCATCAACGGTTTTGTTGAGGTTTGCAGTTTCGCAGTTTACGGTGCGGTTTACGTTGTTGCGCATTTCTTTTACGATTTTTGCATTGTGATATTCCATAAGCGCGTTTACCGAGCCGAGGATTGTCAGCACATCTGTTATATCCTCGCTGTTTTTATAGTACATAACGCATTTTGATTTGCGCATTACAAGCTTTGCGGGAATTCCCATACCCTCAAGCAGCGCCATAAAATCGTTTGCAACCCCAAAGCGGCTTGTTGTAAATTCGAGGTGATATGTTTTTTGAGGGTTCATAACCGAGCCCCCTGCAAGAAAGGCACCTCTAACAACAGAACGCGCCCCTTCGGGCGATGAGGTAAGCTTGCCGTCTATGTGATAATTTATAAAATTGTCAAGAACATCGTTTTTACCTATAAGGTATAATGACCGAAAAACCTGTTCAATATCCTCCTTGTTGTCTACAACAACATCATAAAACGATGTTACCGAAGAATTTTTGCGTATTCGTATGCGGGAATTCACTGTAAGAGTGCCCTTTAAAAGTGAATAAATACGCCTTGCTATACGCGGATTTTCTGTAACAAAGGTAAGCACATAGCTGTCGTCTGATTTTTTGAGCTTGCCGCCAAAGCA
Source organism: Clostridia bacterium (assembly GCA_045633845.1). Taxonomy (GTDB): domain Bacteria; phylum Bacillota; class Clostridia; order UMGS1810; family UMGS1810; genus RGIG4708. The sequence continues at coordinate 20,339 of JAZQZC010000029.1, forward strand.
AACTATTGCCGCAAGCTCGGATATGGCAGAGGCTTCCTTGGTGTATTCCTTTGAAATTATTTCGTTTTTTACATCAGAAGAAAAAGACATAACCTGTTCCTTTTTTAATCCTGCGCAAGCTGAAGAATAGTCTGCGCCAGCTTTACATAATCGTGCCGTAAAATCATATTTTCTTTGTCCACAAAAAGCAGATTTTTTGCAATAAGCTTTGTGGGCATATGTTCAAATTTGTCATAGTCAACCTGTACTTGTGCCGCATTTTCGAGGCGATACTTCTGCAAAAACACATCGGGAACCTCCTGAGTGTTTACAATACAGTAATCTATGTAATTTGCACCTGTGTGACGAGCAATTGCATTAACGTGGTCAGAAGCTGTGTAGCCCGTTGTTTCGCCCGGTTGGGTCATAACGTTGCACACGTATACCTTTTTTGCGCTTGATGCCGAAATAGCAAAGGAAATGCCCTCTACAAGCAAATTTGGTATAATACTGGTGTACAGGCTGCCGGGGCCGAGAATGATAATGTCTGCGTTGTTTATTGCCTTGATGCATCTGTCAAAAGCGCACACATCACCAGGCTCAAGGCTTATTTTTGAAATGCCCGAATTTTGCCTGATGCTCTCTATAGGAATACTTGATTCGCCAAGTACAACATTGCCGTTATCAAGCACCGCTTTTAAATTTACATTGTCTTTTGTAACAGGCAGCACATTGCCTGTCACTGCAAGCACGGAGCTCATATGCTCTATGGCAGTTTCAAAATCCCCTGTTATGTCACACATTGCCGCCAAAAACAAATTGCCAAAGGACTGCCCCGTAAGCCTGCCGCACTTAAAACGATAGCGGAACAGCTTTTTCATCATAGGCTCCGCCTCGGCAAGTGCAGTGAGGCAGTTGCGGATATCACCCGGAGGCAGTATGTTAAGGTCCTCTCTTATCATACCGCTGCCACCGCCGTCATCGGCAACAGTTACAATAACATCTATATTTTTTGTGTACAGCTTGATGCCGCGCAGCATGGTAGAAAGCCCTGTGCCGCCGCCAACAGCAACTATGTTTAAATCTGATAAATTTTTCATAAAATTAAACCTTTATGACACAACTGTCACAATTCTGTCCTTATTGATATCTCTGTGATTCACAAAGGTGTTGTAGCCGCTCTCGGTAAGATAGCTTGTAAGCTCGTTTGCAAGAGTAACAGAGCGGTGCTTGCCGCCTGTGCAGCCTATTGCAATAATAAGATTTGACTTACCCTCTTTTATATACTGAGGCATCAAAAATGCAAACATATCGTTAAGCTTATTTGCAAACTGCTTTGATTCGTCAAAGCTCATTACGTAGCCCGACACCTCTCTGTCAAGACCCGTTTTTTCCTTAAGCTCGGGGATATAAAACGGATTTGGCAAAAAGCGCACGTCAAACACAAGGTCTGCATCCTGGGGAATTCCGTACTTAAAGCCAAAAGACATTACATTTACCGCAATGCGTTTTTTGGTGTCCGCCTCAGATGCAAAAACAGTGCCGATATACTCTTTGAGCTGACTTACCTTCATATTTGATGTATCAACAATGTAGTTTGCTCTGCCGCGCACATCACGCAGCAGCTCTCTTTCCTGCTTTAAGCCGTCGTTTAAGCTGCCCGAGCCTGCAAGAGGATGGGAGCGTCGGCTCTCTTTGTATCTTTTTATTAAAATTTCGTCGGCACAGTCCAAAAACAAAACTTCGTATTTGCCAACCTCTTTTTCAAAATCGTCAAGACACTCGCACAGCTCTCGAAACATTTTGCCGCTTCGGGTGTCTATTGAAAATGCCACCTTTGTTATGCCACCCTCAAGCTGAGTGCACAGCTGTGCAAATTTTGAAAAAAGCTTTGGAGGCATATTGTCTATGCAGTAATAGCCTATGTCCTCAAAATGCTTGATTGCATTACTTTTGCCCGAGCCGGACATACCTGTAATAATAACAAATTTCAATGTAAAATCACCCCTTTAATGCGGAATATATGTTGCAAAGCCCTCACCCACAAATTGTACCTCAGGCTCAAGCAAAACGCCATATTTTTGGAACACTGTTTTTTGTATATGACAAATAAGCGATGTAATATCTGCCGTAGTTGCATTGCCCTTGTTTATAACAAAGCCTTTATGCTTATCCGAAACAGCGGCACCTCCGATTGAGTATCCGCCAAGATTGCTGCCCTCTATAAGCTTGCCTGCAAAATGACCCTCGGGGCGCTTAAAGGTGCTGCCTGCGCTTGGGTATTCCAAGGGCTGCTTTTCCTTGCGGCGATTGTTAAAATCTGTCATCAACGCACGAATTTGGTTTGCATCACCATTTTTCAATTCAAACTCACATTCAACTACAATGCCGCCATTTTTAAATACAGAGGTACGATAGCCAAAATTATGATTTGCGCCCTCAACTGTTGCAATATTACCAAGGGCATCTATATATGTTGTTTTAACCGCAACGTCTTTTATTTCGCCTCCGTATGCGCCTGCATTCATATACACAGCGCCGCCCACAGTGCCGGGTATGCCCGATGCAAACTCAAAGCCTGAAAGTGAATTTGCAAGTGCAACTGAGGCAACCTTTGCAAGTGTTGCCCCTGCCATTGCGGTTACTTTGTTTTGCGATACCTTAACATCCGACATATTTTTGCCGATGCATATAATTATGCCGTTGTAGCCGCTGTCGCTTACCAAAAGGTTTGAGCCGTTGCCCACAACAAAAAACGGAATACTATTTTCTTTGGCATATTTTACAATATCCGCTACCTGCTCTGCGCTTGCGGGCTCTGCAAAATATGCGGCATTGCCGCCTGTTTTAAAGGTACATCGGTTTTTCATAGGTTCGTTTTTTAAAACGTTGCCTTCGCCTGCAATTTTAACAAGGTTTTCAAAAATACAATTATTCATTAACAGCTCTCCTATTATAAAAGTGCCAGAAGTGCAGCACCTATAATACCGGCATCATTGCCGAGCTTTGCAATTTCTATAGGAACAGCAGGAACTGTGCCTGTACCATAAACTCTTTTGTAAACATATTCCTTTACAGGGGCAATGAGCTTGTCACCTCTGCCGCTTACACCGCCGCCTACAACAATGCAATCGGGCTGGAATATATTAATAAGGTTTGTAATACCCTCTCCTACATATTCTACGTATTTATCTGTAACGGCTTTTGCAACAGGGCATCCGTTATCTGCGGCATCAAACACAAGCTTGCCTGTGGATTTGCCGTTTTCGTCAATAGCTTTTGCAAGGTCGGAGTCGGGGTTTTGCTCTGCTGCTCTTGCTGCGTCACGATTGAGTGCAGTAACAGATGCATAAGCCTCCCAGCAGCCCATTCTTCCGCAGGAGCATTGCTCACCGTCCATAACAAGTGTTGTGTGTCCAAGCTCGCCTGCAACACCATTTGAGCCTGTAAACAATTTTTTGTTTACAATAACACCGCCGCCGATTCCTGTGCCGAGAGTTATTGCAACAAAGTTTTGTGCATCTCTGCCAAGTGCAAAATACTCACCGATAGCCGCACAGTTTGCATCGTTACCTATAAATACAGGTTTGTTTATATATTTTTTTACCTCTGCGCAAAGAGGAGCGTTTTTAAGATTGATGTTGTTTGAATAAAGCACCACACCGTTTTTGTCATCAATTGAGCCGGGGCAGCCGAGGCCTATACCGCCGATGTCATCGATAGTGAGATTTTGCTTTTGCATTACTTTTGCAATAAGGTGTGCAATGTCCTTTGCAAGTACCTCGTAACCCAGAGATGCCTGTGTGGGAGCGCTCTCCTTGCACAAAAGCTCACATTTTTCGGTAACGGCTCCAACCTTTATTCCTGTACCGCCTATATCAACACCTAAATAAATCATTTTAAATTACCCCTTTATTTTGCTTAATTTTTTGTTCCATATCACTCATCAATCTGTTGTTGAGTGCTTCTGCTGCGTTGTAGCCCATCCGTTTTTGTCTGTTGTTCATGGCAGCTACCTCAATTACCACGGCAAGATTTCGACCCGGTTTTACCGGCAGTGTAATTGCAGGAACCTCTATATCAAGTATGTTGTTGTACTCGGTACTGAGTCCAAGCCTGTCGTACTGCTTTTTGTCCTGCCATATTTCAAGGTTGATTACAAGGTCAATTTTTTCGGTATCTTTTATTGCACCCATACCAAAAATTCTACGGACATCCACAATACCTATACCGCGCAGCTCAACAAAGTGCCGTATAATTTCGGGCGATGAGCCAACAAGGGTGGTATCGGATACACGCTTTATTTCTACCGCATCGTCCGCTATAAGACGGTGACCGCGTTTTACAAGCTCTATTGCAGTTTCGCTTTTGCCCACTCCGCTGTCGCCAAGCAGCAGTATACCTTCGCCGTATACCTCAACAAGCACACCATGCATTGTAATACGGGGTGCAAGATGAATGTTAAGGTATGCAATAAGCGCCGCCATAAAACGTGATGTGGAAAGATGTGTGCGCATAAGAGGAACGTCATATTTTTGAGCCACCTGCGACATTTCGCCAATTACCTCCATACCTCGGGTAATAATAACGAGAGGGGGCTTTTTTTCAAACAGGGCCTCAAGGGCACGCATACGAGCTTTTGAATCAAGATGCAAAAGATACGAGGTTTCTACCATGCCTATAATCTGAATACGGGTGTTGTCAAAGTATTCAAAAAAGCCTGCAATCTGAAGGCTTGGACGATTAACCTCGTTATTTGAGATGGTTACACCCTCAAAATTATCGGGTGTAAAAATAGATTCCAGCTTGAACTCATCGCATATTTTTAACGCTTCAACTTTAAAATCGCGGTTAGGCATTGTATCAACCTCCTGTAAAATTACTCATTATATATTATATAACATTATGGCTAAAAATCAAATAGTTTTTTATAATTTATTCAGAAATATATAAATTTTTATGTTCGCATGACAAACACCACCCTGTGACAGATGGGGGACGCACCTTTTTTAAAGGAACTTCCCCCACTGTCACTTTAAATTCGCATGACAACGGGGACATTCCTCGCAAGAGGTGTGTCCTCGCTTGTTGTGCGAGCAATTAAAAAAGTTGACAAACGGGGACGCACGTGCAAGCACGAACTTCCCCATTTGTCAACTTTGTCAACTTTTGTGCATATTTAATAGCAATGTGCATATTAATTAGTATGAAATTACCAAATATTAACGATTTATCAATTTATCACTTTACTTTACTAAAGCAATGTGATACAATGTGAAGCATAACAAACCCGATATGGAGGAATTAATTATGAAAAAATTATTATCAATTATGTTAGTATTGGTGCTTGCATTCTCTTTTGCAGCATGCGGCAGCGAAACATCAACCGACAGTGACCTTGCTTACATTACAGAAAACGGCAAAATGATTATTGGTTACACAGTTTACGAGCCTATGAACTACACAGACGACAACGGCGAATTTGTTGGCTTTGATACAGAATATGCAAAAGCAGTTTGCGAAAAGCTCGGCGTTACTCCCGAATTTGTTGAAATCAACTGGGATACAAAAGAAATTGAGCTCAACGCTAAAAACATTGATTGCGTATGGAACGGCTTTACCATAACCGAAGAAAGAAAAGAAAATATCGAATTTACATCACCATATATTTCCAACAAGCAGGTTGTAGTTATCAAAGCAAATAATGCTGATAAATACACAGATACCGCGTCACTTGCCGATGCAAACCTTGTTGCAGAAATTGAATCTGCAGGCGAAGGTGCTATTGCAGACGACGAAAACCTTGCAAAAGCTAACTATGTAGCAGTTGCAAAGCAGACTGACGGTCTCCTCGAGGTTAAATCGGGCACAGCTGATGCAGTTGTACTTGACTACACACTTGCAAGCGCAATGGTAGGCGAAGGTACAGATTATGCTGACCTTATGATTATTGACGGTCTTGACCTTGCTGTTGAAGAATATGGCATTGGTTTCAGAAAAGGCTCAGACGCTGCTGCAAAGGTTAACGAAATTACAGCAGAGCTTGTTGCAGATGGCACAATGGACGAAATTGCTGCAAAATATGATATGTCAGCTATTCTTGTAAAATAAGGCGACACAGTCGCTTTTGTCGCGCACAAGATGTGATTTCATCTCACACGCGAACAGATTTCGGATAAATTTCTATAAAGCAAATAAAAGGATTGTCGGGCAATACCGACAATCCTTTAGGTTGTTTTAAGATGGGGTATTTATGGATTTTGTAACATTAATTTTTAATTACATAGGTGATTTTTTTGGGGGCATTGCCGACTTTTTTACAAACTTTGATTTTGATATGCTTTTAAGTGTTACACTGACACTTCTTGGCGGCTTTAAAACCACTTTTAATATATTTTTGATAACCCTTGTGTTTTCGCTACCGTTGGGACTTATTATAACCTTTGGTTCAATGAGTAAAATAAAGCCCATAAAGTGGTTGTTTAAAACCTTTGTATGGATTATCCGCGGCACTCCCCTTATGCTGCAGATTATAGTTATATTTTACTGCCCAAGCCTTATTTTTGATGTAGATGCGCTACCAAGGCTTACGGCGGTACTCATTGCATTTGTTATCAATTACAGCGCATACTTTTCGGAAATATACCGTGCAGGTATTGAGGCAATACCTCAGGGTCAGTACGAGGCTGGTCAGGTTTTGGGAATGACAAAAGCACAGGTGTTTTTTAAGGTTGTGCTTTTTCAGGTGATAAAGCGTATTGTACCCCCTATGGGCAACGAAATTATCACACTTGTAAAAGACACTTCCCTTGCGCGAATTATTGCAGTTGAAGAAATTATAATGGTTGCGCAGCGCTACATTTCGGCAAAAGCTCTTATATGGCCGCTCTTTTACTCAGGACTTTTCTATCTGATGTTCTGCGGAATTTTGACAATTCTTTTTGGCTATATCGAAAGAAAGCTTGACTATTATAAAGGATAAGGAGAGCACATATGGCAATACTTGAAATTAAAAACATCAAAAAATGCTTTGGCAAAGCCGAAATATTAAAAGGAATAGACCTGACTATGGAAAAGGGCGAGGTTGTTTCCATAATAGGTTCATCGGGCAGCGGCAAGACCACATTTTTGCGTTGTATAAACTTTTTGGAGGAGGCAGACTGCGGCACTATTTATCTTGACGGCGAAGAAATTTTTAACAGCAAATCAAAAAAAAGTGTTGCTCAAATAAGAGAAGCACAGTTAAAATTCGGCTTTGTTTTTCAGTCGTTTAACCTGTTTCCGCAGTACACAGTTATGGAAAACATAATGCTTGCCCCAAAAATGCTTGCCAAAAAGCGCCCCGACTGGCGCAAAAATAAGGCGGCAATACTTGCCGAAATAAAGCAAAATGCAATGGAGCTTTTAGAGCACGCAGGCATTCCCGACAAGGCAGACCAATATCCCTGCCAGCTTTCGGGAGGTCAGCAGCAAAGGGCTGCAATAGTGAGAGCACTTATACTCAACCCCAAAATTATGCTGTTTGACGAGCCGACCTCTGCACTCGACCCCGAAATTACAAATGAGGTATTAAAGGTTATAAAATCTCTTGCTGACAAGGATATGACAATGATAATAGTAACTCACGAAATGATGTTTGCAAAAAATATTTCGGACAGGGTAATATTTATGGATAAAGGAGTTGTTGCCGAGCAGGGCACAAGCGAAGAAATATTTACAAATCCAAAAAGCGAACGACTCAAAGAATTTTTGAGTAATACAAATATTTAAATATCGGAGATGCTATATGGACAAACACAAAATCATTAATAACACCCTTGATAAAATTCTTGATAACTACAAAAACGAGCCGCTGTTTACACCAAATGGCAGCAAAATGCCCGAGCGTGATGCAATAATAGAAATTATAGACAATGTAAAAAATATTATTTTCCCAGGCTTTTTTAAGGCAGAAAATATTGCAGGTGATTTTTCGGCGCACAGCACAGGATATCAGCTTTCACACGTGTACACAATGCTGAAAGCCCAGATTAAAGCGGCTTTTGGTTACAGATGCAGCAGCTTAACCGAAGAGCAAATTGAAAACAAGGCAACTCAAATAAGCGAGTATTTTATAGCGGAGCTGCCCAATGTGCAAAAGATACTCCTCACCGATGTGCAGGCAGGCTTTGACGGTGACCCCGCAGCTCAGAGCAAAGAGGATATAATATTTTCGTACCCGGGGCTTTTTGCAATTTTTGTTTATCGTATTGCCCACGTACTATATGAGCAAAATGTGCCCTTTATACCACGGATTATGACAGAGCACGCACACAGTCTTACAGGAATTGACATCAACAGCGGTGCAAAAATAGGCGAATACTTTTTTATTGACCACGGCACAGGCATTGTTATTGGCGAAACCTGCGTTATAGGCAACAATGTAAAGCTGTATCAGGGTGTCACCCTTGGTGCACTCTCTACCCGAAGCGGTCAGCAGCTAAAGGGAGTCAAGCGCCACCCTACTATTGAAAACAATGTTACAATATATTCGGGTGCGTCCATTCTTGGTGGCGAAACAGTAATAGGTGCCGAAAGCATTATAGGCGGCAACTGCTTTGTTACCTCAAGCGTACCACCGCGCACAAAGGTAAGTATGAAGGAGCCGGAGCTTAGCCATTGTGGTATTATCCGAACTTCGATTTAAATATATAAAAATTCCTGTAAACTGTGTTGAAATGCTCGCAAATACATCAAGTATTCGCTGCGCTTTTGCCTTGTTTACAGGAATTTTTATTATATTTAAATTCTTCGACCTGAAAGGCTTGTATTTTTGAGGGAGTTTTGGTGCGGAGGACGAAGGAATGCTCGCGCCTTTCAAGGACGACAATCCAAAAAACACCAAAAATACTGACTTTCAGGCGGGTTCGGATAATACCCCAATGGCTATATTCAAGGCACCAAAGACTACTGCTACTTGGGAAATTTGATGGAGTTGCAGAGCTGAAAATAATTATAAATAGCGCAACAGGGAATGTAAAATATCAATTCTACATTCCCTGTTTTGTTAATTATTTTCTATAATACTTTTGAACTTAATATATGCATCATTCCACGCAGCTGCATCTGCAGGTACATACTCTTTAACATCAAAAGAAGCTTTGATAACCTTGCGCGCCTCGGCAATATCTTTGATTTCGCCTTTGGCAATAAGCTGAACTGCCACATTACCCACAGCAGTAGCTTCTGACGGGCCTGCCCATACGCTTACGCCGCAAGCATTTGCGGTCATCTGGCAAAGGTTTACTGCATTTGCACCTCCGCCAAGAATGTGAATACTGTTGTACTCCTTGCCTGTAATGCTTTTAAGGTTGTCAAATGCGTGTCTGTATTTAAGAGCAAGGCTCTCATATATGCATCTTGCAATCTCGCCTATTGTCTGAGGTACATACTGACCTGTCATTTGGCAGTATTTCTGCACCTTTTGAGGCATATTGCCAGGCTTACCGAATTCGGGATAGTCGGGGTCTACAAAGCACTTAAAGCCATCTGCCGCCTCTGCCTGAGCCACAAGCTCGGGGAATGACAAATCGTGACCCTGCTTTTTCCAGGCTCTGCGACATTCCTGAATGAGCCACAAGCCCATTATGTTTGTCAAAAATCTGATTTTTCCGCCATAGCCGCCTTCGTTTGTGTAGCTTGCCTTTAAGCCCTCGGGGCAAATAACGGGCTCGTCAAGCTCTGTGCCGAAAAGTGACCATGTGCCGCAGCTTATGTATACAAAATCCTTTTGCTCACTTGGTACGCTCACAATTGCCGAAGCGGTATCGTGAGAGCCTACTGCAACAACATCTGCCGCTTGTACAGAAAGCTCTTCGCAAATATCGTCTGTAAGCTTGCCCACAATTTCGCCGGGCATTACTATGTCACACAAAACATCAGTTGGAATATCAAGCTTTTGCAAGAGCTCCGTATCCCACTGTCTTGTGTATGGGTTAATCATCTGCGAAGTGGATGCTATTGTGTACTCAGCCTTTTTTTCGCCTGTCAAAAAGTAGTTTAAAAGGTCGGGCATAAACAGCATTTTGTCTGCAAGAGAAAGAATTTTCTTCTTACATTTTGCCATATAATACATCTGAAAAAGTGTATTGAAATTCATTATCTGAATGCCTGTGCGGTCATACACATGCTGCTCGCTGATTTTTTCAAAAACCTCTTGGGGTATATTGTCTGTCCGCGCATCGCGGTAATGAACAGGGTTTGACAAAAGGTCGCCGTTTTCATCAACTATACCAAAGTCAACTCCCCAGGTATCTATACCGATGCAGTCAAAGCCGCCTGCGAGGCGTGCATTTACAATTGCTTGTTTTATCTGATTAAAAAGATAAATTACATCCCAGTAAAGTGTGCCGCGCACGTTAACGCCGTTATTTTCAAAGCGATGTATTTCATCAAGTGTAATTTTTCCGTTGTTGTATGTTGCAAGTATACCTCTGCCGCTTGACGCGCCAAGGTCGATTGCCAAAACTTTTTTCATAATAAAACTCCTTTCAAATAGTGTGACATAGTTTATGCTATAACTATCTCTACTTCAGCCTCGGTGAGCTTTTCTCTCAATGAATCATCAATGTCTGATTCTGTAATAAAGCCGTCTATATCAGCAAAGTTTGCAAGCTTAATAAAGCCTACGCGTCCGATTTTTGAGCTGTCACACAAATAATATATGTTGCTGCAATTGTGCATCATTCTTTTTTTGATGCCGCTCTCCTCGGCGTTGCTGTCAAGTATTCCTGCCTGAGGTGTAACACCCTTGGAGGAAAAAAACATTTTGTTTGCAAAATAATTGTCGATGCACTGCTCTGCCATATTGCCCACAAGAGACTGATTTTGGCTCACAACTCCGCCTATCGCAATTACCTTAACTGTATCGGAGCCTGCAAGCTCTGACAAAACGCGCATAGAGTTGGTAATAACCGTAAGGTTGTGAATAGATTTGATTTCTTTGGCGATAAAAAAGGTTGTGGTAGATGCATCAAGAAAAATTGTATCACCCGACGATATAAACTTTACTGCGGCTTTTGCAAGATTTTTCTTTTCGTCTACGTTTTTGCTTTTTCGAGTCTCTAAGCTCAAATCGTAAGCGTTTTCGTCAAATTGAACTGCTCCGCCGTGAGTTCTGCGGAGCATATCCTGTTTTTCAAGCTTTTCCAAATCTCGTCTGATTGTTTCTTCGGTAACGCCAAGCTCCGTGCTGAGCTTGCTTACAAGCACCGCGCCATGGCGGTCAAGTAATTCCATTATCCTTTTTTGTCGCTCAAGGGCTAACACAAATATCACCTCGCGGCTTATTTTATAATTTTAACTCTCATACCATTTTTGATGCCCACTGCATTTGCGTCGTCGGTGTCGATGTGCATTTCAACATTAAAGTCGTCACGCACACGAACCTGCACTCCGTAAAACAAAGTAGGCTTAACAGTATTTTCTATTTCTACATCTACATAGTCGTTGTCTTTTATGCCATGCTTTGCGGCAAACTCAGGTGTGAGATGTATGTGCCTGTTGGCGATAATTACGCCCTGTTTGAGATATACGCATCCCTTTGGTCCAACCACAACAAGCTTTTCGCTGCCTTCAATTTCGCCAGATGGTCGCACCGGTGGTGATACTTTAAGCACAAATGTATCGGTACGTGAAATTTCTACCTGTGTATTTTTACGAACAGGTCCGAGCACACGCACGTTTTCGATAGTTTTGAGAGACGGACCAACAAGTGTAACAACCTCTTCGGCTGCGTACTCTCTGCCCATAAGAGTCTTTTTCTTGGTAAGCTGGTATCCTTTGCCAAACAAAGTTTCAAGGTCTGCCTGCGACAAGTGGATGTGTCGCTGTGAAACACCCACTTTAATTTCGCTGTTTGCCTCTGCCAGCTCGCCCGACATTTCGCTCATTACCTTTATAACTATCTGCTCTATATTGCTGATATCTGTCATATTTTCACCTTCTATATATCGAAGAATTTAAGAACCTCGTTGTGAGGATTTGCTATAACGGTTTCGCCATATACCCTGCCTACACCGTTTGCGCCCTCTTTACCTGCCTCGATTGCAGCCGAAACTGCCGAAACACTGCCGCATACAACAAAGCTTACAAGACGTCCCCCAAGTCTCTTTTCGGAATGGATAAGACGTACATCTGCCGCTTTGAGCATTGCGTCCAGGCTTGTTATTGATGCAACAAGGCCTTCAATTTCGAGCATACCTATGGCTGCTTTGTTTTTTGGCTGAGGTTCTTTTGCACCAAGCAGGGTTTTGGGGAGTTTTTTGTTGTATTTGTCTTTGTTTATATCAAGCTTGTAAGCCATTTTTTCAACACCCTCACCCGGATTTGGGATAATGTGTGAAACTATAAACATATCTATCGATTTTGCATACTGTTCTGCCGCCTCAAGTGCTGCCGTTACTGCCGCAACATTGCCCTCTATTTTGAGCTGCATAATAAGCGGAACGGGAAATTTGCCGAAGGGTCGGTTTCTGTCAAGAGCTATTACCTTAACGTCTGCTGCTTTTGCTGCTATATCTGCACAAGTAACAACTGTAGGGAAGCCGTATACTTCCATCATACCTAATGCTTTCATCGGGTTGTTCAGTCCTTTCGGTTATAATAATCTGTTACAAGGTCAGCTGGCTTATACAATATGGAAGCCCTCTGACATTACGCATCTGCGCTGACGTGTAAAGGATCGCGCGCTTGTAATACCCTCACCTGTAGGGCCTGCGATTGTAAAGGTTGTGTGACCCTCGCCGCCTGCACCGATACCTGCGTATGACGGAGCATTTTTTACAAAGATTGTTGTTTCAACCTCTCTTGCAAATTTGGTAAGTCTGTCTACATTGAGTGAGTGAATGTGTGCAGAATGTCTGTTGCCATGCTCTGCTTTAACAGCTAGGTCAATTGCTTGGTCGATGTTTGCAACGCGTACAATTGGGAGAATTGGCATCATCATTTCTACCTGAACAAAAGGATGGTTGAAATCTGTTTCACAAATAATAAGTCTTGGGTCTGCATCTATGCCAATTTCTTTAAGGAACAGACTAGCGTTTTTGCCAACCCATTTTTTATTAATGCCGTACTTGCCGTCTTTGTTAACAAGGCAGAACTCCATAATTTTGTCTCTCTGCTCATTTGTAACCAGGTAAGCACCGCTTTTTGTCATATTTGCAATAAGCTCGTCTGCAATACTTGAAATTGCAAAGCACTCTTTTTCGGCAATACACGGGAGATTGTTGTCAAAGCTTGCGCCGAGAACTATATCCTTTGCTGCCTTTGCAATGTTTGCAGTTTCGTCAACAATAACAGGTGGGTTACCTGCGCCTGCGCCGATTGCTTTTTTACCCGAGGACAAAAGCATTTTTACAACGCCGGGACCGCCTGTTGCAACAAGCATTTTAACTATTGGCGAGTTAACCATCTCATTTGATGTATCCATTGTAGGCTTTTTAACCGAAACAACAAGGTTTTCGGGGCCACCTGCAGCAAGAATTGCTCTGTTTACAAGGTCTACTGCGTAGTTTGCAACCCTGCATGCATTGGGGTGAGGGTTAAACACTACTGCATTACCGCCTGCAATCATACCGATTGAGTTACAGATAACTGTTTCGGACGGGTTGGTTGAGGGGGTAATTGAGCCAATTACGCCAAAAGGAGCCATTTCGATAAGGGTAAGACCATCGTCACCTGTTTTAACCTTTGGCTCTAAATCCTCGGTACCGGGAGTTTTGTTTGCAACAAGCTGATGCTTGATAATTTTGTCCTCAACTCTGCCCATACCTGTTTCTTCTACGCCCATTTCTGCCATAATGCCCGCTTCCTCTAAGGTGAGCTTGCGGATATTTTCTATCATTTTTTCTCTCTGGGCAACAGAGTAATCTCTGTACTGCCTGTACGCCTTGCCCACTGCCTCAAGAGCTTCGGTCATGGTGTCAAACACGCCCTTCTGACTGCCAGATGCACTGACAGCACCTTTGCTTTCAAGTGTTTTTATAACACTTGCAACAATCTGATTTATATACTGTTCATTCATTGTCAAAACACCTCAATCTATTACAAAATAGTTTTCCACATTTTCATATCGGGATTTGCTATTACAGAGCTGTCAAGGAACATTGAAGTTTCTTTAAGGTCTGATTTTACTTTTTCCACCGCTGCAGTAACTGCCGCAACCTCGCCTGTCATAAGCAGATATGATTTGCCGCACATACCCTTTGCGATGCGCATTTCAATAAGGTCAACAAGAGATGTCTTTGCGGCAACGTCTGCTGCTACAATTATAGATGCAGCAGAATATGTTTCGATTACGCCCAGAGCTCTCGGATTTTCAACCTCTGTGGTGCCATATATTGCGGGGAATATTGCTTCGTGTGGGTTGCCAAGCACAAAGCTGTCTATAAGCTTGTCGGGATGCTGAGCCTTGCTGTTGTCTACTGCTGCTCTTACCGCACTCAAATCACCGCTTATTAACACTATGTATTTACCGGGACAAACAACCTCTGCCTCCAGCAGTTCAACTTCTGCGGTTTTTACCATTGTATCAGCTGCCTGTATACCTGTTGCAACCGTCAGATATTCTACCATTGCTATTGCTTTTGACATCAGCTTTTACCTCCTGATTTTTTTACAATAATATATGTATCCGTTACCGAAGTAACTGTTCCGTCTATTGACGAGTGGATGCCTGCACCAAGCTTTTCGCCCGGGGTGGCAACAAGCTGACCTGCAGCAACCTTGTCCTTTACCTTTACAACAGGTGTGCAAGCCGGGCCTATATGCTGACTGAGCATAATTTTAACTTCACCGGGAAGTATTTCATCCTCAATAAACTTTGCACCTATGTTGTACTTTGTAAGACCAAGCCTTGCAATAAGGCGGTGCATAGGTACCTTTTTATAATCACGGTCAGATAAAACACCTTTAAATTCAGGTATTTCGGCTCTGACACCTTTTTTGCGAAGCTCATCCTTTGCAACGCCTATAAGAGTCCGCGGAGACAAATCCTGGGGACAGGCGTACAATTCACAAAGGCCGCACTGTGAGCAAAATGCAGAATTGATTACTGCTTTTATGTCGCTGTCCATACCCTTTGATACTGCTCTCATAAATTTGTGAGGCTCTATTGGGTAGCCAAGCACGTTTCGTGAGCACAAATCTGTGCAGGAGCGGCACTGGCAGCAAGCACTCATTGCTCTTGCTATGTTAATGCGTGTTTTTGTTTTGCGTTTTAATACAACGGGGTGGTCGCTTGGAAGCACCAAAATTGCGTTGCTTGTTTTGGTAACAACATCATTTTCACTTACAAGGCGTCCTGTCATTACACCGCCGCCGATATAATCAAAATTTTTTACTGTTTCACCACCGGCAAGCTTTACAACATCCTTGTACTTCATACCAAGTGGTGCTTTTACCATAACAGGGGTTTTAACCTCCCCTGCAACAACTATGTATTTGTGGGTAACGCCTTTGCCGACTGTTATTGCAAAATATGTGTTGAGCATTGTTTCAACATTATATACAATAACTCCCTCGGATATAGGCAAATTACCAGGCTTTACTATTCTGCCGGTTGTTTCATATATAGTTACTATTTCGTCTCCTGCGGGATATATTTCGGGCAGGAGTGATATAGTTGTATTCTTAAATTCGGGTAAATAAAAGTTTACTGCATCTATTGCGTTTTTATATTCGGGCTTAACGGCAATAATAACCTGTTTTGCATCGAGAGCAGCCCTTACACATTCAAGTGCAGTTAATATTTCTTTTGCAAAATTTGCAAGAAGTTGTCTGTGAAGATTAAAAAGAGGCTCACACTCTGCGCAGTTGAGCACAATAGTGTCTGCTCTTTTGTCAAGCTTTGCATAGGAAGGAAAGCCCGCACCGCCGGCACCGACTATTCCGGAATTTTTCATAATTTCAACTAAAGATGGCAATTCCATTTGATTTTACTCCATTCCTGATCCATCATCAACGATACCAACAATTGCGGCATCTACAGGGGCATTCTCATTACCTGTGCCTATCCGTGCTGCACTGCCCATTGCCACAAGCACAATTTCGCCTATACCTGCACCGACATTGTCTGTAGCCACAAGTCTTGATTTAGCATAAAGCATACTATCAAGAGGTTCTACTATCATAAATTTGTTACCGATGAGGGCTTCGTTTTTTCGTGTTGATACAACAGAACCAATAACTTTACCAACTATCATTATGATTCATCCTTTCTCTGAAATCATATTGGGTTGTGTTATAGGAGGCGTAAATAGTATTTTTTACACCTCCTTCTCCGAGAGGTAGAAAAAAGTTTTGGAACGGACAAACCGAACCAAAGCATTGGCTTTGGGTTACCCGAAGTCGTATGTGATACTCCAAGAGGTGAGGTTTGTTCGTAGCATAAAGGAATTATCCTTTTTGCGGTCCAAAAGCTTTTTTCTACCCCGTAAGTTAAACACAAACCAAATTATTTAATTGCAGGGAGAATCTTCTCAACGTCTGCATGTGGTCTTGGGATAACGTGTACTGCAACGAGTTCACCAAGCTTGCCTGCAGCAGATGAACCGGCTTCTGTAGCAGCTTTAACAGCACCAACATCGCCTCTAACCATTACGCTTACAAGTCCTGAACCGATTTTTTCTGTTCCAACCAATTCAACATTTGCAGCCTTGAGCATTGCATCAGCAGCTTCGATTGCAGCTACCAAGCCTCTTGTTTCTACCATACCGAGTGCTTCCTGAGCCATTTTTACTTCCTCCTTAATTATTTTTGGTTGAACTGCCTCTGCTTTTGCAGCCTGCGGATTTGGAGCAGCAGGTTTTGCAGCAGTTCTTTTTTTTGCAGGTGCTTTTGCCCCTGTTTTTTTTGTTTCTTTTTCAGCCATAATTAAATCCATAGCCTTTCTGCCCACACATTAAAATGTGTCTGACTTATGTATTAGTCAAGAACAGGCAATATTTTTTCTACGTCTGCGTGTGGTCTTGGAATTACGTGTACAGCAACGAGCTCGCCAAGCTTGCCTGCAGCAGCAGAGCCTGCTTCTGTAGCAGCTTTAACAGCGCCTACATCGCCTCTAACCATTACGCTTACGAGACCGGAACCGATTTTTTCTGTTCCGATGAGTACAACCTCTGCTGCTTTTACCATTGCATCAGCAGCTTCAATTGCAGCTACCAAACCTCTTGTTTCTACCATACCGAGTGCTTCTTGTGCCATTTTTATTTCCTCCTAAAAAATATTATACTAAATTATTTATTAATAACAACAACTTTGAGACCTGCCATTTTAAGGTTGGTTTCAAGTGCTTCATTAATGTCTTCAAGCGGGAACTCGTGTGTAACGAGTTTTTTGATTGGCAAGCCAATCGCAATTGCTCTCTTTAAGAAATCAAATGTTGTTGGGTAATCACGTAATGTATAAATCCATGAGCCAACTGTCGTAATTTCTTTAGAGCAAATATCAAAGTGCGGGTTGATTTGTGTTTCACCGCCGTTTACAAAGAAACCAAGCTCACAAAGACCGCCGCCGTTGCGGATAAATTTGTACACATTTGAGTGTGCAACTGCTGCACCTGTGCACTGGAATGCAAAATCTGCAAGATGTCCGCCAAAGGCAGTTTTAACACCATTTGCAAGTGCTTCAATACCATCAAAATCTTTAAAGTTAACTGTTGCTTCTGCACCAAGTTCCTTTGCAAAGTCAAGTCGTTTTTGTTCGCCGTCAACTGCAACAATGTGTTCTACACCCATTGTGCGCAGCATTGCTACACATATAAGACCGATTGGTCCGCAGCCCTGCACAACTACTCTTGAGTTAAACTTAAGAATTCCTGTTGTTTTAGCCCTTTCTACAGCGTGAACTAAAACTGCACATGGTTCGATAAGTATTCTCGAATGAAGGTCAAGTTCGGAAACATTGAATATAGTTGAGCCTTTACGGATAACTATATAATCTGCAAACCAACCGTTGAGATGAATATCATCATCAGGCAACAAGCCGTAGCATTCTGCCTCTCCAACATTGAGCTTGTTCATATCGTATGTTGCAATTTCAGGGTCATTTTTAAAGTTGAGGCAAGTTACAACCTTGTCGCCAACCTTAAGCGGTTTACCTGCACTGTCAAATTTAACATTTTTACCTATTTTAACAATTTCACCTGTTCCTTCATGACCGAGAACAACAGGAATAAGACCGAATGGATCTCTTTTAAATTCGTGGGCATCTGTACCGCATACACCGCAGCCTTCAACTTTAACAAGGATATCTTCGTCGCCGAGTTCGGGAATATCAAACTCTTTGATATCGAAGTGACCGAGCTCTGTAAGAACTGCTGCTTTTGCTTTTGTAGGTATTGCACCGCATGATGCAGATGAACCGCTGTTGCATCCGCCATCCTGCATGCCTGCAATGACCGAACGCACGATTGCTTCAATTTCTGCATTGTTCATTTCAAATCTCTCCTTTCATTATTTCGGGAAGGATTGATGCACCATAAGCAGAAAGCTCAGTATCCTGTTCCTCGCTTCCGCCGCTTACACCAAGGCCTCCTATTATTTTACCATTATATACAAGGGGATCGCCTCCACCAAATATAACAATTTGTCCTCCGTTGGTAAACTGTATACCATACAGAGACTGACCGGGATTAGACAAGCCCTTGAGCTTTATGGTTGACATTTTTAGTGCAACTACTGTGTACGCTTTGTTAAGTGCCACATCGTAGCTTGCAATATATGAGTCATCCATACACTCTATTGCAACGGGGCGAGCTGCAGCATTGCTTACTGCAACAACTGCTTTTACTCCCATTTGCGCAGCCTTTTGCTCTACCCTTTCGATAAGGCGCTTTGCCTTGGCAAGAGTTATTGATTGGGTATTGCTTGCCTGCTGCATCTGAGATACAACGTCTGTCACAATTTTTGATATTGTGTTGTTATCCATATGTATCACCAACAATTATTTGTTACGCATTGCTTCCATTACTCTTTTGGTAATCTGTTCAACAAGGTCGCTGTCAACACCACCGTCAAGAGGGTTTGTGTTTGCCTGTGAGCAGCTTGGAACACCGCATGTGTGGCAACTAACTTTACCATTTTTAGCATTTGGGCAAAGGTTTGCAGGGTGCTTGCCTGTCATACCAAACTGACGTCTGATTTCGTAAAGGCGTTTAACCTGTTCGTCAGTAAATTCTTTTGGACCGCCGAGAGCTCTTGCATTGTACAAAAGCTGTGCATAAAACTCAAGTGATTCCATTTTATGATATGCTGCAATAAGTGAATCAGAGTATGAAAGAGCACCATGGTTTGCAAGAAGAACAGCATCAAAATATGGGAGATACTTTTCAACTGCATCAGGGATTTCCTCTGTTGAAGGTGTGCCGTATTCGGCAATCGGAACGCAGCCAAGTGCAATAACAGCTTCAGGCATAATTGGCTGTGTGAGCGGAATGCCCGCAATTGCAAAGCTTGTTGCATAAATAGGATGTGCATGCACAACTGATTTTACATCCGGTCTGTGCTTGTAAACGCGAAGGTGCATTTTAATTTCGGATGAAGGTCTGAAATTACCATTTGCCGAAATTACATTGCCTTCACCATCAATCTTACAAATGTATTCGGGAGTCATAAAGCCTTTGCTTACTCCTGTTGGTGTGCAAAGAAATTCGTTTTCACCGATTTTTACCGAAATGTTACCGTCGTTGGCAGCAACCATTCCGCGGTCGTAAATTCTTTTACCGATTTCGCATATTTGCTTTTTAATTTCAAATTCATTTACCATATCAATTTCTCCTTTATATTAAGTATAAAAAATAAACATTCTTAACCTATATATCATTGTATCACAAACAACGACATAAGTCAACACATTTTTCTGCGTTTTTCTTTGTTTTTGTGAGTTTTTGTTAATTGCTTAAATAAGTGAGCAATTTATCCACACCGATATTCTTTTTTGACGAAACAAAAAATATATCCTTGCAGCCTGCAAGTCGCAGCCACTCCGCCGCCCGCTCGGAGTTTGCCTCCTCGTGGTCTATTTTGGTTACAATGCCTATAACCGGCCTTGTTGCCTGAGCTACACAATTTGGAGGGTAGAGCGAAAACGGCTCTGTTGCATTCATCAAAAGGCCTATAACATCTGCCTCGTAGGAGTAAATGGCAAGTGCCCAGCCCAGCTCTTTTGTCTGGATGTACTCCCCAGGGGTATCTATGATTATATCGTGATAATTTACATATTGAGTTTTGTGATATTGTATTTTGTTACCCTTAAGCACCTGTGTAAGTGTGGTTTTGCCTGCTTCGCTTCTGCCAATTAAAATAATCTTTTTCATGTTTTTGTAATTTCGCACACTGTAAAGCCAAGTGCATCGCGGCTGTACTCTGCAACAGCCTTCAGAGCTGTGTCAACCTCAGACACAGTGCCCGTTATAATAAGAGTACCGCTGAATCTGTCTACGAAGGCAACTTCACTTCCCGAGGATTTCATAGCTATATCTGCCGCAATGATTGCTGTTTCGCTTGGCGACATTGTAATAATGCCGATTGCCGCCTTTGAATAATCTTTAGCAGGGTCAAGACCCAGCTTTTTGTATAAAATTTTATCGGGATTAGCAATAACATGTGCAAGGGTAATCTGCTTTCCTGGTACAAGCTCCTGTATAATACGAAGCTTGTCTTTTATGTCGATGTCATTGCTTATAAGCTTTTGTTTAATATCCAAGTTGTCATCCTCCTATCATACAGCTGAGCCCTTCGGACTCTGCAATGCGTTTAAATGCTTCCATCTTTTCATTTGGTATAAGGGGCACATCCCCCATACCATACTCTCTGCCAAGGCCTTTGTATTTGTCTGCACCAAGGCGGTGGTACGGAAGCAGATGTATTTTGTCTACATTTGGCAGTGACGCAGCAAATTTTGCAATATCGCGTATTTCCTCTTCTGTGTCATTAAAGGTTGGAATTACAGGCACGCGTATAATGAGCTGCTTTGCATCACGTGCAATTTTTTTTGCGTTTTCAAGTATAAGCTCATTTGGTGCGCCGGTAAACTGTTTGTGCTTGGCGCTGTTTATATGCTTTATATCCATAAGATACAAATCAAGATAAGGGAGCAGCTTTTGTACTCTGTCGTAGCTTGCGCAGCCTGTTGACTCTACCGCTGTGTTTATACCGCTCTCCTTTGCCGCTCGAAGAAGTGCCGCAGCAAAATCTGCCTGAAAAAGGCTTTCGCCGCCCGAAAGTGTAATACCTCCGCCTGAGCGTCTGTAATATGTACGGTCACGCTCCACAATTTCCATAACCTCGCGGACAGTAACATCCTCGCCCATAGTTTTGAGCTTGCCGCCAACCATCATCTGCTCAATGTCGTGATTTTGAGATTCGGGGTTGCAGCACCATCTGCAACGAAGAAAGCATCCCTTTAAAAACACTATTGTACGGATGCCTGGCCCATCGTGAACGGAAAAGCGCTGAATGTCAAATATTCTTCCCTTTGTATCCAGATAGCTTTTATCTGTATATTCCATAGTTAATCTCCAATTGAATTAAAATCCTTTTTGTTCGGTTCGGTTGATAATGTCGTCCTGCAGCGATTTTGAAAGCGTTACAAAAAGTGCACTGTAGCCTGCAACACGAACGCACAGACCCTGATAATTTTCGGGGTGAGCCTGAGCATCACGCAGTGTTTCTTTACTTACGACGTTAAACTGAACGTGGCTGCCCTTTTGGTCAAAGTATGACCTTACAAGTGCAACAAAGCTCTCAAGGCCTGGTCTGCCCTCCAGGGCTGACGGATGGAACTTCATATTATAAAGTGTACCATTTGACGCAATAAAGTGGTCAAGCTTTGATACAGAGTTTGCACCTGCGGTAGGCCCGTTAACATCCTTGCCTGCCGATGGCGAAACGCCGTCTGCAACAGGTGTATATGCATATCTGCCGTCGGGAGTTGCACCTGTCTGCGCACCGAGAGGCACATTTGCAGATACGGGGTACAAGCCTGCCTGATATCTGCCGCCTCGTGGGTTGGTATATTTTTCTACCGGTCTGGTGTAGCTGTATGCCACATCACGCGCAAGCATATCAACCTCGTCAATGTCGTTGCCGAATTTTGGCAGCTCATCTATCATATCTTTAATAGCTGCATATTTTGAATTGCCGCTATTGCCGATTTCGCTCTTAACCTGAGTAAAGATTGCTGCAATTTCACTTTCGGTAACATTTACGCCCTTTTCCGCAAGAGATTTTGCAACAGCAACGGTAATGTCCTGTGCTCTTTCGTTTGACACGCTACCCTTGCCAAAGTTGTGAGCAAGTGCTTGTTTAAGGTCAACAAGTGTAAACTTTTTCTGCTCAAACACAAGCTTTTTGATTGCATACAAAGAGTCTGCCATATTTGCAACACCAAAACCCTGAGGGCCTGTAAAATTGTAAACAGCGCCGCCCTCCTGCACACTCTTGCATCTGCCTATGCAATCCTCAACCATACTTGATTCAAAAGGAAGTGGACAACGCTCGGCATGAGCATAGTCGATGGCATTGTCTGCATTAACCATAAGAGCAATCATATATTCTATCTGCTTTTTATAAGCATCGTAAAACTCTTCAAAGGTTTTCATATCGGCAACATCGCCTGTCTGAATACTGATGAGCTTACCGTTATCATAGCCGTTGGAGAACACAAGCTCCAGCGGGCGGCACATATTAAAGAATGCCGAATCGTGCCAGCCGTCGGTTTTGCCTGCTTTTTGCGGCTCAACACAGCCTATGATGTTGTAATCCCTTGCGTCGGCAATTGTAAGACCTCTGTTTACAAGAGCAGGAATAATAACCTCGTCATTGTAGTATGCAGGCAGGCCAATACCTGTACGGGTAAGGGTTGCACACTTAATAAGGAAATCATGAGGTGAGCCGTTCCATACACGAACCGAAAGTGACGGCTGCGGAAGCATTGTGTGCATTGATGCATTTATACACATAAACGACAAATCGTTTGTAGCATCAAGACCTTCGCTTGTCTGTCCGCCGCACACAAGATTCTGAAACAGTGAGTAGCCAGCAAATCCCTCAGCAGATGCATGGTCACGAACCTTGTTCATATCGTTGAGCTTAATCCACAGGCAGTCGATGAGCTCCTGAGCAAATTCCCTTGTGATAGCGCCGCTTTGTATATCCTTTTTATAGTAAGGATACATATACTGATCAAAGCGACCGGGTGATATTGAATGACCGCTCGACTCGGTCTGAATAAGCATCTGAACAAACCAGAAGGACTGACAAGCTTCATAAAATGAAGTTGCACCTTTTTCGGGAACATTTTTGCAGTTTTCGGCTATTTTTAAAAGCTCTGCCTTACGCTCGGGGTCACTGCAGGTAATTGCGGACTGCTCTGCAAGAGCCGAATATCTTTTTGCAAAATCTATTGCACCCTCAAGGCTCTCAACAACAGAATTGAGGAAGGCTCTTTTTGTTGCATATTCAGGGTCGCACACCTTTAATTTTGCAATTTGGTCCCTGACTCTTTTGATAATGCCGCCAAAGCCGATTTTGAGCACAAGGTCGTAATCAACAGTAACGTGACCTATGCCGTTGTAAAAATAGTTACCTACGGTAAATATATTATGTTCAATAGCAAGGAGCGCTTCATCGGACATATAGCTTTTTGCAAGCTCACTGGTGGTTCTGCCCTTCCAGTATTTGTATACATCATGTAAAATTGCCTTGCTCTCTTCGGATATGTAAAACGGGTCAGAACTGCGAGTAGCAACTGTGTCAAACTCCTGCTCAAGCCATTCAAAAGAATATTCAGGAAAAACCTGACAGCTGCGTGACTGCTTTGTGGTAGAGCCTACAACAAGCTCGTGCTCTCTGATTGTAACAGGGAGCTCACGGCAGATTTTTGCAAATGCCTTACCTCTGCGCTCGGTTATGGGCAGACCCTCGGTAGCTTTGTATGATTCTGTAAGAATCTGTGCTCTTTCAGTTTCTATCTGAGGTCTACTTGAGAGCAGGTTGTTTTTTAGTTTTTCGATACGGGGAGATACCAGTATATCATCTGTGTAATACTTGTTCATATACAACACCTCATACATATATTTTAAAGCAAAATTTTATACATATTAAAAAGCGGCAGGTGCCGCTCTTGTCGCGCACCAGATTGTCTTTCATCTTGCACGCAAACAAGATTTGTCGGAATTTTTTATAGACAAATACTAATCTATACTCACTTTGAATTATACTACATTATATATATAAAGTCAATACAAAAAAACAAATTTTACAACAAATTCAAAACAAAATAAACGAAAAACCAATAAAAACAAATAATTTCACAGATTTTCAGGCATTGGTTTTCTGCTTTTTGAACAGTTGGGGGCGGCGGGTAACAGCTATAGCTTTT
>JAZQZC010000030.1:0-1941 GCA_045633845.1 Clostridia bacterium
ATACTTCATATTCGCAATTGAATATATGTCTGCTGCAGAATTGTATGGAACCGTAATATCGTATTTACTGGCAATTGTACTATGTATATATTCCAAGTTTGCCACAGGCGCATATTCGACCGTATCCACACCGACGGCACCAGCAACCATCGTACAAACACATAAAAACAAGGAAACAAGTATTTTTTTCATGTTACTGAGCTTCTGGCAACGGTTGTGTTGGGACTTTTAGACTCCCTGTTACAACATAATCACCGGCCATTTGTTGTTGTGCCCCACTATTAATATCTAGTTTTGTATCTAACCCTTTTTGAACATAAGAAGTAGACGCCAGGTTAGCGTTGCATACAGATGCCATAAATAAGCAACAAAAAAATACAAATAACCGTTTGCTACACACACCCCTCTCCGGCGACACACTTTATTAAAACCATTTTAGTTTGAGTTTATTGTAGGAAACTATCTAGAGTCTTGTCAAACAAAAAAATACGCAAAAAAAAAAAAAAAGAACGTATTTACAACAAGTTATGTCTTTTTTAGACATAACAAAAAAAATCACTTCTTAATGACTAAGCTCATATAAAAATTGATTCAATAATATCACATAAAAAACTGTGAGGCGATGTGTGATGCAGGCGGACCAAATCAACTGTCTGAAACCATTGGAAATCTGAGACTTTAGACTCGCCTTGGCATCCCAACAAAGGCTACCCGTTTAAAAACGCACCATTTGGTGCGTGTTTTTGTTTACACAATAACTATGATTTAACGACTAAACTGACATAAAAATCGATTTAATTTATTAAATTTTGCGCATGTGTATTCTTCTAAAAATTTTGGATTGTGAGAACAGATGTCAAATGCTGCATGTGGATAACAACCCGTCTTGCCACCCAACATCGGGGTTAATGTTCTGAAATTCTTCTCTTGAAACATATCGTCGTCAAAATACATCTGCATCGCATTATAGAACAAGTACATTTGTTCCGGATTTTGTGCCATACGAGTCATATAATCTATAACGGGAATGCGTTCAATTCGCGCTGAATATATTTTCGACATATCTATTTTTTGCGATTTTCGTGCCACCGCATTGTTTACACGTTTTGAAAATTCTGCTGGATCCATACAAGGCTCAACACCATATTGCTGAGCATAAATCATAACTGTTTTTGGATCGTGCAAATCATCTAAAACGGGTGCTGTGTGATTAATTTTCTGTAATGTTTGTGTATAATTTGCGTATATTTTATTATCCACAGGAATTTTATCCGACAACAGTACATAATATTGAAAAGTATTAAACAAATCAACATAACACCACAATTCATTATGCTGTGAAAACAGTATCATGTTATGGAACGGTTCGGTTGCACCACCATCGAGTTCTAAACTAACGTCAACAGGATTCAGCGGACAAAATGGAACAATATTGTAATTATACTTTATGCTGTTTACTGTATTCCCAGATTTATCAACCACCAAACCATGTTCTAAATATTTAAAATCAATATTTTGTGCCATCGCATAATTAAATGCAATTTTTGCAATTCCAGTTTGGAAGGCAGAATTTTGTAAATCAAAATTATAGCTAACAATTTGCAATGGCAGTTTTGATATATCACAACGCAATTCGCGACTTAAATCAGGGCAAGACACAACCTTGCCTGCTTTGATATTCGCATTATAATGCTTGTCATTATATACAACCGTACCTGTACATGGAGGTGTAGACTTTGTATTATTAGTTTTAGAAAAATCGTCTATTCTGCTAATTATCGGATTGAAAATCTTGGTAAAAGGCGCATCGATATACTTGCTAATAAAATTATTACAATCCGGACAACATATGTCTTCTGATTCATACAAACCACCCAGCGCATTTTGAATAACATGTTCTTTGCTGCGCGTTGTGATTTCACGATTACAATAAATACAATT
>JAZQZC010000031.1:0-10912 GCA_045633845.1 Clostridia bacterium
GAATTTGAGATTGGCGGGTTTTACTGCAACCCGATAAAAGACTGTGCCGACATTGCAATTGCAACAAACACCTGTTTGTTTGCATGTATTGACGACCTATGCAAAGCATCGGATGTGGTATTTGTTGCAACAGAGGATGAAATGCTGCCTGCAGTGGTACAGACTCTTACAAAATTGCACATACACGACAAAATTATTGTATCAATAGCCCGCGATACATACGGCAGCGACCTTGACAACGGTTATGACAACACAAACATTGTAATAGACAGCTTTGCTCCATTTGAGCAAATGAACGATGCCGAAGTTGAGCAGGCATATATTGTAGCAAACGGCAGTGGCAGCAAATTTGATTTGTTTGTAAATGCGCTGCTTGACAGCGGAATTAAGTGCACGCCGCTTTCAAAGCCTGAGCTTGATTTGTTCAGAGTTGCTTGCCACTTGATGCATTATGGTATATATGCAATTTTGAATTGCGGAAAGAAGCTTTGCAAAATTGCAACAAGCAGCACCAGCTTTAATGTTATGCCGCTGATTAAAAATGCAATAAAGAACTCAACTGCTCAGCCAGGCGCTCCGTACAGCAACGGCAACATACGAGAGCTGAGTGAAACAGTTGATATACTTGACAACAATGGAATTGACTCTGTTACAAAGCTTTACAAGGCTATTGCAGAGGTTGTTGTGGAAAATGCCGAGCTTGAAAAGGATGTGGCTGACGATATGCTTAAGGTGCTGAGAAAATAACCGTTGGGGACAACCGTTGGGGATATTCTGTTGTTCATCATTTTTTAGGGACGGGGCTGCTTTTGCACACAAAGCTACGACAACCGGTGACAGAGGGTGTTCATTTTTTGTCTTTGTTCGCACAACAAGCGAGGACACACCTCTTGGGAGGAATGTCCCCGTTGTCATGCGAACATCCCCGTCTGTCACTAAAAAGTTGACAAAAAAGGACCGTCCCTTTTTGTCACTGTAACATTTATTATTTTGTGTGATATATCGGTATCGCTTTTTACGTGGACTTTTATATAATTTGTCATATGACCCTCATATATGTTACCCCCTATGTGCCTTTCTACAAGCACTGGCATTTGTGTACCCACAAACTGTTGTACATAATCGTTATGCAGCTTATTGCACAAATCAAGCATTCGCTTACTGCGCTGCTCTTTTACATTGGAGGGCAGATGACCAGGCATTTTTTCTGCCTTTGTGCCTTTGCGGATTGAATATGCAAACACGTGTGCTTCGGCAAAGGCAATCTTTTGCATAAATGCAAGGCTCTGCTCAAACTCTGCATCTGTTTCACCTGCAAAGCCAACCATTATATCTGTTGTTATTGCAGGGTTTTTGTAGTATTTGCGAAGCAGCTGTGTGCTTTTGTAATATTCGTCGGTTGTGTATTTGCGGTTCATACGTTCAAGTGTTGCGTCACATCCGCTCTGCAACGAAATATGAAAATGGTCGCAGATTTTTGGGAGCCTTGATATTGTGCTGATAAAATCTTCGGTTAAGGTCCGCGGTTCTACAGAGCCGAGCCTTATGCGCTCAATGCCATCTACGTTATGAACTGCAATTAAAACATCCAAAAGTGACACATCTTTTAAATCTCTGCCGTATGAGCCTATGTGGATGCCTGTAAGCACAACCTCTTTAAAGCCTGCCATTGCAAGACGCACCACCTCGGCAACTATATCATCAATGGGTCGGCTGCGGACAGGGCCTCTTGCGTATGGGATGATGCAATAGGAGCAAA
This sequence comes from Clostridia bacterium, assembly GCA_045633845.1. Lineage (GTDB taxonomy): Bacteria > Bacillota > Clostridia > UMGS1810 > UMGS1810 > RGIG4708. The sequence continues at coordinate 1,760 of JAZQZC010000031.1, forward strand.
ACTCAGTGCAGCCGTCTTCGATTTTTACATATGCGCGGGTGCGGTCGTCGTAGGTGGTAACCCATATATCCTCATACTCACGATTTTTGAGTGCATCCTCTACTTTGGTAATCTGATTTTGCTTTGTACACTGCTCAACAAGCTCGACAATGTTTTTTCGCTCTTTGGTGCCAAGCACAAGGTTTACGCCATCAATTTTTGCAACTTCATCAGGAGAAACCTGTGAATAGCAACCCACCACCGCAACAATTGCATCGGGATTATTATGCTTTGCCCTGCGTATCATCTGACGCGACTTTTTGTCACTCATACCTGTAACGGTGCAGGTGTTTATGATATATATGTCGCAAACATCTTCAAAATTGCATATGCTGTAGCCACTATTTTTAAAAAGCTCTGTCATTGCCTCAGTTTCGTACTGATTTACTTTGCAGCCGAGGGTGCAGAATGATACTTTTTTCATAAGGTTGCTCCTTTGGTTTTGTTGTTTGTTTTTGGTCGACTGGTGACAGACGGGGATGTTCCTATGCAAAAGTTGACAAAAAAGGACCGTCCCTTTTTGTCTTTGTCCTTTTTGTCCTTATATTTCCATATATTTTAAAATAATATCTTTTGCAGTTGCCGCTTGTTCTTTGGTGGCGTCGGGGGTATCTGCAAGGGGGTAATCGATGCCCATATTCTGGTACTTATGCTTACCTAAAGAATGATACGGAAGTGTCTCGATTTTTTCGATGGTATTTTTGAGTGGTGCAAGGAATTTGCCGAGGTCTTGAAGATATTTTTCATCTAAAGTAATACCTGGAACCACCACGTGTCTAATCCACATTTTTATGCCCTTTTGATTTAAATATTTTGCAAATTCCAATACGTTTTTACCCGACTGCTTTGTAAGCTCAATATGTTTTTGTTCGTCTATATGCTTTATATCAAGCATAACAAGGTCGGTATACTTTAACAGCTCGTCAAGCTTTTGATTATCACCCAGCTTAAAGGCAATACCTGATGTATCAAGGCAGGTATGAATACCCCTTGCCTTTGCCTTTGAAAACAGCTCTGTCAAAAATTCTATCTGCATCAGAGGCTCGCCGCCTGTTGCAGTTATGCCTCCTGTGCGATAAAAGCTGATATTGCGTGTTACCTTTTCGATAAGCTCATCGGTATCGGTGGGTGTGCCTGCGTTTAATTCCCATGTGTCTGGGTTATGGCAATAAAGGCAGCGCATTGGGCAGCCCTGAAAAAACACTACAAATCTTACTCCTGGGCCATCAACGGCTCCCAAGGTTTCGATTGAATGAATATATCCTTGCATAATTTTTCTCCTTGCTTTAATAGGGGTATATTTTTTACTCACCCCCGATTTCAAAACAACTCAAAAAATAGTGCAGAATGGACAAACTGAGCCCGAAGGGTGTGCCTGAAGCTGTATATAGATACAGCGAATGGCGAAGTTTGTTCATAGTTAGGTGGCACATAAATATGACGAAAACCGCAAAAATGCGGTTTTCTACACTGACATTAATCATTGTCATATTTTAAATTTTTATCACCTAAATCATGCCACTTAACGGTCTGTGCATTTTTTGATTGTTTTAAACTCTTTCGTGGAATGTACGTGATATTACCTCATCCTGTTGTTCCTTTGTGAGTTTGATAAAGTTTACGGCATAACCTGAAACTCTGATTGTAAGCTGTGGGTACAACTCAGGATGCTTTTGTGCATCAAGGAGCAATTCACGATTGAATACATTTACATTGAGGTGGTGACCGCCTTTATCAGCATAACCATCGAGCAATGCAATAAGTGTATTCTGTTTTGTTTCGTTATCTTTACCAAGTGCATCAGGAATAATTGAGAATGTATCGGAGATACCATCCTGTGCATATTTAAAGTCGAGCTTTGCAACAGATGCAAGTGAAGCAACAGCGCCGCTTTCGTCTCTGCCGTGCATTGGGTTAGCGCCCGGAGCAAAGGCTTCGCCGCGTTTACGTCCGTCAGGAGTTGAGCCTGTGTTTTTGCCGTATGTTACGTTTGATGTAATGGTAAGTACAGAAGTAGTGATATTACCGTTACGATATGCTCTGTTATCCTTGAGCAATTTAACAAACTTTTTGAGGATTGCATTTGCAAGGCTGTCAACTCTGTCATCGTCGTTACCATATTTAGGGAATTCGCCCTCAATTTCAAAATCTACGGCAATACCTCTTTCATCACGGATAGGTTTAACCTTTGCATATTTGATTGCAGAAAGTGAGTCGGCAACAACAGACATACCTGCGATACCTGTTGCAAACCATCTTTTAACCTGTCTGTCGTGAAGAGCCATCTGAAGTCTCTCGTAGCTGTATTTGTCGTGCATATAGTGGATAACGTTGAGAGTATTTACATATACTTCTGCAAGCCAATCCATCATAGCTTCGTATTTTTCCATTACATCGTCAAAGTCGAGGTATTCACCCTCACAAGGACGGAATTTAGGACCAACCTGCTGACCTGTGATTTCGTCAACACCGCCGTTTATAGCGTAGAGCAAGCATTTTGCAAGGTTTGCTCTTGCGCCGAAAAATTGCATTTCCTTACCAACTCTCATTGAAGATACGCAGCAAGCGATAGCGTAGTCGTCGCCGTGTGTAACACGCATCATATCATCATTTTCGTACTGGATTGATGAATGGTCGATTGATGACTGTGCGCAGTATCTCTTGAAGTTTTCGGGAAGATTAACTGACCAGAGCACTGTAAGGTTTGGTTCAGGTGAAGTACCGAGGTTGTTAAGTGTGTGGAGATATCTGTATGTCATTTTTGTAACCATATGTCTGCCGTCGATACACATACCTGCAAGTGATTCGGTTACCCAAGTTGGGTCGCCTGCAAAAAGTGCGTTGTATTCAGGTGTACGTGCAAATTTAACAAGACGGAGCTTCATAACAAAGTGGTCGATGAATTCCTGAATTTCACTTTCGGTGAATGTGCCTTCTTTAAGGTCACGTTCTGCATATATATCAAGGAAGGTTGATGTTCTGCCAAGGCTCATTGCAGCACCATTCTGCTCTTTAACAGCAGCAAGGTAACCAAAGTAAAGTGCCTGAATAGCTTCTTTTACGTTTGTAGCAGGCTTTGAAATATCGTAGCCGTAAATCTGTGCAAGCTCTTTGAGCATATTGAGAGCTACAATCTGCTCTGACAACTCTTCTCTCGCCTGCATATTGCTACGTGTCATAATGTTACCTGTGTTGTCTTTCTGATGCATTTTGTCTTCGATAAGTCTGTCTACACCATAAAGAGCAACTCTACGATAGTCACCGATGATACGACCTCTGCCGTATGCATCAGGCAAGCCTGTGATGATGTGATTTGAACGGCAAGCTCTCATTTCGGGTGTGTATACATCAAATACACCTGCGTTGTGAGTTTTGCGGTGAGTTGTAAAGATATCAACAACCTCAGGGTCTACCTCGTAGCCGTTGTCCTTACAAGCTTTCATAGCCATTCTGATACCGCCGTATGGCTGAAGTGCTCTTTTGAATGGTTTGTCTGTCTGGAAACCAACGATTTTTTCTTTATCTTTGTCAAGATAACCTGCGCCATGTGATGTGATAGTTGATACAATTTTTGTATCCATATCAAGCACGCCGCCTGCTTCTCTCTCCTGTTTGGTAAGCTCCATTACCTGTGCCCACAAATCTGTTGTGTCCTGTGTAGGACCCTCAAGAAATGTGCCGTCACCGTCATACGGTGTATAGTTAAGTACGATGAAGTCACGAACGTTGACTTCTTTGTCCCATTTACCTGTTTTAAAACCTCTCCATGCTTCCATAGTATTTTACCTCCATATTTCTTTCTATGTGTTTATTATATCCTATAATTTTACATTTTGAAATAATCAAATTGGAATAGCGATATTCCCTGTTTGATATATCTATTATTACTATCTTTCCTGCAAAAGTGCAATTTCTTCTTTGACCTTTTGCACAAAAAGCTTTTCCTGCTCAGTGAGCTTATAGCCTCTGCGGTAAATTATAACATCCTTGTATTTGTTGTCGCTTATGCCGCAATCCTTTTGTACAAGAGGCATTGTATTGAGTATGCTGTCAGGTGTTGGCGATGTCCACATATATGTTGTGTGGATGTTTCGCAATAGCTCAAACTGGCTTTCTCTCTCGTAAACTGCAATTTCCTTGCGGTTGTCGTCGTTTTGCACAAGCTCGCGTGCCTTTGATGCAGGAAGCGACGGAATTGTGTGATAGCCGTGGGTAATTTCGATATAATTTTCCAGCTCGTTAAGGTCGATGTTTTTTTCCATTGCAAGGGGATGCTTTACCGACATAATGAGCTGATACGAAAATTCCCACAAAGGCTCTACAAGCAAATCCTTTTCTTCGAGGAACTGAAGATAGTATTTTTCGTATTTTGCCTGATAGCGGATAATTGCAATGTTGTTTTCAAAGTTGGTAACGTGATTTATTGCTGTCTGCGAATCGGTTTCGTGATAATTAACCATTATGTTTTCGCCGCCTGATATTGCTTTTACAAATTTGGTAAAAGCAACAGATACATAGCACGCCATAGGCACCGACACATCAAACCTGTGGGTATTTGCCTCGTGCTTTTTGTACATATTTTCAACTTCGTCAACCTTGTCTACAATGCCTTTGGCATACACAAGAAATTCCGCGCCTTTTTTGGTAGGGATTACTCCCTTTGAGGTACGATTGAAAACGTTGATACCTATATTTTCTTCAAGTTCCCTTATTGCCTTGCTCAGATGAGGCTGATTCATATAAAGATTTTCGGCAGCCTTTGAAATAGAACCGGTTTTTTCCACTTCCAGTGCATATTTTAGATGTTGTATATTCATAAATCAAGCCTCCTCATATAAATTTGATATTTACAGTTTTACTAATGCCGTTGTAATTCTGCCGTCCTGCACATCTACGCTGACAGTTGCTTTTTGGGGAATGTCGCTGCCAAGAAGGATGTTTGAAACCTCGTCTTCGATTTTGGTCTGAATTTCCCTGCGGATAGGTCGTGCACCCATACGCGGATTGTAGCTGTTTTCGATAATGAGCTCTTTTGCTCCATCGGATATTTTAAATTCAAGACCCATTTCGCCAAGCTCAGAAATAATATCCTTGAGCATAAGGTCAACAATTTTTAACAGCTGCGGTTTGGTGAGCTGACTGAACTCAACCACCTCGTCTATTCTGTTTAAAAACTCGGGACGAAAAATCTCTTTGAGAGCTGCATCTATTCGCTTGCTTATTCCGCCGTCTAACGAGCCGAAGCCCATACCCTGAGCCGAGCCAACGCTTGTGCCTGCATTTGATGTCATAATAATGATGGTATTTTCAAAATTAACCACTCTGCCCTGAGAATCGGTAATTCTTCCATCATCAAGAATTTGAAGCAATATGTTGAATACATCTGCGTGAGCCTTTTCGATTTCGTCAAGAAGAACAACCGAATAAGGCTTGCGGCGGATTTTTTCGGTAAGCTGACCTGCGTCGTCGTAGCCGACGTATCCCGGAGGTGCGCCTATAAGCTTTGACACAGCGTGCTTTTCCATATATTCGCTCATATCAATACGGATAAGAGCTGATTCATCATCAAAAAGGCACTCGGCAAGTGCTTTTACAAGCTCGGTTTTACCAACACCTGTAGGCCCTACAAACACAAATGACACAGGGCGCTTTTTGCTGAGCTTGAGTGCGCGGTTGCGTCGTACTGCCCTTGCGACTGCGCTTACTGCCTTTTGCTGACCAACAATGCGCTCGTGGAGTCTTTCTTCAAGGTTGAGCAGCTTTTGCTTATCAGTTTCGGTAATATTTTTGACAGGGATGCCTGTCCACAGCTCTATTACTCTTGCTACGTCGTTTGTGGTGATTGGAGTCTGCTTTTGCTTTGTGCGAAGTGACAAAAGCTTGTCTTCAAGACGGCACTTTTCGGATTTGACCTCGGCAATTTCCTCATATGGCTGACGGTCAACAGTTTCGTCATTGGTTAGCATTTCAAGCTTTTTGTTGACATCCTCAAGCCTTGCTTTTGCATCTATAATCTGCTGGGAATATGGCGAATCGATATTCACCTTTGATGCAGCCTCGTCGATAACGTCGATAGATTTGTCGGGCTGATATCTGTCGTGGATATATTTATCTGCCAAAATCACAGCCTCTCTGATAACATAGTCGTCTATTGTGACATTGTGGAAATTCTCATAATATTCTTTTATGCCGCGGAGAATTTCGATAGTTTGCTCTCTTGTGGGTTCATCAATGTTAACAGGCTGAAATCTGCGCTCCAGTGCGGCGTCCTTTTCGATAAATTTGCGGTATTCTTCAAAGGTTGTGGCGCCGATAACCTGAATGTCGCCCTTTGAAAGTGCAGGCTTTAAAATGTTGGCAGCGTTCATTGCGCCGTCTGCATCACCTGCGCTTACTATTGAGTGGATTTCATCTATAACAAGGATTACATTACCTTTTTTGGCTTCTTCTACAATGTTTTTGAGTCGGCTTTCAAACTGACCGCGGTACTGAGTACCTGCAACAACGGTTGCAAGGTCAAGCAGATAAACCTGAGCGCTGCTGAGCTTTTCGGGCACGTCGTTTGCCGCAATACGCTGGGCAATACCCTCTGCAATGGCAGTTTTGCCGACGCCCGGAGCGCCAAGCAGCACAGGGTTGTTTTTGCTGCGGCGGTTGAGTATCTGAATGGCGCGCTCAATTTCCTGCTCTCTGCCTACAACCTTGTCGAGCAGATTGTTGCGCGCCTTCATGGTAAGGTTAACGCCAAAGGTGTCGAGAGGGTTTTTCTTCCCTTTTTTGCTTTTGGGCTTGCCGCCAAAAAGATTGTGTATGGGCTCGGCAGGTTCATTATCATCGTCATCGTCGCCACCCGGCTCCATTATGTTGCCGCCTCCGAGTATATCCATAAATGCTTCGTTTATGTTGTCGCCCGAAAACATCTCATCCATACTGTCCATCATATTTTTGAGTTCCTCGGGATCTATCTGAAACTGATTCGCAAGTTGATTTATTGGGGTAACACCCGTATTAATTGCGCATCGTAAACAATAACCCTCATTTGTAACCTGCTTGCCATCGGATTTGCTGACAAAAACAACTGCGGGTTGCTTGTTGCATATAGCACACATTTTCAATTCTAATCATTCCTTTCCACGATAATCAGTATATCACAAAAGAAAGATAAAATCAATATTGATGTGCGAAATTAATATATTATTCACAAAAGCGGTGTGGTGACAATCGTGACAAACGGGGATGTTCCTTTGCAAAAGGTGCGTCCCCGTTTGTCACGTGCGTCATCATTTGCGAAAAAAGTTGACAAAAAAGGACCGTCCCCATTTGGAAAAAAGGACCGTCCCCATTTGTTATTTTTAAATATCACCGTTTGTCTTTATTTTACGCTTTCCCAGTCTTTTAAGAATTTTTCTATTCCTGCATCGGTAAGAGGATGCTTTATCATCTGCAATATTACCTTGTACGGAACAGTTGCAATGTCAGCTCCCGCCTTTGCACAGTTTGTAACAGCCATTGAGTTACGGATGCTTGCCGAAATAATTTCGGTTTCGATACCGTAGTTGTTAAAGATTGTAACTATATCTTCAATAAGGTACATTCCGTCGCTGTCGATGTCATCAAGTCTGCCTACAAATGGGCTTACATATGTAGCTCCTGCCTTTGCTGCAAGAAGAGCCTGTGCAGCACTGAATATGAGCGTAACATTTGTTTTTATGCCTTTGGCGCTGAGCATCTTTACTGCCTTTAAGCCTTCGGCTGTCATTGGTATTTTGATTACAATGTTTTTGTCTATTTTTGCAAGCTCGAGAGCTTCCGCAATCATACCATCGGCTTCAAGGCTGATAACCTCGGCAGATATGGGACCGTCTACAATTTGTGTAATTTCTTTAATAACGGTTTTAAAATCTCTTCCCTCTTTTGCAATAAGTGACGGATTGGTGGTAACACCGCAAATAACACCTAAATCATTTGCTGCTTTTATTTCATCAATGTTTGCTGTATCAATAAAAAGCCTCATAAATTGCACTTCCTTTCTTACTAACATAAGCATACCACCAAAAGTTGACTATTGCATTGCCAAATTTTAAAAATACATTGCTTTTTTTGTACTTATATGTTAAAATTTATTTAGTGCGACAGTATTGTAGTCCTGTCACACTGACGGAGGTGATTGGTTTATGATACAAAGATTTACAAAGCAGCAAAAAATTATGAAAGGCGATATATCAGCAAGCCGAAAAATCATCAGCTGCAACTATGACACCCACTGGCACGAGTTTTACGAAATAGAAATTGTAATTTCGGGAGAGGGTACATACACAGTTGACGGCGTGGAGTATCCCATAAAAAAAGGTATGTTGTTTTTTATGTCACCGTTTAATTTTCACAGTGTAAAAACCATTAACTGCGATATATACAACATTATGTTTATGGGTGAAATGTGCGACAAAAATTTGCTGTACAAGGCATCCCTTTCAAAATCGGGCGCAGGAATAATGCTTGACGGCAAAGACCTTTCAGTAATAGGCGGATTTGTAGACGAAATGGAGCTTGCCGAAAAAAAAGGCAACCTCGAGTACATAATCCAGCTGCTCAACACCATACTTGCAAAAATATGTACCCTTTCTAAAGCTGATGGGGTAACCGAGCTTACGAAGCTGCAAAAGGGAGTGCTTTTTATACATAAGAACTTTCGCACAGGCATAACCCTTGGGGATGTTGCCAAAACACTTAATGTCACACCGTCGTATATGAGCAGAATTTTTACCGAGAGTCTTGGTATTACCTTTAAGCAATACCTTAACGAAATACGATACAACTACGCAATGAGGTTGCTTATGCATTCGGATATGTCGGCAACAGAAATTTGCTACGAATCGGGGTTTAACGATTATTCAAATTTTTCGAGAAGCTTTAAAAAGAAGTTTGGCATAAGCCCCGGACAGTTCAGAAATCAATAAAAGGGAATGTAAAAATAGCAATATCATTAAGTTAAGAATAATATGAAAATTTAAAACACACCTAACGAAGATTGAGATTCTAAGTTAGGTGTGTTTTTCTAAAAAATGGAATGCAAAAAAGACAGGCTGAAAAGTCTGCTTAAAATTCTCTTAATTA
>JAZQZC010000032.1:0-3985 GCA_045633845.1 Clostridia bacterium
AAAAATCAACTGTAAATGTTGTACCTTCGCCCACAGTGCTTTGTACATCTATTGTACCATCGTTGGCAAGCACAATGTGCTTTACTATAGACAACCCCAGACCTGTGCCGTCCACCTTTTTGGAGCGGCTTTTGTCCACGCGGAAAAACCTTTCGAATATACGCTCAATATGCTCTTGGGGTATACCAATACCTGTATCGGACACAGTGAGCACCTTGCCGCTTACTGTAACCCGTACGTGTCCGCCATCCTTGTTATATTTTATGGCATTGTCGCAAAGGTTGTACACAAGCTGCGCAAGCTGGCTTTCGTTGATATACACACTGCTGCTTGTTCCCGACACATTTATTGTAATGCCGCGGGAGGCGGCTTTTTGCCTGAGCTGGTCTGCCACATCCTCGGCAACGGCAAGCATATCATTGTCCGAACTTTCTACCATTTCACCCTCGTCAAGCTTTGAAAGACCGATTATATCGTCAACAAGGGTAATGAGGCGGGAGCTTTCTTTTTCTATCTTTTGCACAAATGACGAAACGTCATCAGGCTTTGCTATACCGCTGTTTATTATCTGAGCATAGCCGTGTATGGAGGTAAGGGGAGTTTTGAGCTCGTGTGACACATTGGCAGTAAACTCACGACGCATTTCATCTGCCTTTGCAAGCTTTTTGTTTTGATTTAATATGCGCTCAATAAAAGGCTTGATTTCTTCGTACATTCCCTTGTCATCAAAATTTCCGTCGGATGCTGCATTTTTTATGGGTTCTACTATGTTTTCGGTAAGGCGGTACGCCACAATTACAGTAAGGAGATACAGCATTGCAGTTACAAAAAGCACCGCTATAAGCACAGTGTAAAACATTGAATACACACCGTGAAAGTCGTCACCTATACGCAAAAATGCACCATTTGGGAGCTTTAACGCATAGTAAAACTGCTGTGCGCCCAAGGTATCGGACCAACGCGCCGAAGTGCCTGAGCCGCTGTTTATTGTTTCGGCAATTTCGGGGCGGTTTATGTGATTTTCCATAACCGAAAAATCCCCTGCATTGTCAAAAAGCACGTTTCCCTCTGCATCAATAAGAGTTATTCTTTTGTCGGTCATATTGACGGATATGCTGCTTACCATATCGACGGGATTTTTTTTGCCTATTACCTGCGCAATTGCTTTTGCTTCGGCTTCGAGCTCCGATGTAAAGCTTGTGGTAAGAGAGGTATAGCACGCCGCCATAACAAATACTGTTGAAAGCACCATTGTCACCATAGTCAAAAAACATATATTACGAAATATCTTTTTATACATAAGCCTACTCGATTCTGTAACCCACATTACGAACTGTTTCTATTGCGTTTCCTGTTTCACCAAGCTTTTGGCGCAAGGTACGGATGTGAACATCAAGAGTGCGCGACTCACCCTCAAAATCTGTTTCCCACACTTCGGAGATGATTTTTTCACGAGTAACAACATCGCCCTCCGCCTCAAGCAGCATATTAAGGAGATTGTATTCCTTGAGTGTAAGCACCACTTCTTTGCCTTTTGAATATACAGTGTGTTTTTTGGTGTCGAGCTTTATATTTGCACGTTCAAGTATTCCACCTGACGCCTGATTTGGAGTGTATCGGCGAAGCACAGCTTTTACACGTGATACAAGCTCAAGCACGTCAAAGGGCTTGGTAATATAATCGTCTGCACCGCTATCAAGACCTTTGATTTTGTCCATACGCTCCGATTTTGCAGTAAGCATAATAACAGGAACATCTGCATATTCTTTGGAGCTGCGAATTTTTTTTAAAATTTCAATTCCGTCGGTATCAGGCAGCATAATATCAAGCAATATCAGCGACGGCTTTTGTGTTGCCAGTGCTTCAAAAAAGTCCTTGCCACATTCAAAGGATTTTGCCTCAAAGCCTGTTGATATAAGGGTATATTCAATCAGCTCTCTAATGTTGGTATCGTCTTCTACACAAAATATCATATGTACACCTCCGTATATTAACGCATTGCAGACGGGTTGTTTTTGCACAAAGCTATGACACCCGGTGACAGAGAGATGTTCACACAACAAGCGAGGACACACCTCTTGGGAGGAATGTCCCCGTTGTCATGCGAACATCCCCCTGTCACCAACCATCTCCAAGCGTCGAATATTTAAATTAATGTTACTCAAGGAGAGCCTGAAAGCTCAGACTCTCCTTGGAATTATATAGCGTATTTTGATTTATACATTTCGTATTTTTCGGAAAAGTCATTTCCGCCAAAATGCTTTACATTGTTGAGATATTCGTGTGTGTCAAAGCTGCCGTTTGCAACCTCAAGCAGGCACACGCCGATGTTTGAACAATGGTCGGCAACTCTCTCAAAGTTTGTAACAAGATCCGCATATACAAATCCTGTTTCTATTGTACACCTATTTTGCTTAAGACGCAATATGTGATTGTTACGAAGCTTCATTTTTAATTTGTCAATAATCTGCTCAAGCGGCTCGATATTTTTTGCAAGCTCAAGATTTTCGCTTACAAAAGCCTCGTACGAAATTTCAAGAATTTCGCAAAGAGCAGCTTTTACAACAGTAAGCTCTTTGATTGCATCCTCCGAAAACTCAAGCTTTTTGGATACAATCTCTTCGATTGACTGCACAATATTTACAGAGTGGTCCGAAATCCTTTCAAAGTCACCTATGCAGTGTAGCAAATTGGAAACCTCGTGATTGTCCTCATCATTGAGGTTTTCGGCATTGAGCTTAACAAGGTAAGTGCCGAGGATATCCTCGTACTTGTCTGCCTTTTGTTCCATTTCGCGGATTTGTCTTGCTTTATCGTCAGAATATTCAAAAATGAGCTCAAGGGAATCAACAAGACCTTGTTTTGCACAGAGTGCCATTTCGTTTGCAAGCTTTTTTGCCTGAGCAACTGCAACTGCAGGAGTTGTAAGAAGTCTGTCATCAAGTACAGATATATCCTCCTCGTTGTTGTCGTCGCGGATAATGAGCATAGAGAGCTTTTCAAGCTGCTTTGTAAATGGGAACAAAAGCACTGTTGCAAACACGTTAAAGGTTGTGTGAACCACTGCAATCATTGCAGCATTTACAGAGTCGTTCATAAATGCAAAATCCAAAAAGCTGTTGAGTATGTAAAACAGTATCAAAAATACGGTTGTTCCTATTATGTTAAAGCAAAGATGCACAACTGCTGCACGACGCGCATTCTTGTTTGTGCCGATACTTGACAAAAGAGCCGTTACGCAGGTACCGATGTTCTGACCCAAAATAATCGGGAGCGCATTTGAAAATTTAATCTGACCTGTTGTAGAGAGCGCCTGGAGTATACCCACCGATGCAGAGGACGACTGAATAACTGCTGTGAGCACAGCTCCTGCAAACACACCGAGCACAGGGTTTGAAAACAAAGTAAGTATTGATGTAAATGCTGCATTTTCCTTAAGGCCGCTAACGGCACCGCTCATTATATCCATACCTGTCATAAGCACTGCAAAGCCCAAAAGAATGGAGCCTGTGTCCTTTTTTTTGCTGCTTTTTAAAAACATAACAAAAATTGTACCAATAGCCGCAAGTATCGGTGTAAACGAAGATGGCTTAAGGAGCTGAACAAAAATATTGTCGCCCTCGAGGCCCGACAAGCTCAATATCCATGAAGTAATGGTTGTACCAATGTTTGCACCCATAATTACATTGATTGCCTGACTAAGGCGCATAATGCCCGAGTTTACAAAACCCACAACCATAACTGTTGTTGCCGAGGATGACTGAATAATAGCTGTAACGCCTGCACCCAAAAGCACACCCTTAATAGGGCTTGATGTGACATTTTCAATGATTTGCTTTAATTTGCCGCCGCCGCGTTTTTCGAGAGCTTCGCCCATAAAGTTCATACCAAAAAGGAAGAGGGCAAGACCGCCGATTAATTCCAGAATTTCAAAAATACCCATTTACATATTCCTCCATTGTAAATTGTATTTAAATTTTAGCAT
>JAZQZC010000033.1:0-2029 GCA_045633845.1 Clostridia bacterium
TTTATTAACGATAGTTAATAAAATCAGCCGCACAAATTTCAACATTTGTCAAGTCTTTTTTAAAATAATTTTAAATATTTACATAAAAAAAGGGGGCAAGCTCATTAAATGAACTTGCTCCTCTTAACTTAATGATATTGGATAAAAAAGTCCATAAAGCAAAACAAAGATCTCAGAAATTGAGGTCTTTGTTTTATTTTTGTACCATAAATCAACTATTAATTCGATTTATTCGGGTGTGCTCTGCTTATTATAATGTCACACCAACCCTGCCGCAAGCATAATATATATAAGGCAAATTAACATAAAGTAAAGGCGGTATTGGTATGGAAGATATATTTGTTGTTATCGGCGGCGACACCAGGCTTGCTTACGCAGCCAAAGAGCTTGAGCGTCGCGGCAAAAAAGTAATATCGTACGGAAACGGACTGTGCTCCTGCCCCTGCGCCGAAAGCCTAAAGGCGGCTGTTGCGGATGGCACACATATTTTGTGCGGAATACCCTTAAGCCGCGATGGAGGCGAAACTGTGTATGCGCCTCACTTTGGCAAAAAAATATACACCGAGGATTTGCTCAGCACACTTGAGCCGCGTCACACTGTGTATGCAGGAATGGCAGGCGGATTTGTTACAAGCTGTGCAATGCGCGGAGCCAATTGCATTGACTACAACATTATAGAGAGCTTTCAGCTTAGCAACGCACATCTAAGTGCAGAGGCAATACTGTCTCTTATAATAAGTAATTTGCCTGTTTCCATATCAGATGGCAGGTTTTTGGTATTGGGTTACGGAAGAATCGGCAAGGAGCTCTGCGATATGCTTAAAGCAATGGGCGGCAAAGTTAGCGCAACCGCCCGAAAGCAATCAGACTTTGCCGTAATGAGCATAAAAGGTATTGACAAAATGCACACATCCCAAATTAACAGAGGAGATTTTGATGCAGTTGTAAATACCATACCCCAAAAAGTCACCGATGACAAATTTTACGAAATGCTTAATCCCGACTGCCTGATTATTGATGCATCTGCATCACCGGGGCAAATAGACAAAGTTGCCGCCGGTCTTTTTGGCATAAAAGTTATGGACGCCTTTGGCTTGCCGGGTAAATTTTCGCCAAAATCGGCAGGCAGGGTAATCGTAAATACTGTTCTCAGTTAATGTATAACAATAAAGGAGTAGCCCAATATGGATTTAAAAAATGTTAATATTGGGTTTGCAATGACAGGATCTTTTTGTACCTTTGCAAAAGTTGTGCCTCAGATAGAGCATCTGACAAACCTCGGCTTAAATATATACCCCATTATGTCGGAGTTTGCATACGGCACTGACACACGCTTTGGCAATGCAAAGCAATTTGTTGAAGAAATTGAGCAAATAACAGGACGAAAAATAATTCACAGTATACCGTCGGCAGAGCCAATCGGGCCTAAAAAATTTTTGGATGCGATGATTATTGCGCCTGCTACCGGCAACACAATTGCAAAGCTTGCAAATGCTGTTACCGACAGCCCCGTAACCATGGCAGCAAAAGCAAGCCTTCGCAACGAAAAGCCGCTTATTATTGCGATATCCACCAACGACGCACTTGGCGGCAGTGCCAAAAATATAGGTATGCTGATGAATATGAAAAACATCTACTTTGTACCCTTCGGTCAGGATGACCCTGTTAATAAACCCAAATCAATAGTGGCAGATATGTCAAAAATAGATCAAACGCTGATACATGCACTTGAAGGAGTGCAAATTCAGCCGATGCTTATGTAAAAAAAATCAACCGGGGAAATTCCTCGCAAAAGGTGTGTCCTCGGTTGGTTTTTGTTGTCCTCCGGTTTGTAGATTTTATAAAATTCCCCGACATTCATTATGCTATACGAATAAACTTTGTCAAGAAAAATCAACTGTAAATGTTGTACCTTCGCCCACAGTGCTTTGTACATCTATTGTACCATCGTTGGCAAGCACAATGTGCTTTACTATAGACAACCCCAGACCTGTGCCGTCCACCTTTTTGGAGCGGCTTTTGTCCACGC
>JAZQZC010000034.1:0-20656 GCA_045633845.1 Clostridia bacterium
CGAAGAATTTAAATATAATAAAAATTGTTGTAAACAAGGCAAAAGCGCAGCGAATACTTGATGTATTTGCGAGCATTTTAACACAGTTTACAGGAATTTTTATATATTTAAATCGGAATTCGGATAATACCCCAATGGCTAGCCATTGGAGTACTATTCGAACCCGCCTGAAAGTCAGTATTTTCGGTGCTTTTTGGATTGTCGTCCTTGAAAGGCACGAAGCATTCCTTCGTCCTCCGCACCAAAAACCCCTCAAAAATACAAGCCTTTCAGGTCGAAGAATTTAAATATATAAAAATCAGAGCATATGCAACATCCTTTTATGAGGAATTTGCGGAATGGGAGTAGAGTCCGCAAGTGGTAATAGTTGCATAACATCCGCTGTTACAATTTATATTTTATCTGTAACAGCCCCTGAACAGGAAAGGGGTTTTTTTATGCAAAAAAATAATTCAACAAAAATTTTGGTTCAGTGTGCAATGTTTCTTGCAATAGGGCTTGTGCTGCGCAATTTCAGCTATATGGTGTATATGGGCGGCGGCACAGGAATGAGGCTGGGTATTTCGGGATTTTTTACAAAAATGCCTGCACTTTTGTTCGGCCCTGTTTATGGGGCGCTTGTCGGCGGCCTCAATGACTTTTTCGGTTATGTGTTAAAGCCTGAGGGGGCATACATATTTCCTCTCACATTTACCGCGGCGGCAGGCAGTGCAATAACGGCACTTGTTTACAGATATTTAAAAAAGGTATCTGCCTCTGCAATAAATAAAGCGTATATAATTTTTGTGGCGGCAATGGGCTTGCTCGGAGCGGCAAATCACATATTTTCGGCATTGTATCCCCAAAGCTTTTGGGGCAGCATAATTAACGGCTTTGGCAAAAAAACGACGTACTTTACATATGGAATGTACGTTGTGTGCATAGTGGGAATTGCAGTTTATGTTGTAAATATGCTGCTTCAAAAAAAATACGGCACTCTTTTTGCACAAAATTATATAAGGCTGTTTGCAACACTGCTCATTTCGGATGTGCTTGTAACCACTGTAAACACTCATATATTAATAGCCTTTATTCCCGAGCTTGGCAAGCTGGGCTTTGCAACGTTTTATTTGCCGCGGCTTCTTCAGGAGCTTGTATCGGTTGTAATTTCATCCTGTGTTATTACCTACTTGCTCAAGTTTTACAAAAAAGCCTTTAAATAACAAATTGTAATTTTTTCGCCGTGTTTGCGCTAAAATGCGGTGACAAATGGTGGTGACAGGGGGGACGCACCTTTTGCAAAGGAACATCCCCCTGTCACCCGCCGTCCCTAAAATGACTCTTTTGTGCAAACCTTGAATTATTCGACAGTCTGACGTATGTATAAATGATGTATATATGCATAAATAATTGCATAATTATGCACAAAACTATGTAAAATATAGATAATTTACAAGCTTTTTAAATAAAAACCGTATACAAATTGTATAATTATGCAAAAATGTATTGATTTTTATAAATTGACGTTGTATAATACAATCATATTATAATAGGGAAGTATTTTTATTGGGGGGACAGCTGTTATGAAAAAAGTATTTATAGATGGCTCAAGCGGTACTACAGGACTTCGTATAAGAGAACGCCTTGAAGCGAGAGACGATGTTGAAATAATGACAATAGATGAATCAAAGCGCAAAGACAACAACGAAAAAAAGAAATTTTTAAACAGTTGTGATATTGCATTTTTGTGCTTGCCCGATGATGCCGCAAGAGAGTCTGTTGCTATGATAGACAATCCCGACGTGGTGGTTTTTGACACATCAACGGCTCATCGGACAGACGCAGAGTGGACATACGGATTTCCTGAGCTTAGCAGTAAGCATTATGATGCCGTTAAGACTGCAAAGCGGATTGCAGTTCCAGGATGCCACGCAAGCGGATTTATAGCACTTGTGTACCCACTTGTTGAAGCAGGCATTTTGCCAAAGGATACGCTGCTTACTTGTCATTCACTTACAGGCTACAGCGGCGGCGGCAAAAAAATGATTGCCGAGTATGAGGAGGAGTCGGGCGAATATACAAAAGCTCCACGCCAGTACGGAATTGCCCAGCAGCATAAGCATCTTAAAGAGATGGCGGCAATATCGGGCATAGATAACGCGCCTGTTTTTTGCCCGATAGTTGCAGACTTTTACAGCGGTATGGAGGTTACAGTTCCACTGTTTAAACAACAGCTCAGCAGCGGATACGGAATTGAGGATATCAAAAAAGTGTATGCCCAAAAATACACAGGTCCGATTGTTGTATACAATGAGCAATTGCAAAAGGACGGCTTTGTAAACAGTAACGCACTTAAAATGAAGGACTGTATGAATGTTGCCGTTTACGGAAACGATGACCGAATAATACTGGTAGCGGTGTATGACAACCTTGGCAAAGGTGCGTCGGGAGCTGCCATAGAATGTATGAATATCAGTATGGGTGCGGATGTAACCGCAGGGCTTGATATATAAGGAGAATTACTATGAAAATTATAAACGGCGGTGTTTGTGCCGCAAAAGGCTTTAAAGCAAACGGAATTCACTGCGGTATCCGCAAAAATCGTACCAAAAGAGATTTAGCTCTTATTGTAAGTGAAAAAAGAGCCGCTGCAGCCGCAGTGTATACAACAAATCTTGTAAAGGGCGCGCCGATTTTTGTTACAAAAAATCACATTGCCGACGGCTATGCTCAGGCAATGGTGTGCAACAGCGGCAATGCAAACACCTGCAATGCCGACGGAATACAAGTTGCCGACAAAATGAGCGCAATTACAGCAAATGCACTTGGCATAAGCCAAAACGATATTATTATTGCTTCAACAGGTGTTATCGGTCAGCCACTTGACATTACACCTATTGCAAATGGTATGCCTGAGCTTGTAAGCGGCCTTGGGTGTAACGGTGAGCTTGCTGCCGAAGCAATTATGACAACCGACACAGTAAAAAAAGAAGTTGCAGTTTCTTTTGAAATTGGTGGGGTTGAGTGCAAAATGGGCGGCATTGCAAAAGGCTCGGGTATGATTCACCCAAATATGGCAACAATGCTTGTGTTTATTACAACCGACTGCGCAATTACACCTGAGATGCTCCAAAAGGCTCTTTCTGCCGATATACAAAACACATTTAATATGGTAAGCATTGACGGAGACACCTCCACCAACGATATGGTAAGCGTTATGGCAAATGGTATGGCAGGCAACAGCATTATAGATGCCGAGGGTGAGGCTTTTAATGAATTTATGAAAGCGCTCAACACTGTATGCACAAATCTTTGCCGTATGATTGCAGGCGATGGCGAAGGAGCAACAAAGCTTCTTGAGTGCTCGGTTACAGGCGCTAAAACATATGACGCTGCCAAAACTGTTGCAAAATCAGTAATATGCTCATCCCTTGTAAAGGCAGCAATGTTTGGTGCTGATGCAAACTGGGGCAGGGTGCTTTGTGCAATAGGCTACTCGGGTGCCGATGTTGATGTTAACAAAATTGACGTTTCCTTTGAATCGGAAGCAGGCGAAATTTTTGTTTGCAAAAACGGCGCGGGTATAGATTTTTCTGAAGAGCTTGCCAAAGAAATACTACTCAAAAAAGAAATTACAATAAACGTATGCTTAAACGACGGCGAATTTTGCTCAAAGGCATGGGGCTGCGATTTGACATATGATTATGTAAAGATAAACGGCGACTATCGAACCTGATTCTGCGCAAAATTTGCGGAGCATTTTGAATGATTTTCCCCAATTGCGTACCCTTTGTACGCGGCAATCGGAAAATTCTTCAAACTGCTTGCAAATTTTTAGCAAATTAAATATGAAGTTTAAATTGTTAGGAGTTATATTATGGAATTATCCAACGCACAGCGCGCAAGTGTGTTAGTACACGCACTTCCGTACATTCAAAAATATTATGATAAAATAGTTGTTGTAAAATACGGCGGCAACGCAATGACAGACGAAAGCCTTAAAAGAGCCGTAATGGGTGACATTGTGCTTATGTCACTTATCGGCATTAAGGTTGTGCTTGTTCACGGAGGCGGCCCCGAAATTACCGATATGCTTGCCAGAATAGGCAAGGAAACACAATTTGTAGACGGCCTGCGCGTTACCGATGCCGAAACTGCAGATGTTGTTCAGATGGTGCTTTCGGGCAAAATCAACAAAAGCCTTGTAAATCTTTTACAGAGCAAGGGCGGCAAAGCAATGGGTCTTTGCGGTGCCGACGGCCATATGATTGAGGCAAAGCAGATGGACGAACGTCTTGGATTTGTTGGCGAAATTACGAAAGTAAATCCTCAGCCCATACTCGACTTGCTCGAAAAAGGCTACATACCCGTAATTTCGTCGGTTGGCTGCGATAACAACGGCAATGTGTACAACATCAACGCCGACACAGCAGCTGCAAAAATTGCAGGTATGCTCAATGCCGAAAGCCTTATTTCTATGACAAATATCAGCGGAATTTTGCGCGACAAAGACGACCCCAATTCTCTTATATCAAAGCTCACCCTTGACCAAGCGCAAAAGCTTACAGAGCAGGGTGTTATTGCAGGCGGTATGATACCAAAGGTTGAGTGCTGCGTAAACGCAATTAAGTGGGGCGTTAACAAGGTGTTTGTTATAGACGGAACAATCAGGCACGCAATTTTGATAGAAACTTTAACAGACGAGGGTATAGGCACAATGTTTGTAAAGTAGTAAAGTAGGAGATGTTATAATGACAGATACAAAACAACTTGACAAAGAGTATATTGCTCATACATACAACCGCTTTGATGTGGAAATTGTCCGCGGCAAAGGTGAGCTTGTGTTCGATGCAGAGGGCAAAGAATATATAGATATGTCAACAGGCATTGCAGTAAATACCTTTGGTCACGCAGACGAGGAAATAATTGAGGCTGTTACAAATCAGATGAAAAGCTTTTCACACACATCAAATTTGTACTATTCCAATCCCTGTGCAAGGCTTGCTCAAATTCTTTGCCAAAAAACAGGAATGAAAAAAGTGTTTTTTTCAAACTCGGGAGCCGAAGCAAACGAATGTGCAATTAAAGCCGCAAGAGAATGGGCAGCACAAAATAAGGGTGAAGAGTATTACAACATAATAACTCTTGTAAACAGCTTTCACGGCAGAACAATCACAACCCTTGCAGCAACAGGTCAGGATGTTTTTCATCAAAAATTCAAGCCACTGACATCGGGATTTTTGTATGCAAAGGCAAATGATATTGAAGAAATTAAAGCTCTGATATCAGAAAACAAATGTGCAGCAATAATGTTTGAGACTGTTCAGGGCGAGGGCGGTGTTAATCCTCTTGACAAGGATTATGTAATCGAGCTTGCGCAAGTTGCGCAGCAAAACAACATTCTTGTTATTTGTGACGAGGTGCAGACAGGCAACGGACGCACAGGCAAGCTTTACGGATATATGCACTACGGCATAACTCCCGATATTGTGTCTACTGCAAAAGGTCTTGGCGGCGGTCTGCCAATAGGTGCAACACTTTTTGGTGAAAAAGCAAAAGACGTATATCAGCCGGGAACTCACGGTTCAACCTTTGGAGGCAACCCTGTAAGCTGCGCGGCAGCACTTAGTGTAATTTCACGTATTGATGACAAGCTTCTCCATGAGGTTGAGCAAAAAAGCAATTATATAGTAAATGAGTTAACAGGCTCCGATGGAATAATCAGCGTAAGCGGCAAAGGCTTAATGCTTGGTATACAAACACAAAAAGCGGCATCTGATGTTGTTAAAAAGTGTATGGAAATGGGTGTGCTTGTAATTACTGCAAAAACAAAGGTACGATTGCTTCCGCCGCTTAACATAAGTATGGAAAACTTAAAAAAGGCAGTGCAGATTATTAAACAGGCTTGTAAATAATAAAATACTGATTTCAGACAGTGACAAATTTAGTTTTGTTGCTGTCTTTTTTTGTTTTTATACTACTGAGGTGGAAAACAACCGTAGGGGCGGTTCACGAACCGCCCGTAATTCGGGGCATTCGTGAATGCCCCCTACAACATCTCACCACCGCCTACTTAAATGAATTTCATTTTTTGTTTTTTAGTAGGCGAAATACAAAATTTCCTTTTATATAATAAAATTATCAAAGACACAAACCAATTTATGAAAGGAGATTTTTTTATGAAAATTTTTAACAAAAAGCAAAAGCAGTTGCAAGGTCAGCAGCACAGCATCATAACATCAGATGAAATCAAAAATGCTGCCTCAATACTTGCAAAATACAAAAGCAGCAAGCTCAATTTGGAGCAGCGTATTGTTGAAAACGAAAAATGGTGGAAAATGCAGCACTGGGACCTTATCCGTACCCAAAGCGATAATGAGCCTGAGCCTGCTTCGGGTTGGCTTTTTAACTCAATTGCCAACAAGCATGCCGATGCTATGGACAGCTATCCCGAGCCCTCTGTTTTGCCGAGAGAACAAGGCGATGGAGAATATGCAAAAATATTGTCTGCCATTTTGCCGGCACTGCTTGAGCGTAACGATTTTGAAAAAACATATTCCGACGTGTGGTGGTACAAGCTCAAAACAGGCACAGGCTGCTACGGCATTTTTTGGAACAACACTCTGGAGGATGGCAAAGGAGATGTAGACATACGTCAGATAGATGTGCTCAATCTGTTTTGGGAGGGCGGCATAAAGGATATTCAAAAAAGCCGCAATCTGTTTAATGTGGAGCTGGTGGACAACGATATACTTGAGTCCGGCTATCCGCAGGTTGCAGGAAGGCTCGGCACAAACACAATAGATGTTGCAGAGTATCTTTATGACGACACTGTTGACACAACAAACAAAAGCGCAGTTGTGGATTGGTACTACAAGGTAAAGCAAGGCAAAAAAACAGTGGTTCACTACTGCAAATTTGTGGGAGATACAGTTTTGTATGCATCGCAAAATGACCCGTACTATTGCGAGCGAGGCTACTACGATCACGGCTTGTATCCCTTTGTATTTGACATCCTGTTTGGCGAGGAGGGCACACCCTGCGGCTTTGGATATATAGATGTTATGAAAGACTCACAGCTTTATATCGACAAGCTCAATCAGATAATCCTCAAAAATGCCATGCAGGCAGGCAAGCGACGCTTTTTTATTTCGGATAACACAGGAGTTAATGAGGAGGAGTTTGCCGACTGGTCAAAAGAATTTGTGCACGTGGCAGGCAATATAGACGAGCGTAATATGCGTGAAATCACAGTTTCGCAGCTTGATGCATCTGTAATAAATCTACTCAATCACAAAATTGACGAGCTCAAAGAAATAAGCGGCAACAGAGATGTATCAAACGGAGGCACAATATCCGGAGTTGTTGCTGCAAGTGCTATTGCGGCACTCCAGGAGGCAGGCGGCAAGCTGAGCAGGGATATGATAAAAAATTCGTACAGGGTATTCCGCAGCATCAACTATATGATAATTGAGCTTATGCGGCAATTTTATAACGAAGAAAGAACCTTCCGCATAACTGCCGATAACGGCGGAATTGACTTTGTAAAGTTTGGCGGTGTGCACTCATCTTTTGCGGACAAGCGCCCCATATTTGATATAGTGGTTACCTCTGCACGAAATTCCCCATTTTCAAAAACTGCGCAGAATGAGCTTGCAAAAGAGCTTTTTGCGGCAGGTATTTTTAACCCCGCAAGAGCGGTGGAAGCGGCAATGTGCGTGGAAATGATGGATTTTGAAGGCAAAAGCACAGTTCTCGAAAAAATCCGCACAAACATTGATACAAACAGGCAGAGGGAGCAAATGACAGAGCAGATGCGTCAAATGGCAAATATGCTGCAGCAGGCATATTCGGGCGGCAATTATATGCAAAGTGCAAATGATATGGTTAACAAGGCTGCACAAACCGATGCGGACAGCAAGCTTTCTGCTATCAGAAAAACAATGATGTAAGGAGGATAATTATGACAAAAATAACATACAGCATTGGCAAAAAAGTAACTGTTGAAATAAGCGGACATGCAAATGCACAACGCAAAAACGGAGCAGATTTGTGCTGCGCCGCAGAGTCTATGCTTGCCTATACACTTATCGACACAATCGGCAGGCTCAACCTGCCAAAATATAATATTTGTGTGAGCGACGGGTATGTTTATATCAGCTTTAACTTTGCAGGACTGCGCAGCTTTTCGGCGGTGGCGGCAGTAAAAACTGTGATAAACGGATTTGAATTGCTTAAAAGTAAATACCCTGATAATGTGTCGGTACAAAAGGTAAAGGAGGTAATTAAAAATGAACAAGTTTTCCATTGAGCTTGCAAACGGAATTTCGTATGCAAAACCATATATAAATAAGTTCAGTGATGGCTTTGACACAATTGAATTTGTACTTGATAATAATGATAGCTTTAGCGAATGCACATTTGCAGTGGTATACTCCTTTTGCGGCAAAACAGGTATGAGCATACAGGAGGGCGGTAGCCTTGAAAAAACCGTTGATGACGAAAGCAACAAAATTATGCTTACCTGGAGCCTTGGCACAAGCATAAGCTGCGACAGCGGAGTTGTAATATATCAGGTGGTGGCATACACCTCAGATGATGACGGAGCTGCTTCGGCAATATGGTACTCACCACAGGGCAGAATTACCGTGGGCGAAAGTGTTGATACAACAGAATATGAGACTATGCACATAGGCGCAGAGCCTTCACTGGTGCAGCAGCTTATGGCTGCCATTAACAACACACAAAATAATATTGCAGATGTAAGCACAAGATGCGATGAAAATGCAAAAAGCATTTTGGCATCCGAAACAGAGATAGCAGAGCTTTCAGACAGTGTGGTAACAATAAATTCTGACATTGGTATTTTGTCTGAAAAAACCAAAACAAATGCAGATGCCATTTGGTCAAATGCATCAGGTATAGCGCAATTGTCGGGCAGGGTTGATACAAATGCAGCGGCTATTTCGTCAAATGCATCAGATATTGTGCAATTGTCGGGAAGGGTTGACACAAATGCAGCGGGTATTGCAACAAATTCATCAGATATTGCGCAATTATCGGGCAAGATTGACACAAATGCAGACAGTATTATGGCAAACACAGTAAGTATTTCGCAATTATCCACTAAAGTGGATGAAGGCAATTTAGAGCTTAAAACAGACATCGGTAATATAAAAAATGACATTTCGGGAATTAATGATGAGATGGAGCAAATAACAACAGATATAAATTTATCTGTAGCGTCTGTTTCTCAAAAAACACAGCAAAATTCTGAGGGCATTGCTCAAAATAAATCAGATATTGCAGATGTTGACAGTAGATTAATTGAGTGTGCTGCGACGGGTGAAGGTATATCTTTAACAGACGGCTCTAACTCAAAACTAAGAGGTTTAAAAATATTTGGAAAAACAACGCAGGCAGAAAGTCCTACACCCGAATCTCCTCAAACACTTAATAGTATCGGCGATGGCGGAAGCACAGATATAAACATATGCGGCAAAAACTTTGTTAACTGGGAGTCGGATATAAATGTCAGCGTATCAGGTCTGACGCTTTCTGGGCAAAAAGGTTGCTCGAGCCTTGTTATAAACGGAACCAGCACCGCAGTGAACTATCAGACAATTACCCCGGGAACTAAAATGTTACCTGCAGGTACATATACTGCATCTGTAAACGGGCTGAATGTTATAGACAATCAGTTCGACAGATACTATATTGTTGATGTGGATAAGGATGAGGTTATGGTCAATCTTATTATGTCAAATTCGCCACAAACCTTTACTTTGACCAAGGCTACACCGATAAGGATAAGTTTTGTGTTTCAGCAAAACAGTGTGTACAACAACAAAACAATTAATATTCAGATTGAAAGGGGTTCATCAGCAACACAATATGAGCCGTATGTTAAACACCAGTCAATTGCTTTGGAAACACCAAATGGTTTGTCGGGTATTATGCTGCCTGCGTCGGCAGGCGCAGCTTACGCAAACTACATAGATTCAAATGGAAAAAGATGGGTTTGTGATGAAGTAGACTTTGCACGAGGCGTGTATATTAAAAGGGTACAACGAACACAGGTAACAATCGGTCAATGTGTAACGCTGTCCAGTGGTCATATGGGAGGAGTGTTTACTACTCCAGACAAAGCAAGACTTGCCGCAGTTGGGGCGTTGTTTGAAAAAACAAAATACCTTATTGCAGGTGGAGCGTCACAATTTGCTACGGGATTGGTATATGAAAACATCAGTAATTTTGTACTCATAGGTACGGAAACAGATACGTTAGATACCTTAAAATCCAAATATGATGGCTCTGAGGCAGTATATGTGCTGGCTGAGCCTGTTGAAATACCACTGACGGATGAACAAATTGCCGCTTACAAGGCACTGCACACAAATATGCCGACTACAAATATTTACAATATTGATGGTGCAAATATTGAGGTTGGATATGCGGCTGATACAAAAAATTATATTAATAACAAATACGAAAGCAGAATTGCAGCACTTGAATCTGCAATTATATCATTAGGAGGTAATGTATAATGTTTAATTTTAAAGAATTTGTAAAATCAGGATTAATAAAAGCTGTAGGTAATATGGCTGATTATCAGGTTATTTTAAATGCGGCGGCATGGCACGATAAAGGCGTACTCGATGAAAATGACCTTGCAGAAATTCAGAATGTCATAAACGCTCAGTATCAGGCAGAGGAATCTGAGCAGGAATTTACCGCAACCGAAAGTGAGTGATTGGTATGATTAAAACTTACAGCTTAAAAAAAGACGGCTCCAAAAGATTATCACAAAATTTTATGGTATCAGAGTTTGCCTGCAAGGATGGCAGCGACAAGGTGCTTGTTGATACTGCTCTTGTTGATGCTTTGCAAAAAATCAGTGACCATTTCGGCAGAGCGGTAACAATAAATTCCGCTTATCGAAACGCCGCCTACAATGCAAAAATCGGCGGTGTATCAAACAGGCAGCACGTTAAAGGCACTGCTGCTGATATTGTTGTGCAGGGAGTAACACCCCTTGCAGTTGCACAGTATGCAGAATACATAATGCAGGGTAGCGGTGGTATTGGTCAGTACAGCAGCTTTACACACATCGACACAAGAGCAAATCGTTCACGCTGGACAAACTTTGGCTGTGAAAAGGTTGTGTCGGGGTTTGCGGGATATACCGAACCACAAAAAGAACTCACAACAGTAAATGACATTGTGTGGGAGCTGCATCACAGGGGAATTATAACAAATAAATCTTTGTGGCTTGGTAAGCTCAAAACAAACGATAATGCATACCATCTTGCTAAAAAGGCTGCAAATATGACAGTAAATGCAGACAAGCCAAAGGCTCTTACGAGTGTTAATGATATAGTGTGGGAACTCAACCACAGAGGTATTATGACCGATAAAAAGCTTTGGCTCAAAATACTTGAAAATGGTACAGATTTATATTGGCTTGCATGCAAAATATGCAATAATACGAAAAATAAAGGGTGATTTTATGTCTAATAACAAAGGAAAATTTAGTAAGCACATTGTTATTTCAATAATAATTGCAAATGTTGCATTTACAATTGCTGTATTGTTAGCTTTCTTAAAAACAAGTACGGAGCCTTCAACTCTTATAGGAAGTTGGTTTGCATTTACAACAGTAGAATTATGGAGCCTTGCATCAATAAAAAAGACAAAAGAAAATAACAAGAACGGAGGTAATTACGATGGTTGAATTTATTATTAAAATTGTTATTCCTGTACTCTGTACAATACTTACAGTGTATATAATTCCTATACTTAAAGAGAAAAAATTGTATAGTGCAGTTGTAATTGCTGTAAATGCCGCAGAACAAATATACAAAGAAAGCGGTATGGGCAAAGAAAAATTTGCTTATGTAAAGGAATGGATAAAGAAAAAATTTAAGGTTAATGATGAAGATTTAAAAAACATTATTGAAAGTGCAGTATATGAGATTAATAAGGGAAAAATGATTACAAAAAATACTGTTTATAATGTTTGTAAAGAGTGATAAAATAATGTTTTAAAATAGTTTAATAACTTATTTTATTGGATAAGTATTGAAAAAACTGTGTAAAAAGCATATAATTAATTTGCTGAATACACAGTTTTTTTATTTTGCGTGTGAATTTTTCGCAATTTGCGCGTTTTGCTACAACAGGTCGTTTTTTGGTTTTCACGTTTAAAATAGATGTAAAATCTTTTTTGTTGTGTTTTACAAGTTTCATCGATGAGATTTATCAGTGACATTTATACAAACAAACTCGCCAAAGCGAGTTTGTACCATACTTCTTCCTTATTCACTACCGTGTACCCTTTAGGGTATTACTTATTACTTGCCAAAAATCGACAAGCTTTTTTAGGGAAAAGGGAATAGTGAATATGTAAGAGTACAAAAAACGACAACTTTCAAAAGAAAATTGTCGTTTCTTTTTGGCTTTCACGTTCATAACAGATGCAACTTTTGAGTCCAAGGCACATTTGTAAAATATTGATAGAGAACAAAGGCGTTTTATGCAAAACATTCTATAATTGTAATCTCGCCTTTTATTGTATAATTCTTTCTTGCAATATCCGGCAAAAGGAAATAATCTCCTTTTTTCAACTTTCTGCTGAAATCATTTCCAGAAATCACACCGCTTCCGTCTGTTATAACATATATGCCTGCACTTTTGTCAGGTATATATTCTCCGTCCCGAAGTGTAATTTTGTTTATGTTAAAATTTTCTGACTGCTTCTTTCCAATAACTTCTTCAACCTTTACCTTTTCTTCATCTATAATACATAATGGTGTCGTTTTCACTTGGTTTATTGGTTCAAAGTTAAAGCAATCAAGCGCCGTTTCTTTATCGAGACCTATATACATATCATTGTAAGTAAGTGCAGTTTCTCCGCACCAATATTCTGGTTGAATTGTAAAGTCTGTCGGTTCTTGAACTTCAAGTATAAGGCATCCTGCCCCAATAGCGTGAACTGCTTTTGCAGGGACAAGAATTACATCTCCAGGCTCAACATCGTGCCTTACAAGAAGTCTTTCCATAGCATACTTGTCATTTTTGCTTTCCTCGATAGCCTTAGAGAACTGTTCTTTGGTTACACCGTCTTTAAACCCAAAATAAATACAACCACCTTCTCTTTTATCAAGGACAATCCAACTCTCTTCTTTTCCGTGTTCGCTGTTAAAATATTTTCTTGAAAACGCTTTGTCGGGATGAGCCTGAACTGGGAGTCTTATTGCACTGTCTAAATATTTTACAAGTATTCCGATTTCTTTTTTATCGCCCAAAATTTCTTTAGGAAATTCTTTTATAAGGTCATCAAGGAATTTATCTGTTCCCTCAACTACGGAAACACCCGCTTTTTCAGGTTCTCCTGTAACAGGAAGCGCCTGAACAGACGATGCAATCCATTCTTCCGGATAAAAACCATCCGCCGAACCATCATTAACAAAACTACCTAAAAGCTTTCCGCCTGTATATACACGGTAAACTCTGTTTTTTTCAAAAAACAGTGGCTTTTCATATATTTTCATAATTAACTATCCTCTCAGCATCTTCAATAGTATTATATTTTCCGCAGGATACAAGGGCAAACAATGCAGCCCCAACAGCCGCTTCTTCTGAATATATAGGGATTTGCATTTTCATATTGAACTTTTCTTCAAATATTTTTTTAAGTGCGCAATTTTTTCTTATTCCGTTCCCTGTTCCTACAAGCCTTGTGCATTTTATATTTACTTTAATATACATTTCATAAAGCTCATTGCATATACCTTCAAGGCAACTGTAAATAAGATTTGCAGGTGTGAAATTATCTTCTGATATGTTTGTTACAGATGCCTTTTTGTCAGGATTTTCTCTGTTCCCACTAAAAAGCGTATTAAATATCATATCAGTTTTATCACAATTTGCGATTGTCTCTGCCATTTCGCCATAAACAGAATCCTTTTTTATACCCAACATTTCTGCAGTTTGCAAAAAGAATTTCTCAAGTATGGCATAGGCTCTTCCACCACAAAGCGAGCTTCCAACAAGGATATTTTTGTCCTCATTAAACGGTCTTGTTTCAAGACCATCCACACTTCTTTGTGCAACAAGCGAAATCTGACTTCCGGTCCCTACATTACAAAGTACAGTATCTCTGTCGCATCCGCCACCTATAAAACTTGCCTGGTTATCACCTATGGCAACACTCACGGGAATATTTTGATAGTAGCCTGCCTTTACCGCTTTGTCAGTAATTTCGGGGTGCATATCATCTTTTAATGTAAAAGTTTTTGTTTCTAAATCAAATTTACCGAAGCTCGCGGCATCCGATGTATGCACAAGTGCTTTTTTTCTCTTTGTGAGATGCATTACCACATAGTCATGAATTGTGCAAAAACCTGATGCATTCTCGGGAATAAGTCCGTTTTTCCTGTTGTAAAAATGAGTGGTATTTCCATATCCCGTATGGGAGTTAATATGTTGTGCATAAGTTTTGTCATCAAGATAAAGATTACCTCTTCCGTCTTGCCATGTGTATAACGGACTTACTGCATTGCCGTTATTATCATAATACAAAATCCCATGCATCTGTCCTGTAACTCCGATTGCATCAACTTCATCTGTAGACAATTCTGCAAGTATTTCATCTATTTTTGCTATTATAAGTTCAGGCGACTGTATTTTCTCCCACTCTTCACCCTTTAACCATGTATCATTACTCTTATTTACAACCTTTTCTATAGTTCCCGTTGCGCTGACCATAAGTATTCCGCAAATTGTTGTTGTTCCTATGTCAAGTCCTATCGTGTACATCTTTATCCCTCCAGTGCTGTTGACTTAAGGTCAAGTCTTGTTATAATATCCTGCTGAATTTCAGGAGATAAATCAAGGAAGTTTACAAACGTTCCGTGAATTCTCATAATATATACACCGCTCGGTGCATACTTTTCGGGGTTTGCAAGAACTTTTCTCAGGGTTTCAGGTGTAGTCACATTTACATACAGATAAAATGGTGATACTCCACTTTTCAATTCATTAAAAAATAGCGGCTTGACTATGTTGTGATAGAATTCAACACCCTTTTTATTGTAATCATCACCCTTGAAATACTTAGGGTCAACACCAAGATGAGATGCATATCCACCGTTGAATTCTTCAAATGGCAATTTCATATTAGAAAGCATTCTAAAGCCCAGTCCATTTGACGCTTCGCCATACAAAGGATCTACACCATATCCCAACATATCTCTCGACTTTCTTCCGTCAGGTGTTGCACCTACCCAATATCCGTAAGTAAGATGCGTTGACGGACTTGAGAAATCAGGTCTGAAAGGATTTCCAAGATAGTTTTTCTTTGAACGAAGAAGTTTTGAAACACGGATAGCGATTTCTCTTGCTTCATTATCAACCACTTCTATATTGTTGCCGAACTTAGGGCATGACAATAGGAAACTTCTTAAATCTTCATATCCATCAAAATTATTATTCAATGCTTTTACAAGCATTTCTTTATTTTCAGGATATCTCTTTACGAACTCATCAATGGCAACAAAAGAATCGGCAAGGACTGTAAGTCCATGAACAAGACATCCGCTTCCGTTGTACTTTGTTCCCTGAACTTTAATATCACGCATATCTGCGCCATATTCAAGGCCACCCATAAAACAGCTCAAAAACGGAACTTTAAGCTCTGCTAAAGCACAGGATGCACCGTTTGCCGAGTATACCATCTTATCAACCACTTTTTCAAGTGTTTTATAAAACGCTTCTCTTATGTTTTCAAGCGTGTAATCATCGGTTTCCATAAGTTTTTCACCAGTTATTGCTGAAACCCCTCTGTTCAAAACCATCTCAAGAACTTTCGGAAGATTTATCCAGCTATTGGTTGTATTTGCATTATCCTTACCCATAATAAGGGGTTCCTGACAACCTGCAACGGAATAATCAGGAATATCCGCTTCTTCAACACCATTATTTTTTAGCACTTCAAAAAGTGCATCGTCATTAAATAGTGACGGTGTAAGAACGCCTGCCGAAAAGAAGAACTTACCCATTTCTTCATAAAGCTTTTGTGGTGTATTTTTATGTAACTTAACAGACAAAATCGGTTGTGGAAGATTCATATCGTAATATGCATCCATAATAGCATACGTCATTTCATTTGTAAGATCATTACCCTCGGCATCTCTTCCGCCTAAAAGAACATTTTGCGAAATTGCCCAGCTTCTATCACCCACATTATAGAAAACCAAGAAATGCTTAAATAGTTCGCTTGCTTCTTCCCTTGAAAGCTCGCCTCTGTATGGTTCAAAAATCCTGTCAGCATTGCCGACTGAAAAAGCATACGGATTAGGTGCTTGTTCAATGCACATAACTGTCCACAACAAAATATAAAGCTGCAATGCTTCATAAAGATTTTCTGCACCTTTTGAAGAAATATTAATAAGAGATTTTTCCATGAAATCAAGCTGTTCAAGTCTTTCGTGAGAGCAGGATTTCTTCTGTTCCTTTATAATTTCAATGTATCTGTCAACAAGAATTTTTACACCACCTAAGGCTATTGCTGCTGCTTCATAAAATTCACCATCTTTTGATTTTGCCTGATTTATCATTGCATCCGCACCATGTTTGAGTGCAAATCTGAAGTCCGGGATAACATGACCCGTTACCTGCTCTACAAAAAAGATTACTTCTTTAGTGTAATCCTCCGCATCACTATAAGTTTTATTAAGCATCTCAACCATTTTGGAATTAGATGTAAATGAACGCACTTTATCGATACGTTCTTTTGTAAACTCATCACTTGGCTCAATGTCATTATATATTGCCATCGGATCACAGTAGCCCGAAAATCCTTCAACTGTAAATGATGGATTAATAAGAGCATAACTCTTCGCAAAAGCATCTCTTTGCGTTCCTACAAAGATTGCATTGTCGCTCACAAACAACGGCATTTCTTTTAAAACCTCGCACAAAAGATATGCCTTTTTTATTTCATGTGGATAATTTACATATTTATCGTCCTTTTTCATTTCTGTTTCTTTTGCGATAAACCAGCCGTCAAGTCTTTTAATTACCCTTTCCTCTTTATAAAGAGCCTTTGCCATTTCGGTAAGTTTTCCCGGTTCGTAAATTCCGTACATTTTAACTCCTCCTTATGTTTCTATAAGTTTCAGATTGTTCTTTTTGAAAATTTCTTTAAATTCATTCAAAGTATCTTTCCGCACAAATCCGTTTTTGACTTTGTATTCTTGCGTCCATTTGTCCTTGCCGAACTCATGATAAGTTAAAAATTCAAATACCACATTTGATGTGTCAAAACAAGAAAAATATTCAGCAAAACCACCAGGGTTTTGTGTGTTAATTCTGTTTATCAACGGAATTCTTATATGCAGCTGTCTTCCTGATTTACAAATCTTTTCGAAGTTACTCTTTATAACTTCGTTTCCGATGCCTGTATATTTTTCATGTATTTCATTATCAAAATGTTTGAAATCCATTATAAGATAATCAACATAATCAATCAATTTAAAAAGTTCAGGATGGGTTCCGTTTGTTTCTATACATGTGTGTATATTTTCGATTTTGAGAAGCTTTAACAGTTTCAACAAGCTGTCATATTGCATTGTCGCCTCTCCACCTGTAAAAGTAACACCGCCGCCCGAAAAAAACATCATCTTAGCCAAAATACACTCTTTTACTATTTCCTGCACGTCATATTCTTTACCGCCGACTGCAGACATTCCTTCAGGGTTTGAGCACCATATACAGCTCATATTACAACCCTGCAAATGATATACAAGTCTATTCCCCGGACCATCCTGAGAAAAGTTGAATCCTTTTTGATAAATCTTCACCTTACCACCTCTTTTCTAGTATATCGTTATATTTTATTGAAACGAATTGACAATAAAGAAAATATGATGTAAAATAACGAAAAGAGGTGGTATTATGTATATTAAATTTTCAGATAACATGAAACATAGAATAACCGAAGCTAACATCAATTTCTACGCCAAACCCTTTATTCATCCAGAGAGAAAAATGAAAGAGAGCGACTTTATATATATGCTTAACGGAGAATGGGATTTCGGACAAAATAACGAAACATATAAGATAAAAAAAGACGATATTCTCATTTTACCTGCCAATAATACTCATTTTGGTTTAACGCCTTGCTCTCCTAATACAAAAACAATGTATTTTCATGTCACCTGCGAAAATGATTATATGTCAGATCTTTTCTTGGATGGTTTATGCTCTAAAATACATATTAACACTTCGCATAACTCAAATATAAAAAAATATTTCTTGGAAACAGTAAATTGTAAACTTGCAAACAAGCAAAAGAAAGCGGATTTATTTTTTCAATTGTTACTTACGGAACTTTGTGACAAAGAACCAACTACTCATTCCCTTTCTCAAAATATAAAAGATACTATTCATAATAACCCCGAAAAATTTTTCAGCAACAAAGAACTTGCTGAAAAACACAATGTATCTGTCAAAACTGCTGAAACACATTTTAAGGCACAATTCGGTACAACTATTCATCAATATATCCTTGAATTTAAAATGAATGAAGCTATTTCATTCTTTAACAAATTTCCCAATATAACAATTAAACAAACCGCTTTGAACCTTGGATTTTATGACGAATATCATTTCAGCAAACAATTCAAAAAAATTATTGGTGTTTCTCCTTCCCAGTATAAAAATATAAAACAATTATAAGTAAGAATGTAAATTCGCATATGACAAAATACTTTCTTATCCTCCTTCTTAGTTTTGGATATAAAAAAAGACGGTAACTTCATTTCTGAAATTACCGCCTTCGTTTATCAATATTATATTCACTAGTTCAAGTCTGGTTCTTACCATGTTAGCTTTCGCTTGAATTAAACCCTCCAAAAACCTGCTGTCGTTGGTTCAAGTCTGGTTCAAAACCGCTTGGCATCTACCCTTTTGTTTCAAAACTGATTTTTTCAAAAAGCCCTCAAACCATTGAAAAAAGCGAACAATTTAGATGTCATCTAAATCATTCGCTTCTTTTGGTGACCCCTACGGGATTCGAACCCATGTTATCGCCGTGAAAGGGCGGTGTCTTAACCACTTGACCAAGGGGCCTTGCATATATGATAACATTTTATTGAATTAAGCCAAAAGCAAAACTCAACAAAATGTTATTTTCAGTATAAAAGCATCCGCAAAGGATGCTTTGTTGGTGGACCTTCAGGGACTCGAACCCCGGACCGACCGGTTATGAGCCGGTTGCTCTAACCAACTGAGCTAAAGGTCCATATAAAAAGCGGCACAGCCACGTTTGTCGCGTACATAACTAAAACATCCCACACGCGAGCAAATTCTATACAGTAAAAAACGGCGTCTGCCGTTTTTACCAATCGACCAGCATTTTGCTGATACGTATTAAATAAAGTGTGGTGACCCCTACGGGATTCGAACCCATGTTATCGCCGTGAAAGGGCGGTGTCTTAACCACTTGACCAAGGGGCCACACTTTGGCTCCCCCTGTTGGACTTGAACCAACGACAACTCGGTTAACAGCCGAGTGCTCTACCGACTGAGCTAAGGAGGAATATTTACCTCAGCGACTTCCTACTTTCCCAGGCAGCTGCCCGCCAAGTATCATCGGCACTACGGAGCTTAACTTCTGTGTTCGGTATGGGTACAGGTGTGGCCTCCGCGTTATTGTCACTAAGTTTCAACTGAATACTTTACTTACTCTATCTGACTATCTGTAATATCTCTTATCTCTTTTTTCGGTGCGTCATAAATGCCGCACCCTACTCTTTTTTTAGAATGCTTTTGTGCATTCCCTTTCTCGAATCATTCCAATTTCTCTTGGTCAAGCCCTCGGCCTATTAGTATCACTCAGCTTAATACATTACTGCACTTACACCTGTGACCTATCTACCACATAGTCTACGTGGGGCCTTACTAACTTATCGTTATGGGATATCTTATCTTGAGGGGGGCTTCACGCTTAGATGCCTTCAGCGTTTATCCCTTCCGCACTTAGCTACCCAGCCGTGCCATTGGCATGACAACTGGTGCACCAGCGGTGCGTCCATCCCGGTCCTCTCGTACTAGGAACAGCTCCTCTCAAATATCCTACGCCTACGACAGATAGGGACCGAACTGTCTCACGACGTTCTGAACCCAGCTCGCGTACCGCTTTAATGGGCGAACAGCCCAACCCTTGGAACCTAATTCAGCTCCAGGATGCGATGAGCCGACATCGAGGTGCCAAACCTCCCCGTCGATGTGGACTCTTGGGGGAGATCAGCCTGTTATCCCCAGGGTAACTTTTATCCGTTGAGCGACGGCAATTCCATTCTCTACCGCCGGATCACTAACTCCAACTTTCGTTACTGTTCGACTTGTCAGTCTCACAGTTAGGCTGGCTTTTGCGTTTGCACTCTTATGCACGATTTCCGTCCGTGCTGAGCCAACCTTTGAACGCCTCCGTTACTCTTTCGGAGGCGACCGCCCCAGTCAAACTACCCACCTGGCAGTGTCCCGTTACCTGATTCAAGGTATCCGGTTAGAATTTCAGTATCCAAAGGGTGGTATCCCAACGTCAACTCCATATGAACTGGCGTCCATACTTCTAAGTTTCCCACCTATCCTGTACATTAAATACCAAAAT
>JAZQZC010000035.1:0-24058 GCA_045633845.1 Clostridia bacterium
TTACTCGTGTCAAGTCAGGACTAAAAATCATTGTTTTAACTTTCAAAGTATTACTCATCAATAGCACCAAGCCGCTCTCTTATTGTATCTTTTTTGTCAATTCCTAGTTTAAGGCAAATATTGTGCTCTAACAATAATGACAATACAAATATTGCACGCAAAAGGTCATCTCCCTTTAAAGCCTTTTTTTCTTTGGCCTTACTATAATGTGTGTAATAGTGTCTAGTATCTGCTATAATTTGAGCATATTTAGGGTTTGCTACATAATACTTATTAAACAAGCCGTCTTCTCTTCCAATCAGCAAATCATTAAGTCGGGATACTAGAATAATATAATTACAATTTTCATCTTTTTGTGTATCACACAATAATAATTTTTCAATATCTGCAAAATTCTGATGTTTTCCAAATCTGTTAATTACAGATTCGACATATTTCTCTTTTTTGTTATCATAAAAAAAACGAGCATGGAATGTTTCTAGTGCTTGAACAATATTTAAAAAAATCATTTCTTTTGGCATATCTCGATATTTAAATAATGACAAGTAAAGATTAAATATAGGCGCTAATTGCAACAATTCCTCCGTTATGTCTTTGCCAGAAGGAATTTGCTTTAACATAAAATTATAATTCATAAATGATTGATTTTGTATCGGCAAATAGCATTCTGATGTAAATAGGGATTGCTTATAATAATCTATAATACTTTCGCTAACTGTATATGAATCTTCATAATCAATTAAATATTGCTTATAAATATTTACATTATCTCTAATTGCAAAAGATATAAAAGCTATAATTTTATCTCGTATCGCAGTAAAATAAGTCGTATCTTGTTTCTCATCTGCTTCAATTTCTACAACTAATCTTTCGATAACTTTTATTTCCTCATCTCTCGGGAAGCTAAAAAGTCCGCTCTCCAAATCCGTTGAAAAGACAATTTTAGCACCAAACCAATTATACACATTGTCATCCCTGCTGTTCTTAAATTTAATGTTGAAGTCATTTGTTATATCTAAACAAGATAGCCCGCTCCATTGAAGTGCATTTTGTAGGATACATGTCATTTTATTATATTTTTTATTTATTACCTCACACCTCGACCAAATCATATAATCGGCAACATAATTCAACTGTTGCATTCTAAACCCTTGTGTGTGGTTTTTTGTACAATGATTGTGAAAGAGTGTAACTGTTGTACCAGAATTCAATTCCCCTGTTATCACATCAACATTGCCATATCTTTTTCCAAAGGCAGATATATCCGATAAACTTTTAATAAGATTCAACAAAATGATCCCTTTGCTTTTATTGTATATGAGTTGACCACTTATTTCTTCGCCTAAAACATTAAATGTACCTGCGTAATATTGATCTCTTTCAAAATTATTAGACATATCTTATTCCTCACTCAATTTCATTATTCGACAAATTTCTACATTCCCGTCATTATAATTCGTTGACGATTTATATACAACCAAAATACAAATATATTAAATGATGACATAACAACTATAACACCTGACAAAATCAAAACAAGACTATTCAATACTTCTCCGAATTTTGTTTTACGCAAATACCAATGTATACTGGGATATTTCCAGCCTCTTATTCCAGCAATTATCAATATAATTTCAATCATCATAAGAAATTTTTATATATTCATCTTATCACAAATTCATTATATCATATCAAAAACATACGACCAACAAATGAGTTTTTACACAAAAACACCACTTTGTTACAAGCGATGTTTTGAGTATTTGATATTAATTTAACATTATATATTTATGTGTAACAAATTATAAATTTATTGGCTTACTTTTTCATTTCCAAATATGGCAAAGCTGTAAAACCGTGTTTTTTATATAAATTTACCGCCCTTTCATTTTCATCTTCTACTTCCAGCCTGAAAATGCAATCAGTATACTTTTTTGTGATAAATTCCATAAACATATCCCCAATTCCTGAACCTCTATATCCGTCTTTAATATACAAGTCCTCAATCCAGATGCAAAGTTTGCCAAATTCAGTTGAAAAACTTTTTGCAATCATCGCATACCCTTGTATGCATTTTGAATCTTCTATTATAAATCCTTCCAAGTAGGGGTTTTCATTAATGCAATTTTCTATATCATTAGAGAAAATCTCTTCCGAACCATTGGTAAATACTGCTGGTGAAGCGTAAAACAACCTCATCATTTCAAGAACATCGGCTTTATCTTTTTCAATCATAGCTCTTATTGTACTATTCATATTAATTAATCTCCATAAATTCAAGTTTAACTTTTTTGGATACCACAATATATGTCAAGATTTGTTGACTCAAGCTTAAAACATTTTATTATTTTGTATAAACAAGCTCAAAGCTTTCACCAGTTTGAAATTGTGTTACGTCCACTCCTGTTGACATATACTCACCATTTTTATTAAATGCCCAGTAGCTTTGGTCTATATCATAATCTGCAACAATTCCGTTTGCGATTTTTACATATAGTCCGTATACACCCTCTTCACCCGAAATAAGCTTGTGTTCTTTGAGTGCGTCACCTACTGTTTGTGCATCTGTTTTAATTGTAAAGGTAACAGATTTACTCCCTGCCTCAACTTCAACATACACTGTTTTTTCGCCATCTCCAAGGGTTGTATCCTCGGTATATGCAGCAGTTTCCCACAGTTCGTCGGCAGTCGGTTCATTTGCACAAGAAGAAAAACAAAGGCAAAGTGCCATTGCACAAATTATACAGGTTATCAATTTAAATTGTTTTTTCATTGTGGTTATCCTCTTTTCTTTTTATATCTGCAGCCAATACATTAAAGCGTAAATCAAGGCAGCATGTAGCACAACTGCGCACGGCACAGCAACGCGGAATTTAATTTTTGACGTTTTGTGATTAAACACAACCATCGCAAACATTGCACCAACACTGCCAAGTAAAAATGCCAGTGCAACAAGTGTTTTTTCTTTTATGCGCCTTGACCCTCTCTTTGCGCGGTGCTTGTCTATGCCGTATACAAAAAATACAAGGCCGTTCCATATTGCAAGTATAATGACGGATTCTATCATCATTGATTACAACTCCAATGGCTAGCTATCAATTTTACACTAACATTATATCACAAGAAAATAAAAATGACAATTCTTGTTTAATTGAATCGTCATTTTTATATATTATTTAAAATTATTTTGCACTTACTGCTTCAAAATCTTCTTCAATTTCTTTTGATGGTGCAGGTGTGAGAAGTGATACCACAACAATAACCACACAAGAAATCACAAACGCAGGAAGAAGTTCGTATATAGCAAAGGCACCACCGAGCTTGCTGATAACAAGCTTCCAGATAAATACCATAGCAGCACCGCTTACCATACCTGCAACAGCGCCCTCTTTTGTTGTTCTCTTCCAAAAAAGTGAGAAAAGCATCAAAGGACCAAATGTTGCGCCAAAGCCTGCCCAAGCAAATGATACGATTTTGAATATAACGCTGTTTTCGTCAAGGGCAATTACAATAGCAATAAGAGCTATAACAAGAAGTGTTGCTCTTGTAATTACCATAACCTGTTTGTCTGTAGCCTTTTTGTTGCAAACACCCTGATAAATATTTTTGGCAAAAGCCGAAGCTGCAATCAGAAGATAAGAGTCGGATGAACTGATGGTTGCAGCAAGAATACCTGCCATTACAAAACCCGCAATAATTGCAGGAAGTGAGCTTGTTGCAAGTGTAATAAATATGTTTTCGGCAGAAGATGCTGTAAGGTGCTCAACTGCAAAAAGCTGTCTGCCAACAATACCGATAAATACTGCAACTGCAAGAGAAATAACAACCCAAATCATTGCAATTCTTCTTGACATTTTGAGCTCCTTTTCCTCACGGATTGCCATAAATCTTAAAAGAACCTGTGGCATACCGAAGTATCCAAGACCCCATGCAAGCATAGAGCAGATACTGAGCCATGTATATGGAGCTGCTTCACCAAATACAGGTTTGCCTGCCTCTACAAGCTGCTGACCGTCTGCACCAAGTGTAGGTGTGGCAAGGCCAAAGAAATCGAGGAAGCCCGGGATTTCTTTTGCATTTTCGATAATTGTGCCAATGCCCCCTGCATTAATTGTGCTTACAGCCACAATAACAACAAGTGCAATTATCATTACAATGCCCTGCATAAAGTCGGATGCGCTTTCGGCAAGGAACCCGCCGAGAAGTGTGTACAGCAATACAAAAATTGCACCTACAATCATCATAGATACATAAGACATGCCAAACAATGTTGAAAACAGCTTGCCGCAGGTTACAAAGCAGCTTGCTGCATAAACCGTAAAGAATACAAGAATAAACAATGCTGCAATGGTAAGAATAACCTTTTTGTTTTCGCGAAATCTGTTAGAAAAGAATTCCGGAAGTGTAATAGAGTTATTTGCCCTGATGCTGTATCGGCGAAGTCTTTTTGATACAAGCAGCCAGTTAAAATATGTACCTATTGCAAGACCGATAGCTGTCCACGCTGCATCTGCCATACCGCACCAGTATGCAACGCCAGGAAGTCCCATAAGGAGCCATCCGCTCATATCAGAAGCCTCTGCGCTCATTGCGGTTACCCATGGGCCCAAAGAACGTCCGCCAAGATAGTAGTTTTCTGAATTTGAATTTGCTCTTTTTGCAAAAGCAATACCGATAACTATTACTACAGCCATATAAATTACCATAGCAATAAGTATCTGAATTGTTTCAATACTCATTATTTAATCCTCCATAAAACAATATGCCAAAACATTATATCACAAATTTTTACAGAATGCAACACAGAATTAGGTATAAATCAATGCCTGTACCGAATTCTGTGTTTTTATATCCCGCTAATAAAACAAATTACATACTGCGGTTATGATTTTATTTACAAAACTTTTCTACATAATCATTAATAGCTTTGTCAATAATCTTGAGTGAAGCCTCGCGGTTGCTTACCTCATTTACTGCGGTTGTTTTGTTTTCAAGGTTTTTATACACGCTGAAAAAATGGCTCATTTCGTCAAAAACGTGCTTTGGAAGCTCGCTGATATCCTTGTACATATTGTAGTTTGGGTCGCTAAATGGTATGGCAATAATTTTTTCGTCATTGCGGCCGTTGTCTATCATAGAAATAACCCCAATCGGGTATGCCCGAACAAGAGTCATAGGCTCAATTTGCTCCGAACAAAGCAGCAGCACATCGAGAGGGTCATTATCATCACCGTAGGTACGCGGAATAAATCCATAGTTTGCAGGATAATGAGTGGATGTATGCAAAATTCTGTCAAGCATAAGATAGCCTGATTCTTTATCAAGCTCATACTTTTTCTTACTGCCCTTGGAAATTTCTATAACACAGATAAAATCTTCTGCGTGTATTCTTTTTGGTGAAATATCGTGCCATATATTAGACATATTATTATCTCCTTTATTGTTGATAGTGATAATTATATCACATAATTTGCAAAAAGTAAACAATATAAATGCGTACAAAGTACATATTACCCTGAGGGGCAACACGGTCAAAAATCTCGCAAGAGATTTTTACCGATTAAAAAAAGACTTATCAAAACAGGTGTGATGTAACATGTAAACTGAGAAAATAAGTGTGATGTGAAAAAAGGCGGGTAAATGTGATAATAAACCCTAAAAGGTGCGTAAATAGTGGGTTTTGGTGAAATGTGTACGATAATTTGTGCAAAATTACAATAAAATTGAATGTTACACTTTTTGAGCAGTTTTTATGGTGATGTTGAGAAATTGCAAAAGTGATTTTGTAGTGTTTTAAAAAGTTTTAAAAAAGTGTTTTAAAATTTAAAAAGATGTTTTAAAAAAGGCGGTTATAGATGCTATGTAAAATGCATTTATATTCCGTCTTTTTTAGTATTTATGCGGTTTGTGGGATGTTTGTATGATTTGTGCGTTGTTTTAAAAAGGCATTTAAACAGTTTTAAAAGAGAGTGTTTAAAAACTCGGCCGCAAGGACCGCATCGGCGCCAGTAACATTAAACCCGAAAATAATTTTAATGGTGCATTTTTGAAATTTTAATGGTGCAAACGACCCATTAAGTATTTATGCGGTGTTGAGGCACTTTTTTAAAATTTTAAAAAGAAAAATAACACGCAAAATAAGAAAATTGTGATTTTACAGTAAGAATACACAAATGTTCAGTATTTATGCGTGTTTGTGTTCATATGTATTTTCTTCTGAAACATTAGAATTTTGGTCACATGCGGAAATAACTTTGCGAAATTTGATTATTTTTTTAATAACACCTTTTTCTTTTGTAAATAATCAATTTAAATATAGTTATAAAATCAATACTCAAATCGTATTGCAATATATTGTTCATTTGTTTTTGGGTCTTTTTCTTCTTGCACAAAAATTATGATAAATGAATCATTTGTATCATCATCTTCTTTTTCTTTAACATAATATACTGTATGAATGCCAGACATATCTTTACCTGTTTCATATACATATCCTCTTGAAGTTATCACTTCCAAATATTTATGATATACATTTTTTACATCATCATATTTGTATGCGTATATATACTCGGTTTTGCCTGTACTTAATGGATTCCTTTGAATTTCAGCAGGTTCAACGCCGAACAAGGCACCGAAATCCGGTATTTTTTCATAATCATAATACGTAATGTCAGCTTGTGTATTTTCTATATTGGTATTTGAGTTCATAACAAACAAAAATGCAATTGCGATTATTGCTGACAGCGAAAGTCCTAAACCAAATCCTATTATAACTTTTTTCATTTTTACCCCCATATTCAATTGTAAATCAAGTCATCAATATTATAGTTGTTTTTATAATATTCCACTGCCCACTTGGCGAAATTGTAGTCAAGCTCATACTGCTCGGCTAACTGCCATATTTCAGTAATGCCGTGCGAAACAGCATCTATAAAATCGCTTAATGGGAATACGACATCAAGCTTCCA
The DNA here is from genome assembly GCA_045633845.1 of Clostridia bacterium. Lineage (GTDB taxonomy): Bacteria > Bacillota > Clostridia > UMGS1810 > UMGS1810 > RGIG4708. Next base: position 6,969 of record JAZQZC010000035.1, read on the forward strand.
TCGGTCCGCACGGTATTCGTGCTTTTCGCGAATATCCAGCGGATTTTTTATGTTGTAAAAACTATGTGTACAACAATGACCAAGCTCGTGTGATAGCTTATCTTTGAGTTCTACAGATGATGATATACGGCCGAGGTCGATTGCAATGTTGCCAGGAACAGACATCGAAACAACGCTCTCAAAATTTATATCATATATATGTACATTATTTTCTTCTGCTATATCATACAACTGCGTAATGTTCAAATCAATTATCCCCGTTCTGTGTTTTGAGAAATTGCACAAATTTTAATACGTCTTTTTTTTGCTCTTCTGTCAGCTCTTTAACCTCTCCAAAAAGAGCAAATTCTACGCCTTCAAGCTGTTTGTCAAGAGTATCAGGATTGTCTGTTTCACCAAGTAAATAGTCAACTGTAACATTAAAATAGTTTGCTAACATTGTTAATTTTCCCATAGATGGGTTTGATGTATTCATATTAGATTTAAAATTTTTTCCCACACCACTTTGCAAAAAAGCTGTTGTCAAAGATATATTCCGTTCTTTGCACAACAGTTCTATTCTTTTTATTAGTAACTCTTTATTCACGATTATTCACCACCAAAACATATAATTATTCCTAAAATAGTAAAAAACTATTGACATATTCCTAAAATAGGAATATAATACAATTAAGCTTGTAAATAATAAAATATTAACAAGCTGAAGCATAACAAACATACACTGCCGATGACTGCAGCATCAGCAATGTATGTAAAAAAGTATTCACCATCATATTATCACATATGTTGGTGAAAATCAAGATTAAATTGGAGGTGTAATTGTGAATTGTCTGACCATAATTTCATTGGTTTGTGGTTTGTTGTCGATTATTTTAAGCATTATAACCATGATTATGAGAAAACATCGTTAACTGAATTTTACTTTTTCGGTTTTGGTACCACGGCAGGTATGTAATTCTATACAAAAATCTTTGCTAATTACGTAATCAGTTAATTCGGCGTTGTTTATATTTACATAGAAATAACCGCCGTGCGCACCGAGGCTGGAAATCTGAAAAGGAATTGAACTCGACGAATGTGTTTTGTTAGTGACATTGTCGCTGCTTTTATATGATTCTATTAAAACAATACGTGCTTGATGCTCAAATTTGTATTTTTCATTTTTGTGTATTAAATACATTTGCGAAACTGACAAGGATGACAGTGAGTGATTCTGAAACGCTAAATACATGCGTATGGCAGAATCAGAACCGATGGTTGCTTTTTCACAATTATTACAATAAACAGTAAGTCTGTAGCGATTATCTTTGATATCTTTGAAAAAATTCCATAATGATAAGATAAGACCTATGATGGAAATTATTGCTGTGATGGTTTGAAGTATTGATTCGCTCAAATTTATCACACTCCTTTGAGCATATTATAGCACGTTGTTGATGATGATACAAGATGATATGGAGGTTACATATGGTAATTAATAAATTAAAGATTATATGTGAAAATGGTAAAACCAAGGTTTATATTAATGGTGAAAGTGAACATTTGAGGTATATTGAAGAGGTAGAGTTTTTGCATAATGCCGGTGAAACTCCGGTGCTGCGTTTGGGAATTGAATGTCATATATTACATACGGAGGATGATTGATATGTGTAATAAAGACAAGCTTATTGAGATAATAAAACGTGCTCTGAACGGAAGATTAACTGTGGCTACAGTTAAAAAATTAGCGCCAATTATTGCAGATGCCATTATAACTGATTTAGCAGATGTTGATAAAGCAAAAGGCGGGCAATGGATTGTTAAAGGTGACATTACTGAATGTTCTAATTGCCACAAAGAATATGTTACTGCAAGAGGAATGTTGCAATTAAAAGAATTTGATTATTGCCCTCGCTGTGGTAAAAAAACGAAAGAGGGGGCAAAATGAAAAGCAAATATATATTCCCGGTTATATTAATACTTTTGGATATTGGTGCAGGCATTGTATATGCAGCTGCAGGCGATTGGAAAAAGCTGATATATTGGATTGCTGCAGCAGTACTTAATATTACAGTTACTTTTTAACAGGAGGTTATTATGAAAATATATATTGAAGGTAAAGAAGCACATACAGGTACGAAGGTAAAAAGCTGTGACGGAAGAGATTTAACACTTGAAGGTTGGTCAGGTCCGTCCGAGCAGTATCCTTTTGGTAGAATTTTATTACGTGACGATATCGGAAGGAGTTATATGGTACCTGCAAATGAATATGGCGCAAGCTTTGACAAAGGATATGTAATTAATTTTGAATTAAATGTCAATGAAATAGCCTTTTTAAAGCTATTTGAACAAAAGCAGAAAAACGGCTCACGTGATAATGTGGGAACTGTTGATGCAATTCACGTTGTTGAAAGAAACAACAAAGTGTGGGTCCTTGATGAAAGTGCCGAAACCTGGGTTGACGGCAGTGATGAATATAAAGAATATGACAGTTTTGGTGCTCTGATTGATGCCAGGATTGAAAATGGCGAAGAACTGCCGAGATATGAAGAGGTGTTGTACGAAAGAGTAAACGACATATTTATAACCACACCTGCAGATTACATAAAGGCATATGAGATAGAGGATGCATATTGCGGCAGATGGATTGATAATTACAGGCCTGTTGCGTTTTTCTTTGTGCTTGAAGAAGCAAGAAGATACAAGGATGATTATCAAAAGCACAATTGTGATAACTGCAGGATATATACATATTCTTTGGGTTATGCAAACAAAGGTGATTTGCCTGTGTTCAGAGATATGCTGCTGCGGATGGGCGAGCAGCTTAATGCCGAAGATAATGACAAAGGATGTGACACAAATGAGAAAAAGGATTAAAAAAGCAATATTGCTTGCGGTATCGTACATAATGGGCGCTGTGTTTATGTTGTCGCTTGCAATGATAGACTCGGGCAGCGTTATACCATATATATTGCTTATCTTATCGGCATTGTGGCTGATGCTAATAGCCAAAGCATATGATTGGGGTGAGGCACTTGATATTCGATATAAACAAAATGGTGAATGATGCCAAAGACGGCAAGAACGGCATAGAGTGCGGATACACAAGCATAATGGTAAATTATTGGTTTGAGAGCGTTGTTGAGGATATTAAAAGAAAAGGCTTAAAAACTCATAACGGAAAGCCCATAACATATTCACCAAACAACAAGGTAATTAAATTTGGTGATACACATATTTACTTTATTGTGTACAACCCTGCCATGCAGGATGAGACAGACAATGTACACGACATTTCGGAATATTTTGAGGAGGAAGAAAATGAGTAATAATCTGATTAAAGCTGAATTAGCTTTGCTTGGTAAAAAGCAAGTGGATTTGCTGTACGAAATACAGAAAAGAGGTTACAAGGGATTGCATCAGTCGCAGTTGTCTGCATATTTGCGCGGAACTGTATGCGGAGCTCAGAGCGAGGCGGTGCTTAAGCTGGCGCATATGATTATTGATGAATGGAAGAGCCGTGCAACATCAGAGAGGAGGCAGGCTCAATGAGAGGAACAAAACCGACACTTAAGCAAAAAAAGAAGCTTGCAGCGCTTGGGCTTAGATGTGAAAACTGGCTGATTGTGAAAGATACTCCACAGGAATTTGTTGTAAAGCATAAATACAGCGGTAATGTGCGCAAATGCAGTATTGTTGATAAATTGTTGAACAGGCGGTGAACATATGAAACTGGAACAATGCACTAAAGCAGAGTTGCTACAGATAATAAACAGATATTTATTTGGATGGCAAATTGAGCCAATGCTGCTTAAATTTGAAATGGATAGAATTAACTTACGACACACAAAAGCAAATGAATTAATGAAGCGTGCTGATGAGTGTGTAAGTCACCGTGAAGAAATGTTACAGCCATACCGAGGAAAGCAATTTAAAGATATACCTACTAAGGTGCTTAAAAAAGCAGATGCATTGGCTGATGAAGCGTATAATTGTCACATCAGAGCCGCTCGTATGTGCGGTGTGAAACTTAAGGGCGGTGAGTAAATGACATATTTAACAACCAAAGAGGTAGCAGAGCTTGCCGGGTGTGATGCAACACGTATCAAACGTATGGCAAAATCGAATAAGCTGGTTTGTTCGACTATTTACAACGACAAAAACCGCATGCAATATATGTTCCCTGTGGATGAGCTGCCTGAGGACATAAAGCGCAGGTACTATGAGCGCATACGAGCTGCATCGGGAACTGTTAATGTGCCCGGCAGAACTCTTGAGGAGCTTACCGATGAAGAGCGCAGACAGGTTAATATGTGGTCTGATATCCTTAAAAAATGGCAGAGTATGCGAAATCAATACGGCAGAATGAGCGAAGCAGACGAAATGTTTGTTGCTATGATAAAGCTTGAAAAAGGACCTTTGTTCCCTATTTCTGCAGATACACTCTACAGAAAGTGGAAGGCATACAAAGCAGGTGACATCGAGGGCTTGATTGATAAAAGAGGCGGTCATAACCGCGGTAAAAGCTCAATACCTGAAGATGTTTGGAATTACTTTTTATACGTATACCTGGATGAGCGACAGCTGCCAAAAAGACAGTGCTATGAATTAGCAATTGAATGGGCTCGGGATAACTGCCCCGAATGTGTTGCAGATATGCCGCACTATATGACATTTTTGCGTAGGCTTGAAAAAGAAATACCAAAGGCAGTGGATATTGCCGGCAGGCAAGGCGAAAAAGCATTTACAGACAGGGCTGCACCTTACATTAACAGAATATATGACAACCTGCAGCCAAATGATTACTGGATTGCGGACAACCATACGCTTGATGTTATATCGAAATATGATGATGGCGAAACAACGCACCGTTTGCACCTGACAGCATTTATTGATGCCCGAAGCGGTGTTATGGTTGGATGGAATTTGACGGACAACCCTTGCAGTCAGAGCACTGTGCTTGCACTGCGCAAAGCAATATTGCGCTTTGGAATACCAAAAAAAGTGTATTTTGATAATGGTTCGGAATTTTTAACACACGACCTTGCCGGCAGAGGGCACAGGAAAAGAAAGAGCAACGAGAGTGAGCTGTTGCCACCGCCAATATTTGCAAGATTGGGTATAGAGATGGTAAACGCGATTGTGCGCAACGCAAAAGCAAAGCCGATAGAGCGAACCTTTGGAACGTTTAAGGGTACTATAAGCCGTTGTTTTGAGACGTTTTGCGGTGGCAATGTAACGGAACGCCCGGAAAGCTTAAAATTTACCTTAAAGCGCGGTCAGATACCAACCGACAGCACAATGAATGAATACATAAGCGATATGATTGAGGGCATATACAACTGCGGTGAATATAACGGCAAGGTTGTCAAGGACAAAGGCAAGCGACGGATTGATGTGTGGAATGAGTATATACAGGAAATCCGCAAGCCTGTAAATGCTGACGACCTTAACCTTATGCTGATGCGCAGCACAAAGGTTCAGACAGTAAAGCGAAATGGTGTATTTCTCAATGTGTCGGGTGAAAAGCTCGAATACTGGGATGATGAAACCTGGAAGCTTCTCGGCGAAAAAGTGTATGTAAGATATGACCCCGAGGACTTGAGCAGTGTGCGTATATATGAGGCCGAAACAGACCGCTTTATAAAAGCGCTGCCGTTATCTGCAGAAACATCTATACGATTTGATGCGGACAATGAGGATATTGCTCTTGCACAGGAAAAGGTGCGCAAGGTACATAAAGCTATCAAAAACAACCTCAAGGAATACAAAAACAGACTGTCACCGGAGCAGCGCATAGATATGCTTGATATGCAGCTGCGCAGAGCTTACAGAGGAAAAAGTGAGTTCAGCATAAAAGAGCCTAATGTTATTATACCAATTACATCAGGTGAGATACACGAGCCACTTAAGGCGGCAAGCGGCAGCAGTACTGCTGTTGTTATAGATATAAACCGAATGAACAAAAATGCGTCGAAACGCAACAAATAAGGAGGATATTTATTATGGGTAATTATTCTGAACAAGAAAAACAAGGGCTTTTGCAAAAGCTATATGATTTGGCAGAGGAAATGGGTTCAATCAATAAGACGGTGCCGTTAACAGGAGTGTCGTCTACTGTGATTTCGCAGCTTCGTTCCGGCAAATACAAGGGCAATGAGGACAGTATGTACGAAAAGCTGGAAGCATATTTTAAGGCACGTGAGAGCTCCACAGAGCTTAATATTGGAAATGATGATTATGTGCCAACATCTATAAGTGAAAATGTGTATGCTATAATAAAAAATTCTCAGCTCAAGGGTGGCCTTGCCATTGCTTGCGGTGATGCAGGTGTAGGAAAAACACGTGCTGCACAAAAATTTGTCGCCGATAACCCTAATTTGTCAATGCTTATTACAATTAATCCCTGTCTTAAGGGGTCGCGAAGTGTGCTCAAATTGTTGTGTGACAGATTATCGGTAAATGAGCGAACACTTGACGAAATGTGGCTTGGTGTTGCAAATAAGCTGCGTGATAAAATGGTACTTATATTTGACGAGGCTCAGCACTTGCCTATTAAGACTATTGAAGCATTAAGGGCATTTTCGGATTACTTTACCGACAAAGGTCAGACACTTGGCATTGTTTTTATCGGCAATATGGAAGCGGTGCATAATTTTAATGGTAACCGACGTGCAGACTTTGCTCAGATAGTTAACAGAACCAAGCAAAACAGGCAGTATTATACGCGCAATATTACCAGGGCAGATATCGAAAAGCTTTTCCCTGAGTTGAAAGGTCGTGACAAAGAGCTTGATTTTATGCTTGCAATAGCACAGTCAAAGCAAGCTATCAGAGGAGCATCAAATTTGTATTCAAATGCAAGCGATAACGAGGACACTTCGTACAACGGCCTTGTAGCTATGGCAAAGGCAATGGAAATGAGTATTTAGGAGGTACGCTATGAAAAAGATGGTGACAAAATCGTTAACTGATAAAGGTGGACTTACTATCCCAATAGATATGAGGTTCAGAACAGGCATCAGAGAGAGTCGCCTGGTAGACATTATTGACCGGGGCGACGGCACAATTCTTATACGTAAACACATACGAAAATGTATGTTTTGCAATGGTAATGAAAAAGTAATGGATTTTCACGGAATGGAAATCTGTACCACCTGCAGGGAGGAACTTAACAACTGGGAAGAGCATATCGAAGATTTGCACGGAAAATTGGGTATTCATCCAAAACCATATGGTGACAGTGATGCAAGCGAAATATCTTAAGGCGATATATGCCTGCGGCAACAAATATGGTTTGACAGAGCAGAATAACAAAAATGATGATTTGCACGCAATTGTGTTTAAGCTTACAGGCAAAGCATCTATCCGCCAGTTAAGCGACGCCGAAGCGGTAACTGTTTTAAAGGAGCTTGCAAAATTTGAACCTGCAGGTAAAGGAAAAATGACTGCAGCACAAATAAAAAAAGCCTGGGCAGTGTATTATGAGCTTAAAGAGCTCACTCCCGGAACAGCATCTGACGGCGAGCGGATGTGCGGGATAATTAAAAAGGTTACAAATGTGTCTGCAAGTGCCAAAAACCCTTTTGCGTGGATTAACTTTGATGATGGCGAAAAAGTTATTGAGTATTTAAAAAGATATCTCAAATCTGCTAAAAAGCGTACAAAATAACATGGAGGTGAGCCGAATGGATGCAAAGGACATTGATATTAACGAATTGCCCGAGGTGTACCAAATGCTTGCCGCACTTGTAGGTGTAGAAAATATGCTGCTTATTGCAGAAGCCTTTGGCGGCGGTGAAAGTATTTACTTTCCCAAAATCGAAGCAATACACAGAAGCGCCCGAAACAAGCAGATTATTGAGGAATTTAACGGATATAATTTTAAAATGCTTGCGCACAAGTATGGGCTCACCGAAATGGCAATAAGAGCCATAGTGAGAGAACATATCCAATCTGAGCGACAAAAACCGCTGCCGGGTCAAATAACATTTTTTGATGATTAACATACAGAATTTTAAAGGCATTTAAATTGTTTTTTACAAACAGTTTAGATGCCTTTTTGTATAAAACAAATCTCAAAAGTATTTTGGTATTCCATTATATGATAATATGATAGAATTTAGGTACAGTGAGCAACGCACAAAACACGGAGGTATATATGAAAGAGTATATAATCACTACGATTATCGGCTTGGCAATTGCCGTTATAGGATATTTTTTAAAGCAAACAATGAGTCGCCTGCAACGTGTGGAGGATAAGCTGAGTGATGCAAATGAGTGTCACGAATCCAAGGCGCAGCACGACAAAGATATAAAAGAATTTAAGGAGCAGCACAAAAATGATATATCAGAGTGCAAAAAAGAGATTGAAAAGCTCCGAACTGAAATAAACAAAATTGCAAACAGGTATCTTGAGCGTGAAGAATTTATACGCAGTATGGCAACCATAAATCAAAAATTTGACCGGATAGAAGATAATCTGAATGAGCAGTTAAAAAATACAAATACAAAGCTTGACAGGCTTTTGGAACTTGTATACAGGGAGGAATAAATGTTGAACAGAGAAGAAATTATCAAAAAAACAAAATCTGCAGCATTCCGCAAGGCAAACGGCCAGGTACTGCGTACAATAAATATACTCAGAGAAAAATACAATCAGCTTGAGTTAGTGCAGTCGGTGCTCACAGAAAGCGGTGTTGATATTGGTGAGTTTGTTGATGCGGTAAACTTTTTGTCGCTTGAGGACTACATCAAAATCCGCAGAATATCAGACCACAGCGAGGTTGATATAGCTGATATATCCTTTAAGAATTGTGAGGCAAAGCTCACTGCCAAAGGAATAAGGCTCATTGCAGGCGGTGTATCTGATGATATGATTGAGGTGTAAGCAATGGCTAAAAAGAAAAACAGGAAATGCTCAAAAATTGACCGTATGCCAGGAGGCATAAAAGAAACTGTTGAGCAAATGATGATGAATCCTACAATTACCTACAAGGAAATTGTAGAGTTTATAAAAGAGCGAGGATATGACGTGTCGCTCTCTTCGGTTCAGAGGCATGCATCCAATCTGAACGAAACAGCTACAAATCTCAGGATGGCACAGGACAACTTCAGAGTAATAATGGAAGAGATAAACAAATATCCTGAGCTTGACACAACAGAGGGCATTTTGAGATTGCTCTCAAATTACACTTTTGAGGCAATCAATAACACTCCTGAGGAAAGCTGGAAGGACCTTGACCCGCTCAAGCTGATGCAACAGGCTACGTCACTTACCAGAGCTGCAGCGTACAAATCCAAAATAGACATTGAAAACAAGGGCTTGCTTGACAAGGGCTTTGACTACGTAAAAGATATGATATTTGAGGCGATGGCAAGTGAGGACCCGCAGCTATATGCCAAGGTTGAAAAATTCATTATGCGAAAGCAAAAGGAGCTGGAACAATGAGGCTCAAAACATATGTAATAAAAGTGACCGGAGGCAACGAGCTTAACGTGCGTGATAAGCTCAGTAAACTTCAACAGATGTATGCAGCTGTGCCGACATATCTTATGGAAATAAGAAAAGGCGGCGTGTGGCGCATATGTGAAAAGGTGCTCATTCCCGGTTATGTGTTTATAAAGTGTGAGCTTACACCTGATATATATTACAAGGTTAAAAATACAACCTTTGTAACCGGATGGCTCGGCAAAGGTGAACCGACAAGTCTGACAGAGTCTGATGAGGAATTTGTAAAGCTTATATGCAACAATGGTGAACCAATACCGATACAAAACAAAGCTTCGGAAATACTCTGTAAAACAACTATGAAAATTGTTAACAAACGACAACGGCGTGTAAAAGTGCTTGTTGAAGTGTTTGGCAAAACCCATACCCTTACATTGGGGTATCAATGATTTTTTGAATGATGCAGGATTGATTCGTCTCCTGTATACAAACAAAAATGACATAAATAAAATGTGATATTTTAAAAGACGTTTAAAAAGTGTTTTAAAATATCAATGGCGACGCATATCCAAAATTGTTAATTTTAAAAACGTTGCCGCTCATCAGAGCAAAAAGTGATATAAAATTTTAATTTTGATATAAAAAGCAAAGCATTGTAATCAATTGATTGGTTGCAGTGCTTTTTAAATTGCAAAAAAAGCTTTTTAAATTCGTTTTAAAAATTTGACTTGTTAACTTTTGCAGTGAAGATGTAAAAACCGCTTAAAACGCAAAAATAAAGGGTGATAATTTGAGAAATTTAAAAAAAGACAGCGTCAGAAAGCTTGCCGGCATATTTGCTCCCAAGCATACAGTTAAAATTGAAAAAGATTATTCTGCAGAGTTTGCACAATATTTTGGTGCAAACCCCAAAAGAAATTATGCTGCAGATGATGAATTTAATCATAACGGAATAATTGAAGATATACTGCGAGCCGTTAAAAGTGACACAGACTGGAAGGATGTATTTACTCCAAAGCAAAAACAAACTGTAAATATGTTCCGTGACGGTGAGTTTAAAAGAATAAATATTCTTGAAGGCTCAGTACGAAGCGGCAAAACATATATTTCGCTTATTTTGTTTCCGCTGATGGTTTCAACCCGTAATTATGACGAAAAATTTATAATGGTGGGCAAAACGCTTACAACACTCAAGCGAAATTGCCTTGAGCCTCTGCAGGTGCTCATAGGCGATGCAAATTTCAGTTATTCTATGTCAAAAAAAGAAGCTGTGTTGTTTGGCAGGAAAATATATCTTGAGGGCGCCGACAATGCACTTAGTGAAGATAAAATACGAGGTATGACCCTTTCCGGTGCATACTGTGATGAAATAACGCTGCTTGATGAAAGCTTTTTCCGTATGCTCCTTTCACGTCTTTCGGTTGATGGTGCTTTTTTGCTTGGTACCACAAACCCTGACAGCCCGACACACTGGCTTATGAGGGATTACATAAAGCGTAAGGATGAGCTTGATTTACTTACCATTAAGTATCTTATTGACGATAACACTTTTTTGCCTGCAGAGTATGTTGCAAAAATCAAAAAAGAATATGTTGGTGTTTTTTACGAACGGTTTATACTTGGTATGTGGAAGGCGGCGCAAGGGGTTGTATATCCTTTGTTTGCTGATGACAGCAAAAGATACATAAGGGATTATATAAATCCGTCAGACATTATGTATGCAACAATAGGTGTTGACTTTGGCGGCAACGGCTCAGCACACGCATTTGTACTGAGCGGATTTACAAAAGGCTTTAAGAAGCTTGTCACCCTTGATGAGTTTTATCTTAAAAAAGAAATAAGCCCTGCAGAACTTGAAAGTGAATTTGTTAAATTTGTTAAAAAGGCACAGAGCAAATATAAAGTGTTTGAAGCATACTGCGACAATGCTGAAACAACGCTTATAAGAGGACTGGAAAAAGCTGCAAGAGATGCAAAGCTTGCAATCTCTGTATTAAAAGCTCAAAAAGGTCCTATAACAGACCGAATACACTTTTTTAACAGAATGATGAGCTTTGACAGATATATTATTCTTGCGCATTGCGTTCATCTGATAGAGGCATACGAAACTGTGCAATGGGATTCCAAGACAGAAAAGGCAACACGTCTTGATGATGGCAGCTTTAATATTGACAGCCTTGATGCATCGGAATATTCTGTCGAAAGTTATATTGATACAATGATTGAGGTGAGTTAAATTTGATACAAACTATATTAAGCAAGCTTGGGTATAAAGCAGATACAGCAATGCAGCAATACATATCGGACTGGGATGACTGGTACAAAGGCTATGTTGAAAAGGTACACAAATATACCACTTACAACGGCAAGGTAAGAATTGGTCAGAAAAGAGCATCTCTCAAAATGGCAAAGAGAGTTTGCGAGGACTGGGCAAACCTGCTGCTTAACGAAAAGGTGAGCTTTGCCTGCGCTGATACAGATGCGGACAACAAGCTCAAGCGAGCTCTCTCTGATAATGATTTTTATGTGAGGGCAAATCAGCTTGTAGAAAAAGCTTTTGCTTTTGGCAGCGGCGCGTTTGTGGAGTATGCGGATGTTAACGGCAAAACAGTTATTGATTTTATAACTGCAGATAAAATATATCCTCTGTCCTGGGTAGACATAAACATTACCGGTTGTGCCTTTGCAAGCATCAAAACAATAAGCAGACAAAAGTATTATTACATAAACATTCACACACCGGATGCGCGAGGCAGATACATAATACAAAACAGGCTTTTTGATGAATACGGCATTGAGGTAAGCCTGCCTGCAGGTATAAAATCACAATACATATCTGCAGTTAAAAGATTTCAGATAATACGGCCGAATATAACAAACAATATTGAACCGTGCTCTCCTATGGGAATATCAATATTTGCAAATGCTGTAAATGAGCTTGAGGGTGTAGACCTGGTGTATGACAGTTACATTAACGAATTCAAGCTCGGCAAAAAGAGGTTGCTGGTACCTATGAATATGACACAGCAGTTAAAAGAAAAAGAAGGTGTTTCCGCACCGGTATTCGACAATAACGACACGGTATTTTACGCAATACCCGGTGTTGAAGGTGAAAGCCAAAAGCCAACAGAAATAAATATGGAAATCAGAGGCGAGCAGCATAAGCAGGCGGTGCAATACAACCTTGGCTTGTTAGCTGACAAATGCGGCCTGGGTAATGACAGATACGAATTTGGTGCAGACGGTACCAAAACTGCAACAGAGGTTATTTCGGAAAAGTCTGATTTGTTCCGCAACCTTAAAAAGCACGAAATAGTAATGCTTTCTGCAATGATTGGTCTTACAAAGGCAGTGTTTGATATTGAGGGTGTACCGCCGGAAACAGAAGTTACCATATCCTTTGATGACAGCATTATTGAGGATAAGAACGCAGAATTTGTAAGGCGGTTGCAAATGGTTGCACAGGGTATGCTTTTGCCTGAAGAGATGCGCAGTTGGTATCTGAATGAACCCATAGAAACATCAAGAGCGGTTATATCGGGTATTTCTGCAGATGATATAGCAGAGGAATAAGGTATGATTACTCCCGAATGGCTCGAATACAAGCTTAATATACTGCAGGTACACAAGGATTTGCAGGAGAGCATACTTCGTGATGTGGTACGCCGCATTATGAAAACAAATTACACTGTTACCGATACTGCAGCCTGGCAGAGCGAAAAGCTGCAGCAGGCAGGTATGGTGTTTGATGATGTTACAAAACAAGTCGCAAAACACACCGAAAAATCAAAGTCAGAAATTGAGCAGGCTTTTGCAGATGCGCAAACTGAAGTTTTTAACTATGCTGATGAGGTTGTTGAAGCTGCAGGATATGACCCGGTAGAATTTAAAACACTTTCGCCAAAGATGAAAAACATATGGAAAGCGGCACTTGCAAAAACAGTTACAGAAGCAAGAAATCTGACAAAGACCACTGCAAACACTTCGATGGCATCTTTTATATCTGCAGCTGATTTGGCTCATATGCAAATATCAAGCGGTGCATTTACATATCAACAGGCTATAAAAAATGCAATTAAAGCTGCAGCGTATAATGGTACAATAGTTACATACCCATCGGGGCATAAGAGCAGCCTTGATGCAGCAATGCGCCGGGCAGTGCTTACAGGCGTTAATCAGACTGCAGGTACACTGCAGGATATGCGCGCAAATGATATGGATGTGGATATAATGGAGCTTACTGCCCATTCGGGCGCAAGACCAAAACACGCGCAATGGCAGGGCAAGCTTGTATCACGCTCCGGTCAGCCGGGGTACCTTTCGCTTGAAGATATAGGCTACGGAACTGCAGCAGGTTTTATGGGTGCTAATTGCCGTCACGGATGGTTTATGTTTTTTCCTGGAATATCAACACGAAAGTACACACAGGCACAGCTTGACAAGCTTGCCAACGAAACAGTTACTTACAATGACAAACAAATTCCTGTATGGGAAGCGCGCGATATGCAACGCTCCATGGAGCGCAGCATCCGCAAATATAAGCGTGAGCTTGTTGCAATTGATGAAGCTATGAAAAATGTGCTTGAGGATGAGGAGCGTATAGAGTGGCAGTATGATTTTTATACAGCTTCTAAAAAGCTCAAATCCAAAGAGGCGCAAATTGCTGATTTTTGCAAACAAACAGGCTTAAGACGTGACAGGTTCAGAGAACAGATGTTTGCTGTTGAAACGGAAAACGGCATTAAGAATTTTGGCAAGAGCGTCAGCCAAAAGGCTACATCAGATGCAAAGGCATATTATGAATACTGGCGAAAGAGTATTGGTGCAAAAAATACTCCCGAAACTCTTGAAAAATATTACCAAATGAAGTATAATGATAAAAAAGAGTACCGAAGATTGCAAAAATACGCCCTGTCAGTTAAAAAGGGCGATGTAACACCTATGCTTGGATATGCTGATTATAAACAAACTGCAGAAGAAATCGAAAAAACGCTCATAGGCGTTACAACAGTAAACGGCATTACCATTAAAGATTATTCGGCGCATTTTGTAAGCAGGGCTATCGGCAGAGGCGGCACAACAAAAAAATCAAATCGTGCAGGAGTTTTGATTGATGATATAAAGTATACTCTTGAAAATGGTACCGTCGGCAAAACACAAGTGGATGCTGACGGAAAAACCAGTGTACTTATTACTTCCGAAAAATGTGGTGTTACTGTTAATCCTGATAAAAAATGTTTGGTACAGACAACTCCAAAAAGGTAGGTTATTTATTGTGTTTAATATTTCCGAAGAATCAATAAGATTTTTAGAAAAATACATACCTGAATACGAGAATTATACTCTCAGTGAGTTATTTGATGAATTACACTGTTTCATTGTTAGAGAAGGTATGGTTCGTCAGCAATATCTGAATGAATTGGGACATCGGGCACAATCGGTGTATGATGATTTATATGAAAATGGATAACACTGTAAAGACACTCTCTTAATTGAGGGTGTTTTTTAGTGCAAAGAAATGGAGGAGTATATGAAAAAGTTAATACGGTGTAAACCACCTTAGCACTTACCCGACACAAACGGTAGGTGCTTTTTTAGTACAAAATTTTATGTAAAGGAGTTAACAAAATGAAATGGTTAAAAGAAATTCTCGGCGATGAGTTGTTTGCTCAGGTCGAGGAAAAAGTCAATGCTGCAGGCGGCATTGAACTTGTAAATGCTGCAGACGGTGCTTACATTGCCAAGGAGCAGTATGATGCTGACATTGCCGCTGCAAAAGAATCAGCTGACGGCAGTCAGAACAACGAAGAGCTTGCGACCTTAAGGAAAGATAAGGAAAAGCTTGAGGGCGATATCAAAAAAATTAAATTCGATTCTGCCCTGGAGCTCAAGCTTGCAACAAGCGGTGCAAAAAATGCAAAAGCACTCAAGGGGCTTATTGATATGGATAAGCTTACTTTTGATGATGAAGGACTTAAAGGCTTTGACGAACAGCTTGAGGCTATCAAGGCAGACAATGATTACTTGTTTGCAACCGAGCCAATGGCAGGCGGTATGCCCCAGGGTGATTCCGAACCAAAGCGTGACGGCGTTGAAAAAGCCTTTATAGAAAAAAATCCTGATTTAAAAATTGACTAAAGGAGGAATTGATATATGTCACAGGAAAGATACAGCAAGCTTGTGCTTGCAAAAATGCGTAAAGAAGCAAAGCTCAAGGATGGCGTTGTATTTAACAACGACTACGAGGGCAAACCGACTGCAGGTGCGGTAAAAATACCTGTAAGAGATACCGAAGTGCCTGTAAGTGATTACGACAAGGCAAATGGTATCAAGGGTTCAAACAGTAGCACTGCATACGAAACAATACTTATTGATAAAGATAAAGCGGTTAATGAGGTAATTGATAATTATGACGCTGCAGCTGTACCGGATAATATTGTTGCCGAAAGACTTGACAGTGCAGGATACTCACTTGCATCACAGATAGACAAAGATGGTGCAGACACTTTGCTTGCAGGTTCAACACCTATGGGCGTTGAATTGCTTAATAAAGACAATGTATATTCTGTTATTGTTGATATCCGAAAGGCACTTAATGAGGTAAATGTTCCGGATGACGGAAAAAGGTACCTTATTGTTACGCCGGATGCTGAGGCACACATTATTAAATCACCTGAATTTATTGCTGCATCATCTCTTGGCGATGAAGTAAAGGCAAACGGTGTTGTTGGTCGTATTGCAGGATTTAATGTCATTACCTACAACGACAATACCGCAGGTCTTTCAATGATTGCCGGTCACCCGAGATTTGCAACAAGAGCGATGGAATTTGCAGTTAAGCCAAAAGTAGTAAATCTTGATGGCTCAGCTTCATATGTTGGTGCATCTGCAGTTAAAGCAAGAAATGTATATGCACACAAAGTATTACGTTCCAAGGCAATCAGAAGTGTATACTCACCTGTTGCGCTTATTGTAAGCTGTACCGAAGGCACTACAAAGGGTCACACAGTTGCCACTGTTACAGGTAACACTGGTGAACTCTATTACAGAGTAAATCCTGCTGTACGTGCTAAATACGGCGAGGCTGTTGCAGACGGATTTACCAAGCTTGAATCCGGCACAACTGCGATAACTGCAAAAGAAAATGCAATCATTGAGGTTGTAGAAGTCGGCGCAGATTCAACAGTTGTTGCTGCAGGTTATGCACACGCAAGCATCAAAGCGTAAGCGGGGTGAGTGAATATGTACGCCGATACAGATTATTATCGCAACAGTTACTATAACACAGACTCCGAGCCGGTAATCCCAGCTGCGGAGCAATTGATGTATCTTCGTCATGCCGATGCAATGCTGAATATTTTTTTTGCTGTAAACAAGCCGTCAGAACCATACCCGGAAGAGGTTAAACTTGCGTGCTGCGCTATTGCAGACATTATATACATAGATGGTCAGACCGACGGAATTGCAAGCGAAAATACAGACGGCTATTCTGTATCATATGATAAAAATAGCAAGAGTACAAAGCAAAAAGCATACGAAATGGCAGCAATGTATCTGGCAGATACAGGGCTTTTGTACAGGGGGATTGGCTGATGGTTATAAATAAAGTTGTTACTTTGTTTCATAATTTTGAAGATGATGGATACAAATTCGCTTTTTC
>JAZQZC010000036.1:0-76718 GCA_045633845.1 Clostridia bacterium
TGAAAGTTCAAAGACTTATCCAACTATAAATAATTTAGATAAAACTGTGGCAATACACTCCTAACAAATAGTCAAAGCTATAGGTAATTATAAAAAGTACACAGTGTTTTATTGATTATATCATAAAGGTTTAAAAGAAAGGAGAGTATTGATATATTTAGGACTAAATATATCATACAAGGAAGAATGATGAAAAAACTTATGCTCACAGGTAAATGGAGCGCAACAGGCAGCAATTGTGTTACAAACGAAAGCCTGACACTTGACGCCTCTGTTCCGGGAAGTACTCTTAATGATGTAATAACCGCAAAGGGCTTTGACCCGTTTTGGCGCACAAATGCAGACCAAATTCAAAAGTACGAAAGCTTTGACTGGCATTACTCAAAGGAATTTGAGCTGCACACAGTAAACGCGCACACTCAATTGGTTTTTGAAAAGCTTGATACATACTGCGACGTGTACCTTAACGGCGTGCATCTCGGCAACCTCGACAATGGTCACATATCGTATGAATTTGACGTGGCTGATTATTTGAAAACAGGCAAAAATACAATAGATGTGTATTTTTATTCACCAATATCCTCTGTAAGCGGCAAGCCTAAGCTGAGAGGTGCATTTACCACCGAGCGTATGTACACACGCCGTACCCAGTGCAGCTATGGTTGGGATTGGGTCGGACGCTTTGTGTCCTGTGGTATATGCGGCGACGTGTATTTAAAAATGTATGACAAAGACGAGCCGATAGTTGATAATGTGTATGTTTACACCAAAAGCATCGATTCTATGGGCGCATATGTGGGCATCAGTGCTTGCTTTGGCGAAAATTTTGCAAACAAGGTGTTTGATTTTGAAATATACGATTGCGACGGCAATAAAGTAAAAAGTCACTCAAAATATTGCTCATACCCAAAATACAGCTTTAATGTGTCAATTGAGGATGCAAAGCTGTGGTACCCCACAGGCTACGGCGAGCAGCCACTTTATGAGCTGCGTATAAGCTGTGGCGGCAAAATCCTGTACAGCGAAAAATTTGGTATACGAACCGTTAAAATATTGCAGACCACCGACAAAGAGGGCAGCGATTATTACAAAAAATGCCTTGAGCTTAAAAAGACAGGCTTTTCACAGGAATATGACAAAAACACAAAGTTTTCGGGCTTTATACTTGTTGTAAACGGCGTAAAAATTCTTTGCCGCGGCGCAAACTGGGTTCCATGTGAGCCTTTTGAAAACGGCAGAACAAAAGAGAAAACCTCAAAAATTCTTGCCATGGCAAAGGATATGGGGCTTAATATGCTCCGCGTATGGGGCGGCGGCACCTTTGAAACAAAGGAATTTTATGATGAATGCAGCCGTCTGGGCATTATGGTTACACAGGACTTTTTGATGGCGTGCGGCAGCTACCCCGAAAAGGAGCAGTGGTTTATAAATCAGCTTAACAAAGAGGCGGAGTACGCGGCAAAGCTAATCCGCAATGAGCCTTGCCTTATGTGGTGGAGCGGTGACAACGAAAATGCAATAAACGGCGACGACACAATGGCAGACCACCCTGGCAGAAGCTCAGCAGTGTTTGGAATTGTGCCTGTATTGATGGAGCTTGACCCCGAGCGCGACTTTTTGCCATCAAGCCCTTACGGCGGCAGCTTTTATGCTTCAAACACAGTTGGTACAACTCATAACACGCAGTATCTGAGCTATATTCTTGATGCAATAGAAAACAAGCCTCTCGATAATTACAAGCAGCTTTATAAAACCCTGTGTGCACGCTTTATTGCGGAGGAGCCTACCTTTGGCAGCATCAGCACATATTCGTCAAAAAGATTTATGACAGAGGATGACATTTTTGGCGACGACTTATCTGTGATGCTGTATCACACAAAAGGAAATCCTGCTATGAAAAAAGAGCTTTTTGAGTATTTTGTTGAGCTTACTCAAAAAATTCTCGGCAGCTTTAAAGACGGATACGACCGCAATTTCAAAATGAAGTATGTTCAGCACGAGTGCGTGAGGGTGGTACTTGAGCAGCTCAGGAGAGAAAAATGGTTTTGCTCCGGTGTCATTTTCTGGATGCTTGCAGATTGCTGGCCCGCAGCGGTAGGCTGGACATTTATAGATTACTATCTTATGCCAAAAGCGTCCTATTACAGCTTTAAAAGGTGTTCAAAGCCTGTTGTGTGCTCAGTAGATAAAAACGACGGTACATACTCGGTGTATGTTTGCAACGACGGCACACAGCCTTGCAGTACAAAGCTTTGTGTGTACGCGGTGGATGTTAAATGCGGCAAAACGGAGCAGCTGTACAGCGGAGAGGCTTGCGTGCCTTGCGGTGAGTCGCAGCTTGTACACAGCTTTGAGTACAGCTCAGATTGCATAATTGTTGCCGATACAGATAACGACAGAGCATTTTACAAAGAGGGCGCTCTCAATGTGTGCAAAACAGATGTTGAGTACGAGCTTGGCGAAAACTCTGTTACACTTAAATCCAAAGGCTACATTCAGGCAGTAGAAATAGAGGGAAATGTGCTCCCTGAGGACAACTATTTCAGTATGCTCCCGGGAGAACAAAAAACCATAAAATTTACAAAAGCATATGCCGATGAAGCTGCAGATATACACATATCTGCTTATGGGATAGAATAGGATACACTTATGAAAATAAATGCACCCGCAAAAATTAATCTTGTGCTTGACGTATTAAACCGACGCCCCGATGGTTATCATAATGTAAAAATGGTTATGCAGTCACTCGCTCTGTGTGATGTTGTAACGGTAGAGCTCGGGGGCAGCGGCATTACAATTTCGTCGAATAGCGGTGTTGTGCCATGCGATGATACAAACATTGCATACAAGGCAGCAAAAATGATGCTTGATAAAGCAAAGACGGACATGGGTGTTCATATTGATATTCAAAAAAACATTCCTGTTGCCGCAGGTCTTGCAGGCGGCAGCACCGACGGCGCGGCAGTTTTGCTCGCACTCAACAGTATGCTGGGGCTCGGACTTTCAAAACAAAAGCTGATGGAAATCGGCGGCAAATTCGGTGCCGACGTGCCATACTGCGTAATTGCTGGTACAGCTCTTGCCGAAGGTACGGGCACAGAGCTTAAGGAGCTTTGCTCCTACGGCAGCCACACAGTGCTGCTTGTAAAGCCCGATATTGCGGTGTCAACACCCTGGGTGTACAAAAATCTTAATTTGAGTGACGTTTCACACCCCGATGTTGACAAATTTGTTGAGTGCATCAAAAATAAGCAATATACTCAAAGCTATGAGTATATGGGCAATGTTTTGGAAAGTGTAACAATAAAAGAGTACCCCGTAATTGACCAAATTAAAAGCAAAATGTACTCTCTCGGTGCGCTCGTTTCGCTTATGAGCGGCAGCGGACCCACTGTTTTCGGCATTTTTGAAAATGAAGCAAAAGCTCAGCTTGCAGCCGAAATTTTTAAAAAAGATTTTAAAGAGGTAATTGTTACTCGAACTGTATAAAATTTAAAAGAATAGTAAATAATTAGGTTGGACAAACAATTTGTCCAACCTTATTTTTTTAACGAGGTGACAGTGGGGGATGTTCGCATGACAACGGGGACATTCCTCGCAAGAGGTGACAGTGGGGGATGTTCCTTTGTAAAAGGTGCGTCCCCATCTGTCACCGATTAATTTATTGCCGTCTGTTTGCTTGGGCAACGAGGACACACCCCTTGCGAGGAATGTCCCCGTTGTCATGTGAACATCCCACTGTCACCTGCCAACGCTTATAAATACCAGGAGGTACTTTTATGAAAAAAATAATTTCCGCACTTTGTATAGGCTTTTTGTTATGCTTTGTGCTGAATGTCCATATGGATACCACCGAGGCCGCTCTTGCAAAAGGCATAATCCGTCTGCACGTTGTTGCAAACAGCGACAGCGAGGCCGACCAGGCGCTTAAATTAAAGGTGCGTGACCGCATACTTTCGGAGTGCAGCGATGAGTTTTCTGCAGCAAACAATATAGATGCAGTGTCTGCTGATATAAGCACAAACCTCCTATATATCAAAAAACAAGCCGAGGATGAGATTGCCAAAAACGGATATGATTATACAGTGGATGTAAGCTATGGTACCCAAAGCTTCCCGCGAAAAAGCTACGGCGACATAACCTTTCCCGAGGGGGATTACCAGGCACTTAAGGTAGTAATAGGTCAGGGCAGCGGCAAAAACTGGTGGTGCGTGTTATTTCCGCCGCTGTGCTTTGTAGACGAGGCTTGTGTAAGCGTAGATGCTCAATCTCAGCAATATCTCAAAAATCAGTTGGGGAGCGAAACATACAGTATGGTAACAGACGGAGTGGAATTTAAGCTCAAAAGCTATGAGCTGTGGCAAAGCGGCAAGGAGCTTGTAAGCAATGCTATGATGCAGCTGGGGTTGAGGTGACAGTGGGGATGCTTGCATGACAACGGGGACATTCCTCGCAAGAGGTGTGTCCTCGTTGCCCAAGCAAACAGACGGCGATAAATTAATCAGTGACAGATGGGGACGCACCTTTTACAAAGGAACATCCCCATCTGTCACCCATCATCTGGCTAATGTTAAGAATTTTAAAAATTTCGGTCTTTACAACGTGATTTTATTAATATATAATCGTATTAACAAATTATTTGTGCTAGGTCACTGTTATGATATTTAATCAAAAACTCATTAAAATCTTACGCAGACGATAAATAAAGGAGCACCCCAAAATGATTAACAATAACACTGTTGCAGCGATAATATGCGAATACAACCCCTTTCACAACGGACACAAATATCATATAGACCAAACTAAAAAGCAATCCGGTGCAGATTATGTAATGTGCATAATGAGCGGCAGTATGGTTCAGCGCGGTGAAATTGCAATATCCGACAAATGGCAAAGAGCAAAAACCGCTGTACAAAACGGCGCAGATTTGGTGGTGGAGCTGCCCACGGTCAGCGTGCTGCAGTCTGCAGATAATTTTGCATTTGGTGCAGTGGAGCTGCTCCATAAAAGCGGTGTTGTTGATTTTTTGTCCTTTGGCAGCGAAACAGGGGATACTGAGCCACTTTATCACATAGCAAATATTCTTAATAATCCGCCTGAGGTGTTTACAAATACTGTTAAAGAGCAAATGGATATCGGCATAGGCTATCCTGCTGCGGTTAGAGCGGCATTATCAGCCTGTGGTATAAAAGATAAGCTCAACCCCAACGATATACTTGCGGTCAATTATATAAAAGCACTACTGCAGTTAAAATCAACAATAAAGCCTGTTGCAGTGCCGCGTACCAATAGCTATCACAGCAGCTTGCCAAGCGGCGATGTTGCAAGCGCAACCGCAGTGCGCAATATGATGAAAAATGGAGAAGATATATCCCTCCTTGTGCCGCAAATCCCAACAGATATATATGACGAAAGCAGGCTCGAGAGCCTTGTTCTCGGCTTTTTCCGTCTTGCAGATGCTGCCAGCTTGCGTGATATTGCAGGTATGGAGGAGGGGCTGGCTGAGCGTATGATAAAAAGCGCAAAGCAAAGCACCTGCCTTGACCAATTTGTAGCAGGCTGCGTTACCAAGCGCTACACCGCTCATAGAATAAGACGTGTAATGATGTGCTCAATTCTTGGTATTAAAAAGGGCAGCAACGCAAATTATCTGCGTGTTGTTGCAGCAAACCAAAAGGGCTTTGAAATTATTTCGCAAATAAAACAAAATGCACATATCCCTGTTATTACAAAGCTTGCAGATTTTAACACACAATGTGACGGCGCGGTTGAGCTTGATATCCGCGCAACCGATATTGCATCTCTTTGCTCGTCGGTTTCCCAAAACCGCATAGCATCAAGGGATTATACAACCTCACCGCAGATTGTTAAATAACTACAAATCAAATTGGTTTACATAATAAAAACATAAAAAAAGCTCCAATTTATTTGTGAAATATTGACAATATACACTTGACAATATGCACAACATTTGATACAATATGTAATAGGTGTTATGGTAAAGATAACAAAATCTGATGTTTTGGTATAGAATTTATACTTTCGTCAGATGTGTTATAAATTAAAAAAAGGAGCGAAATTTTTATGAAAAAGAATTTCAAAAGACTTGCTATAGTTGCATCAGCAATTGCAGCAACAGCTATGTTGGCTTCTTGCGGTGGCGACGACGTTGCCACAGGTGGCGGTTCTAACAAAGTTACATACTGGGTTATGCTTTCAAACAATGCAGCTCAGGTTGTGAGTAACCTTGGCGAAACCCCATTGGCTCAGAAGCTTATGGAAACCTTCGATTGTGAAATCGAATATCAGCACCCTGCACAGGGACAGGATGGAGAAAAGTTTAACATCTTAATTGCAAGCGGTAAACTCCCTGACATTATTGAATACAAATGGCAGACAAACTATCCCGGCGGCCCACAGAAGGCTCTTGACGACGGCATTGTTCAGGAACTCAACCTCGAAACAGATGCACCAAATCTTGCTGCTTACATAAAAGACCATCCGGAACTTGACAAGATGATTAAAACTGACAATGGTCAGTACTATGGTTATCCTTTCATCAGAGGTGAAGAATACCTTCAGACTTCTGCAGGTATGATTATCCGTGATGATTGGCTCGATGACCTTGGTCTCGAACTTCCCGAAACAGTTGACGAATGGGAAGTAGTTCTCAAAAGATTTAAAGAAGAAAAGCTGGGCGGCGCAGCACCTTCAGTAAGTGCACTTCTCAATACTCAGGGTGGATTTATGCAGGCTTATGGCGTATGCACAAACGATCTCTATGTTGACAATGGCGTTATCAAATATGGTCCTATGGAAGATGGCTTTAAAGACTGGCTTACTCTTATGAATGACTGGTACAACAAAGGCTACATCGCATCAGATTACACATCTTCTACAGATGAACATGCTAAAACGCTCAACGGCGAGCTTGGTGTTACCGCTGGTGCATGTGGCAGCGGTATCGGCAGAATTATGGCTGCAGCTACCGAAGAAGGCTTTAGCGTTACAGGTACAAAAGCCCCTGTTCTCAACAAGGGTGACAAGCCTATATATGGTAACTATCAGAATGCTGTAACAGGTATCTTTGGTGTTATCACAAAAGACGCTAAAAACAAAGAGCTCTGCGCTAAAATCCTCGACTACGGTTACTGTGAAGATGGTATTATGCTCCACAACTTCGGTATCGAAGGCGAAAGCTATACTTTGGTAGACAAAGAAGGCTACGAAGGCAAATACCCACAGTTTACAGAGCTTATCACAAAAAATCCTGACGGTCTTTCAATGGCAGTTTCTATGTCAAGATACACAAACTCTCACACAGAAGCTCCATTTGTTCAGAAAAGAGAATATATGGAACAGTATGCAGCCCTTCCACAGCAGCAGCTTGCTTTGGAAAACTGGATGTACACAGATGTAAAAGAGCACTTCTTGCCTCCATACTCACTCACAGTAGACCAGATTAACGAAATTGCTACCGAAAGAGAAAACATCACTACATACAGAGATGAAATGGTTGCAAAATTCATTATGGGTATCGAACCAATCGAAAACTTTGATGCATTCAGAGAAAACATCAAACAGAGAGGTATTGAAAAAATTATTCAGTACAACCAGGAAGCATACGAAAGATATCAGACAAGATAATTTGTTTTGACTATTTATGGTAGGTAGTGCCTTTTGGGCACTGCCTACCTAAAATATGTAAGGCACGATAAGTGCTTAAAAAAAGCAGAAAGGCTTAGGGAATTTATTATGAAAACACCATTAGAATACGGGAAATTAGCATGTGATGCATATATTCATAAATTTGAACCGCATATGCTTCCGCCGGTCGGAACTTTGTTTTATCATCAGGGAGTCTGCCTTTCGGGTATGCAAAACATCTATAAGCTATGCGGTGATAAAAAATATTTTAATTATATAAAAGATTATGTAGACAGTGTTATCGGCCCAAATGGCGAGATTATCGGTATTAAGCACGAATTAAATACCCCCCAAACTGCAGACCTTGCAAAAAGATCTCTCGAAATGCTCGACCACAGACAGCCAATCATTTTGTTCTACAACCTTTACGAAGAAACAAAAGACGAAAAATATATGAATGCAATCAAAACGGTGGGTGAATCTATGTATTTCTGGCCTGTTAACCGCCATGGTGGCTACTGGCATATGATGATTCAGCACAATCAGATGTGGCTTGACGGTGCATATATGGCAGGTCCGCTTTCGTGTATGTATGCAAACCTCACCGGTGACCCAACGCTGAGAGACAGAGCAATTAATCAGATATTCCTTATGGATGACCATATGAAGGATGCAAAAACCGGTCTTTATTATCATGGTTGGGACGATTCATACTACGAACCAAAACAACCTTGGGCAGACGAAAAAACAGGACTTTCAAGTCAGTTCTGGTCAAGAGCCGTTGGCTGGTATGCAGTTGCTATTATGGATGTCCTCGAATTAATTCCTGCAGACCACCCTGCTTGTCCTCGTCTTAAGCAGATTGAAAAAGACTTGCTTACAAGCCTTGCAAACTTCCAGGACAAAGAGACAGGTATGTGGTTTGAGGTTATCGACCGCATTGACGCGCCTGACAACTGGGTTGAAAGCTCGGGTACAAATCTCTTTATATACGCGTATGCAAAAGCAGTGCGTTTGGGTGTTGTATCTAAAGATGAATTTGGCGAAGTTATTGAAAAAGCATATAAAGGTAGTATCGACTCAACCTATATGGATGAAGATGGCTACCTTGTTATAGATAAAGTATGTGTAGGTACCTGTATTGATGAAGGCACATACGAGCATTACATCAATCGTGCACAAATCAAGAATGACCTCCATGGCGGTGGTGCTTTCCTTCTTATGTGCGCAGAAATGGAACGCTACAGACAAATGAAATAGGTCAGTAAGTTTGGTTAATATTGACCTGACAACAGTTGAAGGGAGAATTTAAAAAATGGCAAAAAACAAACAAGCAGCCATAAAGCCTGTAGATAAGCTCAGCTTCAGCTACAGACTCAAATCAGACATTTCTCGCAATTACGCACTGTACATCCTCATTATTCCTGTGATTTTGTACTACTTAATCTTTATGTACAAGCCAATGTACGGCGCAGTAATCGCATTCCAGGACTACCGTCCGGTTCAAGGTGTATGGGGAAGTGAGTGGGTAGGCTTACTCCATTACAAACGCTTTTTCTCAAATCCTGACTTTGTAAGAATTTTCCGTAACACTCTTACAATCAGTATTTCGGGCATTGTCTTTGGTTTTCCTGCACCGATTATTCTCGCTCTTATGTTCAACGAACTCAAGAGCCAGAAGTTTAAATCAATTGCACAGACCATTTCATACTTACCGCACTTTATTTCACTGGTTGTAGCCTGCGGTCTTATCAAAACCTTTGTTAACGAAGGCGGTCTTATCTACAATATTGTAGTTGCTCTCGGCGGACCCGAAAAATCACTGCTCTCTCGTGCAGAGTGCTTTGTACCAATCTATGTACTTTCAGGTATATGGCAGGAAATCGGCTGGGGTTCAATTATTTACCTTGCTGCTCTCTCAGGTATTGACCAGGAGCTTTACGAAGCAGCACGTATCGATGGTGCCAACAAATGGAAACAGGTTTGGCACATCACACTTCCGGGCATTATGCCTACAATCATCATTATGCTTATTCTCCGACTCGGTGCGATAATGGGCGTAGGATACGAAAAGATTATTCTTTTGTACAACAGTCTTATTTACGAAACATCTGACGTTATATCCTCATACGTTTATCGTGTAGGTCTTGGCAGTCAGCAGTGGTCGTATTCATCGGCAGTTGGTCTGCTCAACTCTTTAATCAACTTCATCATCGTTATGACAACCAACAAGATTTCGGCTAAAGTTTCAGATACATCATTGTGGTAAGGAGGGGACATAAAATGGATAAAGAAATCAGCAAAAATAAAATTAAAATCAGTACAGGCGAAAAGATATTCAATGTATTTAACGTTTGCTTTATGATTGCAATGATATTTATTATGTTCTATCCTATGTGGCACGTTGTGTGTGCGTCTTTCTCAAACCCGAGATTGCTCGCAGCTCACGATGGTGTTCTCATTATACCAAAGGGATGGTCACTCATTGCATACGACCTTATGATGGAAAATCCTATGATTCTCAAAGGCTACGGAAATACATTCTTTATACTTTTCTTCGGTCTTTTGGTAAATATGGTTATGACTTGTCTTGCAGCATACGTTCTCTCAAGACGTAACGTAATGCTCAACAAGCCGATTACAATGATGATTGTATTCACAATGTACTTCAACGGAGGTCTTATCCCTACATATCTCAACATTATGGAGCTTGGACTCCTCGATTCGCTCTGGTCACTTATCATTCCGGGCGCAATCAGCACATACAATATGATAGTACTTCGTACAGGCTTTGCATCTGTACCCGAAAGTCTTGAAGAATCAGCAAAAATTGACGGTGCGTCTAGCCTTAGAATTTTGTGGCAGATTATCATTCCGCTTTCAAAAGCTACAATTGCAGTTATTGCTCTCTACTACGCAGTTAGTCACTGGAACTCATGGTTCGGCGCAATGCTCTATTTGTCAGACCGTCAGAAGTTCCCACTCCAGCTTATCCTGCGTGAAATCCTCATCAGCAACGATACAACATCAATGGTTGGTGAAGGCAGTATGGCAGGACAGGGCGGTGCAGGTGAAGCATCATTTGTTAGCGAAACTGTAAAATACGCAGTTATCATTGTATCAACTGTTCCGATTTTGTGTGTATATCCTTTCATTCAGAAATACTTTACAAAAGGCGTTATGGTTGGAGCTGTTAAAGGTTAATAATCGGCAGTGCCACTTTTCCTTAGCGTTTGAAGTATCAATTTCATTTCACCCGCGAATACAAACAGTATATTTATAATACAAAAAAATACTTCTCACTTTTTTGTGAGAAGTATTTTTTTATATTATTCCTCAACAACATCCTCCAACAGATTATCTCCGTTAATCGCACTTGTTGCAAGCTTGTCACAACGCTCATTTTCGGGGTGACCTGCGTGCCCCTTTACCCATACAAATTCCACATTGTGCCGCTCAAGCTGAATAACCAGTCTTTTAAACAAATCCACATTTTTTGCTTTTTCGCTTTTGGTTCGGTACCAGTTGTTGCTTTTCCACTTTTCTATCCAGCCCATATTTACGGAATCGACAAGATATTTTGAGTCACTTGTCAGCACAACATTGCACGGCTCTTTTAACGTCTCAAGTGCAACTACTGCCGCAAGTATTTCCATTCTGTTGTTTGTAGTGCTCAAATAGCCCGCACTCAGCTCTTTTGTTGCTCCGTTGTATTCGAGTATTGCACCATAGCCGCCCTTGCCCGGATTGCCGCTGCAGGCGCCGTCTGTATATACCTTTACATTTTTCATAAAAATCTCCATCTTTCGGCTATATCAAATATCCTGCTCATCATCTGCAGCTTGCTTTGCAGGTGTCAGCAGGTAATTATCAATAGTAGGATATACCGAAAATGTTATTACATATCCCACAAATGCCAATGATATAATAAATGCCGCTATTGCACCATAAAACATATAATATACGCTTGCAAAAAGCACAGCTCCCACAATAATGCTTATAAATATATTAAGGGGCAGCTTTGCAAAGGCAAACAAAAATGCATTATGAAATATATCCTTGAGTTTTAGCTTAAATGTTACCATCATAACGTATATATAATAGTGCATCCAAAGGTAAACAAGTGCAAAAACACAAATTGTCGCCATAAGATACGGTGCCGCAGATACAAGCTCAGGAGCCCAGTCTTTTGCCATATATCCGTAAAAAACAAGTGCAACATACATAACTGTGCAAAGCACAAGGTCAAGTATTGCCATAAGGGTGCCTTGCTTAAAGTTCTTTTTAAAGTTGTCAAAAAAGTCGCTGAGCACCCACGCGTGCTCCTGCCTCTGAAAGTTGCGGATTACATATGTAAAGCCCGCAGTTGCAGGCCCTGCAACAAACAGCGATGCCACAAGTACAATGAGTCCGATAATATCTCCCGAAAGCACAATGAGAGGATAATCCCTTAAATCCTGCACATTTATTACTCCGTCAGCCATTATGGCAGGGTTTACTCTGAGAGAGAGTAACAGACCTATAACAAGGGGTATAAGTGTTATTGCATATATCATATTAAGCTGTATAAGCTTGCCCGGCTTTCGCCCAAAAAGCTCAAAAAACAAGAAAAAACGATGCTTTTCGGGTGCGTCCTTTTCAACACCCGGACCTTCCTTTAAATAGTTGTTAAATAAACCCATCAAATTCATTTCCTTTCAGTAATATATAAAAGAGTATATCACGAATACGCATAAAAATCAAATATATTTTGTTGTCATATTGCTAGTTTTGTGATATACTGAACTGAGGTAGGTGATTGTATGAAAAAAACTGCAATAATTACAGGCGGTACACGCGGTATAGGAGCTGCCTGTGCAAAAAGGCTATACGATATGAACTATAATATTGTGCTTGTATATTCCTCTGACGATGTTGCCGCAAACAGCTTTACTGAGGGCAGAGATATGACACGCATAATGCTTGTAAAAGCAGATGTGTCCGACTTTGATGCAATGCAGAAAATGGGGCAAAAGGTAATGCAAAAATTCGGCTCGGTTGAAGTACTTATTAACAATGCAGGTATTGCAAGCCAAAAAATGATTAACGATATTTCGGAATACGAGTGGGACAGAATGTTTGCCGTAAACACAAAGGGCTGCTTTAACTGCGTAAAGGCAGTGCTCTCCTGTATGATACACAACAAATACGGCAGAATTATTAATGTTGCATCAATTTGGGGCGAGGTTGGAGCTTCCTGCGAGGTTCATTATTCCGCCTCAAAAGCTGCTGTAATCGGCTTTACAAAGGCTCTGGCAAAAGAGCTTGCACCGTCGGGCATTACTGTAAACTGTATATCTCCTGGAGTTATTGATACCGATATGAATTCACACCTTGGCAAGGAGGTTTTGCGCGAGCTTGCCGACGAAACACCTGTTGGCAGAATAGGCACTGCCGACGACATTGCCCATGCAGTGGAGTTTTTGATATCAGACAAATCATCTTTTATAACAGGTCAGATTATTGGTATAAACGGCGGATTTGTAATTTAAATATTATCTTACATAAAATTTATAAAGGTTAAAGCTAATGAGCAAAATCGGTGCAAACAGAGTCTGCATATGATATGGTTTTTACAAGTTGTTTTTATATTTTGCCCGATTTGGTGGTAAAATGCCAAGAACAAAATAAGTTCCATAATTATCTTGGCATTTTAGCGCAACCACGACGAAAAAATTTCGGCGGCTTTGCGCGTGCCATTAAATCGGGTAAAATATAAATTACAAATTGTTAAACCACTTATCATCCGCAGACGACGTTTGCACCGATTTTGCAAATTTTACATCCACATTATTTTTAGTTTGTTCACAATTCACTAATGTTTTTTTAATGTTAAAATGATATACTTGTTAATATAATAAAGCATATTGTGTAAAAGGAGACCAACTATGAAAATTTTAAAGCTTCTTGACGGAAAAGTAAATTTAAAATTAGGCAAAAAAAGTCTGGAAATCAGCAAAAAAATTCTGGCAATCATAATTGCGGCATTGCTTGTAGTTTTTGTGTTTACATATTCATTTTTTACAGGCAGCGACAAAACATCCGCTGAGCTTGTTAACGCCCAGGTTACAAGAGGTGACATTGTAAGCTCTATTGAGGGTACAGGAGTAATTGAGGCAATTAATCAGTACGAGGTAACCTCTCTTGCAAAAGGTGATATAATTGCCGATTATTTTGAAGAAGGCGACTATGTAGAAAAGGACCAGCTCCTTTACGAGATGGACAGCTCTTCTGTAGCAAGCACTATTGAGAGGGCGCAGTCAAGTCTTGAAAAAGCGCAGATGAATTACGACCAGGCAACCGAAGATGTTGCCAACCTTAATATAAAGGCAGACATTTCGGGTGTTATTACATCACTCAACATTAAAAAGGGCGACCAGGTAGGCAACAATACAGTTGTTGCTGAGATTATAGACAGAAGTACAATGCTGCTCCGTATTCCATTTAATGCAAACGATGCACAAAAGCTTTGGGTGGGGCAGAGTGCTACAGTAAACTTAGAGAGCTCATTTACTTCGGTAAACGGCAAGGTTTCAAGAATTGCAACAGGCTCAACCATCAACTCCTATGGTGTTGCAGTAACAAACGTTGAGCTTGAGGTACCTAACCCCGGCTCCATTAAGCCAGGTGACAAGGCTACTGTTGTAGCAGGAGATTGTGCTTGCAACGACGCAGGTGAATTTGAATATAAAAATGAGTCTACAATCACCGCAAAGGTGTCGGGCAAGGTTACGGCTTTAAATTACCACGAGGGTGACAAAATTTCGCAAGGCGCAGTAATTGCGCGTCTGGAGAGTGACAGCGTAACATTAAGCGCACGCTCAAACAGGCTTTCGCTCAATGATGCGGTAAGCTCACTCAAGGATGCGCAGGAAACTCTTGACGATTACAGAATAACGGCGCCTATTTCGGGCAAGGTTATAGAAAAAACTGCAAAAGCAGGCGAAAAGCTTGACACAAACTCATCCTCAACAATGGCAATCATTGCAGACCTTTCATCACTTATATTTGAAATGAGCATTGATGAGCTTGATATAAGCAAAATCAAAGTGGGTCAGGAGGTTCAGATAACTGCCGATGCAATAGAAAATACCACTTTTACAGGAACTGTAACAAGTGTAAGCATAGTAGGAACTTCGACTCAGGGTGTTACAAGCTATCCTGTAAAGGTTACTATACAAGACGGCGAGGACAGCGGACTTATACCGGGAATGAACGTAACCGGTAATATTATAGTTGAATCGGTAGAGGACGTACTCCGCGTACCTGTTTCGGCAGTAAGAAGAGGCAACTTTGTTATAGTTAAGGATGACGGAACAGTTGACCAAGCAAATTACGATGACGGAACAGTTGACGAAGCAAATTACGATGACGGAGCAAAGCTTGACGATGCAGACAAACAGGCAGCACGCCTTGAAAATATGAAAAAACAGCTTGACATACCTGACGGATATACAGTTGTTCAGGTAGAAACAGGCTTAAGTAATAATACATTTATCGAAATTAAGAGCGGACTTTCCGAGGGGCAGACAGTTTTACTTCCCGATACCACCGAATCAGCCGCAGCAACTCAGCAAGGTATGATGGGCGGTATGAGAGGAATGCCCGGTGGAATGGGCGGTATGCCTTCAGGCGGAGGAATGCCCAGTGGCGGTATGCGCCAATAAGCATCAGTAAAGGAGATATAGCCGCATAATGATAGAATTAAAAAACATATACAAAATTTACTCAGACGGCGACAGCGAAATAAGAGCACTTGACGGCGTATCACTGCATGTGTCACAAGGTGAATTTGTATGTATTGTAGGCTCTTCGGGTTCGGGTAAATCCACCTGTATGAACATCATAGGCTGCCTTGACATCCCCACAACAGGTGAATATTGGCTTAATGGCACCGATGTCAGCACAATGGGCGAAAAGGAGCTTGCTCACATACGCAATCGCGAGCTTGGATTTATTTTTCAGCAATACAATCTCATTCCAAAGCTCACTGTGCTTGAAAATGTGGAGCTTCCACTTTTGTACAAGGGCTTAAAGCCCGCCGAAAGAACGGAAATGGCAAAAAAAGCTCTCCAAAGAGTAGGACTTGCCGACAGAGCCAAAAAATATCCGTCACAGCTTTCGGGAGGTCAGCAGCAGAGAGTGTCTATTGCACGTGCTCTTGCAGGCAACCCGCCTGTTATACTTGCCGACGAACCCACAGGTGCACTTGATTCAAAAACAGGTAGAGAAGTGCTTGAATTTTTAAAGCAGCTAAACCGCGAGGGCACAACAATAGTACTTATCACTCATGACAACTCAATAGCTGACCAAATAAAGCGCGTAGTGCGAATTCACGACGGAAAAATAGTTGCCGATGAGGTAAAGGAGGATGCACAATGAATATAAAACAGGCATTCGGCCTTGCACTCAAAAGCCTTGCCGGAAGCAAAATGCGCTCATTTTTGACAATGCTGGGCATCATTATCGGTGTTGCAGCGGTTATAGTTATTGTAAGCATAGTAAATGGTATGACTCAGGATGTTTTGAGTGAGTTTGAAAATCTTGGTGCTACCACAATAACAGTAAGCGTAAGGGGCAGAGGCGGCAACAGAAGCGTATCTATAGATGATATGCAAAATCTTGTTGACGACAACCCCCAATACCTTGAGTCTATGACACCAAACATTGTGGTTGCAGGCGCAACTGCCAAAAACGGCAGCACAAATGTTGATGTCTCAAGCTGTGTGGGCGTTAACGAAAATTATGCTCACATTAAGGGGCTCACAATAGAACAGGGCAGAAGCATCGAATATGTGGATTGCGAAGCAATACTGCGTAACTGTGTAATAGGCACATATATAGCAAATGAGCTGTACGGAACCAACGATGTTGTAGGTGAAACAATAAAGCTTAACGGATATTCATTTCAGATTGTGGGCGTACTTGAAGAAACTGCCGACAGTGAAGAGGCAAGCGCCGATGATGTGATAATTATTCCGTACACAATGGCATCGAGAGTGTCAAACAGCTTTACAATGGGCAGCTATACCTTTAATGCCACAAGCAAAGAGGTTGCTGACAAGGCTCAGGATTTTATTGAGGAATATCTTTTTGGTGTGTTTTCAAATACCAATGCTTACACGGTGAGCAATATGGCAAGTATAATAGAGGTTATCAATGAGCTCACTGACACAATGTCCCTTGTGCTTGCGGGTGTTGCAGGTGTTTCGCTTCTTGTTGGCGGCATCGGTATTATGAACATAATGCTTGTGTCGGTAACAGAGCGCACAAGAGAGATAGGTATACGCAAATCCCTCGGTGCCACGCCGTGGGATATAATGAGCCAGTTTGTTGTAGAAGCAATAACTACAAGCTGTATAGGAGGGGTAATTGGCATCCTGCTTGGTATTGCCGGGTCGTATGCCGCCACGCTGTTTGGATTGACAGCGATACCATCCGTTCCGGCTATGCTTATATCTTTTACTGTATCTGCATTTGTAGGTATAGCATTTGGTTATTTCCCTGCAAAAAAAGCAGCATCGCTCAATCCGATAGATGCTTTGCGATATGATTAAAAAAGGAGTTGATTTAAATATGAAAAAAAGAATTTTGTGTTTAATAGTGGTATTATCAATGCTGCTTTGCTCATATCCAACACTAAGTTTTGCATCTGATGCTGCATACAACGAGGAGAGTGCAATAACTCTTGTTAAAACACTCCAAATAATGATTGGCGACGAAAACGGCGATATGGAGCTTGACAAAAATGTTTCCAGAGCAGAATTTGCAAAAATTGCCGTTGTAATGTCGCAGTTTCGCAAAACAGTTGCAACATCCGGTACAACATCGGTATTTTGGGACTGTACCTTTAAGCACTGGGCGTCACCATATGTAAGAGTTGCTGTTACAAACGGAATTATAACAGGATATCCCGACGGCACCTTCCGCCCCGAAAACACTGTTGCTCTGGAGGAAGCAGTTACAATAATGCTTAAGCTCCTTGGCTATACAAACGATGATTTTGGCACCTCGTGGCCATATGGTCAGATGGGTATTGCAGCAAGCGCCCACATTCTTGACAACGTAGACAAAAACATAGGTGATACACTCAAGCGCAGGGATGTGTTAAAAATAGTATATAACACGCTTGTTGCAAATCCAAAAAATGCACAGAGCGTGTCGTCAAAGTATCTTGAACAGCTTGACTGCAACTTGTACGAGGATGCAATAATCATTGCCACAAATAAGCAAAACAACTCTGTAACACCCGGCTATGTGCTCACAAGTGCAGGCACCTTTAAAATAAGCGGCAGCCTTGACGACGACCTTATTGGCCGCAAAGGCGACCTCATAACCGAAAACGGCAACGACTATGCGGGCTT
This sequence comes from Clostridia bacterium, assembly GCA_045633845.1. GTDB lineage: Bacteria > Bacillota > Clostridia > UMGS1810 > UMGS1810 > RGIG4708. The sequence continues at coordinate 18,051 of JAZQZC010000036.1, forward strand.
TATGCCATCTGTTCAGACAGCGCAAAAGCACGTTGTATATTCAAGGCTCAGCGATACACTTGTTACATACTGTGACGGTGCAATGACAAGCTTTTCGGTAGATTCAAACGTTACTGCATATTTAGATACAAACAAAACAACATACGGCTCTGTTAAAAGCTCAATTTCTACAGGTGACACCATTTATCTTATGAAAAATGCGTCGGGCAGCGTTGACTACATAACAGTTGCCACAAATAATATGGAGGGCCCAAAAACAGTTACTTCATCGGGATGGTACAATTCGTTTACATCTGATGTGTCGACTCTTACAGTTATGCGTGATGGTGTAAGGTCGGCTGCTTCGGATATTCAGACAAATGACATTGTGTACTATCTTGAGGATGTAAACACTGTGTTTGCATACAGCCGCAAAATTACAGGTGTGTACGAAAAAGCTACACCAAACAGAGATATGCCTACTTCAATTACAGTGTCGGGTACACAATATACTCTCGAAACTGCTGCCGCATTTGACAAGGTTTCGTCAAACGGTGATTGCAAAATAGGTGATACTATCACACTTCTTATAGGCAAAGACGGTCAGGTTGCTGATGTTATGTCGGCAACCGGCTCAACCTCTGCAGTTGCGGGCTATCTTGTGGCAACAGGTACAAAACAGTTTACAAATGCCGACGGCGATGCGTATTCTTCGGTATATGCGTCGCTTGTGTGCTCTGACGGCAACGAGCTTGAGGTTATTACAAGGAACGACTATTCAACATATATCAACAAGGTAATGAATGTAAAATTCAACGATGGTGTTGCCTCTCTTTCGGTTGCAAAGGCAGACACAAATGTGTACGGAGCAGTTGACAGCGATACACTTAAAATTGGCACACACACCGTTGCCGAGGGAGCAAATATTCTTGATATAACAACCAACGACAGCGATGACGAGCCTGGAGCATATACTGTTACATATCTGCAAAGGCTTGACGGAGTATATGTGGAAGCAAATAAGGTTTTGTACTGCAAAAAGAACAACAAGGGTGAAATATCCGATTTGATTCTCCAAAATGTAACAGGTGATGCATATAGCTACGGTGTAATAACAAACCTTACCGAAAGCGGCTCAAACGAGGGTATGTCGGTATCCTCCAAGCGATACACCTGTGATATTCTTGGAAAGCAGTACTCCTGCTCAATCAACTATGGCAGTACTTTTAAAAAGAGTATGCCTGCAGCGTTTATTCTCTCGGGAGGAAGCATTGTGGGTATGAAGGCTCTCAATCACTATTCGGGAGTTGTAAAAGCAGTTAACGAAGGTACAATCACAATTGCTTCAAATACTTATCTTTTGAGCGACGATGTGGCAGTGTACAAGGTAACGGCAAGCGGAAGCGCAACCTCTGCATTTACAATACTGCCTATAAGCGAGCTGAAAAATAATCTCAGTGACTATTCGGTATCCGCTTATTATGACAAAACTCAGGACAAGGGCGGAAGAGTTAGGGTAATAATAGCTAAGGAAAGATAAGTCGACCTTCAAAAAAGGATGCACCGCAAATGCGGTGCATCCTTTTTTGAAGGTCTTGTAATCTTAGTAGGGGTCGATGCCCACATCGACCCGAAAAATCATATAAATTATTTGTATGATATAAAAAAGTTGCCTATATCACCATAAAAGGTAGACATATTTGCGGTAATGCCGCCTTTGATGTAGCTGCTTACAAACAACGCAGTGTTTGTGTGAAACAATGGGATTTGCGGCACATTTTCGTCAAAATATTTACGGAAGTTTTCAAAAAACAGCTCGCTGTTTTGCTTGTCGGGTGACATCATATTGAGGTTTGCAAGCAGACTGTCAAATTCGTCATTTGCAAATGTACATACATTCTGGTTTGTTTTTTGAAGCGAGCTGAACATAAAGTCCATATTCATATTGTTGTTCATTATAACTTCGCCAATATACAAATCATAATCCGCTTCGCTTATTCGCTGCTTGTATTGTTCAAAGTTAACTGCCTCAGGCACAAGAGTAATTCCGTAAGGCTCAAATGCCTTTTTGAGATAGGCGGCGGTTCGCTGTTTAATGTCGCTTTCACTGTTGTACAAAAGCTTAAGCGAAAGGTTGTATTTAAGTATCTGAGGCTTTTGGGTGCTCTGTGAGCTGCCGCTTTCACTTTTTGCAGCATTTTCAAAATAATATGCGGTGGATATTATAGGCAGTGTTGCGGGAGATGCGTGTGAAAACATTACATCCTCCACAATTTCATTTCTGTTTATAATGCTGTTTATATCACGCCTCAGTACAACATCGCTTGTGGGCTCTTTGTTTGTGTTGATGCCGATAAAGGCATAACGCGGTGAGCTTGTTTCGTATATTTTGTGATTTGCAGTAAAGTTGAATTTGCCCCAGTTGCTTCCATTGGTGGTGAACATATCAATTTCGCCTGCATCAAATGCGTGAACAAGGTCGTCTGAGCTATGCATAAACGAAATCTTTATACTGTCAAGATATGCCTTTTTGCTGCCGTACCATTGGTCGTTGCGTACAAAGGTCATATTTTTGTTTTGCAGTCTGCCATCATATTTGAATTTGCCTGTTCCTATTGGCACAAAAGAAGAATTCTCCTTTGCAAAGCTCTGCTTTGCAAGCCCTGCGGGAAGTATAGGAAAGTCAAGAGCATTTACAAAATCAGCCTGTGGTGATATAAGCTCTATGGATACTGTAAGGGCATCTGTTATTTTGTAGCTGAGTACATTTTTAAAAAGCTCACTGTACGGAGTTTCGTAGTGCTTAATATAGTCAAAGGTTGCAACAACATCTGCTGCATCTAAGATTGTACCATCGTGAAATTTAATATCGGGCTTTATTTTAATGGTATATATTTTGTTGGATGTAGAAACTGTGTAGCTCTGCGCAACAACAGGAGTTGCCTCAAGGGTGCTTTCTGCCTTAAAAAGACCTTCGTACACAATCATAAGCACATCGCGCACATTCTGATACTGTGTGGCAAGGGGGTTGAGCGTATCGGGCACAAAGCATGCAAGAGTTATGCTGCCTCCCTGCTGAGGTATTAAATTTTCGGAGCTTGGCTGCTCGCCCTGCGTATCATCCTTTGTGCATCCGCCAAATACAAGTGCCGCAGCCATAACAAGAGCTGCCAGTTTAAAAGATTTGTTTTTCATTTTAAATTCTCCAGTCAGTCGGTGTACAACAAACGGCTTATTTTTGTGCATTTGTTTGTATTTTCGTCTATTTGTACTATAATGCCGCATAGCTTTGCTTTGCCGCTTGCATGCTCAAATTTTTGGGGCAGGGCAGTGGTAAAGCGCTGAATTATTATCTCTTTAGAAATTCCCAGCACCGAGTGAATTGCCCCTGTCATACCAATATCGGTTATATATGCAGTGCCTTTTGGCAGTATTGTTTCGTCAGCCGTCTGCACATGGGTATGAGTGCCAAACACACAGGTCGCTTTTCCGTCCAGAAAATATCCCATAGCAATTTTTTCGCTTGTGGTTTCTGCGTGAAAATCCACCATTATAATATCGGCTTCGTTTTTGTATTTTTGTATTTCTGCTTCTGCTGCCTTAAAGGGGCAGTCAATATTAAGCAGATTAACTCTGCCCATAACGTTGATTATGCATATTTTTTTGCCGTTGCAATTAAGCAGCATACTGCCACAGCCTGGTGTACCCTCGGGGTAATTAAGAGGCCGCACTATATTGTTTTCGTTTTCGAGAATTTTTACAACATCCTTTTTGCCAAAGGTGTGATTGCCCATTGTAAATGCATCAATGCCAATTTCGCAAAGTGTGTGGTAGTCGCCAAACGTGAGTCCGTTGCCACCCGACACGTTTTCGGCATTTGCGATACAAAAATCTATGTTGTAATCCTGTTTTATTTCGCGGAGAACAAGGGATGTGTAACCCAGTCCGCAATCTCCGAAAATATCTCCGATAACCAAAATATTCATTTTAAAATAGCCTTTCCATATATATCTTATAGCTTTATGTGCTTTGTTTTCGATGAAAAATATAAAGAGCGGACTTATAAAAAATCCGCTCTCAAATTATGTTAATTATTTTGCGTAATCTACTGAACGAGTTTCTCTGATAACGTTAACTTTTATCTGTCCCGGATACTCAAGTTCACTTTCTATTTTTTTAACTATATCTCTTGCAAGGAGTATGGTATCCTCTTCTTTAACGCTTTCGGGCTTAACCATAATTCTGATTTCTCTGCCCGCCTGAATTGCGTAGGATTTTTCTACTCCGCTAAATGAATTTGCAATTTCTTCAAGTCTTTCAAGTCGTTTGATGTATGTTTCCAGGTTTTCACGTCTTGCACCCGGTCTTGCAGCGCTTATTGCGTCACAGGCCTGTACAATGCAGGCAATAACAGTGTTTGCCTCAACATCACCGTGGTGAGCGGCAATTGCGTGAATAACCTCTTGTGATTCGTGATATTTTTTAGCAATATCTACACCAATGTCAACGTGTGAGCCTTCAATTTCGTGGTCGATAGATTTACCGATATCGTGAAGTAAGCCCGCTCTTTTTGCTGTTTTGATATCAACGCCAAGCTCTGCAGCCATAATACCTGCAAGGTGTGCAACCTCGGTAGAATGCTTTAATACATTTTGACCATAGCTTGTACGATATTTCATACGGCCAAGAAGCTTTATAAGCTCAGGGTGCAGACCATGTACACCTGTTTCAAATGTAGCCTGTTCACCCTCCTGCTTGATAATTGCATCAAGCTCCTTGCGTGATTTTTCAACAGTTTCTTCAATTCTTGCCGGATGAATACGTCCGTCAACAATGAGCTTTTCAAGTGCCATTCGTGCAATTTCTCTTTTTACAGGGTCAAAGCACGAAAGAATAACTGCTTCGGGGGTATCGTCTATAATAAGGTCAATACCTGTAAGAGTTTCGAGTGCTCTTATATTTCTGCCTTCGCGGCCGATAATTCGGCCCTTCATTTCGTCGTTGGGGAGAGCCACAACAGAAACGGTAGTTTCTGCAACATGGTCAGCCGCACATTTTTGAATTGCAAGACTGATAATGTTTTTTGCTCTCTTCTCAGCCTCGTCTTTAGCCTGAGATTCAATATCTTTAATCATTATTGCTGCTTCGTGACGAACTTCTGTTTCAATATTTTTGAGCAAATACTGTTTTGCGTCCTCAACAGACAAACCTGATATTTTTTCCAACATTTCAAGCTGAGCATTTTTAATCTTGTCAGTTTCGGCCTTGAGAGCTTCGGCTTCTTTGATTTTTTGATTAAGCAGCTCGTCTTTTTTTTCAAGAGCTTCGGACTTTTTGTCCAATGCTTCTTCTTTTTGCTGAATACGACTTTCCTGTCTATTCATTTCCTTGCGTCGTTCTTTAGATTCTTTTTCAAATTCATTTCTGCTTTTATGAATTTCATCCTTTGCCTCGAGCAAAGCTTCTTTCTTCTTTGTTTCGGCTTCTTTTACGGCCTGATCAACAATAGCTTTTGCTTTTTGTTCAGCACCGCCGATTTTAGCCTCGGCAATTTTCTTTCTGTACATGCTGCCTGCAAAAAAGGCAACAACACAGCAAACTGCCGCAGCTGCAATTGTAATTATTAATTCTGTCAAGTTAAATCCTAACCTCCTTTTCTTTTAGAAATTTGTTTTCACTTAGTTTTTGGGCATCGAAAATATAAGTCGATGAAAGCAATGCGCAAAGTGCACATACGCATTGTTTGAATTACACAAAAATAAATAATAACATACACATTTATTTTATAACATTTTTGGGCTTGTGTCAATGTTTTTTTGGACGTTTGACTACATATTATTCTGCTTTTTTGCAGCGGTAACCGTATTTCGCATAAGGGTTGCTCTTGTCATAGGGCCTACGCCGCCCGGTACTGGGGTAATGTGTGATACTATGTCAAAAACCTCGTCAAAGTTTACGTCACCGCAAAGCTTGCCGTCGGCATTTCGGTTCATACCTACGTCAATTACAACTGCGCCCGGCTTTACGGCGTCCTTGCCAATAAGATTTGCTTTGCCAACTGCTGCAACGAGTACGTCTGCATTTTGGCATATTTCGTTAAGATTTTGGGTTTTTGAGTGGCATATTGTAACTGTGGCATTTTTGTGCAGCAGCATCATTGCCTGAGGCTTGCCCACAATGTTGCTTCTGCCCACAACCACGCAGTTTTTGCCGCAAAGGTCAATTCCCGAAAGTTCGATTAAGTCCATAACACCTGCAGGTGTACAGGGAAGAAATTCGTAATCACCTGTCATAATTTTGCCTACATTCTGTGGGTGGAATGCGTCAACATCCTTTGAAGGGTCAATTGCATTTATAATACTTTTTTCGTTTATGTGCTTTGGCAGCGGCAGCTGAACAAGTATGCCGTTGATGCTTTTGTCGTTGTTAAGCTTGTGTATAAGCCTAAGCAGCTCTTGTTCTGTTGTGTCACCACTGAGGGTAATTTGCTCGGAGTGCATTCCCAATTCAATGCAGTCTTTTGATTTGGAATTTACATATACCTTTGATGCGGGATTGTCACCTACAAGTATTACTGCAAGCCCGGGGGTGATGCCTTTTTGCTTTAAAACATCAACCTCTGCTTTAAGCTGATTTTTGATTTTTTGCGCAAGCATTTTTCCGTCAAGTATTTTGCTCATTTTCTGTTTCTCCTTGAATATAATTTGTTGTTGTTTGTTTGCCTGTGATTTTCGGGCGGAACAAGGCAGCCCTGCGAATAACCTATCAAATCCTCTCTGCCTGCAAGCTTTAGTGCTTTAATAACAGTTTTTCTGTTTTCGGGTCTGTCAAACTGGAGCAGTGCACGCTGCATCTGCTTTTCGTTTATATCCCTTGGCACATACACCTCCTGCATTGTAAGAGGGTCAAGCCCTGTGTAAAACATACAGGTAGAAAGGGTAAAGGGTGTAGGGTAAAAGTCCTGTACCTGCTCGGGATGCATATGATGCTGCTTTAAATAAAGGGCAAGCTCTATTGCATCGTTTAGCGTGCTGCCCGGATGGCTTGACATAAGGTATGGCACAAGATACTGCTTTTTGCTTAGGTTTTTGTTTATGCTATAAAACTTTTCGCTGAATTTATCGTATACCTTTTTCGATGGCTTGCCCATAAGCCTCAGCACATTGTCGGATATATGCTCGGGAGCTACTTTAAGCTGACCGCTTATATGGTGCTTGCACAAATCGTAAAAGAATGTATCGTCTTTGTCATTTATAAGGTAGTCGTAGCGTATGCCTGAGCGTATAAACACTTTTTTTACGCCTGGCAGGCTGCGCAGCTTTCGTAAAAGTGAGGTATAACGCCTGTGATTGATTTCAAGATTTTTGCAAGGCTCGGGGAAAAGGCATTGCTTGTTTTTGCAGGTTCCTCTTTGCATCTGCTCTTTGCACGACGGCCCGTCAAAGTTGGCTGTGGGTCCGCCTACATCGTGAATATAGCCTTTAAAATCCTTGTCCTTTGTCATAGCAGTTGCTTCGTCTATTACCGACTGGTCACTGCGCGACTGCACAATTCTGCCCTGATGAAAGGTGAGTGCACAAAAGCTGCAGCTGCCGTAGCAACCACGATTGTGGGTTATGGAAAATTTAACCTCTTCTATTGCAGGCACACCTCCCATACTCTCATAAACAGGGTGGTATGTGCGCATAAATGGCAGGGCATATACCTCGTCAAGCTCACGGGAGCTTAGAGGCATCATCGGCTTTGTTGCCACAAGATATCTGTCGCCGTGCTTTTGAACAAGCGTTTTGCCCCTTATGGGGTCTTGATTTTGGTATTCTATTTTTGTTGCAATGCAATACTTTTTATTGTCGTCACGTACCTCTTCCATAGAGGGCAGCTCAATATAATCGTCAATCTCCGATATATCTTTTTTTATATAGCAGCAGCCGTCTGCGCAGGTGTCATCGAGTGCAATGCCATCGCGTAGTGCGTTTGCAAGCTGTACAATAATTTTTTCGCCCATTCCGTAGGTCAAAACATCTGCACGCGAGTCAAAAATTATGGAGCGGCGCACCTTGTTGTCCCAATAGTCATAGTGGGCAAAGCGGCGCAGACTTGCCTCTATTCCGCCTATTATAATAGGCACGTCACTGTATGCCTCTTTTATTCTGTTGCAATACACAATTACCGCTCTGTCGGGTCTTTTGCCTGCCTCACCGCCCGGGGTGTAAAGGTCGTTGCTGCGCTTTTTCTTTGCGGCGGTGTAGTGGTTTACCATAGAGTCAATGTTGCCTGACGAAACAAGGAATGCATACTTTGGCTTGCCTAAGCTTTTAAAATCCTCGCAATCGTGCCACCTGGGCTGTGCAATAATGCCTACCGTAAAGCCGTGCTTTTGCAAAATTCGCGAAATTATGGCATGACCAAAGCTCGGGTGGTCCACATAGGCGTCACCGCACACATATACAAAGTCGAGCTGTTCAATTTTTTGTTTTTCCATATCCTCGCGGCATATGGGCAAAAATCCTTTTTGTATCATTTTGGTTCCTTATTTCATCAACATCTCATTATATTGCTCTCTTGTTATAAGCACCTGACGAGGCTTGTTGCCGTCAAGCTCGGATATTATTCCGCGTCGTTCCATCTGGTCTATAATGCTTCCTGCTCTGTTGTAGCCTATGCGAAATCTCCTTTGCAAGAGAGATGTGGATATTGTACCACTGTCTACCGCCATTTCGATTGCCTCGGGCAGCAGCTCGTCTGCATCACCCGGGTCTTGTCCGTCGGGCTCGTAGTGTTCTTCGCTCTCAAGCTGCTCTATAACAGTTTCGTCATAAGACGGTGTATAGTCGCTGGAGACAGCCTCCACAACTTTTTTAACGTCGCCGTCCGATACAAATGCACACTGCATACGGCTTGGCTTTGTTTCGCCAACAGGCATATAAAGCATATCACCTTTGCCTATAAGCTTTTCGGCGCCGCCCATATCAAGAATTGTTTGCGAATCACGCACCGACGCAACCATAAACGAAATACGGCTGGGTACATTGGCTTTAATGTTACCTGTAATAAATTTTACAACAGGTCGCTGTGTTGCAATTACAAGGTGCATACCTGCAGCGCGGGCAAGCTGAGCAATACGGCAAACATAGTTTTCTACATCGCCGGGGGCAACCATCATAAGGTCGGCAAACTCGTCTATGAGTATAACAATAGACGGCATTTTGCCCTCGGGAGTCCCGTTGCGCTCCATAAGCTCGTTGTAGCCCTGAATGTTACGCACATTGTTTTGCTCAAAAATTGAGTATCGCTCGGTCATTTCTTTAACTGCCCAGCCAAGAGCACCTGTGGCTTTTTTTGCATCCTTAACCACAGGGATAAGCAGGTGGGGAATACCGTTGTACACGCCAAGCTCAACCTGCTTGGGGTCTATCATAACAAGCTTTACTTCGTTTGGGTCTGCCTTGTACAAAAGGCTTATTACAAGTGTGTTTATGCATACACTCTTACCTGCACCTGTAGCACCTGCAATAAGCAAGTGGGGCATTTTTGCAAGGTCCATAATAATGGGCTTTCCGCTTATGTCTTTGCCCAGTGCAACCGCAAGCTTTGAGGGGTGATTTTTAAATTCGTCACTCTCGAGTACATCGCGCAGCATAACGTCGCTTCTGTTTTTGTTTGCAAGCTCAATTCCTATTGTGGTTTTGCCGGGTATTGGTGCAACCATAACGTCTTTTTCTGCCGCAAGGGCAAGAGCAAGGTCTTTTGAAAGTGAGGTTATCTGGCTAACCTTAACACCCTCGGCAGGCTTAACCTCGTAGCGTGTAATTGTGGGGCCCTGGCTGATTTCCACAACGCTTGCATCTACCTTAAAGCTGTGGAGTGTTTCAACAAGCTGACGTGCATTTTGCTGAAGCTCCTCGCTTGATGCACCAGGTCCTGCGGCTCTTTTTGGCTTTGAAAGCAAGTCGAGCTGCGGGTAGTTGTACTGCAAAATCAAATCATTCTTTTCGGCTGCGGTTGTTTCCATCTCGCGCTTTATTTCGCAGTCAAGCTGCTCTTTTTCCTGCTCGGTAAGTCGCGGTTCAACCTCTGGCTCGGCAGCAACCTCGTGGTCGATGTATTCTTTTTCGCCGTTGGCTTTTATAATTTCTTTTCCTGCCTCTGTGTTTATTGTAATGTCGTTCGGCATAACTTCAAACTGCTCTTCAACAGCCTTGATTTCCTGTTCTGCCTGTGCAACCTTTTTCTTGTCAACCTTTACCACTGTGTGAGCAACAGGGTTAAATTCTTCGTCTGCTTCTTTTCGGTTTTCTTCTTTTATGGTGTCAATATCCTCTTTTATGTGACGTGCAGTGCCTGTAATCATACGGATAATACTATTTATCACTTTTACAATGGAAATATTGAATATTGCTATACAAAGTATTATAAACAGTGCAAAAAACAAAATATTTGCTCCTACTGAGCCAAGAAGTGCCTGCATAGGCATACCAATGCTTGCACCTATAAGTCCGCCGCTTGGGTGAAGCTGTGCGTATGTATAGTACATTGCGTATTCCATACCGCTGCTTGAGGCCAAAATCATATGGAATATTGCGGTAAGGTCAATAAATGCAACGCCCGAGAGTATCATCTTTTTGCTTATTCCGTTTTTTTCGGGAGCAAACAGGCAGTATACCGTTGCTGCAATTGCGGCAACAGGCAGCAAATATGCACAGTAGCCAAACAATCCCATAAAGCATTCGGATATAAAGCCGCCTACTGCACCGCCGCTTCCCGAATAGATGCTTATTGCAAAAAATATGCTTGCTGCAATTATGCAGACAGCAGTGATTTCAAATGATGCTGTACTTTTTGGGGCAGTACTTTTTACCTGCCTCTTTTTAGTGCTTTTTTTAGCCATTTTAATTCCTCGCTTATTTTTTTCTGAAGGTTTCCATAGTGTGACAGGATTCGAACTCTCAATGCCTGACATCTGAAATTTTTGAAATCTTTCAGTTTGTCGGTTTTGACGGGCGTCAGCCCGCCTGCAACCTGTCGCACTGAAATCTCAACAAAAATTTCAAGATGGCAGGTGCAAAGCAGTTTCACATAGAAAAATTCTTCTGAAACAAGGTAAATTACGAAGGGAATACTTGCGTATTTTCAAGGAATTTACCGATGTTTTAGGTGAATTTTTTATGTGAAACCAATGTTGGTTCGAGTCCTGTCACACTAAGTTCTTTGTTACTTTTTGTTTTTAATAAGTTTGCAATCAGGGTTTCGGTAACATCGGCACCGCCGTTGCCTGACAGGCTTCGCCTTAATGCCCACGAAAATTCTTTTTCGCTTTTGGAGAGGATTAGCTCGTCTTTTCGTGTGCCAGATTTGTAAATGTCAATTGCAGGGAATATTCTGCGCTCCGAAAGCCGTCTGTCAAGGTGAACCTCCATATTGCCTGTGCCTTTAAATTCTTCAAAAATTACATCGTCCATTCTGCTGCCTGTTTCGATAAGGGCAGTTGCAAGGATGGTAAGGCTGCCGCCTTTTTCGATGTTTCGAGCCGCACCAAAAAACTTTTTGGGCTTGTGCAGTGCAGCAGGGTCAATGCCGCCCGAGAGTGTTTTGCCTGTAGACGGAACAGTAAGGTTGTACGCTCTTGCAAGCCTTGTAATGCTGTCAAGGAGAATTACCACATCCTGTCCGTGCTCAACAAGGCGCTGTGCACGCTCCAAAACCATCTCGGCAACCTTTATGTGGTGCTCAGGCAGCTCGTCAAAGGTAGAATAAATAACCTCGCCGTCTATTGAGCGCTTCATATCGGTAACCTCTTCAGGTCTTTCGTCTATAAGCAAAACAATCAGGTTTACCTCGGGGTTGTTTTTGCTGATGCTGTTGGCAATGGATTTGAGCAGGGTGGTTTTGCCCGCCTTTGGCGGAGCAACAATCATACCTCGCTGACCCTTGCCTATGGGAGCAATAATGTCTACAAGACGCATTGCGTGGTTGTCTGGCTCTGCTTCAAGGCGTATCCTCTCGTTTGGATACACAGGGGTGAGCACGTCAAAGGGCTTGCGGTTGATTGCCTTGTCGAGAGTGTCGCCGTTTATATCCTTTACATATATAAGTGCGTCGGAACGCTCTCTGTCATTTTTTGGTCGGCATATGCCGTGAACCATATCGCCTGTCTTAAGACGAAAACGTCTTATCTGAACAGGTGATACATATGTATCGTCGTCTGTAGACAAATAATTTTCACCGCGCAAAAAACCATACCCATCCTCGCAAAGCTCCAGTATACCTGTAACCTCGTAGGTGTTATTTTGATTTTCGTTTTCGTTTTGGGGGGCTTTTTCGGCAGGAGTACCGTCGGGTATCTGTTCGGGGAGTGCTTGGTCGGTTTGTAAATCTTTATCGGACAACAAGTTTATAAGCTCGTCTTTTTTCAGCTTGCTTATGCTTTTGATGCCCTTTTCTTTTGCAAGCTCCTTGAGGCTTGCAAGTGACATTTTTTGCAATTCGTTTTTTGTGCTCATACAATTACTCCGTTAAATAAATTATTTATTATAATAAGTATATCACAATTGTGCAATTAATGCAAATAACAAAAAAGTTACATTTTTTAAAAATAACACTAGAAAATATTATTATAATAATGTATAATAAAATTATAATATATAAATTGCGGTGGTGCAACGGTTTATGAAAAAAATTTATAATTATTTACATATGCTTGTACAAAAAATCCTGGATGATGAAATGCTGCTTAGAGCATCAAGCGTCAGCTTTTATATTTTGCTTGCGTTTTTTCCTTTTGTAATTATTGTATTTTTGCTAAGCACATTTATCAGCCCCACAATAAGCAATTGGCTCCTTCATGCTATTGAGGTATTCCCCGATGATGTGGAGATCATCATAACAAGCCTTGTTACCAATGCCGAAATCAGCAGTGCGCTCATTTTTGCCCTGGTGGGTGTTTCGGTATGGACACTTTCAAGCGCTCTTGTTACGCTTTCAAATTCACTCAATGTGTTTTACAAGGTAAAGGAAACAAGGAGTTATATAATAACACGCCTCCTTGCAATACTGTGGGCAATTTTGTTTTTTGTGCTTATTGTTTCTATTATGGTTATTGTTGTATTTGGTGATTTGATTTTGGGTATGCTGTATCGGCATTTTGGTATAGAGCCTCACGGACTTGCGCTTGAGCTTGCGGGGTATGCAACTCTTTATATAATAGTAACTTTTTTAATTGCGGTTATATACAAATTTGTACCTAATATAAAGATTGTATTCACTTCGGTTATAAAGGGTTCGGCAATAACAACGCTTTTGTGGGTGGTTTCATCTTATGTATTTTCTATATATGTAAACAATTTTGCGAGGTACCATCTTCTTTACGGCTCTATTGCAGGTATTATTATTCTTGTAACGTGGATATATATAACCTCAATGGTTTTGCTGCTCGGTGGCGAAATAAATGCATTATCTCAAAAATAATTTGAAAATTTTTCAAAAAACACTTGCAAATTGTGTTTTTATTTGATACAATATACCTTGTGTTTATTTGAAATGATATATTTTTATGAATTTTAGCAGGAGGTGCATATACATGGCAAAGTGTGAAATTTGCGGTAAGGGTGTTACTTTTGGTATTAAAGTAAGCCACTCTCACAGAAGATCAAACAGAACTTGGAAAGCAAACGTAAGATCAGTAAAGGCTGTAGTTAACGGTACACCTAAAAAGATTAATGTTTGCACAAGCTGCTTGCGTTCAAACAAGGTAACAAGAGCCGTTTGATTGCATCAATTATTTATAGAAAATCGCAGGGCGCATATAGCAGCCCTGCTTTTTTCTGTTTTTAACTACATTCTGAAAATTGCTTTCAAAAATTTTCTCATTAGCTTTGGTGCAGTAAGTACAACTATTTTCATATTAAATTCACCTCTGTTATGACCAATAATAGCACCAACACAATATACCAAGCAATATACCCTCAACAATGGCTATTATTATCGGAGGGAAAACAAATGCCAGAAACATCCCTGCCACAAACCCCATAATAATGCAGCCGCATATTCTGTGATGAAATTTTTTGAACATTGTATTCACCTCCGGTTATTGTAATATATTCTTGAAAAACCCATCTTGTCACAAAAAATTAAATTATATAATTGACAAAAGTGCATACGATATATATAATATATTTAGCATATTTTAGATGGAGGTGAAATTAATGGAATTTGAAACAATAAAAAGAATTCTTGTAGAACAGTTGGGAGTGTCTGAAGATGAAATCACACTTGATTCTACATTTGAAAATGATTTGGGTGCAGATTCACTCGACCTTGTTGAAATTTTGATGGCACTTGAAGAAGAATACGGCTTTGAAGTATCTGAAGACGAAGTTGAAGGAATTGATACTGTTGGCAAAGCGGTAGAATACATCAAGGCACATGCCGAATAAGGAGAATATTAATGAAGAGTAATCTGGCACAGCTGGAACAAAAGCTCGGATATAAATTTAAAAACCCAAAGCTGCTTACACAAGCACTGTGTCACAAATCATATATAAATGAAAGTGATGGCAGCATCAAGTCGTACGAAAGACTTGAGTTTTTGGGCGATTCGGTATTGGGAGTTGTTGTCAGCCGATACATATACGATAACTATGCATCGTTTCCCGAGGGTGAGCTAACAAAGCTTCGGGCAGCTGTTGTGTGCGAAAGGTCGCTTTCGCAGCTGGCACGCAACCTTAATATGGGAGAGTATATATATTTAAGCAAAGGCGAAATGCAAAGCGGAGGGGCAGACAAGGATGCTATACTTTGCGATGTGTTTGAAGCGGTAATTGCAGCAATATATCTCGACAGTAATATGGAAAAAGCGCGCACGTTTATATTAAACAATCTTGCCGATATAATACAAAAGCAGGCGCAGCTCGGCAGTGACTTAAACGATTACAAAACAACCCTGCAGGAAATTGTGCAGCAAGACGGCGGCACTGTTGAATACAAAATTGTTTCGGAATCGGGGCCCGACCACGCCAAGCAGTATGAGGCAGCTGTGTATGTAAACGGAAGCAGTGTTGCATTGGGCAGCGGCGGCAGCAAAAAGAAGGCACAGCAGGATGCCGCAAAAAATGCAATTAAACTAATAAAATGAATAATAAGCTAAAACAGCATTCTCATTAAATTGAGGATGCTGTTTTTTTGTGGTGACAGAGTGATAAGAGGGGTGACAGTGGGGAAGTTCCTTTGCAAAAGGTGCGTCCCCATCTGTCACAGGTTAGTGTTTGCCATATGTTCGCACAACAAGCGAGGACACACCTCTTACGAGGAATGTCCCCGTTGTCATGCGAACATCCCCATTTGTCACAGTTTAGTGTTTGCCATATGTTCGCACAACAAGCGAGGACACACCTCTTACGAGGAATGTCCCCGTTGTCATGCGAACATCCCCATTTGTCAAAACATCCCCGTTTGTCACTTGCTCTTTTGTGTAAAATTGTTAAAAAGTGCGTTTGCGTTTGTGACTTTTTAACAAAAATGCAAAAAAAGCGAAAAATCACAAAAAAATTTTGCATTAGCTATTGCAAAAGTGCCAAAAATGGTTTAAAATTTAGTTATTAGTGGTGATTTGTGGTACAAAGTGGTTAAAAGTGGTAAATTTTATTTGAAATGAGGTGAGAAAATGTTCACAGGGGAGTACCGTCACAGCGTTGATACAAAGGGCAGAGTCATTATGCCTGCCAAATTCCGCGAGACACTTGGCAACAAGTTCTTTTTGACGCGCGGACTTGACGGCAATCTGCAGATTTATTCATACGACGAATGGATGAAGGTGTGTGAAAAGCTCAGCAGCCTTCCTACCTTGGTGGACAAAAACTCACGTGCACTTTCAAGACACTTGTTATCGGGATGCGTTGAGTGTGAAGTAGACAAGCAGGGCAGAATACTCATTCCGTCATCACTTCGTATCAGTGCAAAAATAGATAAAGACGTTGTGGTAATCGGCAACGGCAACAAGGTGGAAATATGGAGCAGCGAGGTATGGGATGGCTACATTGACGAAATAGACACCGACCAGATTGCCCAAAACCTTTGTAACCTTGGCATAATGATTTAATTCGGCGGTATAATTATGGATTTTAGACATATATCGGTTTTGCTTGAAGAATCGGTACAAAATCTCAATATAAACAAAGACGGCATATATGTTGACTGCACTATGGGTGGTGGCGGACACAGCCAAAAAATTGTGTCGCAGCTCTCGCCAAAGGGTACGCTTGTTGGCATAGACCGCGATACCGAGGCTCTTGCTGCAAGCAGACAGCGGCTTTCGCAGTATAACAACGTAATATATGTACACAACAATTTTCACAATATAAAAAGCGTTCTTGCGTCACATAGCATCAGCGAGGTTGACGGAATTATAGCAGACCTTGGAGTGTCATCCTACCAGCTCGACAACAGAGAGCGCGGCTTTAGCTATATGGAGGATGCGAAGCTTGATATGCGTATGGATGCAACATCTGATTTTGATGCATACAAGCTTGTTAATACATACAGTGAAGCACAGCTTGCAGATGTAATATTCCGCTATGGCGAAGAAAGATTTTCGCGCAAGATAGCAAAAGCTATTGTAGATAAGAGAGCGGACAAGCCTATTGAAACCACACTGGAGCTTGTTGAAATAATCAAAAAAGTAATACCCGAAAGGTTCAGACAAAAGGGCTCACACCCTGCCAAGCGAACCTTCCAAGCATTAAGAATAGAAGTAAACAGTGAGCTTGACCCGCTTGCACAGGCAGTGGAGGATATGTTTGATTGCTTAAAGCAGGGCGGCAGGCTCAGCATAATAACATTTCATTCTCTTGAGGACAGGATTGTTAAAACAAAGTACAATGAGCTGTCGCAAGGGTGCATATGCCCGCCTGATTTTCCTGTATGCGTGTGCGGTAAAACACCTCGGGGTAAGGTAATTACACGAAAACCCATACTTCCCACAGAGGATGAATGTGAACAAAACAAGCGCTCAAAAAGCGCAAAGCTCAGAATTATAGAAAAATTGTAAAGGAGTGCAATTTGTTGGATAAATATGTCAGCGGTACAGCAGCATACAACTACGGCAGCGCTTTGCCGTATGAGTCACAGCAGATACGACCACAGCTTAAAGAGGTAAAGGCACCTTGGGTAAACAAAAACAGAATAATTGCAAAAACGTTATGTGTGTATATGGCTGTTGTGTTTGTACTTCTTATAGGTATATTGTACAGCCAGGTGCTCGTAATGCAGGCAAAAAGCAGCATCGACACAATGGAGCAGCAGCTTGCAGCTATTACAGAAGAAAACAGCATCAAAAAAATTCAGCTTGAACAAAGCGTTGACCTTAAAAAGATAGAAGAGATTGCAATATCACAATATGGTATGCAGCGACCTGACAACAATCAGATTATTTATGTGAGAGTGGTTCAGGACGATTATGGTGAAGTAATAAAAAACTAACATAATTGACACATTTGTACAATAATAATTTAAAGACTAAAAAAGTGTGAAATCATTACCCCATTGGTCATTTTGGCCGTGGGGTAGGCTTGGCTTTAGCCATTGGAGTTCGGATAGTACTCCAATGGCTAACGAAAATAAATAATCAGGAAAGGGAACGGATATGAGCAGAGACGAAATTATGTTAAAAAAGAGAATAATTCACATTATATTTGTATTCGGACTCGGTATGCTTGTAGTTCTCGCTTCTCTTTTCAGATGGCAGATTATAAAGGGCGACGAGCTGCAAAAAAAGGCGATTGCACAGCAAACTCAGGAAAGCAGCATAAGCTCTGACAGAGGCGTAATTTATGACCGAAACGGCAAAATTCTTGCGCAGAATTCCTCGGTAGAAACTGTAACCGCAAGCCCAAAGGACGTACAAAAGGCGGGCAAGGTAGACGAAACAGCGCAAACTCTCGCGCAAATTCTGGGTCTTGATGCCGAAACGGTTAAAAACAAATTAAATCAAAATCTTGACCACGTGGAAATAAAGAAAAAGGTTGACATCGAAACCACAAATCTCATCCGCGAAAAAGACCTTGCAGGTGTATTTTTGGTTGACGATACAAAAAGATATTACCCATACGGCTCGCTTGCAGCTCACGTAATAGGAACAACCGGTACCGACAATCAGGGGCTTTCGGGCGTTGAAATGGTATACGAAGAATATCTCAAGGGCAAGCCGGGCAGACTTATTTCAAACCGCAACGACGACGTTACCGATATGCAGTATGAAGAATATGAGCGCTCTGTTAACGGCAGCAACATTGTGCTTACAATTGATGAAATTATTCAGCATTTTGTTGAATCGGAGCTTGAGCAGGCGTGCAAGGATTACAAGGTAGAAAACGGCGCTGCGTGTATAATAATGAACGCAAAAACAGGCGAAATTCTTGCAATGGCAACATACCCTACATTTGACCTTAACAATCCCTTTACTCTTACCGACCCCGATGTACTTGCGAGTCTTGAGCAGTACGAGGGTGAGGAGAGAACACAAAAATACAATGACGAAGTGTATAAGCTGTGGCGAAACAAAGCGGTTGTTGACTCATATGAGCCAGGCTCCACATTTAAATCAATCACAGCTTGTATGGCGCTTGAAGAGGGTGTTGTGAGCCTTAATGAGGTGTTTAACTGCAGCGGCAGTATGCGTGTTGCAGATACAAACATCAGCTGCTGGAAGGCAGGCGGTCACGGCTCCGAAACCTTTGTACAGGGTGTTGAGGGCTCTTGTAATCCGCTGTTTATGACACTTGGCGCAAGAGTAGGCGCAAAAAATTTTTACAAATACTACAAAGCATTCGGCTTTACCGAAACAACAGGCTTTGATTTGCCGGGCGAAGCATCGGGCACATTCCACGAAATGAGCAATTTTAACGACGTAGAGCTTGCAACAAGCAGCTTTGGTCAGACATTTATCATTACACCGCTGCAGCTTATTACGGCTTATTCGGCAATTACAAACGGCGGCAATATGGTGCGCCCTCACATTGTTAAGCAGATAATCGATGACAATGGCAACGTTATAAAAAATAATGAAACCGAAATTATAAGACAGGTTGTGTCGGAGGATACTGCTCAGACAGTATGTAATGTGCTGGAGGGCGTTGTTTCCAAAAATACAGGTAAAAACGCATATATAAAAGGCTTCAGAGTTGCGGGTAAAACAGGCACAAGTGAAAAATTACCTCGTGGCAACGGTAAATATGTTGCATCGTTTATCGGCTTTGCGCCCTGCAACGACCCCGAAATTATAGGTCTTGTAATGCTTGATGAGCCTATGGGCGTATCACATATGGGCGGCGCAACTGCGGCTCCTACATTTAAAAATATTTTTGACAATGTTTTGAGATATCTCAACATAGAGCCTCAGTACACCGAGGAGGAGCTTGCATCTCTCGACAATTCGGTTCCTAACGTTGAGGGGCTTGGCAAATCGGATGCTATTGCAAAATTTGCAAATACAGGTCTTAAATACAATATAATAGGCTCGGGCAGCAAAATAACAAGCCAGATTCCAAAAGGCGGCTCCACACTTCCCGATGGTTCTACTGTAGTGCTTTACACCGAGGATGCGCAGACTCAGCAGGTAGAGGTGCCAAACCTTATTGGTATGACTGCATCTCAGGCTAACACAGCGCTTACAAATTCGGGGCTTAATATTAAAGAAATCAATGTTGCCGAAAATGCATCAAGCGGAACTGCGGTTGTAAACAAGCAGGAGCCTGCGGCGGGCACAAAGGTTAACCGCGGTACTGTTGTAAACGTTCAATTCAGCTACACCGACAATGTTCATTAAAGGGTGATAAACTTGAAATTAACCGAGTTGTTAAAAGGAGTATCCGTTATAAAAATACACAATGAGCAGGATTGTGACATTACGGGTGTTCAGTATAATTCATTAAAAATACAAGAGGGTAATTTGTTTGTGGCAATAACAGGCTTTTCTACCGACGGGCACAAGTATATTTCGTCTGCAGTGCAAAATGGTGCTGTTGCCGTTGTTGCCGAAAAATATACCCCCGATGTAAATTGCGTACAAATTATTGTACAAAATTCGCGCATTGCCGAGGCGCAAATCAGCGCAAACTACTTTGGCAATCCTGCAAAAAAATTCAAGCTTATAGGTATTACAGGCACAAACGGCAAAACAACCTGCACATATCTTGTTAAAAAGATACTCGAGCATTCAGGCTATAAGGTTGGGCTTATAGGCACAAATCAAAATATGATTGGCTCAGAGGTTTTTGAAACAGGGCGTACAACTCCCGATTCTTTTGAGCTCTGGCAGCTTTTTGCCAAAATGGCACAGCAAAATGTTGACTATGTGGTAATGGAGGTTTCATCTCACGCACTGGAGCTTTTTAGAGTTTACGGATGCAATTTTTATGTAGGTGCATTTACCAACCTTACGCAAGACCATCTTGATTTTCACATTACAATGGACAATTATGCTGCAGCAAAGCAAAAGCTTTTTGATATGAGCGCAGCGGCAGTAATAAATACAGACGACAAATATGGCATGCAAATGGCTCAAAAATGCGATTGCTCTGTTATAGGCTACGGAGTAAAAAACAATTGCGACTTGCAGGCAAAGCAAATAGAGTACAGCGACAGCGGTGTGGCATTTGAGGCTCATGGGCAGCAGTATAAGCTTGGTATTCCGGGCGAATTTTCGGTTTACAACGCTCTTTGCGCAATTGGTGTGTGCAAGCGGTGCGGAATTGACGCAAATGCTATTGCCGATGCATTAAAGGCAGCAGACGGTGTAAAGGGCAGAGCAGAGGTGGTAAACACAAATACCGACTACACAGTTATGATTGACTATGCTCACACACCCGACGGCATACAGAATATATTAAACACTGTAAGAGGCTTTGCAAAAGGCAGAGTAATAATACTTTTTGGCTGCGGCGGTGACAGAGATAACACAAAAAGACCCATTATGGGCAAGGTTGCAGGGGAGCTTGCAGACTTTTGTATTGTAACAAGCGACAATCCGCGAAGCGAGGACCCAATGGCTATTATAGATATGATTGAGCCTGCGGTAAAACAAACGGCAACACCGTATGTGGTAATTCCCGACAGACGCAAGGCAATAAAATATGCCCTGCAAAACGCAAAAAGCGGCGATGTAATAGTACTTGCAGGCAAAGGCCACGAAACCTATCAGGTGCTTAAGGGCGGCACAATACATTTTGACGAAAGAGAAATTATACACGAGCTTTTAAAAAAACAATAAATGTGCTATTTGATAAACGGGGGAAGTAGATATGGAAAATACAATTTACAAATTAATACTTGCGGCAGTTGTTGCATTTGCAATAGCGGTAGTTGCGACACCAATTTTTATACCTGTGCTTCACCGACTCAAATTTGGTCAGGAAATCAGAGAAATAGGGCCCAAATGGCATCAAAAAAAGAGCGGCACACCAACAATGGGCGGCATTATATTTATAATTCCCGTAATTGTGTGTTCAATACTTTTTGTACGTAATCTCACAGGGCTGTGCCTTGTGCTTTTTGGTTTGTCATTTGGCATAATAGGCTTTATAGACGACTATATCAAGGTTGTCAAAAAACGAAATCTCGGGCTTACCGAAAAGCAAAAATTTTTACTTCAGCTCGGGGCAAGCATAATATTTTTGCTTGCGGCAATGAGGCTTGATATTGTTACAACCGAGGTTGTAATACCTTTTGCAAAAATTACAGTTGATTTTGGCTTTGTTTACATACCATTTGCTTTGTTTGTGCTTTTGGGTACCACCAACGCAGTAAATTTAACAGACGGAATTGACGGACTTGCATCATCTGTTACGGTTGTTGTGAGCGTTGTTTTTGCAATTGTTGCATATTTTTCGGGTAATATTGCTGTTACCGAATATGCCATCATTGTTGCGGCAGGATGCTTTGGCTTCTTTTTGTTTAACAAATGCCCCGCAAAGATTTTTATGGGCGATACGGGTTCGCTGTTCCTCGGCGGCTCGGTATGCGGGATGGCACTTGTGCTTGGTCAGCCCATACTTCTTGTAATTGTCGGCGGAGTGTATGTGCTTGAAACCTTGTCGGTTATTTTGCAGGTTGCATCATTTAAGCTGACAGGCAAAAGAATTTTTAAAATGTCACCAATTCATCACCACTTTGAAATGTGCGGATGGAGCGAAAACAAAATTGTAACAGTGGCTGTAACGGCATCTGTTATTCTTGGTATTATTGCCGTGTTGGGAGGAGTTAACATTGGCTGAGCGAACACGCAGAACAACAGAGACAAAAAGTAAAAGACGAAAAAATCGTGATGTTAATTATACATTTTTTGTAATGGTAATTGCACTTTTGGCGTTTGGGCTTATTATGGTGTTTTCCGCATCAAGTCCGCGAGGTCATTACAACTATTCCGATGCCCTGTACTTTGTAAAAAGGCAGGCTATATTTGCCGTAGTCGGATTTTTGCTTATGAGCTTTGTATCCAAAATATATTACAAGGTATGGTATAAGCTTACGTGGATTGTTGCGGGCATCACCCTTTTGATGCTTGCGGCAGTTGCGGTAATGGGCACAACAGGCGGCGGTGCACAGCGCTGGCTTGCCATTGGTCCTATAACAATGCAACCCTCTGAGGTGGCAAAATTTGCGGTTGTTGTGCTTATGGCACGAATACTTACTGATTACGGAAATGATATGTCATCATTTTTTAAGGGCTTTTGCCTTATGATGGTTGTACCTGTGGTATTTTGCGCAATTGTCCTGTTTGAAAAACACCTCAGCGGAGCGGTAATTATACTGCTTGTAGGTATAGTACTGGTGTTTGTTGCAGGTGCAAAAATAAAGCATTTGCTTATTTGCCTTGCTGCAATAGTTCCTCTTGGAGCAGTTGCGGTAATTATTGAGCCATACAGAGTAAAAAGAATACTGAGCTTTCTTGACCCGTTTGCGGATATCAAGGGCGACGGATATCAGATTGTACAGTCACTTTACGCAATCGGCTCAGGCGGCTTGTTTGGAGTAGGCCTTGGTCAGAGCAGAGAAAAATATCTTTACCTGCCCGAGGCACATACAGATTTTATATTTTCGGTAATATGCGAGGAGCTTGGATTTTTTGGCGCTTTGCTTGTAATAGTTATGTTTACAATTCTTGTTGTAACAGGCTTTAAAATTGCAATCAAATCACCCGACAAATTTTCTTCACTTCTTGTAACAGGATTAACGAGCCTTGTCGCAATGCAGGTGGTATTTAATATTGCCGTTGTTTCGTCAACAATGCCTTGCACAGGTATTACACTTCCGTTTTTTAGCTACGGTGGCTCGTCGCTTATAATCAACCTTGTTGAAATGGGCGTAATACTAAATGTGTCAAGGTATGTGAATAATCAAAATAAACTGTAAGGTGGTTATATAATGAAAATTCTTTTGGCAGGAGGAGGCACCGCAGGACATATAAATCCTGCAATTGCCATAGCAAAATATGCAATTACCCAGGACAAAAACTGCGAAATTTTGTTTGTGGGCAAAGCAGGCGGTATGGAGTCACGTCTTGTACCTGCTGCAGGGTTTGATATTGAATATATCGAAATTGAGGGCTTAAAGCGCAAGCTTACCCTTTCCAACATCAAAACTGCGGTAAAGCTTGTTACCTCGGTGTCAAAATGCAAAAAAATAATAAAGCGCTTTAAACCCGATGTGGTTGTGGGCACAGGCGGTTATGTGTGCGCTCCTGCGGTTATTGCAGCAAACAGCAAAAAAATCCCCACGCTTATACATGAGCAGAATGTTTTTCCGGGCAGCGCAATAAAAATGCTGTCCAAAAAATCAACAGTTACCGCAATCAGCTTTGAAGAAAGCAAAAAATTTCTTTCGGGGGCAAAAAATGTTGTGTTTACAGGTAACCCCGTAAAGCCCGATATTACTCAGACAGACTACCAAAGCGCCCGCAAAGAGCTCAGCATTGGTGACGAAAAATACATAGTTGCATTTGGCGGAAGCCTTGGTGCAAAAAAAATAAACGATGTAATTACAGACTACATCAAAATAATAAACAACAAGCCTGACATAAGGCTTTGCTTTGCAACAGGCATCAACAATTACGACGGAGTTGTAGGTGAGCTTAAGCGCCAGGGCATAACCATAGGGGCTAATATCGAAATCCGTAAATACATAGACAATATGAATGTTGTTATGAATGCGGCAGACCTTGTTATATGCCGCTCGGGTGCAATTACGCTCTCGGAGCTTTGTGTGCTTGGCAAGCCATCAATACTTGTGCCGTCGCCAAATGTTACAAACAACCATCAGGAATATAACGCCCTCGCTCTTCAAAGGGGCGGTGCGGCGGTTATGATAGCCGAGAGAGAATTTGATGCGCAAGTCTTGAATTTGCAAATAAACAAAATACTCTCCGACCAAAACGTTTACACAGATATGAGCATTTGCGCAAAAAAGCTTTCAAGCGCCGATGCAACCCAAATTATATACAACAAGCTAAAGCAAATTAAAAAATAACCTTGCAAAAAATCGCTCAGCGATTTTGGATATACTCCGCAACCCCTCTACCACCTAATATTTTATGCGGAGTAAATAACTCCATCACTGTCACACTAAGTGATGGAGTTAAATTTATAAATAATGTTTTAAAATATAGATGTGTAACTTTGAATATTTTTTCGGCATAATATGTAATTGACTACAATGTCGGAGGGATATTTATGAATTCAATAAGAGTAGGGTCAAAAAACAAATTATATGGCGATGTAACCGTACAGGGTTGCAAAAATGCCGTACTTCCAATACTTGCAGCCGCTCTGTTGAATGAAAAGCTCAATGTAATACATAACTGCCCGATGCTGTCGGATGTAATAACAACTCTTGATATTGTTAAAAGTCTCGGGGTAAATGCACAATTGTATGGCTCAACTGCAGTAATAGACAGCAAAAGCATAAAGGATTATTGTATTCCCGAGCATATGATGGGCAAACTGCGTTCGTCAATTATTTTGGCTGCACCTGTTTTGTCACGATGCAAAAAAGCACAATTTACCATGCCTGGGGGCTGCGAAATAGGCACCCGCCCCATAGATATACATCTTGCCGCTTTTGAAAAAATGGGTGTTGATGTTGAGTGTAACGATGGCGTTGTAAGCTGTGACGCCAAAAACCTTCATGGCGCAGATATTCATCTGCCTGTTCCGTCGGTAGGAGCTACCGAAAATATAATGCTCCTTGCCTGCAGGGGCAGGGGAGTAACCACCATATACAACGCTGCCAGAGAGCCTGAAATATGCGATTTGGCGCAATTTTTAAACAATATGGGAGCAAGGGTTTTTGGTGCCGGTACCGATACCATTACAATATATGCGGTAAAAAGCCTTGGCGAGAGCGAATATACAGTAATGCCCGACAGAATAGAGGCAATAACATATGCCTGCGCCTGTGCATGCGCAGGGGGTATTGTAAATTTGCACAATATCAATTATAATCATATTAACAGTGTTATGACAGTGCTTTGCAATATGGGTCTTAAGGTAGTTCCGTACTGCGACAAAATGACAGTATCGGCAAAATCAAAGCTTAAGTGTCCTCATTTTGTTTCCACAAGGCCGTACCCGGGATTTCCAACAGATGCACAGTCAATACTTATGTCTGTAATGAGTATGTCCGACGGCAGCGGAAAAATTGTGGAAAATATATTTGAAAACCGCTTAAAGCACGCATATGAGCTTGTCAAAATGGGTGCGGATATTGTGGTTGAGGATAACAGCGCAATTGTAACAGGCAAAAGCTTAACAGGAGCAACAGTAGACGCCTGCGATTTGCGCAGCGGAGCCGCACTAGTTATTGCAGCGCTTGGCTGCGAGGGCGAAAGCATTGTAAACAAATGCGAATATATAGACAGAGGTTACGAAAGCTTTGTGCCAAAGCTCAAAGCTCTGGGCGCAAATGTAGAAAGGATGAAAAACGAGTGATAAACAAAGTAAAACAGTATATAAATAAATACTTCGGCACCAAAAAGCAACAGGGCATATTTGCTATACTTGTTTTGCTAATTGTTTTTGTTTCGCTTTTTACGCCTATATATGAGATACAAAACATCGAGGTTCAAGGCAATACAACGGTAGATGCAAACACAATCATAAAAGCATCGGGAATAAAAATAGGTGAGAGCGTATTTAAGCTTGATGCCGCGTCGGCAAAAAAAGGTGTTTCAAAGGTTGCGTATATCGACACGGTTAAAATCAAAAGGCGCTTTCCCGATACTGTGGTAATTGAGGTTACCCAGAGCACCGAGTGCGCATACATAAATTTTGTAGGCGGTTACGTGGGCATAGACGAAAAGGGCAAGGTGCTTAATGTAAAGCAAAAATTGACTGATGTAACTAAACCCATTGTGTACGGAATAAGCATTTCAAATTTTGAAATAGGCAGCAATGTCACCATAGGTGATGAACAAAAAAGAAAAGTTCTTTTTGAAATGCTCGGTCAGATAAGGTCAAGCGGCATTGAAGAAAAAATTCAGTATATGGATATTAATGATTTTGACAATATTACATTTACTCTCAAAAACAAAATTTCGGTAAAGCTGGGCAACACCAACAGCCTTAAATACAAAATTGCATATCTTAAGTCTGTGCTTGATGAGCTTGGCGATACCACAGGGGGAGTTATTGACATTACCGACACCGAAAATGTTGTGTACAACGCAAATTAGTGCCAAATACACAAAAAATGTGTATATAAATTAACAAATTGTAAAAATTTTAAAAAAATGCTGGTAATATTGGAATTTGTGTGATATAATTAAAAAGTCTTAATATATCATAGCGTAAATATGCGCTTTTTCACTTATAGCAAAACAACTGATAAAATAAAAAAACGGAGGAGAAAATTGTGTTGAATTTGGATATCGAAAAAGATTTGACCGCCAAAATGGTCGTTGTAGGTGTAGGCGGAGGCGGTAACAACGCCGTTAGCCGTATGATCAGTGAAGGTCTTGTTGGTGTTGAATTTGTAGCTATCAACACAGACAAACAGGCACTTTATAAAATCAATTCCGAAAAAGTAACCGCAAAAATTCAGATTGGCGAAAAGCTTACAAAAGGCCTTGGCGCAGGTGCAAACCCTGAGGTTGGCCAGAAAGCTGCCGAAGAAAGCAAGGAAGAAATCAAAAAAGCAATCCAGGATGCTGATATGATATTTATCACAGCAGGTATGGGCGGCGGTACAGGTACCGGCGCAGCTCCTATTGTTGCATCTATTGCAAAAGAGCTTGGCATACTCACTGTTGGTGTTGTTACAAAGCCCTTCTCATACGAGGGCAAAAAGAGAATGACAAGAGCTATCGAGGGTATTGGCAATCTTCAGGGCTATGTAGATGCACTTATCGTAATCCCTAACGACAAGCTCGAGGATACCTGCATCGAGCAGACAAAGGTTCTTGATGCATACAAAATGGCAGACGGCGTTCTTAATCAGGGTGTTAAGGGTATTGCCGACCTTATTTCGAGCCCCGGTATCATCAATGTTGACTTTGCAGACGTTACCACAGTTATGCGTAATTCAGGTATTGCACATATGGGTATAGGCAGAGCTACAGGCGAAAACCGAACTGAAAGAGCAGTTAATATGGCTATCAACAGCCCGCTTCTCGAAACCTCTATTGTTGGTGCAACAAAGGTTGTTGTTAACGTAGCAGGTGGCTCCGACCTTACATTGTTTGAGGTTAACAAAGCAGGTGCTCTTATTCACGACCTTGTTGACGAGGATGCTGACATTATATTTGGTAACTCTATGGACGAGTCATTGGGTGACGAAATTGTTGTTACAATTATTGCCACAGGCTTTAACGGAAATGCTGCTCCTGCGCTGGATTCAGCAGCGCAGCAGGACGAAAGCTTTCCAAAATCTGTATTTGATGAAGACGATGTTGAAATCCCTTCATTTCTTCGTAAATAATTGAGAAAGGCATAGGCGTATCAATATGAAATGTCCGTTTTGTGAATATACCGAAAGCAAGGTTATAGATTCAAGACCTGTTGACGAAGGCGCTTCTATCAGACGAAGAAGAGAGTGCCTCAAATGCGAAAAGAGATTTACCACATATGAGCAGATTGAGTCAGTTCCTCTTATTGTTATCAAAAAAGACGGCAAAAGAGAGGTGTTCAACAGACAAAAGCTTATCAATGGTATTTTGCGTGCTTGTGAAAAAACACAGGTGAGCTACTCTCAGGTTGAAAACCTTGTAAGTGAAATCGAAAGCGGTATGCACAACAGATTGGATAAAGAAATTCCCTCTACCGAAATAGGTGAGCTTGTTATGAACAAGCTCAAAACCATTGATGATATTGCATATGTTCGCTTTGCCTCTGTTTACAGAGAGTTTAAGGATGTAAATACATTCCTTGAAGAATTGAATAGGATATTGCGAAAATAAGTGAGGAATAAAGGGATGCCTTCGGGACATCCCTTTTTATATGTATTATGTATATCGGAAACGTAAAACTAAATAACAATATATTTCTTGCACCAATGGCTGGTATTACCGATTTGCCTTTTCGACTTATGTGCAAAAAATATGGGGCAGGGCTTGTGTTTACCGAAATGGTAAGCTCCAAGGCTATGTTTTACGATGACAAAAAAACAATGAGCCTGATTGAAACAAACGAGCAGGAAAAGCCCTTTGCCGTTCAGATTTTTGGCAGTGACCCCGATATAATGGCAAAAACTGCCTACAAGGCACTGTCTACAGGGGCGTCAATAATAGATATAAATATGGGCTGCCCTGCACCAAAGGTTGCCAACAACGGCGACGGCAGCGCACTGCTTGAGCAGCCGCAGCTTATCGGTAAAATTGTAAAAAGCGTGTCGTCGGCGGTGGATGTACCTGTAAGTTGCAAAATTCGCAGCGGCTTTAAACAGATTGCCGATGTTGAATACATTGCCAAAACCATTGAGCAAAATGGAGCGGCGGCAATAACAGTGCACCCACGCACACGTGAAATGTACTATTCGGGCACTGCAGACCGCAGTATAATAAAGCTTGTAAAACAAAGTGTGTCAATCCCTGTTATAGGCAACGGCGACATTTTTGATGCTAAAAGTGCAAAGGATATGATAGATTATACAGGTTGTGACGCCGTAATGGTTGCCCGCGGTGCACAAGGCAATCCTTTTATATTCAGGCAGATAAACGAGCTTTTTCAAAATGGCAGGGTAGAGTATTACCCGTCAAACAGCCAAAAATTAGACGTTATGTGTGAGCATATAGATATGCTTGTAAAGCTCAAGGGCGAATACATCGGCGTTCGTGAGGCACGCAAGCACATTGCATGGTACATCAAGGGTATGAAGGACAGCGCCAAAATGCGTGAAAGCGTGTGCAGAATTTGCACATATGATGAACTGAAAAACAAAATAAAAGAGTATCGTGAAATGATAAAAAACGAGGGATCTGTAGCAAAATGATTTTTTCGGGACGTCCAGGAGGCCGTCCCCTACATATATTGCAGGTGACAGGGGGATGTTCGCATGACAACGGGGACATTCCTCGCAAGAGGTGCATAGGTGACAGTGGGGAAGTTCCTTTGCAAAAGGTGCGTCCCCATCTGTCACCGATTAATTTTTTGCCATTTGTTCGCACAACAAACGGGGACGCACCTTCTGCGAAGGAACTTCCCCCACTGTCCCTTACGGCATTGGCTCCCTATTAACTATATATTCGTTTGCTTTTGTTTCAAATTCGTCATCCAAAGGCAAAAGCTCAATATCCTCGCCGTATTTTTTTGTAAGGGCACATTTTATTATATAATCTGCAATTTCGGGGTTTTTGGGAAGCAGCGGGCCATACACATAAGTGCCTATAAGGTTGTTGTATATAATTCCTTCGCTTTGGTTTGACGGAAAAATCATATTGCCAAGAGTGTTATAGCCATCTGTATTTGTACTGCGGCTTTTGTTAATAAAACCGGTTATTTTTGTTTTAAACAAATTGCTTTCGATTATTACGTCACTTGTTATTTTTTGACATTTGGTGGTTGTTGTATTCAAAATACCAATACCTTGTATTGCTTTTTCGCCAATTTCGCAATTTGTTCCAAGCATTTCGTAGCCGCTGCATATTGCAAGCACACATCCGTTTTTCTCTATATAATTTTTTAGCTCCTCTTTTTGCTCTGCAAGTCTTTGGCAAATGTCCTCCCAGTCTTTGTCAGAGCCACCGCCTATATACAAAATATCGGTATTTTCAAAATCTATTTTGTCGTCGCCGTAGTACTCTGTTACCTTTGATTCAATTTCTCTTTTTTTGAGTCGGTAGGTTAGAGCCATAATGTTGCCTTTGTCACCATAAAGGTTGAGTACATCGGGATATAAATGTGCAATTGTAATTTCCATTGTTTACTCCTCCTTTTGTTCAAGTGATTTGAGTACCTGTTGCGTTTTAAAAAGCTCTGTATAGTTAACAAGCACATAGCATACTTCGCCGCTTTGGGCTATAAGCTGCTTTAAGGTTTGTTCGTTGTTTTCTTTTGCCTGCACATCTTCAAAGCCTGCATATTTGAGCCGCAGTGCCAAATCGTATTTTCGCATACCGCCTGCAACAATTGTATTTACGTTTGCTTTTGTTAAGTTTTCCACGTCCATATCCCACATCCACGAAATATCGCATCCGTCAGAGGGGTTGTCGTTTATTGCAATAATCACATCCTTGCTCCGCTTGTCAGATGCAAGTGTTGCTATTGCCTGATTAAAGCCTGCAGGGTTTTTTGAAAGGTTGAGAATAACTGTTTTTCCGCCGATTGTAAATGCTTCCATTCTGCCAATTTGCGGCTTGTAATTGTTGTATACTTCGTTTATGCTGTGGGTAGGCAGATTTGCGCTTTCGTATGCACAAAAGGATGCCAGTACATTATATATGTTGTAAAAACCGCGGTAATTGAGTGAAAGGTTTAATGCTGTGCCTCTGTAATTTACATCAAAGGACATTCCGTTTTTGAGATTGATATTCACTGCGCCGTAATCGCAGTCAGGACGCTTAAAATCACATTTAGGACATTCAAAGCTGCCGAGCTGACTGTAATGATAGTAGTTGTATTTAAGCTCTGCTCCGCATTTTGGGCAATTTCTGCCTTCTCTTGTTTCGGCAATATTGTTGCTGCTGCAATCCTGGTCAATTCCGTAGTAAAGGCACTTTCTGTCTTTTCCGAGCTGCACGCACAAGGGGTCGTCGGCGTTGAGTATCAGTGTTGTGTCGGGCACTTTTTGGATTGCCTCATCAAGCAATGCGGCTGTCATTTCTGTTTCGCCGTAGCGGTCCATCTGGTCACGGAACAGATTTGTAACAATAATTTTGTGGGGCTTAACGTGGTTTACAATGTGTCTGAGGCTCGCTTCATCACATTCTATTGCCGCATAATCACAATTGAGCCTTCCGCTGATTTTTGCTTTGCTTATAAAGCTGCACGCAACCCCGGGCAGCATATTTGCTCCCACATTGTTGCACACAACCCTGCTCCCTGCACATTCAAGCAGCTCGCAAAGCAGGTTGTTTGTTGTGGTTTTGCCGTTTGTTCCGCATACGGCAATTATTTCGTGCTTTATCTGATCTGATAGTCTTTTGAGTATCCCAGGCGAAATTTTGAGTGCAATTGTTCCGGGGCCTGACGAGCCTTTTTTGCCCATCATTTTGCTGATGCCAATGAGTGTTTTACATGCTATTATTGCTATTGAATCTCTTATATTCACCTTAACTGCTCCTTTCAAATATTACAGCTTTAATTTAAGGTCGTTTGGTTTTATCCAGTTAATCTTTTTAAGTATTGCCGAAAACAGCGGTGTAAGTATTGCCGGGAGCACAAAGCAAACCAAAAGCATACCCACAAGCTTAAATGTGTTAAAGCCTGCATCGGTCATAAGTCCTATCGGGCCTACAAGACCGCAGGTGCCCATACCCGAAGCTATTGCAACAGGGTTTTCAAGCTTAAAGAGTATTGTTGATATGGGGCCTGTAATTGCACTTGTAAGTATGGAGGGAATCCATATTCGCGGGTTTTTCATTATGTTGCCCATCTGCAGCATACTTGTGCCCAGGCCCTGAGCAACAAGGCCGCCAAAGCCGTTTTCTTTAAAGCTCATAAATGCAAAGCCCACCATCTGCGCACAGCAGCCTGCTGTTGCCGCGCCGCCTGCAAGGCCCACAAGCCCGAGGGATGCACAAATTGCAGCAGAGCTTATGGGCAGTGTGAGGCATATGCCCACAACAACCGAAACAAGCATACCCATCCAAAATGGCTCAAGCTCAATACAGGTCATAATAAAGCTGCCGAATGCTGCCATAACAGACGAAACAGCAGGGCTTACAAACATAGCCATTGCAGTACCTGCCGCAATTGTAACGGTGGGGGTTACAAGTATGTCTATTTTTGTCTCTTTACTAACTATTTTACCAAGCTCGCATGCAACAACAACTGCCACAAATGTACCCATAGGCCCACCAAGAGTGTTTGAAGCAAAGCCCACTGCGCAAAGGGAGAGCAGCACAAGGTTTGGTGCGTTCATTGCACTGCCTATTGCCACCGCCATTGCAGGGCCTGTTGCAGATGTTGCATATTCCTTCATTGTGGCAAAAAATTCTATACCTGTTTTGTCATACACAGTGCCGAATATTGTGCCGATAAGTAATGATGCAAAAAGACCGAGCGCCATTGCTCCCAGTGCATCAATAAAATATGCCTTGAATGTAATGTTGATGTTTTTGCGTTTTAAAAAGTTTTTCATTTGTTATCATTCCTTTGCAGTGTGACAGGACTCGAACCAACATTGGTTTCACATGAATAATTTACCTGAAACTTCAGTAAATTCCTTGAAAATACGCAAGTATTCCCTTCGAAATTTACCTTGTTTCAGAAAAATTATTCTATGTGAAACTGCTTTGCACCTGCCATCTTGAAATTTTTGTTAAGATTTCAGTGCGACAGGTTGCAGGCGGGCTGACGCCCGTCAAAACCGACAATCTGAAAGATTACAAAAATTTCAGATGTCAGGCAGTGATAGTTCGAGTCCTGACACACTATATTAATATTATTCTATACCAAATTTAAAAAAAGTTCAACAGTTTAAAGTGTATTTTATGCATAATTCGTCATTTGGTATATATTTATATAATTGAAAGGAGTTTTTTTGTTGAATAAATTAATAATAGATAGCGGAACAAGACTGGTTATAGAAATAAAAAACAACAATATTATATGTGATGACGGCAAACACGAGCAGCTTTTGTCAGACCAATTGTATAATGATTTAGACGGCTATGTGACCGATAGCGGAATTACCGAAATATTTGCTTCAGGCGATACATATGTTACGAGATTTACATATAACGGAGTATGGCACAAAACAGATGTTGTAAGCAACGCTGCGGGCAGCGGCAAAATAAAAGGTGTTAAAGCTCTGACGGTTGGTTTGTATAAAAACCTGTTTTACAGCGTGTACAAAAATGGCAAAAATATTCTTGTGCATCATATTATGGGCAGTGGAATAGACAAAGTATCTGCTGTGGATTACCTTGGCAGCCGCTGCAGATATACTGTGTTTTGCGATGGTAACGACAATATAAATATATGGTATGTTAATGAGACAGAAGAGCTTTGCAGCGCTAAATATATATGGTCGCAAAAAAAGTACTCACAAAAGGAGCTGCATGCCCAAAATGTGCTTAATTTGTGCGTGGTGCCGTGCAAATCGGGTGATACATACATTGCCGTTGTACAAAAAAACAAAGGCTACAACGAGGTGTGCTTTAAGTCAAAATCAGACGAAAATTTTGCAATGCTTGGCTTTGGCGTGGATTTTAATTGTGATGTGGCGGTTGTAAGTACTGAGGGGGCAGTTTATGTGCAGTGGATAGACTCAAAGGGCTGCGCAGAGAGCGTAAGCTATGACGGTGGCAAAACCTTTGGGCGCCCCAGTGATGTACACAATATAAAATCTGCTCTATGCAAAATGTGTGCATACCGATGCGTGCAAAATTATAATGTAAAAACAGTTGATTTGTGCGTATCGGGCGGCAAAAAGCTCTTACACGAAAGTGCAATTATAGAATTATTAAAAAAGGAGACAGAAAATGAATAATTATGTAAGATTTTTTAATGCAGATTGTCAGGGCAGAAACATTTCGTTTTATATCAATGACGATATGGGTGCCGAAAATATTGAGTTTGGCAGCTTTAGCAGATACATACAAATAAACGGCAATCAGGCAACCTTTGGTATGTCCTGCCTCGATTGCAAAATAGGTGACTGCGGCACCCTCACTCTTAACTTTGACAGCTCCTCCGTTTATACTGTTGCGGCAGTGTGCATAGGCGGAGAGGTTTGCCTTTACGGCATAAGAGAAATGTTTGGCGAGCCCAACCGCGCAAGCGCAAACTTAAGGGTGTGCAACTTAAGCCCCGATATATCGGAGGATGATTTGTATGCAAACCGATACAAAATAATAGGGGATATAGACTATCTTGAAGTAAGCAAGTATATCAAAATGATTCCCGATACATACGACTTTACAATAAAAGACGATAAGGAAATTAAATTCAACATAGGCAAGCAGACGCTCAAAAACGGAAAGTACAATACATTTTATATTATAGGCAAGCTCAAAGCAAAGCCCGAAATGAGATGCATTGTATCAACAGATGCAATGAGCTACGAGGGCGACGCACTGTAATTTAAAATATGCCAAACGGCAATGCTCGTGACAGTTGGGGATGTTCGCATGACAACGGGGACATTGCTCGCAAGAGGTGTGTCCTCGCTTGTTGTGCGAACAGATAAAAACTAACCAGCGACAGACGGGGACGCACCTTTTGCAAAGGAATATCCCCATTTGTCACTTTTGCACAAAAGAGCTCGGTGGGGGATATTCGTCCGCAGGACGTGTGTCCCCGCATCCGGGCGACCGCAAGTGACAGTAGACAGACGGGGACGCACCTTTTGCAAAGGAACATCCCCGTCTGTCTACTGTCACCCAAAAATATCAAAAAGTTTAAAAAAGGTATTGACAAACCAAATTTCGGGTGATATAATACTCAAGGAAAGTAAAGCAGAAGTCCACTTCTCACCTGCGGATTTGGTATGTCCGTATGGTTAATACATTTGTTTTATGTGTATAAGTGGGTGGATTTCGCCCACTTTTTTTAATTTATTTTGGAGGTGCTTTATCATCGCTATTAAAGAATGTTCAATTAATGAAGAAATCAAAGCAAAAGAAGTCAGATTAATTGGTGTTGACGGCTCACAGCTTGGTGTTATGTCTGTAAAAGAGGCTATGGCAAAAGCCGAACAAAGTAATCTCGACCTTGTGGAAATTTCGCCTCAGGCAGTTCCGCCGGTGTGCAAGATTATGGACTACGGAAAATACAGATTTGAACAGGCAAAGCGTGAAAAGGAAACTAAGAAAAATCAAAAAATTGTTAACATCAAGGAAGTTAAAATGTCACCTTCTATTGATGTTCATGATTTTAACACCAAGGTTAATCAGGCTGCAAAGTTCTTAAAGTCGGGTGATAAAGTTAAAATTACCGTTAAGTTCAGAGGCAGAGAGCTTCATCACACAGCTCTCGGTCAGGAGCTGCTCGAGAGAGTTGCAACTGCTCTTTCGGAGGTTGGCAACGTTGAAAAGCAAGCCAAGCTCGAAGGTAGAAATATGGCAATGGTAGTTGCCCCTAAATAAAATATATTTTAAATGATTTTAATTATCGGAAGGAGTGTTCGTAATGCCAAAAATTAAAACCCACAGAGGTGCGGCAAAAAGATTTAAACTTACCAAAAGCGGAAAGGTTAAAATTAACCAAGCATTCAGAAGACACATTTTGACCAAAAAGTCAACTAAGAGAAAAAGAGCTTTGAGAAAGCCGGCTTATGCAGCAAGCGCAAATGTTGCTACAATCAAGAGATTAATTTTGTATAAATAAGATATAGGAGGAGGCATCAGAATGGCTAGAGTAAAAGGTGCATTGGCAACCAGAAAAAGACGTAAAAGAGTTTTGAAACTCGCAAAAGGATACAGAGGCGCAAAATCAAGATGTTTCAGAACTGCTAAACAGGCAGTAATGAAATCTTTGGTATATGCTTACATCGGCAGAAAGCAGAAAAAGAGAGAATTCAGACAGCTCTGGATTACAAGAATCAGTGCTGCTGCTAAATTGAACGGCATCAACTATTCACAGTTTATGAACGGTCTCAAAAAAGCAGGCATCAATATGAACAGAAAAATGCTTTCTGAAATCGCTATTGCAGATCCTGCTGCTTTCACCGCATTGGTTGAAAAAGCAAAGGCAGCTCTTTAATAATCGAAAATTATAAAACAAATACACAAAACGTCACTGTATGATCGCAGTGACGTTTTGTTGTTATTGACTTTATGTTGGGTTTGGGCTATAATTATAATGTATTATTATAATGTTTGGGAAGTATATATATGATAACAGAGATACAAAGCAGTTCAAACCTATTATTTAAAAATACAAAAAAGCTTTTAAATGCGTCCGACCGCAAAAAAGCAAAAAAGTTTATTGTTGAGGGATATCGCATAGTAGCAGATGCAGTAAGGCACAATGCAGATATAGATTATATCGTAATCAGCCAGGAGTATCAGCTTGAAGCCTTTGAGCAAAGCCACAGGGTTTATCGCTTTAGCAAAAAGCTTTTTTCACAAATAAGCGGTACTGTTAATTCACAGGGGATTATTGCAGTGGTCAATTGCTTTGACACACAAATAAATATTGCACAAGGTAACTATAGCAACATTGTGTATCTCGATTGTGTTACCGACCCGGGCAATATGGGCACAATACTTCGCACCTGCGATGCAATGGGGGTAGATTGCGTTATTGCGTCAAAGGGCTGTGTGGACATATACAACCCCAAGGTTGTGAGGGCCACAATGGCAAGTATGTTCTGCGTTCCTGTATTTTGCGATGCTGACGATACAGTTATCACTGAGCTTAAGCAAAATGAATTTTCTGTTGTGGGAACTGTCATTGACGGCAGTATTTCGGTGTTTGACAGTGACCTTACAGGCAAAACCGTTATTGTTATGGGTAACGAAGCAAACGGAATAAGCGACAAGGTAAAGCAAATGTGTGATGTAAAAATAAAAGTACCAATGTCGGGCGGGGCAGAATCACTCAATGTGGCAGTGTGCTGCGCAATGGTGCTTTACGAAAAAACAAGACAGAACTATATCGGGGAGGTGTAACTGATGGGTGATATTTTAGCTTTTCTTATAGACAATATCAAAATGGTGCGTGTACGTGACATAATAGATATCGCCATAGTATCTTATGCTCTTTACAAGGGCATAAAGCTCATCAAAGAAACAAGAGCAGCACAGCTTATAAAGGGTGTTGTAATACTTATACTGTTTACACAGCTTTCGGGCTGGATGCAGCTTAATTCAACAAACTATATTTTGTCAAATACTATGCAGGTTGGTGTTTTTGCTTTGCTTGTAGTATTTCAGCCTGAGCTTAGGCGCATACTCGAAAAAGTGGGTACAACATCCTTCGGCAAGTTTTTTTCGCAGGATTATGACACCGAAAACATAACTCCCCACATATGCGAAGCGGTAGAATATATGTCGTCACAAAAAATCGGTGCGCTTATTCTTTTGGAGCGTAACACAAAGCTCGGTGACATTATGACGTCGGGCACAGTGCTCAATGCAAAGGTTACTCCCCAGCTGCTTATAAACATATTTATGTCAAACACACCTCTGCACGATGGTGCAACTGTTATTGGTGACAATATAATAAAAGCATCTGCCTGCTTTTTGCCCCTGTCGCAGAGCAGCGAGCTCAGCAAGGAGATGGGCACAAGGCACAGAGCTGCCGTTGGTGTGTCGGAGGTTACCGACTGCATTGCCATTGTTGTAAGTGAAGAAACAGGCAACATTTCTATGGCAAAAAACGGCAAAATCACACGCAATTTAACGTCCAAAAAGCTTGGTGACGAAATAGACAAAATAATGCAGGCGGACAAAACCATTACAGATACAGAT
Source organism: Clostridia bacterium (assembly GCA_045633845.1). Classification (GTDB taxonomy): domain Bacteria; phylum Bacillota; class Clostridia; order UMGS1810; family UMGS1810; genus RGIG4708. The sequence continues at coordinate 56,086 of JAZQZC010000036.1, forward strand.
ATCAAAAATAAATTCAGAATTTGGACGGTGAAAAAGAAATGAAATCATTTATAAAATCAGATTATTTTATAATGCTTATATCCGTTCTTGTTTCTATTTTTTTGTGGATTTATGTGGCTTACGACCAAAATCCTATCCACGAAACCTGGATTAAGGATGTACCAATAATGTACACAAATCAGTCCCCCGATTTTGAAAGCGGCAAGCTTGTTGTGCTTGAGGGCAAGCTTGACACCGTTGATGTAAAAATAAGAGGCAGACGCAGCATTATTTCTACAGTAGACGCATCACAGCTTACCTGCAGTGTCAATATGAGCGAGGTAACCAAAAGCGGCTCGTATTCCATACCTATATCTTTTTCGTCAGCAGTTTACGGAGTGGAGCTAACGCAAAAAAATCCCTATAATGTAGATTTGATTGTGGACAAAACAGTAACAGACGAAAGAGAGATTACCGTTACAACAACAGGCAGTGCAAAAGACGGATTTGTTGTGGGTGAAGTAATCGGCGAGCCAAAGGTTGTAAAGCTTACAGGCCCTCAGAGCATTATATGGAGCGTTGATGAGGCAGTTGTTTCGGTTGACGTTACAGGTGCCGACGCAGATATTGTAAACCTGTACAAAATAAAGCTTTACAATGACTCGGGAACAGAAATTACAGACAACAGAATAAGCAAAAATATAGAATACTGTGATGTTACATGTCATATATTCGCCAAAAAGCAGCTTAATGTAACACCGCTTTTGGGCAGTGAGTTTAACAGCAGAGGTGATAGGATTGTTGTATCGGGTGTTAATCCTCAAAGCATAACCCTCATAGGTACAAAAGAGCAGCTTGAAGGAATAACTGCAATATACACAAAAAATATTAATGTGTCCGATATTACAGAGCCTGCAGCTGTTACGGCGCAGCTCGATTTGTCGCAGCTTGTGCAGGGTGTTGCCGTTGAAGGCAATATTACCGAGGTTCAACTACAGCTTTATGCGGAAGGCTCGCAGCAAAATGATGAGCAAAACCAAAATGATGAAAAACAAAATAATGAACAGCAGGACGAACAGTCCGGCAACGGAGGAAATGAATAATGGGTAGATTATTTGGAACAGATGGTGTAAGAGGTATTGCCAACAAAGAGCTCACAGCGGAATTGGCTTTTAAATTGGGACAGGCAGGTGCACTTGTGCTTACAAAGCACAGTGAGGGCGCGCCAAAAATTCTTGTTGGCAAAGATACAAGAATTTCGGGAGATATGCTTGAGGCAGGGCTTATTGCGGGATTTTGCTCGGTGGGCGCACAGGTTGTATGTGTGGGTACAATACCAACCCCTGCAGTTGCATACCTTGTACGCAAATACAAAATGGATGCAGGCGTTGTAATTTCGGCATCCCACAACTCAATGGAATACAACGGTATCAAATTTTTTAACAAAGACGGCTACAAGCTGAGTGATGATATCGAAAACGAAATAGAAGAATACATCCTCGACGGCAAGCCAATTGGCGAGCTCCCCGAGGGTGCAGGCGTGGGCAGGGTTTCACGCATCGACACAGGCAAGAGAGATTACGTAGATTTTGTAAAATCTACTGTCAGCGGTGATTTTTCAAGCCTCAAAATTGCAATCGACTGTGCAAATGGTGCATCATATGAGTGTGCAAAGCTTGTGTTTAAAGAGCTTGGTGCAGATGTAATTTTAATTAACAATGTTCCCAATGGTACAAATATCAACGACAAATGCGGCTCCACACATATGGAGGGCTTGTCGGAGTTTGTTGCATCTAACGGCTGCGATCTGGGTCTTGCTCTCGACGGCGACGCCGACAGACTTTTGGCAACAGATGAAAAGGGCAATATTGTTGACGGCGACAAAATTATGATACTTTGCGGTATGGCTCTTCGTGAAAAGGGAATGCTTAAAAATAACACCATAGTTGGCACAGTTATGAGCAATCTTGGATTTTTTAAAGCACTTGACGAGCTTGGCATCCTGTACGAAAAAACTGCAGTAGGCGACAGATACGTGCTCGAAAATATGCTCAAAAACGGCTATGCAATAGGCGGCGAGCAGTCGGGTCACATTATATTTATCGACTACAACTCTACCGGTGACGGCTTGCTCACAGCAGTACAGCTTGCAGCGGCACTTCGTGACAGCGGTCTGAGTATGTCTGATTTTGCATCGTTTATAAAAATCTATCCACAGGTGCTTGTAAACGCAAAAATAAAAAATGAGTACAAATCAACATATATGGATGTACCCGAAATTGCCGATGCTATTGCAAAAATCGAGCAAAAATTTGAGGGCAACGGCAGAGTGTTAATAAGACCTTCGGGCACAGAGCCCCTTGTGCGAGTAATGCTTGAGGGCAGCAACAGGGATGAGCTGCTTGAAGATGCAACACAGCTTGCAAAACTTATGGAAGAAAAATTGGGTTAAAATATGAAAAAAAAGGAACGTGTTTGTGAAATTGCAAAGGTTTTTGACACTGTTTATCCAAATGCCGAGTGTTCTCTTGATTACACTACCGATTTTGAGCTGCTTTTTGCGGTGATTTTGTCGGCTCAGTGCACAGATGCAAGGGTAAATATTGTAACAAAGCAGTTGTTTAAAAGATATAAAACTATTGAGGACTACGCAGGTGCCGATTTAAACGAGCTTATGGATATAGTCAAAACCTGCGGCTTTTACAAAAACAAAGCAAAAAACATAATCAGTGCAGCAAATTCCATTGTTAATGATTTTGGGGGCAGGGTTCCCGATACAATTGAGGAGCTTACCTCTCTTGCGGGGGTAGGGCGCAAAACGGCAAATCTTATTTTGGGCGATATTTTTGGTAAGCCCGGAGTTGTGGTTGACACCCACTGCATACGTTTGTCAAACCGCTTTGGACTCACAACTCAGCAGGACCCGGTAAAAATAGAGCTGGAGCTTGCAAAAATTATTCCTCCCGAAATTCAGAGTCATTTTTGCCATCAGCTTGTGCTTCATGGAAGGGCATACTGCAATGCCCGAAAGCCGCTTTGCCAAAACTGCCCTGTAAGCCACCTTTGCAAATACTTTGAAAAACAAAACAAAAGGAGATAACCAAATGGCATATTTCGGACCTTCGGGTAATGAAGACGCTTTTTATGAGGCAGGATATAAGTCATCGGTTCAGATGCCCGAATATACGGCAAAATTAGGCCTTGATGCATATGAGTATCAGTGCTCACGAGGTGTAAAAATAACACAAAAAACTGCAAATGCCTTGGGCGACGAAGCAAATAAGCACAACATAAAGCTTAGTATTCACGCACCGTACTATATCAACCTTGCAACAGACGATGAGCAAAAAAGAATAAACAGTATAAAATATATAACCGACAGTATGATTGCGGCAAAGCATATGGGTGCCGACAGGGTTGTTGTTCACTCAGGAGCCTGCTCCAAAATGTCGCGCCAAGCTGCTATGGAATATGCCTTTAAAACACTTAAAATGGCATATGACGAAGCAAAAAATCTTGGTGTAGAGTCTGTTCACATCTGCCCCGAAACAATGGGAAAAATAAATCAGCTCGGTGATTTGGAAGAGGTGCTCAGCCTTTGCGCAATCAACGACTCGTTTTTGCCTACAATAGACTTCGGTCATCTCAACGCGCGGACTTTTGGAGGATTGAAGGCATATGAGGATTATGAACATATATTCAACAGAATAGAGGATGTTCTGGGCTTTGACAGGCTCAACTGCTTTCATGCCCATTTTTCACGCATAGAGTTTACACCAAACGGCGGCGAAAAAAAGCATCACACTCTTGATGATACTGAGTACGGCCCCGAGTTTGATCCAATTGCCGAAATTTTAGCCAAAAGAGATTTGCATCCCACCATTATTTGCGAGTCAAACGGCAATATGGCACAGGATGCGCTAAGACTTAAAAATATGTATCTTGCTGCAAAAAGAGGGTAACGCAATGGATAGAGCACACAAACTTTTACCGCTTTTGTCGGAGCTTGGGCTTGATGCAATACTTGTAACCGACCGCAAAAATGTTTTGTATTTTTCGCACTTTTCGGGCAGCAACGGGTATCTTGTTGTTACAAAGACACAAAAAATACTTGTTACCGACTCTAGATATACAACTCAGTCAAAAATGCAGGCACCCGAATTTCAAATAGAGGAAATGAGAGATTTTAAAATTGAGAATGTCCTGGGTGACAAGGCAAAGGTTGGCTTTGAAAACAAAACAATTCTGCACTGCGAATATTGCTCATTCAGCAGCAAAATCAAACAGCTTGTGCCCCTTGATTTTGCTCTTACTCAAATAAGAAGTATAAAAGACGATGAAGAAATAAAAAATATATCATATGCCGCACAAATTGCTGACAAAGCATTTTTGCATATGACAGATTTTATTCGCGAGGGGATGACAGAGCTTGAGGCTGCGTTTGAGCTCGAAATGTATATGCGAAGCCTCGGCGCATCGTCAGTGTCTTTTGAGTCTATTGTTGCTTCGGGCAAAAACGGCGCAATGCCCCACGCACGGCCGTCAGACAAAAAAATGCAAAACGGCGACCTTGTTGTTATGGACTTTGGCTGTGTGTATAACGGCTACTGCAGCGATATGACCCGCACCATTGCAATAGGAGCTGTATCACAGCAAAAGCTTGATGTGTACAATACTGTGCTTAAGGTTCAAAAAGAGTGTATCAATATGGCAAAGCCCGGAGCAAAATGCAGTGACATACATAATCATTCATTTAAAAGCCTTGACAACATTTACAAAAATTGCTATGGTCACGGCCTTGGTCACGGAGTGGGGTTGGAAATACACGAGCTGCCAAACCTCAATTCAAAAAGTGATTATGTGCTCCAAACGGGTAATGTAATAACCATAGAGCCGGGTGTATATATCGAGGACTTATGCGGTGTCAGAATAGAAGATTTGGTTTTAATAACAGATGAAGGATGCAAAATTTTATCGAATTCTACCAAAGAATTAATAAAAATCAAATAAAATTGCAAAAAACACTTGCAATATATGTAAAAATACAGTAAAATGTTAATATCTAATCAAATGACTAATCGGAGGTATATTAAATATGATTACAGCAGGTGAATTTAGAAACGGTGTTACATTCGAGCTCGAAGGCAACGTTTTTCAGATTGTTGAATTCCAGCATGTAAAACCGGGTAAAGGTGCAGCTTTTGTACGTACAAAGCTTAAAAACGTTATTACAGGCGGTGTGGTTGAAAAAACCTTCAGACCTACCGAAAAAATGCCAAAAGCACATATAGAACGTAAGGATTACGAATATCTTTACAACGATGGTGAGCTCTATTACTTTATGGAGCAGGAAACATTCGAGCAGATGCCTCTCAGTGCAGACCAGCTCGGTGATTCACTTAAATTTGTTAAGGAAAATATGGTAGTTAAAGTATTGTCTTACAAGGGCAATGTATTTGGTGTAGAGCCTCCTACATTTGTAGAATTGGTTGTTACCGAAACAGAGCCCGGCTTTAAAGGCGATACAACAACAGGTGCTACAAAGCCTGCAACTCTCGAAACAGGTGCTACAATCAACGTACCGCTCTTTGTTAACCAGGAGGATACAATCAGAGTTGACACAAGAACAGGCGAATATATGGAAAGAGTTTAATTTCTGTTTAAATAATTTTTAAGAAAGGTTGGTTGTTGTTATGGAAAATATTTCAAATCAGATTTCTTATTTAAAAGGTCTTGTGGAAGGTCTTGATATAGACGCATCTTCCAAAGAAGGTAAAGTATTTGAGGCTATTATAGACGCTCTTGACGAAATTAATGATACAATCAACGATTTGTATGATTATCAGGACGAAATTGCAGAGCAGGTAGATATGATTGATGACGACCTTGCAGAGATTGAAGAAGAGCTCATCGATTGCTGCGACGAGGATTGCGATTGCTGCGACGACTGTGATTTTGATGACGATATCGAGTATTACGAAATTGAGTGTCCCAACTGTCATGATGTAATCTGCATCGATGAAGATTGCTTTGAGGATGATGACGAAATCGTTTGCCCTAACTGCAGCGAGCCAATCGAAATCAATTTTGAAGTAGAACAAGACGAAGAATAATTTACCAAAAAGAAGTATACATTATTGTGTACTTCTTTTTAGCCGAAAGATAGTAATCCGAACCTCGATTTTAAAAGGTGAATTTTCGCTTTCGTTGTGTTAAAATACTCGGTAATCCACCAAGGATTACCTGCGTTTTTGCCTTACGCAACCAAAAATTCACTACTTTTAAAATTCCACGACCTGAACCAGATGGAATTTTGAGTAAATTTTGGTGCGGAAGATGAAGCAAGGCTGACGCCTTGCAACTAGACATAACCGAAAGTTACCCAAATTACGCTGTTTCAGGCGGGTTCGGATTACTCTCTTTCGGCTAGCCTTATCTGCCTACGGTAAGGCTATGTACAATTTTTGTTTATATGTAGGCGGAAAGGCTATGGAAAATCAAATGACAAGAGTATCAGATATGTTTGGTTCAATGGTGTTTAACGATACTGTTATGAGGGAAAGACTCCCGAGAGAAACATATAAAGCACTTCAAAAAACCATAAAAGACGGCAAACATCTTGAGCTTAGTCTTGCCACTATTGTTGCAAATGCAATGAAGGATTGGGCTATCGAAAAAGGTGCTACACATTATACACACTGGTTTCAGCCTATGACAGGCATCACTGCCGAAAAGCACGACAGCTTTATTACCCCTACCGAAAACGGCAAGGTTATAATGGAGTTTTCGGGCAAGGAGCTTGTTAAGGGTGAGCCTGATGCGTCATCATTCCCATCGGGCGGACTTCGTGCTACCTTTGAGGCGCGCGGTTACACTGCCTGGGATCCATCATCATATGCATTTATAAAAGATAATATCCTTTGTATTCCCACAGCTTTTTGCTCATTTGGCGGCGAGGCTCTTGACAACAAAACCCCGCTTCTTCGCTCAATGGAAGCTATTAACCGCCAGGCAATGCGCGTAATCAAGCTTTTTGGCAACGAAAATGTCACATCTATTAAAACAACTGTGGGTCCCGAGCAGGAGTATTTTCTTATTGACAAGGATGTGTACGAGCAGCGCAAGGACCTTATATACACAGGCCGTACTCTTTTTGGTGCCCGCGCTCCAAAAGGTCAGGAAATGGATGACCATTACTTTGGCGCCATAAAACCGAGAGTTGCAGCCTTTATGGATGAACTCAATGAGGAGTGCTGGAAGCTTGGTATTCTGGCAAAAACACAGCATAACGAGGCAGCTCCTGCGCAGCACGAGCTTGCTCCTGTATACACAACAACAAATATTGCGGCAGACCACAATCAGCTCACAATGGAGCTTATGCAAAAAATTGCAAAAAAACACAATATGGTATGCCTGCTTCACGAAAAGCCCTTTAAAGGCGTTAACGGCAGCGGCAAGCATAACAACTGGTCACTTACCACAAACACAGGTGTTAACCTGCTTGAACCAGGGGACACCCCATACGAAAATGCACAGTTTATATTGTTTTTGTGTGCAGTTATCAAAGCAGTTGACGAGTATCAGGATTTGCTGAGAATTTCCATTGCATCGCCAGGCAACGACCACCGACTTGGTGCCAACGAAGCGCCGCCTGCAATTGTGTCAATGTTTTTGGGTGATGAGCTAAATGAGGTTCTCGAGGCTATCGAAAATGATACAGGCTACGATGCTAAAGAAAAAGAGGTTATGAGAGTCGGCGTACATATTTTGCCAAAATTTAACCGCGACACCACCGACCGCAACCGAACAAGCCCCTTTGCATTTACAGGCAACAAGTTTGAGTTTCGTATGCTTGGTTCGTCTGCATCGGTTTCGTTTAGCAACGTGGTAATAAACACCGCTGTTGCAGAGGTGCTGCGCACATTTGCCGACGAGCTCGAAAATTCAAAGGATTTTGATAACGATTTGCACGCTTTGGTTGCAAAAACAATAAAAGAGCATAAGCGTATAATCTTTAACGGCAACGGTTATGATGATGCCTGGGTGGCAGAAGCCAAAAAACGCGGACTTTTAAATCTCAAATCCACACCCGATTGCCTGCCGTACTTTATAAAAGACAAAAACATTGCTCTGTTTACAACACACAAGGTATTTTCCGAAACAGAGATGCGTGCAAGATACGAAATAATGCTCGAAAATTATTCAAAGCTTATTAATATCGAAACACTCACTGCTCTCGATATGACTAAAAAGCAGATACTTCCTGCGGTCAGCGCATATATTAAACAAATTGCCGAAACGGCACTTGCAAAAAAACCTTTTGGTGCAGATACCACATATGAGGTTGAAACACTCACTTTAATGTCAAAGCTTGCAGGTGAGGCGCATAATCTTGTTTGCGAGCTTGAAAATCACTCGCGTGAGGCAGAATCAATAAAAGATGCAAAAGAAAAAGCGGATTATTATAAGGATAATGTACTTGTTACAATGGCACAAATCAGAGAAAGAATTGACGCTCTTGAATCTATGACATCTGCAAAATACTGGCCATATCCTTCATACGGCGAGCTGCTTTTTGGTATTAAGTAATTTGGAGGAATATTATGGAGTTTACACAAATCAAGGGTACCATTTTTGGGTACAAAAAGGTTGATGTTGTTCAGTATATAAGCGAGCTCAATGAGCTTCACACTGCGCAGCTTCAAAATAAAAAAGACGAGCTTGAAGAGCTCAAAAAAGCAAACGATGGCGAAATTAATTCGTTAAAAGCGCAAAACGAGGAGCTTGAATTAAAGGTTAATGAGCTCAAAGAGCAGCTTAACAGTGTTCAGACAGAGCTTAATTCTACACTTTCTGCGCTTGAGCTTTTAAAGAATGAGCACAACAGCCTGCTTGAAGAAACAACAGATTTGAGAGATAAAAGCGAGTTTATTGCAACTGCTATTATCAAAGCCGAAAAATGTGCAGGTCTGCTTGTTAACGAGGCTCGTAGCAATGCAACCGAAATTGTTAATCAGGCACACCAAAAGGTTGAAGCCGAAAAGCAAAAGCTCGAAAAAGCAAAGGAATATGTATCTGATATCAGAGCACAGTTCAACAACCTTGCAACTCAGATTAACACTGTTTTGGGTTCAACCGAAGCTGAGCTTAATGTAAAAATCAGCTCAATCGAAAAGGCAAGCAAATAAAAGTTGACAAAACACAAAAAAAGTGTTATCATCTTTTTTGTAGGCGTTGAAGATGTGTAAGTAGCAAAAGAATTTTCTTCAAAGAGAGAGCATATCGTCGGCTGTGAGTATGCTTGTTGAAACCTTTTGTGAATTTCAGCATTGGAGCCTTCTGCGAAAAGTATTTTGCGTTAAGCAGACATTACCGTAATGGCAAAAATCGGACTAAAAGAGCGAAATTTATATTTCGAAATAGGGTGGTACCGCGAGCAATCTCGTCCCTTACATATGGGCGATGATTGCTTTTTTGCTATAGGAAATTCCGCTTTTGTGTGTTCGCGAGTGAGATGAAAACAAGTCTTGTTCGTGACAACAGCGGCAATCGCCGCTTTTTGTTTATATAAATATTAACTTGATATATATGGAGGTAGCTATGAAAACCAAAATAGCACAAATCAAAGCAGACTTGGAAAGCAAGCTTGTTGTGGGAATTGGTATGGAGGAGTACAAGCTTCTTCGCGAACAATATCTCAGTAACAAATCGGGCGAAATTCCAAATCTTATGAAAGCAATGAGAGATGTACCCAAAGAGGAAAAGCCTCAGATGGGCAAAATTATCAATGAGCTTAAGGTATGGGCAGAGGAGCGCTTCGGTGAAGTTGATGCGGCTCTTAAGGCAACCGAGCTTGCCGAAAAAAATGCAAAAGAATCTGTTGATATCACAATGCCTGCAACCAAAAATGAAACAGGCTCACTTCACCCCACAACACTCATTAAGTCCGAAATTATAAACATATTTGCAAATATGGGCTTTGACGTGTTTGACGGCCCCGAAATTGAAACAGATTATTACAACTTTTCGGCGCTCAATGTGCCCGAAGACCACCCCGCAAGAGCAGAGCAGGATACATTTTATATAACAGACAAAATACTGCTCCGTACACAGACATCCCCTGGGCAGATACGCACAATGGAGGTAAAAAAACCGCCGATTAAGGTGCTTTCACCGGGCAGGGTTTTCCGCTCTGACGATGATGCTACACACACACCTATGTTCCATCAGATGGAGGGTCTTGTTGTAGACCAAAACATCTCTGTATGTGACCTTTACGGAATGCTCGATTTGCTCGCAAAAGAGATTTTTTCGGGGGATGTAAAAACAAGACTTCGTCCTTCGTTCTTCCCATTTACAGAGCCAAGTGTTGAAGTAGACGTTACCTGCTGCGAATGTGGCGGAAAGGGCTGCAGACTTTGTAAGGGCACAGGCTGGATAGAGGTGCTCGGCGGCGGTATTGTTCACCGCAAGGTGCTCGAGAACTGTGGCATTGACCCCGATGTATATTCGGGTCTTGCATTTGGTATCGGTCTTGACAGAATTGCTATGCTCAAATATGGCATAAACAACATTCATATTCTGTTTGACAACGATATCCGCACACTCAGACAGTTTAAACAGCAGTGCAGATAATAGGAGGTAAATAATTATGTTAGTACCACTTAGTTGGCTTAAAGACTATGTTGATATAGATGTTTCAATCGACGAGCTCGAAGCAAAGCTTTTTTCAAGCGGCTTTGAGGTAGAAGAGGTTAAATATCTTGGTGCAGAGGTAGAGAGAGTTGTAACAGGTAAAATTACTCATATCGAAAAGCATCAGGACTCTGACCATCTTCAGATTTGTATTGTCGATTGCGGCAGTGAATACGGCAAAGACATTCAGATTGTTACAGGTGCGCAAAATGTTTTTGAGGGGGCGGTTGTTCCTGTTGCGCTGGACAATTCGCTTTTGCCTGGCGGCGTTAAAATCAAAAAGGGTAAGCTCCGCGGTGTTGAATCAAACGGTATGCTTTGCTCAGGCGGCGAGCTCGGCATTACAGACGACTGGTATGAGGGCGCAGACGTAAACGGCATACTTATACTCAAGGATGATACACCAATTGGTGTTGATATCAAAGGGATAGTTGGTCTTGACGATTATGTTTTAGATATCAGCATTACGGCAAACAGACCTGATTGTCAGTCTATTCTCGGTATGGCAAGAGAGGTTGCCGTTATACTTAACAAAAAGGTTAAAATGCCTGATATGACATATACTGCTCACAACGAAGCAAATGACGATGAAATCAAGGTTTCGGTTGATGCATTCGATTTGTGCCCTCGCTACATTGCTCACTATGTAAGAGATGTCAAAATTGAGCAGGCACCTCAATGGATGCGTAAGCGCCTTGCGCTTGTAGGCATCAATTCCATAAACAACATTGTTGACATTACAAACTTTATTCTTATGGAGCTTGGTCAGCCTATGCACGCTTTTGACCTTTCGACCTTGGAGGGCAAAGCAATCAACGTGCGCAGAGCCAAAGACAAAGAAAAAATTATCACTCTTGATGAAAAAGAGTTTGAGCTAAATAACAACAACCTTGTAATATGCGACAGCAAAAAGCCAGTTGCACTTGCAGGTATTATGGGTGGACTCAACAGCGAAATTAAAGCTACAACAAAAGATGTTGTGTTTGAAAGCGCAAAATTTGCCCGCGACAGTGTCCGTAAAACTTCACGAAGCCTGGGTCAAAGCTCCGACTCCAGCGCAAAATTCTGTAAGGGTGTTGACGAATATACTACACAGTGTGCCATAAAAAGAGCACTCCATCTTATAGAAGAGCTCCATTGCGGTACAGTTTCGGCAACAGGCTTTGAAGCAGCCCAAAAGCAGGAGCTCAATCCAACTGTAATCAATACAACCTTTGCCAAAATCAACAAGGTGCTTGGTATCGAAGTGCCGTCAGATATTATTGCAGACATTTTGTCAAGACTTGAATTTGACATTAAAGTTGACGGCGAAAACATTACTGCAGTTGCGCCTCTTTACCGCGAGGATGTAGGCGGACACGAGGATTTGGCAGAAGAAGTAATCAGGATTTACGGCTACGACCACATCAAGCCGCAGCTTCTTAAATTTGCCAAGGTTACAAACGGCGGTCTTTCCGACATTCAGCAGTTTGAGCTCAAAGCTAAAAATGCACTTCGTATGCAGGGTGTGTTTGAGACTATAACATACAGCTTTTATTCAAGCAAAGACCTTGATATGCTTCACTTTGGTGAGGATGCGCCCGAGCGCAATGCAATCAGAATAGACAATCCTATAAGCGAGAATTATTCTATTATGTGCACAACACTTGCACCTAATATGATAAACACAATTGTACGCAACTACCGCAACGGAAATGATGCAGGCAGATTTTTTGAAATTGCAAATGTTTATAAGGCAAAGCAGATGCCTCTTACAGAGCTGCCCGAGGAGCAGCGCACACTTGTTATCGGCGCTTACGGGGATAATGAAGATTTCTTTAAAGTTAAGGGTATAATAGAGGGTATAGCAGATGAATTCAACATTGAGTTTTCATATGCACGAGGCTTAAAACCATTCCTTCATCCTGGTATCACTGCAGATATCATTTGCGATGGCGAGGTTGTTGGCTACATCGGCAAGCTCTCTCACGAGGTAAGCGAAGAGCTGTCACTCGGCAAGGATGCATTTATTGCAGAAATTAACTATTGTGCACTTAGCCAAAAGTTCCACTCAACAATGCGCTATGCAGCTATTTCGGAATTTCCTGATGTAAATCGTGACTTTGCATTTGTATGTGATGAGGCGGTTACCTGCGGCGAAATTGAAGAGTCAATCAAAAAGTCCTGCAAGTATGTAACAAGCATCAAGCTGTTTGATATTTTTCGCGGGAGCCAGATAGGTGAGGGTAAAAAGAGTATGGCATTTAATGTTGTTATTTCACCTGCTGATAAAGCTTTTTCTGACAAGGAGATAGAAAAGTTTACGCAAAAGATTTTAAAGGACCTTGAGTTCAAGCTTGGTATATCCCTCAGATAGAAAGGAGATTGATTATGGTTAGACACATTGTTTGCTGGAAGCTTAAAGAGGAAGGGAAAGAGCAAAATGCACTGCTCATTAAGCAAAAGCTCGAAAATCTGGTAGGCAAAATTGACGAAATAAAAGACCTTCGCGTCGGCATCAACGAAAATGGCGGTGAATACGGTGTTGTTTTGGAAACAACCTTTGACTCTATGGAGGCGCTCAAAGCTTATGATGGTCATCCTCTTCATCAGGAGGTACGCGAATTTGTGCGCAGCGTGGTAGAGGACAGAGTTGCAGTTGATTATCACTTTTAAAAAGCGGGCAGCGCCCGACGGCAAGAGAGCGCACAAAAAGCTGCTGACATATCACACGCGAACAAGTTTTGTAAAGTTTTCTGTAAAGTAAAAAACATCTGTTACGCAAAAGCGCGTAACAGATGTTTTTTTGGTGCCGGTGGTCGGGGTCGAACCGACACGGTATTGCTACCACGAGATTTTGAGTCTCGCACGTCTGCCAATTCCATCACACCGGCAAAAATATTACTAAAATATGATATCATACTTCAAAGCAAATTGCAAGAGTTTTTTACAAAAAAATTTACTTTTAAAAAATTGCTGTCCTTGACAAAAGAAATAACCTTTGCTATGATGTTATGGTAGTATTAATTTATATAGGAGATACCAATGAGTAATTTTGATACAAATGAAGAAAAACAAAATCCGTATATTTTGGAAAATGAACTTCGCAAAACCATACAACGTCAAAAAAAGACCATCTTCCGCCTTGCAGAGCGCAACAGAGTGTGGAAAATAATTTGCGCAGTGCTTGCAGTCCTTTTGATTATCGAATCAATTGCACTGTGGGGCGGTTCGAATGAGAATGAGCCTGCACAGCAGACCGCTCAGCCTAAGGCGCAAAATCAAATATCTGAGCCTGCTGCATCATATCAGGTAGATGATGCAAGAATAGATGCCATAATGTCGCAAATGACCCTTATTGACAAAATCAATCAGATGCTTATGGTTACACCCGAAGCATTAACAGGGTTTGAAGCGGTAACCGCGGCAGGTGAGTCAACCGAGCTGGCACTTGCCAATTACAAGGTAGGGGGCATTTTGTACAATTCGAGCAATTTTGAAGATGCAGTGCAAACAAAGCAAATGCTTTCAAATACCATAGAGTATGCAAGTACACCGCTGTTTATGGCAGTGTCCGATGAGGGCGGCTCAAACAGTATGCTTGCAAAGCTCAAAACCGAGGATTCATTTAACATTCCGTCACAGGCAGTTATCGGCACATATACCGACGAGGCGCAGATAGAGTCCGATTACAGGCGTAATGCCGCTTTTATGAATGAGTTTGGCTTTAATGTAAACTTTGCGCCATATGCACCCCCTGCATCAGGTGCGCAGCTGACTATGGAAAATTCTTTCGGCAGCGATGTTGCAAAGGTATCTTCAAGTGTATGTTATGCAGTAAAGGGTCAAATGGGCTCGGGAGTACTTTCTGCACTAAAATACTTCCCCACAAAACATGACAGTGAAAAAACAGGGGAGGAGCTGCGTCAGTGCGAATTTGCAGCCTTTAAGGCAGGCTTTGATGCGGGAGCAGATTTTGTGCTTATGTCAAACGGAGCTGACACCAATCTTACAAGTGACGGCTTGCCATATTGTATGTCAAAATCCGTTATTGGTGATTTACTCATTGGTGAGCTTGGTTTTGGTGGAATTGTAATCAGCAATCCGTCGGCAGATGCAGATATTTTACAAAATTATACCCTTGGTGAAATTGCCGTAAATTGCATAAACGCAGGCAACAATATGCTTATATGCTCCGCAGGTATCAATGAGGTTGTTACCGCAATCAATGAGGCAGTAAGGATTGGTGAAATAGAGCAGAGCACAATAGATAACAGTGTCAGAAAAATTTTGAGAGCAAAGATGAAACGTGGAATAATTAAGTAATTTTAAAATCAGCAAAATGTTTTTGATTTTGCTGATTTTTGCTTTGCTTTGATTGACAAATGATTTGAAAATCTGTATAATAAATATAATGGGTTTTTATGGGATATAATAAAAACCACGTATACGAAAGGTGTGTAATTATGGATAATATAAAACTTGCAGATTTGCTGTTTCCTAATATAACAAAAACTCCCGACGATTACGAAAAAGAGTTCCCTCAAAGACAACTGCCGCAAAACGCAGTTGTTACACGAATTGGCCCGAGCCCAACAGGCTTTGTGCATCTTGGCAATCTCTTTAACGCTATTATCGGTGAGCGCCTTGCTCATCAAAGCGGCGGCGTTATTTACCTGCGCATTGAGGATACCGACAACAAGCGCGAGGTTGCAGGAGCAGTGTCTATTCTTATAGATGCAATGACTCAGTTTGGCGTGTATTTTGACGAGGGTGCTACAGTCAGCGGAGACAACGGCAGCTATGGTCCTTATCGTCAGCGTCAGCGTAAGGATATATATCAGTGCTTTGCAAAGCTTCTTGTACAAAAAGGTCTTGCATACCCTTGCTTTTGTACAGAAGATGAGCTCGAAGCAATGCGCGAAATTCAAAAAGACAAAAAGCAGAATTTTGGTTATTACGGCGAATATGCAAAATGCCGCAATCTCACATATGATGAAGTTAAAGCAAAAATAGATGCAGGTATTCCTTATGTGCTCCGCTTTAAATCAAATGGCAGCAGCGAAAATTCAGTTAAGGTATACGATGCAATCAAGGGCGACCTTGACATTCAGGAAAACTATATAGATTTGGTAATGCTCAAATCAGACGGCATACCAACATATCACTTTGCCCACGTTGTAGATGACCACCTTATGCGTACAACTCACGTAATACGAGGCGAGGAGTGGCTGCCGTCGCTTCCTATGCATGTGCAGATGTTTGATGCACTCGGCTGGGAGCATCCCCTTTATTGCCACACAGCTCAGCTTATGAAGATGGACGGCGAGTCAAAACGCAAGCTGTCAAAGCGCAAGGACCCTGAGCTTGGACTTGAGTATTACGATGCCCAAGGTTATCTGCCCGAAACAATCTGGATATATATGCTCACAATCCTCAACTCCAACTTTGAGGAGTGGAGAATGGCAAACCCCGATGCAAAATATACCGACTTCCCATTCTCTCTTGACAAAATGGGCAGCGCAGGTATGCTTTTTGACCTTTCAAAGCTCAACAACATAAGCAAAGAGGTTATTGCATCAAAGGATGCAGACTTTATATATGAGCAGCTGCTTGCGTGGGCTGAAAAATATGATAGCGAATTTGCAGCTATTCTCAAAAATAACGGCGAATTTGCAAAAGGCGCAATCAACATCGGCAGAGGCGGCGACAAACCACGTTACGATATTATTACCTGGAAGCAAGCAAGAGAATTTTTGTCGTTCTATTTTGATGAGTTGTTTAAACAGGAGGATAATTTCCCCGAAAATGTTGATGATAGCACGCGCAGTGAAATTCTTACAAAATACAAACAGACCTTTGATATAAACGACGACCAGGAAACATGGTTTGGTAAGGTAAGAGCAATCACAGAGCAGCTCGGCTTTGCAGTAAGACCAAAGGATTACAAAAAAAATCCCGATATGTACAAGGGCAGCGTTGTGGATGTAAGCAACGTAATACGCGTTGCAACAACAGGCAGACTCAATTCTCCCGACCTTTGGGAAATCAATCAGCTTTTGGGCGAGGGTAAGGTTATTGCCCGTATTGAAAGGATGATATAATTGATTAGTATAGCAATCGACGGGCCTTCGGGCGCGGGCAAAAGCTCAATTTCAAAGCAGGTTGCTCAAAAAAACGGCTATATTTATATAGACACAGGCGCTATGTATCGCACACTGGCATACAAAGCACTTTCTCTTGAAATTGACATAGCAAATGACGCCGATAAAATTGCAAAAATGCTTGATGATACTGTTGTTACCATAAAACACTGTGACGATGGTCAGCATATGTTTTTGGACGGCAAGGATGTAACCTGCTTTATTCGCACACCCGAGGTTTCTATGGGTGCTTCAAATATAGCAAAAATTCCTTTTGTGCGCAGCTGGCTGCTTGAGCTTCAGCGCAATTTTGCAAAAGAGAACAATTGCATAATGGACGGCAGAGATATCGGCACCGTTGTACTTCCAAATGCAGATGTAAAAATATTTTTAACGGCAAGTGTGGAGGCAAGAGCAAAGCGAAGATACGCAGAGCTGCGAGAGAAAGGCACTTCTGTTACCTTTGAAGAGGTAATTGCCGATATGCAAAAAAGGGATGAAAACGACAGCTCAAGAGCCTGTGCACCTCTTGCAAAAGCAGAAGATGCAGTAGTCGTAGACACAAGCGAGCTTGATTTTGATGAGTCGGTCAAAGCGATAGAAAGGGTAATATCCATAGCGGTGAATAACAAATGATAAATATTCTTATAAAAATAGTAAAGTGTTTTACAAGGTGCATATTCAGAGTACAGATAAACGGAGCCCAAAACATACCCGACAGCGGTGATTGTATGATATGTGCAAATCACATAAGTATGTGGGACCCTGTAATTTTGTACTGCTTTATGCCTCGAAGAATTCATTTTGTTGCAAAGCAGGAAACAAAAAAGGTTCCTGTTGTAGGGTGGATTCTCACTAAAATAAACTGTATTTTTATAAACAGAGAAAGTGTTGACCTGGGGGCAATGCGCCAGAGTCTTAAAACACTGTCAAGCGGTAATGTGCTTGGTATCTTTCCAACAGGCACCAGGGAAAAGAAAAACCCAAACGCCGAGCCCAAATCGGGCTGCGCGCTCCTTGCGGCAAAGGCGGGTACAAGGGTTGTGCCAATAGGTATAAATGCTACATACAAGCCATTTTCAAAAGTAATTGTAAATATCGGCGAGGCTATGGACTTTTCGCAGTTCAAGGGCGAAAAATGCTCTCAACCACTTTTGCAAGAAAAAACTTTTGAAATTTATAATAAAATTCTTGAAAATAAGGCAAGAGTGTGATATAATGTTGAATGTTGATGATTGGCAGGTGGTTATATGAGTATTACAGTTGCAAAAAGTGCGGGCTTTTGTTTTGGAGTTAAAAGAGCTGTCGAAACACTCGAAGCAGAAAGCTCAAAATCACCTATATCAACTCTCGGCCCTATTATACACAACGACGACGTTGTAAAAAAGTTTAAAACAATGGGTGTTGAATCTATCGACGATATGTCGCGGCTTGGAACCGGTTCGCGCCTTGCAATACGTACACACGGTGTGGGTAAGGACACTGTTACGGCTATCGAATCGGGTAATATCGAGTATATGGATTTGACCTGTCCTTTTGTTAAAAAAATTCACAAAATCGTCAGCCAAAAAAAGGATGAGGGCTACAAAATAGTAATTGTAGGCGACAAAGCGCATCCCGAGGTTATCGGCATAAACGGCTGGTGTGATAATGAAGGCGTTATTGTTATTGATGAGTCGGAGCTGATTGGCAAAATCGCAAGTGACGACAAGGTGTGTGTGGTAAGCCAGACAACAATGGACCGCAAAACCTTTGAAAAAATAATAAATTTTCTTAAAAATGCTTGCAATGACCCATTGGTTTTTGATACAATATGTAGTCCGACCAATGAAAGGCAAAAAGAGGCAGCCCATATAGCAAAACAGGTTGATATGATGGTTGTAATAGGTGGTAAGCACAGCTCAAATACAAACAAATTGTATTCTATATGCAAAGAGCACTGCAACAACACCATTAAAATCGAAAATTTTGAGGATTTTCCTCAGAATATAAATATACCAAAGAAAATTGGTATCACGGCAGGTGCCTCTACACCGTCGTGGATAATTAAGGAGGTAGTTACAAAAATGGAAGAAATGATGAACGGCGAATTCGCCAAAGAATTTGAGGAGTACGAAAAATCTTTAATTACTTTACATACAGGGGACATAGTTAAGGGTACTGTAATGGGAGTAGCAGAGAAGGGTGTAAGCATTGACTTGGGCTACAAGTCAGACGGCTTTGTGCCTGCTGCAGAAGTTACAGAGGACACTTCGGCAGATATTAACAGCATCGTTAAAATCGGTGATGTTGTGGATGTTTTCGTAGTAAGAGTTAACGATGTAGAAGGCGAAGTTACACTTTCTATGAAAAAGCTTGAAACTATGAAAGGTCAAAAAGAAATCGAAGAAGCTTTTGAATCAAAAGCAATTCTCGAAGGCAAGGTTACACAGGTTGTAAACGGCGGTGTTATCGTTGTTGCAAAGGGTGTAAGAGTGTTTGTTCCTGTATCACAGGCAAGCGACAGATTCCTTGCTGACCCAAGCATACTTGTTGGCACAACAGTTCAGTTCAGAATTATCGACATCAAAAAGCAGGGCAGAAGAAGCAGAATAGTAGGCTCTGTAAAATCTGTTCTTAAAGAACAGAAGGAAGCTCTCAGCTCTCAGTTCTGGGCAGATGCAGAGGTTGGCAAAAAATACGAAGGTGTAGTTAAATCTATCACAAACTTTGGTGTGTTTGTTGACATCGGCGGTGTTGATGGTCTTATCCACATTTCTGAGCTTTCATGGTCAAAAATCAAACATCCTTCAGAAGTTGTTAAGGTTGGAGATGTTGTAGAAACATACATCATCGAGCTTGATAAAGAGAAGAATAAAATTTCTCTCGGCTTCAAAAAAGCAGAAGATAATCCTTGGAACAAGGTTAAAGCAGAGCTCGAGGTTGGCTCTGTTGTAGATGCCAAAATCGTACGCATTGTACCATTTGGTGCATTTGCACAGATTTTCCCGGGTGTTGACGGTCTTATTCATATTTCACAGGTTGCTGATAAGAGAATCGGCAAGGTAGAAGATGAGCTTGTTATCGGTCAGCACGTTCAGGCAAAGGTTGTAGAGCTTGACCTTGAAGCACAAAAAATCGGTCTCAGCATCAGAGCACTTCTCGAACCCGAAAAGGTTGAAGAAGAGGCTGCTGCAGAGGAAGTTGCACAAGAAGTTGTTGCAGAAGAAGTTGCTCCCGAAGCAGCAGAAGAAGTAGCCACTCCCGAGGTTGAAGCTGCTGCAGAACAAACTGTAGAAGAATAATATTTGATAACTAGATGAGGGCATGCATAATAGCAGTGCCCTCTTTTGCATCATTTAGTGTGACAGGATTCGAACTCTCAATGCCTGACATCTGAAATTTTTGAAATCTTTCAGTTTGTCGGTTTTGACGGGCGACAGCCCGCCTGTAACCTGTCGCACTGAAATCTTAACAAAAATTTCAAGATGGCAGGTGCAAAGCAGTTTCACACAGAAAAATTCTTCTGAAACAAGGTAAATTACGAAGGAAATACTTGCGTATTTTCAAGGAATTTACTGAGGTTTCAGGTGAATTTTTCATGTGAAACCAATGTTAGTTCGAGTCCTGTCACACTAGCCGAAAGAGAGTAATCCGAACCCGCCTGAAACGGCGTAATTTCGGTAACTTTCGGTTTGTCATCTTTGCAAGGCGCCAAGCCTTGCTTCATCTTCCGCACCAAAATTTACTCAAAATTCCATCCGTTTCAGGTCGTAGAATTTTAAAAGTGAGAATTTTTGGTTGCGTAAGGCAAAAACGCAGGTAATCCTTGATGGATTACCGAGTATTTTAACACAG
>JAZQZC010000037.1:0-33259 GCA_045633845.1 Clostridia bacterium
GGTTCAGTTTTATTTTCATACAACCACTATTGAAGAAAAGAAAGTGGTCCTTTTGGAGATTAGTAGAGCCTTTGCTAGTCCAGTTAAATTTAAATCTGTAGATTATATAAGAATAGATTCGCACAAGAAAAAGTTAAAGGATTTTCCTGATACGGAACGTGAATTGTGGGCAATTTTTTCAAAGAAGCCCTTTGAAACTATGATTGCCATGGAAAATGTATCCGGAGATTTTTTGCTAAGAGAACTTGATTATTCAGCATATTTTGATATGTTATCATTAGATTTACCAAGTGATAGGGATCGTATCATAGAAGCGTTGTTAAACGATGGTATGATTTCAGAGTGCGAAACCGGTAATTATAATATAACAAATTTAGGTGCTATTTTATTTGCGAAAAGACTCTCGGATTTTCCTTCTTTGGAAAGAAAGGCTGTTCGAGTAATTAAATATGACGGAACTGATCGTGTTAGCTCCGCAAGCAAGGAACAAGTAGGCGCAAAAGGTTACGCAAATGGCTTTGCGGGGTTAATAGATTATATAAATAACCTTTTACCTAATAACGAAATTTTAGGAAAAGCGATTCGCAAAGTAGTGCCTATGTATCCCGAAATTGCTGTCAGAGAACTTGTCGCAAATGCAATAATACATCAAAACTTTTTTATGCAGGGAACAAGCCCGATGATAGAAATATTTGAGGATAGACTTGAAATAACAAATCCGGGACTTCCGTTAATAGATACTGCTCGATTTGTTGATCATCCTCCAGTTTCAAGAAACGAAAAACTTGCCTCTTTTATGAGAAGAATAGGTGTTTGCGAAGAACGAGGAAGTGGTTATGATAAAGTCGTATTTCAAACGGAATATTATCAGTTACCTGCACCTGAAATAGAAATATACAACGATCATACCAAAATAATCTTGTATGCACATAAAGAGTATGCAAAAATGACAAAAGACGATAGATATAGAGCTTGCTATCTTCACGCTTGTATTAAGCGTGTGAATAGAGATGTTATGACAAATGCATCGCTCAGAGAAAGATTTAATATTGATAGCAAAAATAGTTCTATGATTTCAAGATTGCTTAACGAAACATGTGATATAGGGTTAATTAAAATATCACCTGATTCTACTTCGGATAAAAATAGAAAATATCTTCCGTTTTGGGCTTGATTTTTACTTGACTCATAGTTGACTAGGATCCTAAAAGCGATCTTAAAATGGCTATAAATCAGGGGTTTGTTAGTTGATTATTAGTTGATTATAAAGAAAAACAGAGGTTAAATAAATATGTTTTATTTGAATATGTCGCTCCGCGCGAATTGAACGAACTTGAGATTAAGAGGCTATCCGAGTTAGAAGAAACAGATCCTACATATGCCAAAGGTGTGAGAGAAGGATGGAGTATTTTGTTCTTGGGTAAAATGGGAAAATATATTATTTGCCCCGGAATCGTTACTAAAGAATATATTATAAGCCTAATACCAGAAAGTTTTAAAGGCCTTGATCCAGATATAGAATATTATAGCACGGATGGTAGCAAAGTATTTTAAAACAAGTCTATATTATTACTTGCATCTTTCTACAAAATATGATATAATAAGACTATAAAACAGATGCAACGACAATCTGTGGGCAAAAAATTCTTGTGGGCAAACGGTGGGCAAATTTAGTGCCCAAAGCCTGCAAACCCGCATAAATAAAGGCTTTCTGATTGGATTTCTGTGACGAGCTTCGGCACGGTAGAGGTTTAGAGGGACTTTTAAAGAGATACTTTAACTAATTGATTTGACAATGTTTTGTAAGGCTAAAGCCTCTTATAAACCATAGGAAAATCCCATTTACAAGCAGTTTTTTACTGAATAACAAAACATAAAACGGGTTTTGTGCCGTAACTATGGCACAGCCCGTTTTTCACATATTTAGGTGTGATGTAAAGTGATTACGAGGTTAAGCAAAGGCTTGCTTAACGCTCTATAAATATTATATCATATAGCGATTTGTCAAGGTAAGACTGCACAGCAGTTCCACCTTGACAAGAGAAAGTTTGGAGTGAACCTTTTATTTTTTGACAAAAGTGTCACCCATCATTGACAATCGTACATTGTTCTTGAAAGAGCAAACAAAGAATATTCACAGGAAGAAAAAATAGCTCTTGCAGAGGAAAAGAATGATTGCTATAGAGAATATATAAAGAGCATGACACCAAATGATATTCTTCCGGGCGTTATGGCAACTCTTGAGAAACTCAAATCCGCAGGAATTAAAATTGCAATAGGCTCGTCAAGTAAAAATACTCCTGTAATTTTAAAGCAGATAGGTCTTGAAAACTATTTTGATGCTGTTTCTGACGGTAATAATATAAAGAATTCAAAGCCCGATCCAGAAGTGTTCGTAAAGGCAGCAGATATGCTTGGAATAGCATACAATGAATGTATGGTCGTTGAGGATGCTGATGCAGGAATACAGGCTGGTAAGAGTGGCGGAATGTTAACATTGGCGGTGGGTGGCGCCAAAGGTGGAGATTTAAAGCTGGAAAACCTTGCTTGTGGCGACCTTGTGGAAATAATAAAAGGTGACACCCATATTTAAAATTATAATGGCATAATGTTATATCATCTTGTATAAAATATACACAGAGGAGATGATTATATTGAAAAAATCAATAGCATTAATTATGGCATTAATTATGGCAGTAAGCTTGCTTGTAGCCTGCGGCACAAGCAGCGACAATGCAACCCCGCCCGAGTCAAATCAATCAACACAGCAGGACAGCACACCCACACAGGCACCATCAAATGCACCTGACACATCAAAGTTTATTGGCGAGGAAAGAGCAAAACAAATTGCCCTTGAAAAAGCGGGAATACCTGCCGACGGCATTTTTTTTGACAGAATTGAGCTCGACCGCGACGATGGCGTGTGGCAGTATGAGCTTGATTTCAGACAAGGCAATACCGAATATGATGTTGATATTAAAGCAGATGACGGAACAATTATTTCGTTTGAAACAGATATTGACGACTGATAGTACAATGAGCTATAGCAATTTGCTATAGCTCATTTTTGATGTCATATTTGGCAATATTAAAAGATTTTAAATTTTTGTTTTGGCATATTGATATATTTAATATGCACCACCGTAATCTTTACTTCATTTATTACATTACTGTCAAATATTTGACTATGCCCTGTAAAACAATATTTTGCGCTTTTATTATTCCAAATTCATAAGTTTTTGTTTAAAGATATTGCATTATGCCCCTTTTTGTAGTATAATTACTTTCATAGTTTATTTTTTAAGGAGAATAAAAATGTTTTACGATGAATTGAAAAATTACGATGCCGAGCTTTACGAGGCTTTTAGCCGTGAAGAACAGCGTCAGCAGCATAACATTGAGCTTATTGCATCCGAAAATGTTGTATCAAAGGCAGTACTCCTTGCAGCAGGAACAACTCTTACAAACAAATATGCCGAAGGTTACCCCGGCAAACGCTATTATGGCGGGTGTCAATTTGTAGACGAGGTAGAAGAAATTGCAAGAGAAAGAGCAAAAAAGCTTTTTGGTGCAGAGCACGCTAATGTTCAGCCTCACTCGGGCGCAAGTGCAAACCTTGCAGTATTTTTTGCACTGCTTAACCCTGGCGATACAGTGCTCTCTATGAACCTTTCGGAGGGCGGACATTTGTCACACGGTTCACCGGTAAACATTTCGGGTAAATATTTTAATATAATTCCTTACGGTGTTGACGAGGTTACACAGCTGATTGATTACGACAAGATTGAACAGCTTGCAATTGAGCACAAGCCGCGCCTTATTTTAGCCGGTGCATCAGCATACCCAAGAGCCATAGACTTTAAACGCTTTCGCGAGATTGCCGACAAGGTAGGCGCATACCTCCTTGTAGATATGGCTCACATTGCAGGGCTTGTTGCGGCAGGCTTGCACCAAAACCCTGTGCCATACGCAGATGTTGTTACAACTACAACTCACAAAACACTCCGCGGCACAAGAGGCGGTCTTATACTTTGCAAGGAGCAGTATGCAAAGCAGATAGACAAGGCCATCTTCCCGGGAATTCAGGGCGGCCCGCTTATGCACATTATTGCTGCAAAGGCAGTTGGTCTTGGCGAGGCTCTTACCGATGAATTTAAAGAATATCAGAGGCAGATTGTAAAAAATGCAAAAACCCTTGCAGAATGCCTTATTGAAGAGGGCTTTAACCTTGTATCAGGCGGAACAGACAACCACCTTATGCTTATTGACCTGAGAAGCTTTAATCTCACAGGCAAAGAGTTTGAAAAAATGCTTGACGAGGTTCACATTACAACAAACAAAAACACAATCCCTGCCGACCCGCAGAGCCCATTTGTAACAAGCGGTGTGCGAATTGGTACTCCTGCAGTTACAAGCAGAGGCTTTAAAGAAGCAGAAATGAAAAAGATTGCTCATTGGCTCGGACTTATTGCAAAAGACTTTGAAGCAAACAAAGAAGCTGTTAAAAAACAAGTTATTGAGCTTTGCGAGCAATTCCCTATTTACAAAGAGAATTAAAATCAGGCGCCGAAGTGTTATAAACACTTCGGTGTTTTTATGTTGAATATCAATCATAAGATAAATATAAAAACATTTACATCCATCAAATTTTGTGATATACTTTATAGTAGGAAGAGAGGTGTCAAAATTGATTATCAACGGAAGTATTCTGGACAGCAATTTTGAATTTGTAAATGCTGCAATCAAAATTGAGGGTAAATACATCAGGAATTTGGCACAGACATTTAACGAAAGGACCAATACATTATAATGGCAAAAATTAATTTAACTACAATCGATATGACGCAAGGCACTCCCTGGAAAGGAATACTTGCATTCTCTATACCTATGCTCATAGGCAACATTGCACAGCAGCTGTACAGCACTGTTGACAGCATTGTGGTTGGTCAGTATGTGGGTGACAATGCCCTTGCGGCAGTTGGCAGCTCTATGCCCATACTCAATATGCTGCTTGTGCTTTTTATCGGCATATCTGCAGGTGCAACAGTAATGGTATCACAGTACTTTGGCGCAAGGCAAAGCGAAGATTTGTCGGGCACAATAGGTACCTGTATAACACTCACAGTCCTTTGCTCGATATTTATTATGATTATTACGCCTCCTGTGATAAAACCCCTGCTCAAAATGCTCAATACTCCCGACACAATAATTAATGACTGCGCAGCGTATCTTATAATATCTATGTATGGTATTGCAGGCGTTGCATACTACAACATACTCAGCGGTATTTTGCGCGGACTTGGTGATGCTATTTATCCGCTTGTGTTTTTGGTTATTGCCACAATAGTAAACATTATTCTTGATGTACTATTTGTAACACAGCTTGATATGGGTGTTGCAGGCGTTGCATATGCTACCATTATTGCTCAGGCCATCTCGTCAATACTGTGTCTTATTCGCCTTGCAAATATGAAGGATTTGTTCCACCTTTCCCTCGACAATCTAAAAATGAAAAAAATATATGTATCAAGGGTTGTTAAGCTTGGACTACCCTCTGGTCTTACACAGGCAATTATGTCATCTGCAATGATTATAGTGCAGTCACTTACAAACAGCTTTGGTGAATTGTTTATTGCCGCAAATATCATTATTATGAGAGTGGATGGCTTTGCAATGATGCCAAACTTCTCTTTTGGCACAGCACTGACCACCTTTGCAGGGCAAAACGTTGGTGCAAAAAAATACGACCGTGTTACACTGGGTGCAAAACAAGGTACTGCTATTGCGGTGCTTTGCTCAACCATAATTACAGCGGGTATTCTTATATTCGGCAAATATCTTATGGCAATATTTACAAAAACGCCCGAGCTTGTTGGTATGAGCAATTACCTTATGCGCTACCTTGCAATAGGCTACATTGCAATGGCGGTAACACAGAGCCTTTCGGGAATTATGCGCGGTGCAGGTGACACAATGACTCCTATGTGGATATCACTTATTACAACAGTTGCAATGCGAATTCCTCTCGCTTACGGAATATCATTCCTTACACGCACACCTGAGCTTCCTTACGGAATTAAAGAATGTATTCAGATTTCACTTGTATCTACCTGGGTATTTGGCGCAATTCTGACTTCAATTTTTTATGCAAGAGGAAAATGGAAAAGTAAAGCGATATAACAAAAAGGGCGTGTCTCAATAAGTGATTTTTCACTGGATTGAGGCACCGCCCTATTTTTTTACGGTCCAATTAAAAATGCAAGTGACATATGGGGATGTTCGCATGACAACGGGGACATTCCTCGCAAGAGGTGTGTCCTCGCTGCCCACGCGAACAATGACAAAGGTGACAGAGGGGACACACCTTTTTCAAAGGAACATCCCCCTGTCACCCGTTGTCATGCGAACATCCTCGTTTGTCAACTTTTTATTTTTCCATAAACATTTTAAGATATTTACCTGTATAAGATTTTTTGCACTTCATACATTCTTTTGGTGTACCCTCAAATACAACGGTACCGCCTTTGTCACCGCCCTCAGGTCCAAGGTCGATTATATGGTCGGCAACCTTTATAACATCAAGGTTGTGCTCAATTACAACAACAGTGTTTCCACCGTCTGCAAGCTTTTGCAGCACCTCTGTGAGCATATGAACATCCGCAGTATGGAGCCCTGTTGTGGGCTCATCCAGAATATACATTGTTCTGCCTGTGCTTGTGCGTGAAAGCTCTGTTGCAAGCTTGACACGCTGTGCTTCGCCTCCCGACAAAGTGGTTGACGGCTGACCGATTTTTATATAGCCAAGTCCAACCTCCTTGAGCGTGCGCAGCTTTCTGGCAATTTTGGGGATGTTTTCAAAAAATTCTAATCCTTCATCAACCGTCATATCAAGCACATCTGCAATGTTTTTATCTTTGTATTTTACTTCCAGAGTCTCTCTGTTGTAGCGCTTGCCCTTGCACACCTCGCAAGGCACGTACACGTCGGGCAAAAAGTGCATTTCTATCTGCAATATGCCGTCGCCGCTGCAGGCTTCGCATCTGCCGCCCGATACATTAAAGCTGAATCTGCCTGCTGTGTATCCGCGCATTTTTGCTTCGTTGGTGTTTGCAAACACGCTGCGGATATCGCCAAACAAACCTGTATATGTGGCAGGATTGGAGCGTGGAGTTCTGCCGATTGGCGACTGGTCGATGTTTATAACCTTGTCTAAGCTTTCGATACCAAGCATTTCCTTATGCTTGCCGCCCTTGCAGTTGGCGCCGTTAAGGTCACGTGACAGGCGTTTTGAGAGTATTTCGTTTATAAGGCTTGATTTGCCGCTGCCCGAAACGCCCGTTACACACACAAATTTGCCCAAGGGGATTTTTACGTCTATATTTTTTAGATTATTCTGACTTGCACCTTTTATGGTGATATACTTGCCGTTACCCTCACGCAAGGATGGTGGCACCGGTATAAACTTTTTGCCCGAAAGATACTGACCCGTTATGCTTCCCTCACAGCTCATTATCTCATCAGCAGTTCCCGCTGCAACAACACTGCCGCCATGAATTCCCGCACCTGGGCCTATGTCTATAATCATATCTGCACTGCGCATTGTGTCCTCGTCGTGCTCAACAACTATAAGAGTGTTGCCCATGTCGGTAAGCTTGCGCAAGGTTGCAAGCAGCTTGTCGTTATCTCTTTGGTGCAGACCTATGCTAGGCTCGTCAAGAATGTAAAGCACTCCCGTAAGCCCCGAGCCGATTTGTGTGGCAAGACGAATTCGCTGTGCCTCACCGCCCGAAAGCGTGCCTGCGCTTCGTGACAGAGTAAGATAATCAAGGCCTACATCTACCAAAAATCCAAGGCGTGCGTGAATTTCTTTAAGAATCTGACGGGCAATCATCTGCTGATGCTCGGAAAGCTCTAAATTGTCAAAAAACTCCTTTGCATCCCTTACGGTCATATCGCTTACCTCGGCAATGCTTATGTTCCCCACCGTTACAGCAAGCACCTCATCACGAAGCCTTGTGCCTTTGCATTTGGGACATGGGTGTATGGCAAGCAAAGCCTCAATATCAGTTTTTGAATATGGCGACCAGGCGTCGTTGTAGCGGCGCATAGTAGCATTTACAACTCCCTCCCAGGGGGTTATTTTGGTCACATTTTTATATCTGAATTTTATGGGTACATCACTTCCGTACAGCAACATATTTTCTATTTTTTTGTCAAGTTCATTCCATGGTGTATCGTCCGAAAAATCATAAACCTCGTGTAGCGCCTTAAGCCAGCAGTTGGCATAGCTGCCCGGTTCCATAATGGTATTGTAGCCGTTTACGGCAATTGCACCCTGATTGATAGATTTGTTTCGGTCGGGAATAACAAGGTCCACATCTATTTCGGTTGTGGTGCCTATACCGCTGCAGGCAGGGCAGGCGCCCTGAGGGTTGTTAAACGAAAATGTACGGGGAGTAAATTCCATCATATCTATACCGCAGTCGCGGCAGGAATAATTCTGGCTGAATACCATATCACCCTCGCCCTCTGCATTTACTATAACAATGCCCTCTCCGAGCTTTGCCGCAGTTTCGACCGAGTCGGTAATTCTAAGGCCCATATCCTCTTTTACCTTTATTCTGTCCACTACAATTTCGATGGTGTGGCGATGATTTTTTTCCAGGTGTATTTCCTCATACAAATCTCTCACATTGCCGTCAACACGCACGCGGACATATCCGTTTTTCTTTGCTTTTTCGAGCACCTTAACGTGCTCGCCCTTTTTGTCACGGATAACAGGCGCAAGAATTTGCAGCCTCGTGCCCTCGGGCAGCAGCTTTACTCTGTCTACTATTTCATCTATTGTCTGCTTTTTAATCGCCTTGCCGCATTTGGGGCAGTGAGGAATACCAACTCTTGCAAACAAAAGCCTAAAGTAATCGTGTATTTCGGTTACTGTACCCACTGTGGAGCGGGGGTTTTTGCTTGTGGTTTTCTGGTCTATGCTGATTGCAGGCGAAAGCCCCTCTATATAGTCAACCTCGGGCTTGTCCATTCTGCCCAAAAACTGTCTTGCGTATGACGAAAGAGACTCTACATATCGGCGCTGACCCTCTGCATAAATGGTGTCAAAGGCGAGCGATGATTTGCCCGAGCCCGAAAGCCCCGTTACCACCACAAATTTATCTCTGGGGATATCAATATTTATATTTTTTAAGTTGTGCTGCCTTGCTCCTCTTATTTTTATATAATCGTGCATCAAAGTTCACCTTTCAGTTTAGTAATCTCGTCACGGTAGTGAGCCGCCTTTTCAAATTCAAGATTTTTGGAAGCCTCAAGCATAAGCCTTGTAAGGCTTGCAATTTTTTGCTCCACTGTAACAGGAGTGTTCTCCTGCTGTGCCTCGTGAGTCTGCTTTGCCGCCTCATCTGTTGTCATAACCAAATCTCTTACTTCTTTTGTAATAGTTTTTGGCACAATGCCGTGCTCCTCGTTGTATGCAAGCTGAATTTGGCGACGCCTGTTTGTTTCATCAATTGCTCTTTGCATTGAGCCTGTAATGTTGTCGGCATACATAATTACTCTGCCCTCCGCATTGCGTGCAGCTCTGCCTATTGTCTGCACAAGGCTTGTTTCGCTGCGGAGGAATCCCTCCTTGTCTGCATCGAGTATTGCAACAAGAGACACCTCTGGAATGTCAAGACCCTCTCGCAAAAGGTTGATACCAACCAGAACATCAAAAAGCCCGAGCCTCAAATCCCTTATAATTTCCATACGTTCGATTGTTTCGATATCCGAGTGCAAGTATTTTACCTTTATGCCGTTGTCGCGGAAGTAGTTTGTAAGAGTTTCGGCCATTCTTTTGGTAAGAGTTGTTACAAGCACACGCTGCTTTTTTTGGGTAACGGCTACAATTTCACCCATAAGGTCGTCTATCTGACCCTTTATGGGGCGCACGCTAACTGGTGGGTCCACAAGGCCTGTGGGGCGAATAATCTGCTCTGCAACACCGCTTGAATGCATTTTTTCGTAATCACCCGGAGTTGCACTGCAAAATACCACCTGATTAATTCTGTTTTCAAACTCTTCAAAATTGAGCGGTCTGTTGTCATAAGCGCTTGGCAGACGAAAGCCGAAATTTACAAGATTATCTTTTCGGGAGCGGTCGCCTGCATACATTGCACGTATCTGCCCCACCGTAACGTGAGATTCGTCAATTATCATCAAAAAATCATCAGGGAAGTAATCTATAAGAGTATATGGCGGACTGCCCGCCGCTCTTCCGCTTATGTGGCGCGAATAGTTTTCGATACCCTGACAAAAGCCGATTTCCTGGAGCATTTCCATATCGTAATTGGTGCGCTGCTGTATTCGCTGCATCTCGAGCAGCTTGTCATTATCTTTAAAATGCGCAATCCGCTCGTCAAGCTCCTTGCCTATTTCCACAAGAGCCTTGTTCATTTTTTCCCTCGTGGTGCTGTAGTGAGATGCAGGAAAAACAACTATGTGACGCCTGAAACCTGTCACCTCTCCCGTGGTAATATCTATTTCGCATATGCGGTCAATTTCGTCACCAAAAAATTCTACTCTTATTGCCTTTTCGGAGGAGGATGCTGGGTAAATCTCCAGCACATCGCCGCGAACGGCAAAGGTACCGCGCTCGCGGCTTATATCGTTGCGCTCATATCTGATTTCGGTAAGCTTTAGCAAAAGCTCGTCGCGGTTGTACTCCATACCTGTGCGCAGGCTTATCATAAGCTCCTTGTAATCCTCGGGGTCACCAAGGCCGTATATGCACGACACGCTGGCAACAATTATAACATCGCGCCGCTCAAAAAGAGCGCTTGTGGCACTGTGGCGCATTTTGTCTATTTCGTCATTTATTGAGGCATCCTTTTCGATATAAGTATCGGTGTGAGGTATATATGCTTCGGGCTGATAGTAATCGTAATATGACACAAAGTATTCAACAGCGTTATCTGGAAAAAACTCTTTAAATTCACTGTAAAGCTGCCCTGCAAGAGTTTTGTTGTGAGCAATTACAAGAGTGGGCTTGTTTACCTTTTCTATAGTTTTTGCCATAGTGTACGTTTTACCTGAGCCTGTAACGCCAAGCAGAGTCTGACAACGCTTGCCGCCAATTATGCCTCTTGCAAGAGTGTCTATTGCTTTTTGCTGGTCGCCCATTGGCTCAAATGGGGATACTACTTTAAAATCAGGCATATATTCACCTCCTGTTTTAGTATATCAAAAAATGTACATATGATGTAATAAAAGACTGCTTCATAGATACAAAAAGTGTAGGGAATGGCGCTTGCCGACATTCCGCCCTTAAACCAAATATCAGGCGGTTCGTCGTAAACGCCGAACCCTACAATTAAAATTTACACAATAAATCTTTTTAATGCAATAATCTTAAAAAACATTAAAAGTCAAGTTTACTTTCAATATATGGGATTACCTCTTCAATTTTGAGTGTAATCTGCTCCATTGTATCTCTGTCACGAACAGTAACATTGCCTGTTTCCTCCGAGTCAAAATCGTAAGTAATACACCAAGGTGTACCGATTTCGTCCTGACGGCGATATCTTTTGCCGATTGAGCCCGCCTCGTCAAATTCGCAAGGGAATTTTTTAGAGAGCTGCTCATAAAGCTTGTATGCGTTGTCGCTGAGCTTTTTAGAAAGAGGAAGCACTGCTGCCTTAACAGGTGCAAGTGCAGGGTGGAAGCGCATTACCACGCGGCTGTCACCCTCTTTGATTTGTTCTTCATCATATGCTTCTACAAGGAACGCAAGAGCGACACGGTCGGCACCAAGTGACGGCTCTACAACGTAAGGAACATATCTTTCGTTTGTTTCAGGTTCGATGTATTCCATCTTTTCGCCAGAGTGATTCTGATGCTGCATAAGGTCATAGTCCGTTCTGTCAGCTATACCCCAAAGCTCGCCCCAGCCAAACGGGAACATAAACTCAATGTCTGTTGTGCCCTTGCTGTAAAATGCAAGCTCTTCGGGAGAATGGTCTCTCATTTTAAGATTTTCGGCCTTTATGCCAAGGCTTAAGAGCCAGTTCATACAAAAATCCTTCCAGTATTTAAACCAGTCAAGGTCTGTGCCCGGCTTGCAGAAAAATTCAAGCTCCATCTGCTCAAATTCTCTTGTACGGAAGGTAAAATTACCCGGTGTAATTTCGTTGCGGAAGGATTTACCAACCTGTGCAATACCAAAAGGAATTTTCTTTCGTGATGAGCGTGCAACATTTTTAAAGTTTACAAAAATACCCTGAGCAGTTTCGGGGCGGAGATAAATCTGCGCGCTTGAATCCTCTGTTACACCCTGGAAGGTTTTGAACATAAGGTTAAACTGACGGATATCTGTATAGTTTTTGCTGCCGCATTTTGGGCATACAATGTTGTTTTCGTCAATAAAAGCGCTCATTTTGTCGGCACTCCAGCCGTCTACTGTTACAGATTCGCCTTTTTCAAAATACCAGTCCTCAATGAGCTTGTCGGCTCTGTATCTTGACTTACATTCCTTACAATCCATAAGAGGGTCGCTAAAGCCGCCAACGTGACCTGATGCAACCCAGGTTTCGGGGTTCATAAGAATGGCAGCGTCAAGACCTACATTATATGGTGATTCCTGAACAAATTTTTTCCACCATGCTTTTTTAACATTGTTTTTAAATTCAACACCCAAAGGACCGTAATCCCATGTGTTGGCAAGACCGCCGTAAATTTCGGAACCTGCAAATATAAAGCCGCGCCCCTTACAAAGAGCAACAACCTTGTCCATAGTTTTTTGTGAATTAAGCATATATGTATCATCCTTTCAGTTAATTACTACATATTAATATATATTATAGTTTAGTAGACAACCCCCATTTTGTCAAGTAATTTTTGGTTTTTTGACATTTTGGGTATAGTTGGGGTAAAAATATGAATTAAATTTATAAAATATTTTTAAAAACTGCGTAAATCAAAGAAATCAAGAGAAATAATGAGATATATTTGAATAATTTTAAAATTTGACTGTTTGACGCCTATTGACTTTTTAAGACACATAAGATATAATAATCAAGTCGTCATTTCGGCGACGCATCGATACCGGGGTTTGGCGCAGTTTGGTAGCGCGCGTGGTTTGGGACCATGAGGCCGGGGGTTCGAACCCCTCAACCCCGACCATAAAAAAATACTTGACAAGCACTCACTTTTATGTTATCATTGACAAGTAACGTTTGGGAGCATAGCTCAGCTGGGAGAGCATCTGCCTTACAAGCAGAGGGTCATAGGTTCGAGCCCTATTGTTCCCACCAAAAATTCATTTGTGGGTTGTACCCGCTACAACCCAACAAATTTTATTAAAATTAAATATGCTGGTGTAGCTCAATTGGCAGAGCAGCTGATTTGTAATCAGCAGGTTGCGGGTTCGAGTCCCATCACCAGCTCCAAGATGTGGGGGGGTTCCCGAGTGGCCAAAGGGGGCAGACTGTAAATCTGTTAGCTATGCTTTCGATGGTTCGAATCCATCTCCCCCCACCAGAAAAAAGCGTACTGAAAAATTCAGTACGCTTTTTTAATAAAATTTTACACCTTTTACTTGAGAATAACATTTTTTTGACTTGACAATAACATTTTTTTGATAGCGGTTGATTTTTATGCATAAAAGATGTATAATATACAATGTATAGGTATTTTTATGCGTTTTGGAGGTGGCAGCTGTGTACGCCATAATTTCGGATATAATTAAATATGCATTTGTTGTGGTTGTGTACATTTTTATATACAGCGTTGTTAAGCTTGTGTATCTTGATATTTCGGATGCACGCAAAATGAATAAAGCCGAGGATGACGGCTACGGATATTTAAAGCTTATAAACCTGCGCAAGGACCTGCCCTGCAGAGTTTTTGAAAGCTATTCCTTAAGAGAAATGACAACTATAGGCAGAGGCAGAAAATGCGATATTCACATCAACAACCCCTACCTTTCAAAGGAGCACGCAACCATCTTTTTTGAAAACGGAAAATTTTATATTCAGGATATGGGCAGCACCAACGGAACATACCTTAACGGCAACAAGCTGCTTACCCACCCTGTAAAGCTGAAGGATAACGACAAAATATCCTTTGGCGAAATAAGCTTTATATTTGTTGACGGAGGAGTGGCAATATAAGCTGTTTAGGATAACTCTGAAATCGAAGGTGAACTGATTTGCTCAAAACAAGACTTAAACCAATATTGCTTGTTGAAATTATAGATATACTCGGATTTTTGCTTTTGTTTATGTTTGGCTCGTACGATGTAAACATACTGTATGCAGGGCTTGCTCTATGCGCCATAAATCTTGTTGCATATGCACTTATATACTTTACAGGTATGGGTGACGGATATTTGTTTCTTATGGTTTCGATGCTTGTAAGCATAGGCATTATAATGATGTTCCGCCTCAATATGGAGCGAGGCTTTTTGCAGATGCGCTGGTTTCTTGTGGGCATTGCAATAATGTTTGCAGTGTATTGGATGTACAGAATTTTTAAAAGATGGGACAAGCTTGTGTATGTGTATATGCTGCTGACCTTTGCACTGTTTGTTGTAACCATTATTTTTGGCGAAACTGTAAACGGCTCAAAAAACTGGATTAAGATAGGCGAAATGAACCTTCAGCCATCCGAAATAATTAAAATACTTTATGTGTTTGTGCTTGCTTCATTCTGCAGCCATGGAATTTTGGAGGACAGCGAGCAAATACCCCAAAAGCGCCAGATACAAAAAAGAGATTATGTGCTTATGGGATATGTGTATATGTGCCTTGGCTTTTTGGTGCTGCAGCGCGAATGGGGTACCGCAGTGCTTTTTGTACTTGTGTATTTTGCAATGATGTTTTTGTACAATGCACCTCTTAGATTATTTTTGTTTAACATTGCTCTCGCGGTTACGGGATGCATTGGCGGATACTTCCTCACAAGCCACATAAGAGTGCGTGTTACCACATGGCTCGACCCATGGGCAGACGCAACAGGCAAAGGGTACCAGATTACACAATCACTTATTGCAATTGCATCGGGCGGATTTTTTGGCTCAGGGCTTGGAGGGGGCAACCCATACCTTATACCCGAGGTACACTCCGACTTTATATTTGCCGCAATCTGTGAAGAAATGGGGCTTGTTATGGGCATTGCCATAATTATGCTTTACTTTATATTTTCGTATCGCGGCTTTAAAATTGCACTTACAAGCAAGCAGCCGTTTAACAAGGCACTCAGCCTCGCCCTTGTGACCTGCTTTGCATTTCAGACATTTATAATAGTGGGCGGTGTTATAAAGTTTATTCCGCTGACAGGCATAACACTACCTTTTGTAAGCTACGGCGGAAGCTCAATGGTTTCGTGCTTTATAATACTCGGGCTGCTTACGGCAATATCCCATACCGACCGATAAAATCAAATTAAAGAGAGGTAAAACTCAATGATAAAAAGCGACAGACAACAAAAAATAACAGAGCTTATTACAGCATACAACATTTCCACACAGACAGAGCTGACAAACAGACTAATTAGGGCGGGCTTTGATGTAACTCAGGCAACAATAAGCCGTGACCTGCAGGAAATGCGCGTAATAAAGACAATGCTCCCCGACGGCACATACAAATACAGTGCCACAGGCGGCGGTGAAATCAAAATCAACGACAAGCTTCAGACAGTGTTTGAGCAGTGCCTTATAAGCGTGGATTATGCAATCAACATAGTTGTGCTCAAAACTATGTCGGGTGCGGCACAGGCAGTGGGCTACGCCCTCGATTCTTTTACCTGGGAAGAAATTGTAGGCTCCATTGCGGGTGACGACACCATAATGATTGTTGTACGAAACGAAAAAAGCGCAAAACAGCTTGTGTCAAAGCTTGCAAAATATATAAAATAGCGGCAAACGAGGTGATAATGTGATAAGGCAATTATCCATAAATAATATTGCAGTAATCCAAAATGCACACATCGACTGGGAAAAGGGCTTTACTGTGCTCACAGGTGAAACAGGAGCGGGTAAATCCATAATTATAGATTCGCTCAATATGATAAAGGGCGAGCGTGCCTCAAAGGAAATTATACGTCATGGTGAAACCAAAGCTTCTGTGCAGGCTGTACTTGACATAAACGATGAGGCGTGCGCCGAAATCGAGCAGCAAACAGGCATACAAACTGAGGACAACGAAATTATGATTACCCGCGAAATAAACCTCGAGGGCAAAAACAACATACGCATTAACGGAATGCCCGCAACACTTAGTATGCTTAAGGCAGTGGGCGACATACTTATTAATATCCATGGTCAGCACGACAACACCTCGCTCCTTGCAAAAAAGACACATATATATTTTCTTGACAAGTTTGCAGGTGATGAGGTTTTGACACTAAAGCAAAAGTACTCGGTTATTAACGAACAATATAAACAAACAGAGGAGCAGCTGGAGGCCGTTATGGGTGACGATGACAAAAAAGCACAACGCCTTGATTTGCTTAATTTTCAGATAGACGAAATAGAAAGTGCTTCTCTCACCATTGGCGAAGAAGAAGCCTTAACAGAGCGACAAAACATACTTTCAAACATTCAGACAATTGCCCAAAGCGTAGGGAAAGCCTACTCCACCTTTATTGATAGCCCCGACGGCTACGGTTCATCTGCCTGCGACGCCTTGTGGAACGGCATAAATGCAATACAAAAAAGTGCAGATATTGACCCATCCCTCAGCGACATATACAAAACCCTGTCAGACGCCGCATACGAAATAGACGACGGCGTAAGGCAGCTAAAGCGGTATATGGACTCTCTCTCCTACGACAAGGGCGAGCTTGATGAAATAGAAAACCGCCTTGACCTTATTTACAATTTAAAGCGAAAATACGGAAATTCAATAGAGCAAATTCTCAGATATTATGATGAAATATGTAAAGAAGCAGAGTCGATTTCAAACAGTGAACAAACAATAAAAAATCTTGAGTCAAGGCTTAACGAGCTAAAGCTTGCAAGGCTTGAGGCGGCAAACAAATTGAGCGAGGCAAGATGCTATGCAGGTGAAGTGCTTGCAGTTAAAATTATGGAGCAGCTTACTCAGCTTGATATGGGCAAGGTAAAATTTGCAGTAAAAATTGACAGATGCGACTATCGCGGTGATGGGGCAGACGATGTGGAATTTGTTATTTGCACCAATGTTGGCGACGACTTTAAGCCCCTTACAAAAATTGCATCGGGAGGCGAGCTTTCGCGAATTATGCTTGCCATAAAAAGCGTGCTGTCGCACCTTGGCAGCTGCGACACTCTTATATTTGACGAAATTGACACAGGTGTGTCGGGCAGAGCGGCGCAAAGCCTTGCGGTCAAGCTGTATGATATGAGCCGTATGGCACAGGTAATATGTATTACTCACCTGCCGCAAATTGCAGCAATGGCAGACAACCATCTGCTTATCCAAAAAACCTCTGACGACACCACCACAAAAACAACAGTTACACTCCTTGACACAAACAGACGCATTGACGAAATTGCACGCACCCTTGGCGGTGCCTCAATTTCGGATATAACACGGCAAAATGCCGCAGAGCTTATTTTGCAGGCAGACAATTACAAAAGAGGTGAATAATTATGGATTTCAAAAGACGTGACAAACACAACTACTACCTTGATATAGCCGAAACAGTTGCAGAGCGCGGCACCTGCCTTCGCCGAAATTACGGATGTATTATAGTAAAAAACGATGAAATTGTTTCCACAGGATATACAGGAGCTCCCAGAGGGCGCAAAAACTGTCTTGATATGGGTGTGTGCACAAGAGAAGCTATGAATATCCCCCGCGGAGAGCGATACGAA
The DNA here is from genome assembly GCA_045633845.1 of Clostridia bacterium. Lineage (GTDB taxonomy): Bacteria > Bacillota > Clostridia > UMGS1810 > UMGS1810 > RGIG4708. Next base: position 17,843 of record JAZQZC010000037.1, read on the forward strand.
ATGTGCCGAAGTGTTCACTCGGAGCAAAACGCAATTATATCAGCCCCCCGAAGTGAAATGCTGGGTGCTACATTGTACCTTGTGGGCAAGGTGTATTCAACAGGAGAGCTTGTGCCCGATGCAAGCTGCTGTGCTCTTTGCAAACGAATGGTTATAAACGCAGGTATCGAAAAGGTAATTATCCGCAACGACCGCGACAGCTACACAATTGTAGAGGTTGTAAGCTGGATAGAAAATGACGATTCACTCAGCGGTTCTTACGGATATTGAGGAAAAAACTATGCACAAATACAACGACAGCAACTTTAAATTTTTACAGCTTTTATCAAAAAAATATCCCGACATTGCAACAGCTTCGGCCGAGATTATAAGGCTCAATGCAATACTCAATCTGCCAAAGGGAACAGAGCATTTTATGAGCGATATTCACGGCGAATATGAGGCTTTTACTCACATACTCAAAAACGGCTCGGGAGTTATACGCAAAAAAATAGAAGAAAAGCTTGGCAACACCATTACCGAAAAAGAGCGCGCAAAGCTTGCAACCCTTATATACTATCCCGAAAAAAAGCTCCGTATGCTGCGTGATGAATGTGAAAATATGGAGGATTGGTACCGAATTACCATTTACCGCCTTGTGGATGTGTGCAGATACATTGCATCAAAGTACACCCGCACCGAGGTGCGTAATGCAATGCCGAAAGACTTTGCGTATATTTTGGACGAGCTGCTCAACATCCCTGCAGACGGCGACAACAAAAAGGATTATTATGCCGAAATTGTAAATTCTATAATATCCACCGACTGTGCCGAGGATATTATTGTTGCTCTCAGCCATCTTATATCAAGGCTTTGTATACACAGACTCCACATTGTAGGCGATATTTACGACAGAGGACCAGGGGCAGAAATTATTATGGATACCCTTTGCGACTATCATTCTGTTGATATTCAATGGGGCAATCACGATATTTTGTGGATGGGTGCCGCTTGCGGAAGTGATGCCTGCATAGCAAACGTTATACGAATGTGCACCCGCTACAACAACACCGACACCCTTGAGGGAGGCTACGGAATAAGCCTGCGCCCTGTTGCACAGTTTGCACAAAGCGTATACGGCAACGACCCCTGCACAGGCTTTATGCCTATAGACTACGGCTCTCGTGGCGACCTTGAGGCAGTTTCTAAAATAAACAAAGCAATCACCATAATTCAGCTAAAGCTTGAAGGTCAGATAATGGAGCGTAATAGCTTGTTTGAAAAAGACAACCGTTCCCTTTTGTCAAAAATAGATTTTAAATCGGGAACTGTTAAAATTGAGGGCAAAAAATATGAGCTTACCGACACAAGCTTTCCTACTGTAAACCACGACAATCCTCTTGAGCTTACAGATGAGGAAAAAGAGGTTGTTAAAAAAATGCACTCACTGTTTGCACACAGTGAGCGGCTGCACAAGCATATTAAATTTTTGTACGATAACGGCGCAATGTACACAAAGTACAACGGCAATCTTTTGTACCACGGATGCATTCCGATGACTGATACAGGGGAGTTTATGAGCATTTCAACCCCTGAAGGAGAGCTTGCGGGCAAGGCTTTTGTAGACTACTGCGACCGTATGGCACGAAAAGCATACTTTGGCAAAAATAACGCCGATGCTCTTGACTTTATGTGGTATTTGTGGTGCGGAAGCGGCTCTCCCCTTTTTGGCAAAAGTAAAATGACCACTTTTGAGAGAGCATTTATTGCCGACAAGCAATTATATGATGAGCCAAAAAATCCTTACTACAAGTTTTATGAGCAGGAGGAAATATGCAAAAAAATCCTCAGGGAATTTGGACTTGACGAAAACCATTCACACATAATAAACGGTCATGTGCCTGTGCGCATTACCAAGGGCGAAAGCCCCATAAAAGCAAACGGAAAGCTGCTTGTTATAGACGGCGGACTCTCAAGGCCGTACCATGCACAAACAGGAATTGCAGGCTACACACTTATATATAACTCCTATGGCTTGCATCTTGTGACACACGAGCCCTTTGAATCTATTGCATCGGCAATAGAGCAGGAAAAGGACATTCACTCGGTGTCTGATTTTATCGAAAAAACGCCGACACGTCTGTACATTTTGGATACAGATATCGGCGAAAAAACAAAAGCAAAAATCAATGACTTGAAAAGTCTGATTAATGCATACCGCAACGGAAGTCTCTCATAACAGGGATGTTCGTGCTTGCACGTGCGTCCCCATTTGTTGAAACATTCAATTTTACGTTTGTCAAGTGCATAACAACGGGGTGACAGATGGGGATGTTCGCATGACAACGGGGACATTCCTCGCAAGAGGTGTGTCCCCGCTTGTTGTGCGAACAAACGAGAAAAATTAACAGGTGACAGATGGGGACGCACCTTTTGCAAAGGAACATCCCCACTGTCACCTCGTTGTCATGCGAACATCCCCACTGTCACCTACAATATCATTTCCATCCCAACCTTTTGAGGCTTGAGTCCGCATTTTTGGTAAAACTGCATTGCGCCCTCGTTGAGTGACCATACATTGAGAGTGAGGTTGTAGCAGCCACTCTCTTTTGCAAATTGTACTACATAATCATACAGTTTTTTGCCGATTTTTTGACCGCGGATATTTTCATCCACACACAAATCGTCTATGTAAAGTGTCTTAATATCTGTAAGAATGTTGTCATTTATATGCTGAACAAATACACAAAATGCGTATCCAAGCACATTGTCGCTTTGGTCTGCAGCCACAAATATAGGCTTTGTATCATCTGCTATAATGTCAAGCAGCTGCTCATCGGTATATTTTTTGCAGTTGCCCTTAAACAAATCGGGTCTGCCGTTGTGGTGAACCATAAGCACCTGATTAAGTAAGTTGTTTATTCCGTTTAAATCAGAAGAATTTGCTCGTCTTATTATCATTGTTATCACCTCAAAAATATTATACTCTTTCACCCGAAGTCTGTCAAATATATTGATTTTTTGTGTATACTTTGGTAAAATACAATAAAGGAAGCAATCAACTTATCGGCGTACAAACACCCAAAATTAAAGGCAGGATATATATGAACAAAAAAACAATTAAAACTCTCGAATTTGATAAAATTGCAGAAAAACTGGCATCATACGCAGTTATGGATGTTACAAAATCCGCTGCAAAAAATATCACAATTGAGACAAGCATCGACAAAGTTAATATAATGCAAAGCGAAACCGAAAAGGGCTGCGAGCTTATTACCAAAAAAGGCAATCCCCCTATTTTTTGTGTTGACGATATCCGCTCTGCAGTAAAAAGATGCGAGCTTTCGGGCATTCTTTCGCCAAGAGAGCTGCTTTCGGTTGCAAAGCTTTTAAAAACTGCCCGCAGCTTTAAAGCATATCCCGACGATATAGAATGTGGTTCACTTGCAGAGCACATAGAGGCTCTTTTTACCGACAAAGCCCTTGAAAACAAAATATTTTCGATAATCATAGACGACGAAACAATTGCAGATGATGCATCCCCTGAGCTGAGCGACATACGCCGCAAAATGAAGGGTGCTAACAAAAGGGTAAAAGATATTTTGCAGGATATGATAGTAAAATACTCAAAGTATCTTCAGGAGCAGATTATAACCCTCAGGGGTGACAGATATGTTATACCTGTAAAAAGTGAATACAGAGGCGAGGTGCGCGGTATTCTGCACGATACCTCAGCCACAGGCGCAACACTGTTTATTGAGCCTGCATCGGTAGTGGATGTAAACAACGAAATAAGAGAGCTTACTGTTAAAGAATCAGAAGAAGTAAAACGAATACTTGCCGAGCTGAGCAGTGAGGTTGCCGATATATCAAAGGTTATCCTTATGACCTACTCGGTGGTGTCGGAGCTTGACCTTATATTTGCGCGCAGCAAGTATTCTCTTGCAACAGACAGCTTCCGCCCTGTGTTAAACGACAAAGGATATACAGATTTGCAAAAAGCACGTCATCCGCTCATTGACAAAAACAAGGTTGTTCCATCTGATATCAGAATTGGCAGAGATTTTGACACCCTTGTGGTAACAGGCCCCAACACCGGCGGCAAAACAGTTGTGCTCAAAACTGTGGGACTGCTCACACTTATGGCGCAGGCAGGGCTGCATATCCCCGCAAGAGAAGGCTCTGTTGTAGCAGTGTTTGACAATATTTTTGCCGACATTGGCGACGAGCAAAGCATTGAGCAAAGCCTTTCGACATTTTCATCCCATATGGTAAATATTGTGGATATTCTTAAAAATGTATCGCCTGGCAGCCTTTGCCTTTTTGACGAGTTGGGTGCAGGCACCGACCCTGTTGAGGGTGCGTCACTTGCAGTAAGCATACTCGAAAGAGTGCGCTCACTTGGTGCAAAAACCATTGCAACAACTCATTACAGCGAGCTAAAAATGTATGCGCTCACAACCGACAGAGTGGAAAATGCAAGCTGCGAATTTAACGTAGAAACTCTTGCTCCCACATACAAATTGCTAATAGGCATACCCGGCAAGAGTAATGCCTTTGCAATTTCAAAAAAGCTGGGGCTTGACGACTCCATAATCGAAAGTGCAAAAAATCATCTTGCAAGCGAAAATATAAAATTTGAGGATGTTATTACAAGCCTTGAACATACAAGAACAGAGCTGCAGCAGCAAAAAGAAAAGGCAGATGCCTTTAAACGTGATGCCGAAAAGCTCAAAGCCGACACTGCAAACACCAACAAGCTGCTTAAAGACAAAACAGACAAAATTATAGAGCGGGCAAGAATGGAAGCAAAGCAAATTCTCGACGATGCAAAAGAGACCGCAGACGAAATTATAAAAGAAATGCGCAATCTCTCAAAACAGGCAAATTTAACTGAGGCTGAAAATGCGCGCCGAAAACTTACCGAAAAATCAAAGAAAAACAGCAAAAAGCTCGCTGACAGTATGTTTAAAACAAATGTCAGCTACAAGGCTCCAAAAACAGTTAAGCTCGGCGATGATGTAGAAATTGTAAAGCTAGGGCAAAAAGGTGTTGTTGTAACCGAACCCGATGATAAAGGCGACATTATGATAAAAGTGGGCATTATGAAAATCAAGTCAAATCTTTCTGATATCAGAATGATTGAGGAACCAAAGCCTGCAAAAACCAAAAATCCATCTCGTTCAAGCGGCAGCAGCTCCCCTTCAAAAACAATGTCACTTTCACCTGAGCTTGATGTACGCGGCGAAACTGTAGACACAGCCTGCATACTTATAGACAAATTCCTTGACGATGCAATTATGTCATCACTTGGTCAGGTACGCATAGTCCACGGCAAAGGCACAGGGCAGCTGCGCACAGGTATTCACAGGTATCTCAAAACCTTAAGCTACGTAAAATCGTACAGGCTTGGAGTGTTTGGCGAAGGTGACAGCGGCGTAACCGTTGTTGAAATTTAATCAATTCATAAAAGCTTTACCTCATCATATATTGTGATGAGGTGTTTTTTATGCTTAACATTATATGGATATTTTTGATGCTGATATCGTTTGTGTGCGCCGCAATAAATGGCAATATGGAGTCCTTTGGAGCTGCTCTTGTTGAAAGCGGTGCATCCGCCGTTGAGTTTTTGTTTTCAATAGGCGGAATGATGGCTATGTGGTCGGGCTTTATGGCAATTGCCGAAAAATCAGGACTTACCGACAAAATAGCAGTTGTTTTGTCACCTCTTATAAAATGGCTGTTTGATGCAGCAAAAACCGACGAAAAATGCAAAAATGCAATTTCTATGAATATGGTTGCAAATTTTTTGGGACTGTCCAACGCTGCAACCCCCCTCGGGCTTAAAGCAATGAAGCTGCTTGCCGAAAAAAACACCGACGGACACGTTGCAAGCCGCGATATGTGTATGCTCGCAGTTATAAACAGTGCATCCATTCAGCTGATACCCTCAACGCTCATTGCTATGCGCACAAGCGCAGGGTGCGCTAACCCGGGTGCAATAATTTTGCCTATATGGATAGTGTCGCTGATTACTGCCGCAAGTGGAATATTTTTGTCAAAAATGTTTGGGCGGAGGGAATAAACATAATGAAAATTATATCTGTATGGGCAATTCCTGTTTTTGCATTTTCCATTATACTATATGGATTTATAAAAAAAATAAATGTGTTTGACACATTTATTGATGGTACAAAAAGCGGATTTAAGGCGGTGCTTTCAATTGCACCTGCAATTGTGGGGCTTTTTGCAGCAATTGGTGTTTTTAGAAGCTCGGGCGCAATGGATATGCTATCACAGCTTTTGTCACCTATAACAAGCAAGCTGGGTATTCCGCCATCATTAATAAACTTTGCACTGCTGCGGCCTGTATCGGGCAGCGGTGCTCTTGCTCTCGCGCGTGATATTTTTGAAGCAGAGGGTGCAGACTCCTTTGTATCATTTGCCACATCAATTATGATGGGCTCTACCGAAACCACATTTTACACCTTAGCGGTGTATTTTGGCTCGGTAGGCATAAGAAAAACGCGGTACGCGCCCGCGTGTTCTCTTTTTGCCGATTGTGTAAGCTTTGTTATGTCATTTGTTATTGCTAAAATAATATTTGTTTAATAACATTGCCGTCAAAATCCTTCCATTCAAATTTACCCAATGAATATAATATATATCCATGATGAGAATTTTGTTTTGGAATAGAAACAGAGCCGGGATTAATGTACACATACCCGTCTCTCTGCTCATATGCAGGAATGTGAGTATGACCCCCAAGCACTATGCTGCCCGGCGCACATTTTATATCATCTATGTGATGACCATGTGTAGCATACATAGTAAGATTACCGTCAAAAATCATACAATAGTCCGCGAGTATAGGGAAATCAAGCACCATCTGGTCAACCTCCGTATCGCAATTTCCGCGCACGCACAAAATATTGCAGGCAACGGCATTTAACATTTCAATTACCTGCTTTGGAGCATAGTCACGTGGCAGGTCGTTGCGGGGGCCGTGATACAAAATATCTCCCAAGAGAATTATTTTGTCAGGCCTCTCTTGCTTGTATTTTTGTATAAGTTTTTCGCAATAGTAGCTGCTGCCGTGAATGTCGGAGGCAATAAGCAATTTCATTGGTGCATCAGTTCCTTTCGTTTACCATATGGGATCTGCAAAGTCTATTCAAGCTCAAAATCTGATTTTGGGTGCTTGCAAAGAGGACATACCCAGCTATCTGGCAAATCTTCAAACTTAACTGCCTCAACAGAGTTGTCGTAGCGGTAGCCGCATATTTTGCATACCCACACATTGCCGACGGACTCTTTCTTTTGAGGCTGCGGCTTTATGTTAGCAAAATAGTATTCGTATGTGGCGCTGCCTTCATCGCTGAGCACCTCGCAGTTGTCGAGGCTTGCAATAAACACATAATGTGTACCTGCATCGGTCACATTTTCTACACTGCAGGCAAAATATGCATTTGTGCCTTTTGTAATATATGCAATTCCGTTTTGGTCACGGTCAAAATCGCCAAAACCCTCAAATTTGTTTGTGTCTTTTCCGCTTGCAAAGCCAAAATGCTCAAAAAGCGAAAACTTAGCACTTTGCGAAATTACAGACAAATTGAATTTGTTTGTTTTTTGTATCATTTGAGTAGTATAGTTGTCTTTATTTACTGCAACAAGTATTTTGTTTGGCGTGTTTGTAACCTGCATAGCTGTGTTGATTATGCAGCCGTTGTCAAAATCCCCATCCCTTGCAGTTAATACAAACAACCCGTACGAAAGTTTAAAAAGTGCCTTATCATTCATAGCAAGCTCTCCTTTTTATAATAAATTTTGGTCATACTGCGCACGTATACCACCAATAAATTTGGGTCGTGTACGCGCTGCCGAAACAATTGCCTCACCGATTTTTTTAGTTTGGAGATTAACAGGAACAGCAACAGTTTTAAGGTGCATACCAATAAGAGTAAGCCCTATATCAAGACCTGCATCAGCCTTGATTTGTTCCACAACAACGGCATCCTTCATTCCGTTATACGCCGCGGTTGCAAATGAGCCGCCCGCCTTTGGCTGAGGAACAACGTTTACAATTTCACCATTCCCAATTGCTGCCCTCTCTACCACAATGGCGCGGTTAAGGTGCTCGCAGCACTGAGCTGCCATATAAATACCATTTTTGCTCAAAACTTCGTATATGGCTTCAAAAATAATTTTGCCAAGATGAGCGTTTGAGTCTGTGCCCCATTTTGAGCCAACCACTGTGCTTGTTGAGCAGCCTACAACCACCAAATCTCCTGATTTTAAATTTGCCTGGTCAATAAGGTCTTTGCACGCATTTTTGCATTGCATAATTATTTGTTCCATTAAAATGCCTTCTTTCAACAATTATATATTGAATTAAAATTTCATTTGTTATTCAAGGTGCAACATTTGATAATTCAAAATTTGCACAAAATACTCATTTCAGGGACGGCAGGTGACAGAAGGGGATGTTCCTTTGCAAAAGGTGCGTCCCCCTCTGTTACCTGTTGTCATAGCATTATATGCAAAAACAGCCCCGTCCCTTAGAAATGTTCCATATTTTTAACAAATTCCGCCAGCTTGCAAAGCGCAAAATATCTGTGGCTCATTTTGTGCTTTACATCATCAGGAGCCTCGCCAAAGGTCATATCAATTTGAGGAACGTAAAACATAGGGTCATAGCCAAAGCCGTTACTGCCTCGCTCCTCTTCTATTATATAACCCTTGCAAACACCCTCAAAGGTGTGCTCGCTGCCATCGGGCAAAATAAGTGCCATACAGCATACATATTGTGCACTGCGCTTTTCAAAGGGCACGCCCTCAAGCTCACGCAGCATTTTTGCGTTGCAGTCCTTTGGAGTGCAGCCCTCGCCCGCATACCTTGCAGAATAAATACCCGGTGCTCCGCCAAAATAATCTACCATAATGCCCGAATCGTCTGCAATAATTGCACATTTGGAAAATTGCTTTATTGAACGCGCTTTTATAAGAGCATTTTCGGCAAAGGTGGTGCCGTCTTCGATTGCTTCGACATTGATGCCTGCTTCGCTCTGACTAATTACATTGTGACCCGAGAGAATAGTTTTAATCTCTTTTACCTTATCTTTGTTATTTGTAGCGATTATAAAATCCATATTAAAATTCCTTTATTTCCATACCGCCGTTGCCGATTTCCGACACATAAAACTCAGGCACAAGACCTGTTTTTTGAGTATAGTTTTTACCAACCTTTTCTATAAATTCATCAACGGCATATTCTTCTACAATGCTCACAGTGCATCCGCCAAAGCCTGCGCCTGTCATTCTTGAACCGAGTACTCCTTTGATTTTGCGTGCCTCGTCTACCATTGTGTCAAGCTCAAAGCCAGTAACCTCATAGTCCTCGCGGAGCGAATCGTGAGATTGATTCATAAACATTGCAAATGTTTTTATGTCGCCTTTGGTCAGAGCATCTATTGATTTTAAAACTCTGTCGTCCTCATATATTACGTGCTTAATTCTTTTTCTTACAACTTCATCTTCAATGAGATGTGCATATTTTTCAAATTCCATGGCAGAAATTTCACCAAGGCAATTTTTTTCAGGCATTACTTCTTTTAAAATAGCAAAGCCTGCATCGCACTCGCTGCGTCTTTCGTTGTATTTGGACTCACCCAGCTTATGTTTTTTCTTGGTGTTTGAAATTACTATTTTTTTGCCGTCAAGGTCAAGGGGAACAAGCTGGTATGTAAGGTCGTCACACTTTAAGAAAATAGCGTGATTTTGTTTGCCCATTGCAGACGCAAACTGGTCCATAATACCACAATTTACTCCGCAGTATTTGTTTTCGGCTCTCTGACCGATAAGCGCCATCTCAATCATATCAACAGGCTTTTGCTTGCCGTTTTTTTCGTTGGAGAGTGTTGCAATTGCAAGAGCGGTGGAAACCTCAATTGCCGCCGATGATGAAAGACCGCTGCCAAAAGGAACGGTAGAATCATACAGCATATCCATACCACAGACATCATAGCCTGCCTGCTGCATTTCGTATGCAACACCAAGCTGATAGTTGCCCCACTCCAAATCACGATAGCTGTCAAGCTTTGTTCTATCTGCCTCTACCATTACATCAAGGCTTGTTGCCTTGAGGCGGATAACGTTATCCTCTCTAACCCTTATAACAACAGTGTTTGCCATTGTAAGCGCCGCAGGGAATACAAAGCCGCCATTGTAGTCTGTGTGCTCACCTATTAAGTTTACTCTGCCAGGTGATTTAAAAATACGAAGGTCGTCCTTTGTACCGCCGTATAATTTAATAAATTCTTCCACAAGATTTTTTATTTCCATAATTACACCCCATATACTTTATTAAAATATTTAATAAAGTTATTGTACAATACATTTTATTTTATGTCAAGCAAATTAAGCAGATTTTCTATTTCCTGCTTTTTTGAAGCATCTGACGATGAGTTAAGCTTAAGCTCCTCAATAGCTCTTTGTCCGCCGGATTTAAATACAATTCTGAAAAACCTCACAATCATATACCACGGATAAAGCGCCGGGTACTTTTCAACCTTAGGATAATTCAGAGCAAGCTCGGACGGAGACAAAAAAACTCTGCTTATCATATTTTTGAATTTTCCGCCTTGTTTGTTTTGACTCAGTATCACATACTGCTCCAAATTGCCATAGATACCCGAATCAAAAATATACTTTTCAAGCAAGCTTGTTTCATCATCGCCGTTTTTACATTCAAACCAAACAGATGCAACGCGGTTGCAAGCCTTTGCAAAGGATGAAAGTCCGCCATCAGCAACAAGAGCATCAAGCTTTTGAGGGTCGTAATTCATTTTTTGATTAATGAGCCACAAGTCCAGAATAAACCTTATTCCAAAACCACCCATCACAAAATGCTTTGCCATATGAGCAATGTGAAAGTATATAAAAAACTCACTTATAAATTCTTTTGTGTACGAATTGCTGTCCAAAACATAGTCCCACGCCTTTGAAAGAACGTTGCTTCCAAGAAATTCATCCTCAGCAAGAGAGTGATGCAATTCTATGTGCACTCCGTTTTCTGTCATATAGCTCACATCATGTTCAGAGCGCAACATATACTTTGCACCCAGCTTTTGCTCAAGGCAATGTCTTGCCGCTTCAAGGTCGTCTTTATGCACAAGCACGTCGATATCCGAGCTTGTGCGCATTTCGGGTTCGGGATAAAACCTGCGTATTACAGCACCCTTAAGCGGCACATGACATATGTGTGCATCGCTTAAAGCAGAACAAAGTCTGTCAAGCTCATATTGCTGCTTTTGATACCTCATAACTGCACCATACTGCTCATTAAAAAAGGCTTGTGCAATATGACCTTCACCTGCCATACCGCACTCAAACAAAGCCTTACCCACAATATTCGACAGGTCCTGCCCGGACGAAAATTTGTAAAGCTTTTGCAGTTGTACTTCATCGGGCGGTGAGCCGCAAAATGCGTCACCGCACAATTGTGAGCGTATTAAATTTACGGCAAGCTGTGCTGTCTGATTCATATTTTCACCAATCAAAACTTCCGCCACACCATTTTGTTTACAACGCCGGTGTAGCTCTGAATTATTTTTACTACCTTATCCGAAACATTTTGTTCCACATAATCAGGAACAGGTATACCCAAATCGCCATTTTCATTCATAGCAACTGCTGTATCCACTGCCTGAAGAAGACTGCTTTCATCTATACCCGCAAGCACAAAGCACGCCTTGTCAAGAGCCTCGGGGCGCTCGGTAGAGGTACGGATGCAAACCGCAGGTATCGGACTTCCGATTGATGTAAAATAGCTCGATTCTTCTGGGAGGGTTCCGCTGTCCGATACAACAGCAAATGCATTCATCTGCAGATGATTGTAGTCGTGGAAGCCCAGCGGTTCATGCTGAATAACCCTCCTATCAAGCACAAAGCCCGATTGTTCAAGGCGTTTTTTGCTTCTCGGATGGCACGAATAAAGTATCGGCATATTATATTTTTGTGCCATTTTGTTAACAGCAGTAAAAAGACTGATAAAATTCTTTTCCGTATCAATATTCTCTTCTCTGTGGGCAGACAGAAGAATATATTTTTTGCTCTCTAAGCCAAGTCTTTCAAGAATATCTGATTTTTTAATATCTTCAAGATTGCTGCAAAGTACCTCTGCCATAGGTGAGCCTGTCACATATGTACGCTCCCTTGGCAAGCCACATTCTGCAAGATAACGTCTTGCGTGCTCAGAGTATGCAAGGTTAACATCCGAAATTATATCAACAATTCTTCTGTTTGTTTCTTCAGGCAAGCATTCATCCTTGCATCTGTTGCCTGCTTCCATATGAAAAATGGGTATGTGAAGCCGCTTTGCCGAAATTGCCGAAAGACACGAATTTGTGTCACCAAGTATAAGAAGTGCATCGGGATTAATCTGACTCATAAGCTTGTATGAGCAATTGATAATATTGCCCACGGTAGCTCCAAGGTCATCACCTACTGCGTCCATATACACATCCGGGTCATCAAGCTTTAAATCACGGAAAAATACTCCGTTAAGATTGTAGTCATAATTCTGACCCGTGTGCGCCAGGATACAGTCAAAATATCTGCGGCATTTGCTTATAACTTCAGCAAGTCGGATTATCTCAGGTCTTGTGCCTACAATTATCAAAAGCTTAAGCTTTCCGTTATTTTTAAATTTAACATCTGAATAGTCAAGTTTTATATTCATTGGTTTTGCACCACCTCAAAAAAAGTATCGGGTTTTTCGGGATCAAACTGCTCGTTAGCCCACATTACGGTAACAAGGTCTGAAGTATCTGATAAATTAATTATATTGTGAGTATACCCAGGCAGCATATGCACTGCCTGTATTTTGTCGCCGCTCACCTCAAAATTAAGCACTTCATCAGTGCCGATTTTTCGCATTTGTATAAGACCACGGCCCGACACCACAACAAAAAATTCCCATTTTGTATTGTGCCAGTGCTGACCCTTGGTGATGCCCGGCTTTGATATATTAATGCTGACCTGACCGCATTTGTCACTTTTAAACATTTCGGTAAAGCTGCCTCGGCTATCAACATTCATTTTAAGGTCAAATGCCACCTTGTGCTCAGGCAAATATGACAAATACGTAGAATACAATTTTTTTGCAAACGAATTATGTGGTATCTCGGGAATCACAAGTGTCTTGGGCTGATTTGCAAAATCTTTTAGCAAATCAGCAATTTCGCCAAGAGTTACCCGATGCGTAACAGGTGCTGCACAAAATTTACCGTCTTGCTTTAAAACAGTATTGATTCCGTCAAACTCGCAATGATGCTCTTTGCCCTCTAAAGCAAGTATCATTTCATCAACAAGGTCATCTATGTAAAGGAGTTCAAGCATGGTGGCTCTGTCATTTACCGTAATGGGTAAATCATTTGCAGTATTATAACAAAAAGTTGCCACTGCACTGTTGTAATTTGGTCTGCACCATTTACCAAACAAATTTGGAAATCGGTATACAAGCACTTTTGTACCATTCTGCTTGCCGTACTCAAAAAATAAGTCCTCTCCTGCTTTTTTGCTTTTGCCGTACTCTCCCTGTGCATACCTGCCAATAAGTGTTGCTTGAATAGAGCTTGACAGCACAACAGGGCATTTGTTCTGGTATTTTTTTAACGCATCAAGCAGCTTTGATGCAAAGCCAAAATTGCCCTGCATAAATTCTTCGGTATTTTGCGGTCTGTTAACGCCTGCAAGATTAAATACAAAATCTGCATTTGCACAATATTCGTCCAATTGCTGCTCACTACTGTCAATATCGTAGCAATATATATTTTCAATTAATAGTTCGGGATGTGTTTTATCCTTGCCGTCTTTAATATTTTTAAGTGCCTCGGTTAAATTTTTACCCACAAAGCCTTTGGCTCCGGTAATCAATATGTTCATACACCTTCACCTCAATATTTTATACCCATTGCGTCAAGCTCGTCACGGATATATTTAAGTTCAAGTAATTTTTGTTTTGTCTGCTCAACATTTAAAAGCTCGGTGTTGTTTGAATTGAATTCGGTAAGAGGATTTCGTGTAACATCCCCATCTTTAAAATACTTGTCATAATTAAGAGTACGCTTATCACAAGGTACGCGATAAAAGTCTCCCATATCAACAGCATTTGCACATTCTTCGTTGGTTAAAAGTGTTTCGTACATTTTTTCACCATGACGAATACCTATAACTTTTATGGCTTCCTTATCACCGCCAAACAATTCACACACAGCTTTGGCAAGAGTTTCAATAGTACATGCAGGTGCTTTCTGAACAAGTATATCTCCGCTCGCTCCGTTTTGGAAAGCAAAGAGCACAAGGTCTACCGCCTCTTCAAGGGACATAATAAATCTTGTCATTTTAGGTTCTGTAATGGTAATTGGCTGACCATTTTTTATCTGCTCAATCCATAGAGGAATTACAGAACCTCGTGAGCACATAACATTTCCGTAACGGGTACAGCTGATTGTTGTTTTTTCGGAACTGACTGTTCGTGATTTTGCCACAACAACCTTTTCCATCATCGCTTTTGATGTGCCCATTGCATTTACAGGATATGCAGCCTTATCAGTAGACAGACATATAACGTTTTTTACGCCCTCCTCAATTGCAGCAGTAAGCACATTTTCTGTACCTATTACATTTGTTTTAACTGCCTCAATGGGGAAAAACTCACAAGACGGCACTTGCTTAAGTGCAGCCGCATGAAAAACATAATCAACGCCATGCATAGCATTTTTTACAGAAGCCAAATCTCTTACATTGCCTATATAAAATTTTATTTTATCGGCAACCTCAGGCATTTTAACCTGAAATTCATGGCGCATATCATCCTGCTTTTTTTCATCGCGGGAAAAAATGCGGATTTCACCAATATCAGTTTCCAAAAATCTGTTGAGTACTGCGTTGCCAAAAGAACCGGTTCCGCCGGTAATGAGTAATGTTTTATTTTTAAATACAGACATAATACACCTTTCCTTTTATCCGTTTTTTAATTGTTCTTTTATGTCAGAGGTTGAAACACCTTGCGTATATGATAAATACTCGATTGCAACACCAAGCGGCGCAAATTGCTGTTCGGTTTTAATATATCGTTCGGTTCCCTTCCAGTCATCACCGGAAAAAAGAACATCAAATTTAAATTTTTCAAGTGCCACCATTTTGTCGTTGGTAGTTTGTATATCTATAAGAACTGCCTCGTCTACACATTTGAGTGCATTAATAATCCTCACCCTGTCGTTTTGGTTTATAACAGGCTGTTTGCATTTGACATTATTTACATAATCATCGTTGCACACCCCGACAATCAGGTAGTCACACTGCTGCTTGCATCGTTCCAAAAGATTAAGGTGTCCGATATGAAACAAATCAAACACTCCTGCCGTAAAACCGACT
>JAZQZC010000038.1:0-8940 GCA_045633845.1 Clostridia bacterium
CCAGTACTAATAGGTCGAAGGCTTGATCAAGAAAGCAAAGAGTTGCTTTGGTTCATTTCTTTTTTATTTAGTTTTCAAGGTCAAAAGTACTTGACAAAGAAGTCAAGATGATATATATTAATAAAGTAAAATTTGACAATATTTCTGGTGACGATAATGAAGAGGTCACACCCGTTCCCATACCGAACACGGCAGTTAAGCTCTTCGATGCCAAAGATACTTAGCGGGTGACTGCTTGGGAAAATAGGAAGTTGCCAGAATTATTTATATTCCTCGTTAGCTCAGTCGGTAGAGCACTCGGCTGTTAACCGAGTTGTCGTTGGTTCAAGTCCAACAGGGGGAGCCAAAAGAAGCGAATGGTTTAGATGACATCTAAATTGTTCGCTTCTTTCAATGGTTTAAGAACTTTTTGCAATAATCAATTTTGAAACAAAAGGATAGATGCCAAGCGGTTTTGAACCAGACTTGAACTGCATACAATATAATAGCACCTGATTTATAAAAAATAATCAGTTGCTATTCTTTTTCAAATTTAATTATGTCACTTACTTCACATTCAAGAACATAGCAAAGCGCATCAAGTGTTTTAGTGGTTATTGCTTCACCTTTTTTTATACGATGGAGTGTGTTTGCAGAAAAACCCTGCTTAAAAATTAAATGGTATTCTGTTAATCCCTTTTTAAATAAAGTATTATAAAAAGGCTTATAACTAATCATTTTCATCACCGAATTAATTTTATCATACTTAAAGTATTGACAATACTCAATAAATTAAGTATAATTAATTAGATAATAGCAAACATTGTGCAGATAAGCGATACCCATATACGACATAGCAAAAATCCAAGGAGAAAAAAATGACCACATCATTAGTTTTGACAACAATTATAATAATATTACTTATAGTTATATTAATACTTTTAACAATAATATACTCTCTTAACAAAAAAAATAAATATGTTGATGAAGCAAATATGTGGCATAAACTTGCTGTTACAGATGATTTAACTGGTATTTATAACAGGAATGCATACAACTTATATGTTGAAGAAAACAAAGCAAATACAAAAAAAGAATCCAGGTGGATAATTCTTTTTGATGTTGACGATTTTAAAATAATTAACGATACAAAAGGTCATTTGGCAGGAGACCTTGTGCTTAAAAATGTAGCTAAATTGCTTTTAGAAATTTTTTCTTCATGTCAATATAGAGTCTTTCGCATAGGTGGGGATGAATTTTTGGTTTTGGCAGAAAATGTTTCTGAAGATGAAATAATTGAGCATTTGACTTTGGTAAAAAGGCGTTTTGAGATGAATGGTGGTATAAATTTATCAAAAGGATATTCATTGATTAAAGATACTCCAGAAAAAGCTTTTAGATATGCAGATGAGATGCTTTATGCGGATAAATTATCTAAAAAATGGCGAAACTGCTCCGCAGAGAACATCTAAATTTTCAAATGGTAGATTTATCAAAAGTGGCATCTAAATCGTTCGGTTCTTCCAAAAAATAAGGATACCATTTGGTATCCTTATTTTTTTATTCCTTGTTTGAAGTGATTCAAACAAACAACGAGGTTAACAGCCGAAGGCTGTTCAACTGCTTCGAGTCCGAGCACGTCCGGTGGACGATAAAGCGAGGACGAGAAGTCGAAGCGGCCGAACAACCCGCAAGCAGATATGCGAAGCGTGGAATCGGGAACCGCAAGGGTGGTTGTCGTTGGTGAGATTAATGAAGTTCCAAGAAACCGAGCGATAGCGAAGGTTGATTGGTAAACTGAATTATGCATGCGAACAAAGTGAGTCGTAGTCCAACAGGGGGAGCCAAAAAATAAAGGATACCAAATGGTATCCTTTATTTTTTTATACCTTGTTTGAAGTAATTCAAAAAACAAAAATACTTGTGATAGTACGGGAATATTATATTAAAACAAAAAAGCCAGATTTATTTAAATCTGGCTTTTAATTTTGAATTGAAAATAGTTTTAATGAGTAGAATTTGATACATTATTAGTTATATATACCTTTAAAATAATGTTTATATACTGAGATAACGAGCGGTCATCATTCTCTGCAAGAATTCGTAATGTTTCGAGAATATCACTATCAATAGTTATGCTTATTTTTTCCTTTAATGGTTTCAAAACTATCACCTCTAAAATAATTATACAATAAAATCGCACCCGGTATTGACAAGTAGGATAAAGTAGGATAAAATACTATTAATAAGTGTTGTTGCACAAGTCAAAATTTCAAACCTTTTATTGGAGGTATAGACAATGTCAATATTTTATTTAAATAAAGCAGTAGCAAAGATGATAAAAATATGCAAGTTAAATAAATTGCTATATAAGATGATGCCTAATATATTTTTAAGTATTAACGAGCAAAATATTACAGATGCCAGGTCTTTTTTAGAAGCATATTCACCAGATCCACAAACATCGTGCTTTTGTAAAAATGATATTGATATAAAAGTAGATTTACACATTATAGTTCCTGCATATAATGCAGAAAAATATATTAAGGAATGTTTGGATTCTATAGGATATAATTCTACACAGAAATATACATACCATGTTACGGTTGTTAATGATGGCTCAACGGATTGTACGGCAGATGTTTTGAGCAGATATTTAAAAAATCCAACTATTGAAATTATAACTCAAACAAACAAGGGATTTTCGGGTGCTCGCAACACTGCACTTAAGCACATAAAAGGGAGATATGTTATGTTTTTAGATTCTGACGATTGTCTAGATTGGATAGGTGTAGAAAAACTTTTGGATTGTGCTATTGAAACAGGTGCTGATATAGTTGAGGGTTCTCATACGACTATTAATGCAGTTGGAAAAAAGAAATCTTTCTTTAAAACACCTTCCGGGGTTGTTGAACCTTATCGGTTAGGGGGTCAACCTTGGAGCAAAGTATTTAAGGCGGAGTTGTTCGCTAGTATTTGTTTTCCGGAAAAATATTGGTATGAAGATTCCGTTTTTTCTCAGATTGTGTATCCAAAAGTAAAATGTGCTTATAGTATTAGTGATAATACATATTTTTATCGTCTCCACGGTGATAATATATCATATAAAAGCAGAAATTATGCAAAATCAATAGATTCTTATTGGATAACTGAAAAACTATTTAACGAACGGCAAAAAGCAGGGTTTGAAATAACACAAGATTATTACAATTATATTTTATATATGGTAAAACTGACATTTCCTCGTATTATGTTTCAAAATAAAAAGGTGAAACAGGCGGTATTTATTCTTTTTTATGATTTTATAAATAAAAATTTTAGTAATTATACGACAGATGATAAAAAACTAAAAGAAATAGAAAACATAGTAATAACCAAAAATTATGGAAAATGCGTTGCATATTCTAAATGGCGTTGACAAAACTTTTGATATTTCAAACAGACACCTTAATTTGAACTATGAATGTTTGAAAAGAGATGTCTGTTTTTATTTTTGACAGCAAAAAAGGC
Organism: Clostridia bacterium; assembly: GCA_045633845.1. GTDB lineage: Bacteria > Bacillota > Clostridia > UMGS1810 > UMGS1810 > RGIG4708. Next base: position 3,490 of record JAZQZC010000038.1, read on the forward strand.
TTTCACGGTATTTAAACAAAAAACAATAGCAATACAAACACATTATTTATAATTATCAACCACAACGGGCAATTACATATAATATAATGGTGATGTATTATGAATCCATATAATTTAACTGCTGCAATTACAGCCCTTGCAAATGCAATATCGTGCAATTTGTCTGTTGACGAGCTTACAATGCTTGGCGTTGTTTTAACACAACTGGGTGACACAATTACCACTATTGCCACTCAAAGAAATATTTGTGACAGCTGACAAAAACAGCATAGATTTTTGCTTTTCGGAAATACTACCTTTGAGGTGAATTAAAATGGCAAAGCAAGGAATGAAAAGGATAGACCGCACACATACAAAACCAAAAAACGATGTGCCGCCAGTACCTGAAATTCAAGGCAAAGCAAAGCATGGAAAAGATGATGCAAACCCTATAATTGCGGGAACAAAAGCACCGTCGCAAAAGGTGTATCACACTAAACCACACTCAACCGATAAACCCATATCTTCAGCATATTCTGTAATTGATACCGATTTGGCACGTGATAATATACAAAATGATATGCCGTCGGCAGAGCTGCAGGATTTGTAAATAAAATCAAAAGGCTACTCTTTATACATTTTGTTTAAAGAGCAGCCTTTTTGTATTAATCACAGGTAACAGCGCGTCGGGCATACATAACGTATATACAAACTTTTTTTGAGTTTTTGGATAGCGGCAATTGACTACGCTCCAACATAATGGTAAAATAAAAGGAACAAGGAGGCGGCAATATGAAAAAAACACTAATTGTTGTAGATATGCAAAATGACTTTATTGATATGGCGCTTGGGACAAAAGAGGCAGTTGCAATTGTGCCCAACGTAAAAGCAAAAATAGAACAGTATATAAAAAACGGAGATGAGGTAATATATACCCGTGACACACATGACGAAAATTACCTGCAAACCCCCGAAGGCAAAAAACTTCCTGTTTGCCACTGTATAAAAAACACAAAGGGCTGGCAAATAGCAGACGGCATTTATGTAGACGGCTGCAAAATTATAGACAAGCCCAATTTTGGATGGCCAAAGTGGAAGGATGAAGATTTGCAGGAGGTTGAGCTTGTGGGACTTTGCACAGACATTTGCGTTGTGTCAAATGCCCTTATAATAAAAGCTGCGTTCCCCGACGCAGTGGTAAAGGTTGACAAAAGCTGCTGTGCAGGAGTAACACCTGACAGCCACAATGCGGCACTTATTACAATGCAGATGTGTCATATTGAAATTGTTTGATTTGGTGGTGAAAATTATGTTTGATGCACAAAAAGTAAAAAATCAGTGTGTTGAGTGGATAAAAGATTTTTTTGAAAAAAACGGCCCCGGCTGCAATGCAGTTGTGGGAATATCGGGCGGTAAGGACAGCTCTGTTGCTGCTGCCCTTTGCGTGGAGGCGCTGGGCATGGAGCGTGTTATAGGCGTGCTTATGCCCAACGGTGAGCAGCACGATATTGATGCGGCGTATTTGCTTGTAAATCACCTTGGCATAAAGCATTATGTGGTAAATGTAAAGGATGCGGTAGACGGCATATTAAACAGCCTGCCAAAGGATATGGAAATATCCTCTCAGACTGTGCAGAACGTGCCGCCCAGAGTAAGAATGACCACGCTTTATGCTATTTCGCAGAGCAATAATGGGCGCGTTGTAAACACCTGCAATTTGTCGGAGGACTGGGTGGGATATTCCACAAGATACGGCGATTCGGTGGGAGATTTTTCGCCAATGAGCAACCTTACAGTTACAGAGGTTAAGCAAATAGGGCACATTTTGGGCTTGCCGAAAGAACTGGTAGAAAAAACTCCAATAGACGGCCTTTGCGGCAAAACTGACGAGGAAAACCTTGGCTTTACCTATGCAGAGCTTGATGTGTACATCCGAACAGGCAAAATAGCCGACTCAGCAAAAAAAGAGCTTATAGACAAAAAGCACAAAGCAAATTTGTTTAAGCTTGAGCTTATGCCGTGCTTTGTGCCTGAAATATAAACCGGTTTTTGTTACCTTTGTGATATAATTTACAAAACAGCAGGAGAACAAATATATGTCGGCAGATATCAAAAATCACAAAAACCAAATATGCATGTTAATATACATATTTGGTGGTGCATTGCTGTTTTATATGGAAAAATATTTTTAAAAACGTGACAGGATATACGAAAGAGGTGTTTGCAATAAAAACCTTAATAGAATTGTTTGACAGCTGTCAGATAGAAAATGTTATTGCAGGGCTGAGATTTTTGCCTCAAAAAATTGTGTTTGTGGGCTTTAAGCAAACAATGACAAAAAAGCGTACGGCTGACCTCGAAAGGTTTTTTGCAATGAGGGGTATCAACATAGCTTTTGAGTACGAAATTGTGGGGAGATATGACTACAATTTTATATACAACAAGCTCAATCAGATTATAGACTGCAATGATGATTGCTGCTTTGACCTTACCGGCGGCAAGGAGCTTGTGCTAACAGCTATGGGTGCCGTGGCTGCAATACGAAATGTTCCTATGCTGCAGTTTGATGTGGCAAGCGGCAGCCTCATAAGAGTACAAAACTGCGACGATGTTGCTGAGCCTCCAAAATCACCTATGACAATAAAAGAGAGCGTTGTGCTCAACGGCGGCTCTGTTGTGAGCAATGAACCTGAGGATTTTAAGTGGGTGCTCAATGAGGAATTTAAAAATGATATAGACGTTATGTGGCACCTTTGCAGGCAAAAGTGCGGGCTGTGGAACAGGCAATGCATTGCATTTGGCAATTTTGAGCGTTTTGGCAGTATAGACAAAAGCCTTGGTGTGCGGGTAGACCTCGCAAAGCTGAAAGAGGACAGAATTTTTGCCTTCCTTGACGAAAGGTTGCTCGGCAAGCTTGAATTTCACAGGCTGATAACAGGCAAAAAAATAAAAAACAATGTGCTCACCTTTAATTACAAAAACAAACAGGTGCGTGAGTGTTTGACAAAAGCAGGAAACATTCTTGAATTATACGCATACAAAACTGCAAAGGAAATTGCAGCCGAAGTGCCCGGATATTATGACGATATTGACATCGGTGTATTTGTAGACTGGGACGGAGTAATTCACTGTGATAAGCAAGGCGAAACAGACACCCGCAACGAAATAGATGTAATGCTTATGCGTGACCTCATTCCCATTTTTATATCCTGCAAGAACGGAGAGGTGCACAAAGAAGCGCTTTACGAGCTTGCTGCCGTTGCCGAAAAGTTTGGCGGTGAATATGCACGCAAAATATTGCTCACCACATATGTGAGTGCCGACCCCGACAGCCGCAAATACATATTGCAAAGAGCGCGCGATATGAAAATTACGGTTATTGAAGGTGTGGAGGAAATGTCAAAAGAGGAATTTAAAGATATCCTCAAAGCAAAAGTAAAATGACGTAATATGTAATTTATTGTGAAGCTTGGCAGAATGGAGAAAATTATGTACAAACCAAAACCAATAGATACAAGTGATGTTATGCTTGACGGCAGCCTTTTGGAGCTTACCGAGCAAATTGCCCAAAATGTTCACGAGGTGTGGGCACAGGGCAGATTAAAAGAGGGCTGGACTTACGGCGAGGCAAGAGATGATGCAAAAAAGCAAACTCCCTGCCTTGTGCCATACCATATGCTGCCCGAGGAGGAAAAGCAATATGACCGAAATACTGCAATGGAAACACTCAGGCTTATTATAAAGCTTGGCTACAAAATAGAAAAGAAATAAAATCACATCGCAATATGCAGACGGGTAAAATTAATATGGGATTGAGCACTAAATGGTAAAACAATAAAAATGCAGATTTCTGATGAAATCTGCATTTTTCATATTTATTTTAGTACCGATATTGCATCGCTTATGGTTTTTTCAAATGCCTCTCTGCCGTATTTGTCTACCTCGGCTTTGTCTTTTGCGCCATGAGTAAGGCATCCCGCGCCGCCTATACATCCTCCTGTGCAAGCCATACCTTCTATAAAGTTTACATCAAGGACATTTTTGCTCTTTTTAAGAAGTGCCGCCCTACATTCTTCTATTCCGTCGCAGGAAATTGCTTTAAGCTCAAAGTCAATGCCCTGCTCCTTAAGACCTTGCTTCACTGCATCTGCAAGTCCGCCGCAGCGTGCAAATATTCTGCCAAAGTACGAAGCATTGTCAAGCACACCCTCGCCGAGAGTTGTAATATCAATATCGCGGCTGTCAAAAAGTGCCTGTAGTTCTTCAAATGTGAGCACAGCATCCACATAAGGCTTTACACCTTCAAGCTGTACCTCTGCTTTTTTTGCAGTGCAGGGACCCACAAACACAATTTTTGAATTTTCGGTGGTGTCTTTTATATATTTTGAAATTGTAGCCATTGGTGACAAATTGTGCGAAACATACGGAACCATATCGGGGAATTCCGATTTGATATATTGTACAAAGGCAGGGCAGCACGAGCTTGTTAAAAAGCCCTTTTGCGCAAGCTCTTTTGACTCTGCCTGAGCAACCATATCAGCACCGAGAGCAGCTTCGATAACGGTGTAAAAGCCAAGCTCTTTAAGCCCCGTTATTACCTGACCGAGCTTTGCGTAGGTAAACTGACTTGAAATGGAAGGTGCCACTACGGCATACACCTTGTATTTGTTGTTGCTGTCACTGTTTTTAATTAAGTCAATAACATCCAGTATATACGATTTGTCTGTAATGGCTCCAAAGGGGCACTGATAAACGCAAGCTCCGCAGCTTGTGCATTTGCTGTTGTCTATAGATGCGGCTGCGGTGTTGTCGGCAGAAATTGCATTTACCTTGCAGGCATTTTGGCAAGGGCGTTTGCGGTTGTGTATTGCAGAGTAAGGGCATACCTTTGCACAAAGACCGCAGTTAATACATTTTGATTTGTCAATGTGCGCCACATAGTTTTGGTCAAAGGTTATGGCACCTTTTTTGCATACGTCCTCGCATCGGTGTGCAAGGCATCCTCTGCAAGAGTCTGTTACCTCGTAGCCTGCCGCGGGGCACTCGTCACACGCAATATCTATAACCTCTATTACATTTGGGTTTTGTTTGTCACCGCCCATAGCCATTTTAACGCGCTCGGCAAGTATTGCTCTTTCTTTGTAAACGCAGCAGCGCATTGTAGGCACTTTGCCCGGTACAATTGCTTTGGGTATATCCACAATACTTTCCGTAAGGGTGCCGCTCCACGCATGTCTTGCCACCTCACGCAGTACTTTGTATTTTAAGTGCTGAACTTTTGTATCAAACTTTCTCATAATTCACTTCCTCTTAGCCGAAAGAGAGTAATCCGAACCTCGATTTTAAAAGGTGAATTTTCGCTTTCGCTGTGTTAAAATACTCGGTAATCCATCAAGGATTACCTGCGTTTTTGCCTTACGCAACCAAAAATTCTCACTTTTAAAATTCCTCGACCTGAAACAGATGGAATTT
>JAZQZC010000039.1:0-3034 GCA_045633845.1 Clostridia bacterium
TAGCAGTTGCCCCCCATTCAATATCTGCAGTAAATTTCCATTTACCGTAAAGGTCAACCATTGTGACCTGTGCACTTGCAGGCATTGCCATAAACAGCATCAAGCTTGCAAATAATGCATAAAAGTAGTTTTTCTTCATAAGCTAAATGTTTAATTATTTGATAAAAAACAAAAAAAATGCATAACTAAAGCCTTCTCGTCGAAAAAAGGATTTCAAGAACTTTCTCAAATTGAGACGGCAAAAGTAACAAATTATCTCAAAACTATAAAAAAATCCGTGTATCAATTTGTGTTTCAACAAAATGAATCACTTCAAATTGAGAAGGAATTCTTTAAGTTGCTCGCCCGCACTTGGTCGCATTGCACCGTATGTATGCAATTTCCCATCCTTATCGTATATCAGAAAGAATGGAATTCCACCCACATTCAGCACACTGCCCAGTTCATTGTCGCGGTCAAAGAATTGATTGCCATGCATACCCAGTTCTGCAACCTTTGACTTCCAAGCATTTTGGTCGGTATCTGTAGAAATAGAGACAAAAACGAAGTCACTTCCCTCAAGTTCTTTTTCAAGAGCCTGCAGATGAGGTACTTCCCTACAACAAGGTCCACACCACGATGCCCAAAGGTCAACATAGACATACTTTCCCTTGAAGGTAGAGAAATCCACCTCTTCACCATCAAGGTCAACAAGGACTACAGACTCCGGGAAATCAGCACCAATCAGGACTGCCTCATGTTTCAGATACTCGTCAATGTATTTGTCCGACAAATCAAAATCATCGACAACCCTTTTCACACACTCAAGGCCACCATCAAAATCCATAGCATAACTGTGGCGCGAAAGGAAACGGCTCATTATCATGTCGGCAACCTTAACGCGTACTGCCTCACATTTATATCCATCATAGAGTGCACTCAACATTCCGTCAAGTCCAAGTTGAGATTTATCAGCAATTGACGCAAACACATGCTGCACCGCAGCTGGCAGAAGGGCTGCATTTTCATTATCAAGTATGCTATCGCAAGGAGAAAGGACATCTTCTTTTACGAATGACAAATCCTTCAGTTTTCGTTTTTGTGCCCTTGGGATACTGGTATAAAAACTTTGCGATGCTGTGTAAGCCCAAGCATTCATATAGTCAACAACAGCCGGTGCCGGACAACAAGTCTTTATTATCGAATCTTTCACCGACACATGGCTTCTCATAAGCGACATCAACTCCTTGTCTGACATTCCGTTTACAAGCCATAGTTTTCTGCTATTTGACAATATCAGCGTATTCAATGCCGACAATGCCCTATTGTCAACACCCGAATTCTCGACAAGTGCCTGGCCATCAAATTCAACAGCCAATTCCACTTTTTTGTTTTTTGGCGAATAGACAGTTGCGAGCCACTGACCACCGTTTATAACCATTACGACCTCATAGAAACCAGATGTTGATACAGGCACGCTGCCGGTATAAACATCGTCCTTCAAACGCATGGGAACAGAAGGTATATCATCTGCCACATCCAGTGGTTGAATATACACCGTTGAGACATCGGCAGGCACAGATGATTTGAATGACAATTCAAAACGAGCACGCTGAGCAGATACCGAAGTTGCCACAAAAATCAATGAGAGAAATATAAATAATATTCTTTTCATAGTCTAAATCAAGTATTACAAGGAGTTGGATTCTTTTCCACCAACACTGGTTATCAGCGACAAAAATACACATATTCACCATTATTTGCAAACAAAACAAAAGAAAAACAAGCCACTCTTGTTACATTTTTTTCAATATAAAAGAAAAGACCACACAAATAGTCAATTTTCAAGCCCCGAGATTTAACATTTGAAAAAACAAGAAAAAATTCTATTTACGAAATATTAACAACATATAAGAATGGTAATGAATAATATTTTGATATATTCGCAACAAAGAAGACTATAAACCCTTAAAATTTAGACCATGAAGCGTATATTTATCTTGATTGCATGTGTTGCAATGTTTACAGCTTGCGGAGGCAACAAAAAGGAGGTTAAACAGCAGGATAGCGAAAATCCCAAGAGCGAAGAGCTTATTGCCGGCAGTATTATACTCAACTCTGCAGATTTCACCAAAAAAGTAGCCGATTTGAGTAAAGAGTGGAAATACCTTGGCGACAAGCCTGCGGTTATTGATTTCTACGCCGACTGGTGCGGCCCCTGCAAGGCTATAGCTCCACACCTTGAAGAGATTGCTAAAGAGTATGCAGGGAAACTCTATGTTTATAAGATAAATGTTGACAATGACCCGGAGATTGCCAATGCATTCAACATCAGAGGCATCCCCACCATGCTTTTCATCCCGATGGAGGGACGATACACAGTCAAAGTAGGCAGTATGGAGAAAGAAGAACTTGAGCAGTTGGTTGTAGAGAATTGCTTTAAATAACAGCACCAAGATTGAAAAAAGATTCCGCTACGGTCCGTGGCGGAATCTTTTTTTGGGGGGGGCGGCAATAATACACAAAAAGAGGTTTCCAATTGGAAACCTCTTTGTTGGGCTACCCGGACTCGAACCAGGAAAGGCAGGACCAGAATCTGCAGTGTTACCATTACACCATAGCCCAATGCTCAAATGCGATGCAAAGGTACAACTTTTTCTGTAAAAAAAAATGTTTTGGCCATTTTTTTGCTTAAAAAACAAAAAAAACTTTCATTTTTCGAAGACAAAGGCTAAAAAGCATCCGTTTTTATTTTAAAATGGGCAAATAAGGAATATCTTTGCACTATTCATTTTAAATAATAAACAAATATGCATCAAAACAGTATTGACGCACAAGAGGTCATCAAGCAAATAATAGAAGGAATACAGGACAAGAAAGGTAAGGAAATTGTTGTAGTAGATATGTTAAAGCTAGGCAACAGTATATGCGACTATTTCGTTATTTGCCAAGGTAACTCACCTACCCAGGTAAGCGCCATAACAGATTCCATTGAAGATACTGTAAGGATAAACTGCAAGAAAAAACCATACTCAATAGACGGACTCCGCAATTC
>JAZQZC010000040.1:0-5796 GCA_045633845.1 Clostridia bacterium
GCATATGATGTTGTATAATTTTGATATAAAATCATCTTATAATTAATTTACAAGCAGGGAGATTTAACTATGAAAAAAATAGCAAGCTTTAGTGTCAACCACGATACAATACAAAAAGGGATGTATATATCACGCATTGACGGCGATGTGGTAACATACGATATACGGATGAAGCTGCCAAACGGCGGTGACTACCTTGATTATGACGCAGTGCACACCTTTGAGCATTTGTTTGCCACATATGCACGCAACACAAAATATGCAGACAGTGTGATATATGTAGGGCCTATGGGCTGCCGTACAGGCTTTTACTTTTTGGTGCGGGATACAATTACGCACAGTGAGGCTCTCGACATAATGCTTGGCACTATAAAATTTATAATTGACTTTGAGGGTGAAATCCCCGGAAGCAAAAAAGAAGAATGTGGAAATTACCTCGCCCATTCCCTCCCGGGAGCAAAAGAAATAGCACTGGATATGCTGCCGGTGCTTGAAAACTGGAATGTAGATAAAATGCAATATTGTTGACAAAAATATACAATTTATGTATAATCTAATTATTATTTAATATTGGAGGAATTTTTTATGTCTAACGAAAAGAGAAGCAGTTTTACCGGCAAGCTTGGCTTTGTGCTTGCTGCAGCCGGCTCCGCTGTCGGCCTTGGCAACATATGGCGTTTCCCGTATCTTGCTGCTAAATACGGCGGCGGTATATTCCTGCTTGTTTATATTATTCTTGCCGTAACCTTTGGCTTTGCCCTTATGATTGGCGAAATTTCAATCGGCAGAAAAACAGGCTTAAGTGCAATAGGTGCTTTCAACACACTCAACAAAAAATACACCTTTGTGGGCTGGCTTGCCGCACTTATACCAACAATAATACTTCCGTATTATTCTGTTATCGGTGGATGGGTTATGCGTTATCTTGCCACATTTGCAACAGGCGGTGCAGGAGATGCAGCAGGTGATGCATTTTTCGGCGCTTTTATATCAAATCCAACTGCTCCGGTAGCATGGTTTTTTGTATTTCTTGCACTTACCGCTGTTATCGTTCTTGCAGGTGTTGAAAAGGGTATCGAAAAAGCAAGCAAGGTTATGATGCCGGTACTTGTTGTACTGTCATTATTTATTGCAATATACTCTGTTACTCTTCCTGGTGCCCTTGACGGCGTTATTTACTACATAAAACCCGACTTTTCAAAATTCTCGGTAACAACAGTGCTTGCAGCAATGGGACAGCTGTTTTACTCTATGTCACTTGCAATGGGCATTATGATTACTTACGGTTCTTATATGAAAAAGGATGTTAGCATCGAATCGTCGGTTACCCAAATCGAAATTTTTGATACTGGTATAGCATTTATGGCAGGTCTTATGATTATTCCTGCAGTATTTGCTTTTTCGGGCGGCACACCCGAGGCTCTCGGTGCAGGCCCGGGACTTATGTTTGTTACTTTACCTAAGGTGTTTGAAACAATGGCAGGCGGCACAATTGTTGGCATTGTATTCTTTTTGCTTGTGCTTTTTGCGGCACTTACATCATCTATTTCACTTATGGAAACCGTTGTATCAATTGTGTGCGACAAATTTAATGTAAAAAGAAATGTATCCTGCCTTATTGTATTTGCATTTTCACTTGCACTTGGCCTTGTATCGTGCTTCGGTTACAGCATCTGGAGCGAGGTTAAAATAATAGGAATGCAGTTCCTCGACTTCTTTGACTTTATTACAAACAGCGTGATGATGCCTATTACAGCACTCTTTACCTGTATATTTATCGGCTATGTTATCAAGCCAAAAACAATTATCGACGAGGTTGAACTTACAAGTGGCTTTAAAAGAAAAGATTTGTTTACGGTTGTAATCAAATACTTTGCACCTGTTTGCATAGTGCTTATTCTTATATCTTCGGTGCTTTCGGCATTCGGAATTATATCTATCTGATAATAAACGCAAAAAATGGTGTTGCATCAAGCAACACCATTTTTTTATGTTTTATTTAAAATGTAATTAGTTTTATATATTGAATTTTGCTAATCAAAGTGATATAATATACAATCATATCCAAGGAGCCGATATTAATGAAAATAAAAACAGATTTGCATTGTCACTCAATTGTGAGCAACCACGCATTTTCAACAATTATGGAAAATATAACATATGCTGCAAGCTCAGGCCTTGAGGCAATTGCAATTACCGACCACAGCCCTGCCCTTGGCGATGCACCACACAAATTTTATTACCCGTCTTTTGTGCGGCTGCCAGATAGTGTAAATGGTGTGCGTTTTTTAAAGGGCTGCGAGGTAAACATACTCAATAACGAGGGTGAGCTTGACCTCGACAACAAAATTCTCTCTACAATGGATATTGTTATAGCAAGTGTGCACAACCCCTTTTACCGCGATGCCAGAGAGGATGGCGACAACACCGATATGTATATAAAGGTGCTTCAAAATCCCTATGTGGATATTTTGGGGCACAGCGGCAATCCCAAGTGCAAATTTGATATAGAAAAGGTGCTTACCAAAGCAAAAGAGCTTGGCAAATTTATTGAAATAAACGAAAACACCTTTGCTGCCAGACCTCAAAACGTAAAAATTTGCAAACAAATTGCTCTCTGTGCAAAAAGAATAGGCACATATGTTGTGGTAAACAGCGACGCGCACTTTTGCACAAATGTGGGCGTGCTCACAAACTCAATAAAAATGCTTGAAGAAATAGATTTTCCCGAAGGCTTGATTGCAAATTCAAGCTACGGCAGACTTAAAGAATTGTTAAAATCAAGAAAAAACATATAGAGGTGACTGATTGTGGATTTTAAAAATTTGCGAAACTTACTTGACGAAATGGCAGGAGTGTACTACCCGGGCATTGATATGTGCATATACAAAGAGCACAAGCCCATATTCCGCTATCAGGCAGGCTATTCGGATATTGAAAGCAAAAGAAAAGTAGACCCTGATGCACTTTATTACCTGTTTTCCTGCTCAAAACCGATTACCTGCGCAGCGGCGCTTTCCCTTTTTGAAAAAGGCAAGTTTTTGCTTACCGACCCTGTAAGTGAATATCTGCCCGAATTTGCAGACGTAACGGTAAAGGAAGTTGATGAAAAAGGAAATATTAACCTTGTTGCTCCTCAACGCCCCATTATGATAAAAGACCTGTTTACAATGACAGCAGGCCTCAACTACAACCTCCTTGAGGCACCCCAAATTGCAGAGGTTATAAAGCTTACTGGCGGCAAAAATCCAACACGTGAAATTGTAAAAGCTATTTCAAAAATCCCTCTTGATTTCCACCCGGGCGAAGGCTATCAGTACAGCTTGTGCCACGACGTGCTTGGTGCTCTTATCGAAGTGGTAAGCGGAAAAAGCTTTGGTGCATATCTTAAAGAAAATATTTTTGACCCTTGCGGTATGGAAAACACCGGTTTTATGAAGCAAAATGGCGCACTTGATGGAGCCGAAGCAAAAATGCCTACACTTTATGAATATGGCGGCAAAGGCGTGTTTATAAAAAAAGACACCTGCAATCCATATATATTGGGCAAATATTCCGAATACGAAAGCGGCGGAGCAGGACTCGTAAGCTGTGTTGACGACTACGCAAAATTTGCCGATGCAATGGCAAACGGTGGTATGTCTTACCTTGGAGAGAGAATTCTCACCCCCAAAACAATAGACGTTATGCGTGCTCCCCACGTGCCATTTGACAAATTCTCTTTCGACAACAAAAAATGTGAGGGCTATACATATGGTCTTGGCGTGCGTACCTTCTGCAGCAATACTGTGGGCGGTCAGCTCTCCAACATAGGCGAGTTTGGCTGGGATGGTGCTGCAAACAGCTATGTTATTATTGACCCCAGCGAAAAGCTGTCGGTATTTTGCGGTGAGTTGCTTGTGAATTGTATGAATCACGATGCTCCCGCACGATATGTCAATGCAATATACTCAATGCTCAGTTGCGAATAAAAAGTGACAGACGGGGATGTTTTGACAAATGGGGATGTTCGTGACAACGGGGACATTCCTCGCAAGAGGTGTGTCCTCACTTGTTGTGCGAACATCTGAAAACTCACCATAAAAACTCACCAAACAAACAAAAAGGTGACAATCCGGGGACGCACGTGCAAGCACGAACATCCCCGTTTGTCACCTTTTTGCAAAGGAACTTCCCCCACTGTCACCCCCTCAACGCTCAGTTGTGAATAATCATAAAGGAATTCGCCAAGGTGCGAATTCCTTTTGTTTTGTATTTTGGTCATATGTAACAAAATTGAGTTTGTTAAATATTTAACACTTGATTTTTGATATAATTGTGGTAAAATATATAAGGTTATACTTTATTATACATAAGAAAGAAGGAATTTCACATTATGAGTAACAAACAACAGGGCGGCTGGCGCTCTAACAAATGGTTCAGAGCCGCAATTCCTGCGCTGCTTCTTCATTGCAGTATAGGCACAGTTTACTGCTGGTCAATTTTTAGTCAGGAAATAGCCGATTACATAGGTTTTTCAAAAAGTGCAACAGAATGGGCATTCAGCTTTGCGATTTTCTTTTTGGGTATGTCTGCGGCATTCCTCGGAAATGTAGTAGAAAAAAATATTCACAAATCATCGCTTATTGCAGCAATCTGTTTTGCTCTCGGTATGGCAGGTACAGGTGCATTTATATGGTACGGCGGCAGCAATCCGGGCAGCGTATTGGCTCTTATCGGCATATACCTCTGCTACGGTCTTATTATGGGTATAGGCCTTGGTACAGGATATCTTTCGCCTGTTAAAACACTTATGCTGTGGTTCAGCGACCGCAAAGGTCTTGCAACAGGTCTTGCAGTAGCAGGCTTTGGCGCGGCAAAGGCAATAGCAAGCCCTATTATGCAGTGGATGCTTGATAGCCTTGGCAACGGCGGAATATACAAAATGTTCTTTATTCTTGCAGCTGTATACTTTGTAATGATGTTTATAGGTCACCTGCTCCTCAAAAAGCCCGATGACTGGCACGAGCCCACAAATGCCGAAGAAAAGAAAAGCATTATGTCTGTGCTCAAAACAAAGCCCATTACAAACTACATCGGCATTTGGCTTATGTTTTACATAAATATTACCTGCGGTCTTGCACTTTTGTCACAGGAAAAAATGATTGTTAAATGCATTGGTCTGGGCAGCTTTGTAGGTGTTATTTCTACAGTTTCTGCTATATTCAATGCAGGCGGACGTCTTGGCTTTTCGGCATGGGCAGACACAATGAAAGACAGAAACACTATTTACAAAATCATTTTTGTTATGTCAATAGTGCTTACAGCTTTTGTAATTGTAACAGGCGGCATTGCAAACGGCAACGGAAATATGCTTCTTACAATACTTGTGCTTGTACTCCTTATGGCAGTTAACGCAGGCTACGGCGGCGGATTTTCAAATGTACCTACACTTCTCTCCGACCACTACGGAATGAGCAACATCAGTGCAATCCACGGCATTACACTTTCTGCATGGGGATTTGCAGGTCTTACAGGAAATCAGCTTGCAACATGGATTGTTAACCACTTTGGGCAGGCTATTGAGGTAAATGGTCAGATGGTTAACCCAACAGGCTACCAGACAGTGCTTTATGTAACAATAGCTCTTTATGCTGTTGCTTTTGTGCTCAGTATGGTATTTGTTAAGCCTGTCAGAACAATTAAAGAATAATAAAACCAAATATGACAAACGGGGATGTTCGCATGACAACGGGGACATTCCTCGCAAGAGGTGTGTCCCCGTTTGTTGTGCGAGCAATCGAAAACTAACCAGTG
>JAZQZC010000041.1:0-14962 GCA_045633845.1 Clostridia bacterium
ACTGTGGCAATACACTCCTTCGAATAGTCAAAGCTATAAATTGTTATAAAAAGTCCACAGTGTTTTATTGATTATATCATAAAGGTTTAAAAGAAAGGAGAGTATTGATATATTTAGGACTAAATATATCATACAAGAATTGCTATGGCAGGCTATAACAAAAACGAAAATCATTCAGCATTTGAAATGGAAAGATCAGACAAATTAGAGGGCAGAAATCCTGTAATGGAAGCAATAAAATCCGGTAGAACAATCGACAAGGTATTTGTTTTGGCAGGAGAGAAAAATGGCTCTGTGGTAAAAATAATTTCCCTTTGCAAGCAGAACAAAATCCCTGTTATCGAAGTGGATAAATTCAAGTTAGACAAAATGAGCACAACAAAAGCCCATCAGGGTGTTATTGCCAATGTTGCAGCAAAGGATTACTGCTCTGTTGAGGATATTCTTAAATATGCCGCATCAAAGGGTGAAAAGCCTTTTGTTGTAATATGTGACGATATAAATGACCCACACAATCTGGGCTCTATTATACGTACTTCAAACGCTGCAGGTGTCCATGGAGTTATTATACCTAAGCGAAATTCTGTAGGACTTACCGCAACTGTTGCAAAATCAAGTGCAGGTGCAGTTGAGTTTACAAATGTTGCAAAGGTAAGCAATCTTGCTCAGACAATAGACAAATTAAAAGAAAATAATATATGGATTATCGGCGCAGATATGGACGGCGAAAACGACATATATTCTCAGGATTTTTCGGGTGGTGTTGCAATTGTTATAGGCAGCGAGGGCTTTGGTATTTCGCGTCTTGTAAAAGAAAAATGTGATTTTATTACCCGTATTCCTATGCTTGGCGAAATCAACTCTCTTAATGCATCTGTTGCCGGCGCCCTTATGATATACGAAACTGTAAGACATAGACTTAAAAATAAGTGAGGTATTTGTTTTGGCTAATGTTATATTAAACGTTACAGGTATGACTTGCGCTGTGTGCGTTGGAGCTGTAGAAAAAGCTGTTTTAAGGCTTGACGGCACACAATCTGTTAATGTAAATCTTACAACAGGCAAGCTTAAGGTTGTATATAATGATAAATTGCTTGATATTGAAACCATTAAACAGGCAGTAATATCAGCAGGCTACGGCATTGCAGATAATTCAAAAGTTAATATTGATACATCAAATGCATTGCTTAAAAAGCTTGTTATATCAGCAATTTTTGCAATTCCATTGTTTTATATTTCTATGGGGCATATGATGGGAATGTATGTGCCACAAATTATAAATCCTGTGTATCATCCGTTTAGATATACGGTTTTGCAGCTTGTGTTGTCGCTTTGCTGTATTATTAACGGAAAAAGCTTTTTTATAAAAGGGGCAAAAACCCTGCTTGCAGGGTCACCTACAATGGACACCCTTGTTGCATCAGGGGCAGGAGCTGCTTTTGTATATGGTATATATATGACAATAGATATGTATTTTAACAAATCATATCACAATGCCCACAATTTGTATTTTGAGTCAATAGGTATGATTATTACACTTATTTTGTTTGGCAAATACCTCGAGTCAAAAAGCAAAAGCAAAACCACTTCTGCTCTTAACAAATTGATTGACTATATGCCAAAAACTGCAACCATAGTTGTTGAGGGTGAAAAAATCACTCTCGAAATTGAGCACATATCCAAAGGTGATATTGTTGCAGTTGGTGTAGGGGAACAGATACCAGTTGACGGAAAAATTGTTTTGGGTAATTCCACTGTTGACGATTCACTCCTTACGGGCGAAAGTATTCCAAAAGAAAAAAGTATCGGTGACAGTGTATATGCGGGTACCATCAACAGGCTTGGGTACCTTGAAGTTGAGGTTGAAACCGCTTCGGACAAAACAATACTTGCAGGCATTATAAATATGGTAGAAGAGGCTGCCATCAGCAAGCCTCATATTGCAGATATTGCCGACCGCGTATGCTCGGTGTTTGTGCCTGTGGTAATAAGTCTTGCGTTTTTGTTTGCAATAATCTGGCTTTTGTTTGGCCAAACCTTGCAGTTTGCCCTTAATATATTTATTTCTGTGCTTGTAATTGCTTGCCCATGTGCTCTTGGACTTGCTACACCTACTGCTGTTACTACAGCTGTGGGCAAAGGTGCTGAGAGCGGTATATTAATACGTGATGCTCAGGCTCTTGAGTTGCTTTCAAAAACAGATATGGTTGTTTTTGACAAAACAGGAACTCTTACCGAGGGTAAACCCTCTGTTGCGGATATTTTGACAATTGACGGCTACGACAAAAACGAACTGGTAAAAGAAATTGCCGCTGCCGAAAGAGCCTCAGGGCATCCTCTGAGCGATGCTATAATTGAGTATTGTTCATTAAATGGCATTACAGAGCATCCGTTTGACGATTTTGAGTCAATACCTGGTATGGGCATCAAATTTGCTTTTCAAGATAATGTTTATTTTGCGGGCAACAAACGATTGCTTGAGCATAACAAAATTGATGTTCCTGAACAGGATATCGATAAATTATCTGCGGAAGGAAAGGCAATAATACTTGTTGCCAAAAACAATAAATATATTGGCGTAATTGCCGTCAGTGATGCTATAAGAGAATCTTCGTATAAGGCTATACAGCTATTGAATAAAATGAATATCAGCACTATGCTTTTGTCGGGAGATAATAAGCTGTCTACAGGATACACTGCAAAAAAACTCGGCGTGACACAATTTGTGTCAGATGTGCTGCCTGACGGCAAGGCTGATTGCATTAATAAGTTAAAAAATAACGGCAAATGTGTTGCAATGACCGGTGACGGTATTAACGACTCTGTTGCACTTACAAGCGCAGATGTGGGCATTGCAGTTGGCAGCGGAAGCGAAATTGCCATTGAGGCTGCTGATGTGGTTATTATGAACGATGATGTAATGAGTGTGGTTAAATCTGTAAAATTGGGCAGAATTGCTATGAAAAACATAAAGCAGAATTTGTTTTATGCGTTTGTTTACAACACACTTCTTATTCCTGTTGCAGGCGGTGTGCTTATACCATTTTTTGATATATCGCTCAATCCTATGATTGCATCTGCGGCAATGGCGTTGAGCTCTGTATCGGTTGTAACCAATGCACTTAGAATAAAGTCAAAAAAATTGATATAAGGAGAAACAATTATGAAAAAAGGTGTTATTACAGTAGTTGGAAAAGACAGAGTGGGTATTATTTGTGGTGTTGCAAATATACTTGCCGAGCAAAACGTAAATATTCTTGATATTTCCCAGACAATACTTCAGGATATTTTTACAATGATGATGATTGTTGATATCGAAAATTGCGGATGCGAGTTTTCAAGGCTTTCAAAACAGCTTGCAGACAAAGGTCAAGAGCTTGGTGTTGATATCAGAATTCAGCTTGAAAAGATATTTCAGTCTATGCATCGAATATAAGGAGATTTGCTATGATTAACCAGTACGAAGCCAGAGAAACTATCCATATGATAGAAAATGAAAATCTGGATATACGAACAATAACAATGGGGATTTCCCTCTTTGACTGTGCCGACTCTGACTCTGACAGAGCGTGTCAAAAAATATATGACAAAATAACAAAATATGCCGAAAACCTTGTAAAAACAGGTGAAGATATCGAATGTGAATATGGTATTCCAATTATTAACAAAAGAATATCCGTAACACCAATTTCGATGATAGCTGCTGCAAGCAAAGATACGGGCAGCTATGTTAAATTTGCAAAAGCTCTTGACCGCGCCGCAAAGCAGGTTGGTGTAAACTTTATAGGCGGTTTTTCTGCATTGGTTCAAAAGGGCTTTACAAACAGTGACAAAATACTTATAGACAGCATTCCCGAGGCGCTTTCGCAGACAGATATAGTGTGTTCCTCTGTAAATGTCGGCTCCACAAAAGCTGGAATTAATATGGATGCCGTAAAATTGATGGGTGACAAAATAAAGCTTTGTGCCGATTTAACCAAAGCCAATGACGGTTTTGGCTGTGCAAAACTTGTTGTGTTTTGTAATGCAGTTGAGGACAACCCATTTATGGCGGGCGCATTTTTGGGTGCAGGCGAGCCGGAATGTGTTATCAACGTCGGCGTAAGCGGACCGGGTGTTGTCAAGCACGCTCTCGAAAAGGTAAAGGGCAAAGACTTTGGAGCTGTGTCCGAAACCATCAAAAAAACTGCTTTCAAAGTAACCCGTATGGGTCAGCTTGTAGCAAGAGAAGCATCAAAAAGACTTAATGTACCATTTGGTATAGTTGATTTGTCACTTGCACCAACTCCTGCAGTTGGCGACAGTGTTGCATATATATTAGAAGAAATGGGTATCGAAAAATGCGGTGCCCATGGTACAACCGCAGCATTAGCGCTTCTTAATGATGCAGTAAAAAAGGGCGGTGTGTTTGCCTCTTCGTATGTTGGCGGATTAAGTGGCGCCTTTATTCCTGTAAGTGAAGATGCTGGTATGATAAGTGCCGCATCAATGGGAACACTCTCACTCGACAAGCTTGAAGCAATGACTTGTGTCTGCTCGGTTGGTCTTGATATGATTGTAATTCCCGGAGATACAACAGCTTCTACAATTTCGGCAATTATTGCCGACGAAATGGCAATCGGTATGATAAACAACAAAACCACCGCAGTAAGAATAATTCCTGCTCCCGGCAAAAAAGTAGGGGATGTGGTAGAGTTTGGCGGGCTTTTGGGCACAGGACCTGTTATGAGCGTCAGCCCATACTCAAGTGCCGAATTTATCAGCCGCGGCGGCAGAATTCCTGCTCCTATACACAGTTTGCGTAATTAAGAGGTCGAGTTATGCTTAAAATTAAACAAGCCATATTGGTAGAGGGTAATTATGATAAAATCAAGCTGTCGCAGATTGTTGACGCTACAATTGTTGTGCTTGACGGATTTATGATATACAAAAATGTCAAAATGCAAAATATGATAAAGCAGCTTGCAGACACCTGCGGTGTTATTGTATTTACCGATTCTGATATGGCAGGCTTCAGAATAAGAACCTTCCTGAAAAATATCCTCAGCGGAAAAAATGTTTTGCATGCATATATTCCTGATATAGTAGGAAAAGAAAAACGCAAGTCAAAGCCGTCAAAAGAGGGATTTTTAGGTGTTGAGGGTGTAAGTGATGATATTATCATCCAAAGCTTAAAGGATGCTATCGGCGGTGAATTTTTGCAGCAGCCAGAGGAAATCAGGCATCTTGTGACAAAAACTGATTTGTTTACAGACGGGTTTTCGGGCGGTACAAACAGTGCGATATACAGAGAGCGCCTTACCGATGTGCTCAAACTCCCACGCAGGATATCTGCAAATATGCTTATAGATGTAATAAACAGTCTTTATACATACGAAGAATATAAAAAGATTGTAAAGTCAATCAAATTTTAGAGTTGCCATGACGGCAACTCTTTTTTTTGCAAAAAACATACCCAAGTGGGAGAAAATTTCATAAAATAATATTTTTGTTGCATTTTTTGTCGAATTCTGAGGTGATTTCATACCTATTTAATTAAGTTTTTAATAAAAAACGTAAAATTAATTTATTTGTTACAAAATTAATACCATATATTGTGCTTCGGTACTTCTGTGTACTACATATTGCAAAAAAGATTACATAATTTTTGGCAATTATGCACAAAAAAATTACAGAATTTAATAATTTTGTAATTTCTGGTTAATATATACATAAAATGTACAAACTGCTTGTTAACAGGGTTTTTTCAACACAAACAATTGTTTTTGTACAAATTTTTGCTCAAAAAAACACATTGATTTTTTTGTGGGTTTTGCACACTGAAAATTGGTAAAAAATGGAAAGCAATTTGACAAAATCAGGTGATTAACTTAAAATAGTCAAAGTGAGCAAAGCAAATAGCTAGCAAAACGAACAGGAGGCATTTATGCATAATAAAATTTACGCCTTTTGTGCCAGAAAGCTTAACAACATAAGTTCGTACAGTATTTATGACACATTTGGCAATATTAATCGTGCACGAAGCAAAAAAGCTGCTTTTCTTGCAGTTGCGTTTATTTTTGCAAACACAGTAACCTTTGCTGCTCCGGTAACAGTTGATGTTACAATAGTGGATAACGGTATATCTAAGCAAGCCGTTACATCCCGAACTACTGTCGGCTCTGTTTTAAATGAGCAGGGTATATATGTCGGTCAGTACGACATTGTTACACCTGATACAAATCAGACCGTTTCGGACGAACAGGTTATTGTGATAGACCGTGTAAAAAAAGTCACCGTTAATGACGGCGGCATAACAAGTGAATATTATACAACCAAAGATACAGTTGGTGAAATGTTGGCTGACAACAGTATTGCGCTTGGCTTTTATGATATAATTGATAAGTCAATTGATTCAAAGCTTGACGAAAATACTGAGCTTACAATTACAAGAGTTGTAAAAACAACAATTGCAGTTGACGAGCCTATTCCTTTCAGGACAGTTACAACTGAGAGCCAGAGTTTGTTGGAGGGTACAACAAAAGTTACTTCAAATGGCTCAGAGGGTGTGCTTACCAAAAAGTATGAGGTATTTCTTCACAATGGTGTTGAAGTAAGCAGAACCCCAGTTTCTTCAGAAGTTACCAAAAAACCGGTTAACAAAGTAATCAGTGTAGGTACAAGACCACACCACGGACAGGCGCCTCGCAATTACAAAGCCGTACTTACCTGTACTGCTACTGCATATGATTTGTCATATGAAAGCTGCGGCAAACACCCCGGCGACAGAGGATACGGCATTACTGCAACAGGTACCTATGCAAAATATGGTACAGTGGCTGTTGACCCGAGAGTTATACCTCTTGGCTCAAAGCTTTATATCGAAACCTCTGACGGAAGCTTTGCATATGGTTATGCAACTGCCGAAGATACAGGCGGTGCAATTAAGGGAAACAAAGTTGATTTGTTTTTCCCGACATACAATGAATGTATAAGCTTTGGAAGACGTAGCGTAAAAGTATATATATTAGAATAAAAATAAGGCATTTAGTGCCTTATTTTTTTTACATATAATTTTAAAATCAACAAAATATATGTACTTATTATCATAACAGGTAACAGTATTCTAACAGGCCTCATATTATAAATATAGTATGGTTGTGTATTTTGCATTGTGTATGCTGCGGTAATCGCGGCCGAAATTAAACCGCTTATAAATTTATATATTACATATTTTTTTAATGACAGCATACCCTTTGTTACAGTCAAAACCTGCATCAGTACCGATATTCCCGAAAAGCTTAGTAAAAATGAAATTAAGCACAAAGCTGCATTTGTATTAAAAGATGCAATAACAGATTTTATTCCGTTTGTAATTTCCAAAAGCGACGACACAACAATACCGAATTTGTTGTTAAATAATTTTTGAACAATCAAAGTTATTATGCTAAAAATTATCACAGAGCCCGAAATTTTTATGCACTTAGTAAAAGAGTTTTCTATTATACAAGGGTCAAATGATTTTCTTTTTATGCTGGCAGATGTATTGTAAAAGCTTTTTCGGCCTGCACCTATAATTGCTCCGGTAATTACCGCCGAGGCAATGTGTATTATATAAAGCACCAAACCTGTATGTATATTGCCAAGCATACCGCCGCCGACTGCGCAAATTATAAACAATGGTCCGGAGTTGTTTGTAAAGCAAACGAGGTCCTCGGCATCACTTTTTGATAACATACCTGATTGGTATGCCGACATTACACCTGCTGCACCAACAGGGTAACCGCAGATTAATCCGCTTATAAATATCGGTATTGTATTTTTAGAAAATTTAAAAAGCTTTTCGTACATAATCTCTGTTATTTTCCCAAATCGGCAGGGCGAAAAGCAAATGAGTATTTCGGATATAATAAAAAACGGAAACAACGAGGGGATAATTACCGATATACAAAGAATGGCAGAATTTTTTACCGCTTCCGATATCAAATTAAAGTTGGTACACATAAAATATATAAAGTACAAACAAACAGTATAGATACAAACTTTTATAAACTTTGACATTAACATCACCGATAATATGTTTATTCATACTAAATTTGTTTTAATCATAAATTATTTAAGGGATGTGGTAATTATCAAGCTGATGGATTATCTGGCAAGTTCGATGGATGTTCCCGAAATAAGTACGGAGACATCGGGAATAAGTGTCATTTCAAACAATATAATACAAATCAATAATTTTGTGAGCATTGAAGAATATGATGACAATAAAATAAGCATAAACACCAAAACAAATAATATAGTTGTTATCGGATACGATTTTAGCATAAAATTAATAAACGAAAAGTTTATTCAAATTGAAGGAACAATAAAATCAATCAGTTTTGAAGGGTGTGATTAGAATATACAGATATATATTGGGATATGTTTGCCTTGATGTGGTATGCGCTGATATTGGCAAGCTGCTTAGTCTGTGCGCAAAAGCGGGAATACATATATGGAAAATCAGGCGCTCAGACACTATTTCTTTAAAAATATGTATATACGAGTATCAGTTTAATGAATTCAAATCAATAGCAGACAAATTGCGTGCGGAAATTACCGTAACCAGTAAAAAAGGATTACCATCGCATTTTAGAAAAATCAAAAGCAGAAAATTCTTTATTATGGGTTTTCTGCTTTTTTTATTGTGTATGTGCTTTGCAACGTCATTTGTTACCGACATATATATTGACGGCAATGAACAAATATCCGACATAGAAGTAATGCAAATATTAAATGAAGCAGACTTTAAAACAGGAAAATTTGTACATAATATAAATATAAAACAAATTCAGCAAAATATATTAAAAAGCAATGACAAGCTTTCGTGGATATGGATAGACATCAAGGGTACAAAAGCATACGTTCAGGTTAAAGAAAGAACACCGGTGCCCCAAATATCAGACAACAGCGATTATTCAAACAGTGTTGCATCCTCAGACGGCGTTATTGTTGAGGTAATGCCAAGATACGGCAGGCAAATTGTATATCCCGGTGATGTTGTAAAAAAAGGTGATTTGCTTATCAGCGGAATGTCCGAAACGCTGACAGGTGACATACGTTATATTCATGCAGATGGAATAGTTACCGCAAAAACATGGTACGAGGCATCCGGCGAATATAACCACACAAAAATTGAAAGGCACCGCACCGGCAACAATCAAAAAAGATACAGTATCAACATCGGTGATGTGAGCTTGCCATTTGGCAGTAAAAAAAATGTGGAGTACAACCATTATGACAAAGAAATACATAACAAAAAAATTTTGGATATTTTAAATTTATCATTTACAATTTGCACATATTATGAGATAATAGAAGATAGAAAAATAATTGATGATAACGAGGTTGTACAAAGCGCAGCAGATGTTCTTGCAAACAGGCTTAAAATTCAGATTAATACAAATAACGCACATATTCAAAACATTTCGCACAGCTATTATACAAACGAAAAAGGCAATGTGCACGTAACTGTTACAATTGAATGTCTTGAGGATATTGCAAAGTATAAACCGTTAACAAAACCCGAAACATACACGGAGGATATTGATGGAAAAAACAATGGTGTTTGACAATATTGAAAAGGTGATTTCAATATTTGGACAGTTTGATAAAAATATCAATGAAATTCAAAAAAAGCTTAATGTAAAAATAGTAAACAGGGATTCCAACATAAAAATTAACGGTGATGAGCTTTATGTTAATATGGCAGTTGATGCCATAAAAAAGCTATCCGATTTAATTGATAACGGCGAAGCACTTACCGACCAGACAGTTTCGTATGCAATTTCGATGGCTATGGAGGGCGTTGACACCACTTCGCTTTATGGAGCTGACTGCATATGTGTCAATGCAAGTGGCAAGCCGATTAAAAGCAAAACAATGGGTCAGAAGGCATATGTTGATGCAATAAAAAACAATACAATTACTTTTGGTATCGGTCCTGCAGGCACAGGTAAAACATACCTTGCTGTTGCAATGGCGGTAACTGCATTTAAAAATAAACAAATCAACAGAATAATTCTTACACGCCCTGCCATAGAAGCCGGCGAAAAGCTTGGCTTTTTGCCCGGTGATTTGCAAAGCAAGGTAGACCCGTATCTGCGCCCATTGTATGATGCCCTGTACGAAATGTTTGGTATGGAAACATACACACGTCTTGTGGAAAAAGGTGCCATAGAGGTTGCTCCTCTTGCATATATGCGAGGCAGAACACTTGACGACAGCTTTATTATTCTTGACGAAGCGCAAAATACTACTCCTGAGCAAATGAAGATGTTTCTTACACGTATCGGCTTTAACTCAAAAGCAATTGTAACAGGTGATATAACACAGATGGATTTGCCTGATGGCAAAAAATCAGGTCTTAAGGATGTTATTGGAGTGCTCAAAAATATGGATGATATTGCTTTTTGCTATCTCACCGACCGCGACGTTGTTCGTCATAGACTTGTACAGCAGATTATAAGAGCATATGAAAAGCGTGATGCCAAGATTGCCGAAAACAGACAAAAGAAAAATGCTGACAGGAGATAATTTATGAACGTTAATATTATTTTTGAAAATGAGCAGTCGGTTGTGGAAGTAACTGATGAAATTAATCAGATTATTAAGAGAGTTGTTAATAAAACACTTGAATGTGAAAGCTTTGATAAGGATTGTATGGTAAGTGTCACAGTTGTAGACAACAATCAGATACATCAGCTTAATAATGAATTCCGCGGCATTGACAGACCAACAGATGTACTTTCTTTCCCTGTGCTTGAATTTGAAGACGACAAAATGGTAGAAAATTGCGGAGACTATTATGAAGGAAAGCTTATTTTGGGAGATGTGATACTCTCTGCCGAAAAGGCAAAGGAGCAAAGCATAGAGTATGGTCATTCCCTTGAGCGTGAAATTGGATTTTTGGTTTGCCATTCAATTTTACATCTTTTGGGGTACGATCACGAAACGGACGAGGAACGCACCGTAATGCGCCAAAAAGAAGAAGCTGCCCTTGAATTATTGGGACTTACAAGATAAGAAAAGGTGATTTGTTTGAAAAAATTTTTGTTAAGCTTTAAATATGCTGTTGAGGGACTGTGGTATTGCATAAAAACACAGCGCAATTTCAGATTTCATACTGCTGCCGCACTTACGGCATTTTTACTGGCTCAAAAGTACAATCTTGACGGGAGTCAAAAGCTGATACTGCTTTTTACAATAGTGTTTGTGCTTATTTCCGAAATGTTCAACACTGCACTTGAGGCTGTTGTTGATATGGTAACAAGCGAGTACAGCATATTTGCAAAAATTGCAAAGGATGTATGTGCCGCGGCGGTGCTTGTTTCGGCAATTACCGCTTCACTTACAGGCATAATATTGTTTTATGACAGCGGTAATTTCTGGTATGTATTGCTTAACTACATAAAAAGCCCATTATTTTGGGTGTATGCTGCCGTGTGCATTGCTTACATCAGTGGTATTATTTTTAAAATCGGAGGAAAAACAAGTGACAAATAATTTTAAGTCGGGTTATGTGGGAATTATTGGCAGACCCAACGTAGGCAAATCAACACTTCTCAATAAATTAATAGGACAGAAAATCGCAATAATTTCGCCAAAGCCACAAACAACAAGGGGCAAAATTCTTGCTATTATGACAGATGATGATTCACAGGTTGTATTTTTGGATACACCTGGTTTTCACAAGCCAAAAAACAAGCTTGGTGAAAATATGATTAAAGCTGTAAGTGACACCATTGCTGACGTTGATGTTCTATTAATGGTTGTAGAGCCTGTTGCTTCATGCACTCAAAATGAAGAAATTATATTACAAAAAACGGGCGATATACCAATAGTTTTAATTATAAACAAGGCAGATACAGTAAGAAGAGACGAGCTTCTCCCTGTGATTGATTTTTACAGTAAATACAAAGACTTTGCCGATATTGTACCCATAAGTGCAAAAAGCGGTCTTGGTATAGAAGAACTCAAAAAAGTAATTAAAAGCCATCTTCAAACGGGCCCGATGTTTTATCCTGAGGATATGGTGACAGACCAGCAGGAAAAAGAAATTGTTGCCGAAATAATCAGAGAAAAAATGCTTCGCCTTCTTGATAAAGAGGTTCCTCATGGAACTGCAGTAGAAATTATTAAAATGAAATATAACGGCGATGACGAAAAACCAACATACAGCATTTCGGCAAATATTTACTGCGAAAAAGCATCACACAAAGGTATTATCATTGGCGCAGGCGGCGCAATGCTTAAAAGAATTGGCACCAATGCACGCATAGAGTGCGAAAAAATGCTTGACGCCAAAGTATTTTTGGAGCTTTGGGTAAAGGTAAAGCAGGACTGGCGTAATTCAAACAGCCTGATGAAAGAGCTCGGCCTTACTGAGCAGTAACAAATTTTACCGACATATTAACTCCGCAAAAGGTTATTATAAAATTATAATAAATTTTACGGAGTGATAATATGAGCAAACAACAATTATGGGATAAATTTTTTGCAACAGGCAAAATTGAGTATTATCTTGAATATACGGGCGTACAAAATCACGGAGGCTGTGATGGAACAGATAAAGACAAAGGGTTTGATACTAAAAGTATTGAACCTAAACGATAATGACCGCATATTTACAATTCTTACCCGCGACAGTGGCAAAATAACTGTTATGGCAAAGGGTATAAGAAGTCAAAAAAATAAATATTTTGGAGCCATGCAGCTTTTTTGCTACAGCGATTTTGTATTTGAAAAAAGGACAGGTATGTACTACCCGGTTGGTGCAGAGCTTATAGAGAACTTTTTTGAAATTCGAAACTCGGTGGAAAAGGTTGCTGTGGCAACATACATTGCGGACATAGTAAATGCAATTCCTGACGAATTTCCCCTTGACGATGAGTATTTCAGTTTTATTCTGAATACTCTGTTTGTTGTATCAAAATCTGATGTGGTTGCTTTGGATTTTAAGTACAATTTGCTAAAGTACAAATTTATTTTTGAAATGAAAACCGTATGCGAAAACGGGTATGAGCCGTCAATTATGTCTTGTATGAGCTGCGGTGCAAGAAAGGATATAAAGTACTTTGATTTGGCATCAGGTATGGTTGTGTGCGACAAGTGTTCGGATACTGCGCCAAATGCTGAGCTTTTTAAAATTTCCGATGAGAGTCACAAAGCGCTTTATGTTGTACGAAATTCTGATTTCAGGAGTGTGCTGTCACTTAAGCTCTCAAACAATGCAGCAATTGAGCTCAGCGCTCTTTCGGAAAGATATATGAAGTATCAGATGGAGATTTTGCCTACATCAAATGAGTATCTTAAGAATATATTGCAAATTAACCAGTAATATGTACATAAAACCAAAAAAAATATATCTTTTTTTGTAAATTGTATAAAAAATAAGTAAAATTTTAACTTTTTTGATAAAAACACTGGATTTTTATTGTATTTTAATGTACAATTATCTTTGTGTGATTATATAAATTTTTATTTATGGAGGTAACATTAATGGCTAAAAAGTTTGTATACCTTTTTTCCGAAGGTGACGCGTCAATGCGTAATCTCCTCGGAGGTAAAGGAGCTAACCTTGCTGAGATGACAAAACTCGGTCTTCCTGTTCCACAGGGCTTTACAGTTTCTACCGAAGCTTGTACTCAGTATTATGATGATGGCCGTAAAATCAGCGACGAAATTCAGGCTGAAATCATGAAAAACATCATTGAAATGGAAAAAATCTGCGGCAAAAAATTTGGCGATAAAGAAACCCCACTTCTTGTTTCTGTTCGTTCAGGTGCAAGAGCATCTATGCCTGGTATGATGGACACAATCCTCAACCTCGGTCTTAACGAAGACGTTGTTGAAACAATGGCAGCTAAATCAGGTAACGCAAGATGGGCTTGGGACTGCTACAGAAGATTTATTCAGATGTATTCAGACGTAGTTATGGAAGTTGGTAAGAAGTACTTTGAAGAGCTTATCGACGAAATGAAAGAAGCTAAGGGCGTAACACAGGATATCGAACTTACTGCAGAAGACCTTAAAGTTCTTGCAGGTCAGTTTAAAGAAGAATATAAAAACAAAATCGGCAAAGACTTCCCAAGTGATCCTAAGGAACAGCTTATGGGTGCTGTTGAAGCCGTATTCCGTTCATGGGACAACCCCAGAGCAAACGTATACAGACGTGACAACGATATCCCTTATTCATGGGGTACAGCTGTTAACGTACAGATGATGGCATTCGGTAACATGGGTGACGATTGCGGTACAGGTGTTGCATTTACACGTGACCCTGCTACAGGTGAACCGGGACTCATGGGTGAATTCCTCGTTAATGCGCAGGGTGAAGACGTTGTTGCCGGCGTTCGTACACCAATGCCGATTGCTGAAATGGAAGAAAAATTCCCCGAAGCATTTGCAGAATTCAAAAAAGTTTGTGCTACACTTGAAAATCACTACAGAGATATGCAGGATATGGAGTTCACTATCGAAAACAAAAAACTCTATATGCTCCAGACTCGTAATGGTAAGAGAACTGCAAAAGCTGCTCTTAAAATCGCTTGTGACCTTGTTGATGAAGGTATGATTGATGAAAAGAAAGCTGTTGCTATGATCGACCCACGTAACCTTGATACACTCCTTCACCCACAGTTTGATGCAAAAGCTCTCAAAGCCGCTACACCTATGGGTAAAGGTCTTGGTGCTTCTCCCGGTGCTGCATGCGGTAAAGTTGTATTTACAGCAGAAGATGCAGATGCTTGGAACGCAAGGGGCGAAAAGGTTATCCTCGTTCGTCTTGAAACATCACCTGAAGATATTACAGGTATGAAAGCTTCACAGGGTATCCTTACAGTTCGTGGCGGTATGACATCTCACGCAGCAGTTGTTGCTCGTGGTATGGGTACATGTTGTGTATCTGGCTGTGGTGAAATCAAAATGGACGAAGCTAACA
>JAZQZC010000042.1:0-16901 GCA_045633845.1 Clostridia bacterium
AATCGTCACTTTTTGCAAGCGACTTGTATATTATATCCCACAGGGCACCCATTTGTCAAGCATTTTTTAAACTTTTTTGAAAAAATTTTTAAACAATTTTTTTACCACTAAATGTTGTGTTGTTGGTAAAAATTAACTACCACAAATTGATGGGAATTGGATACAGAATAATTATAATTGTGCACTTTTAATAATATATGGAGAAAAATTTATTTTTGTGCAAAATACTTTTTCATTATCATTTTTTCAAACACACGCTTAAGCGAAACAAAGCCTGTTTCATTTTTGCCAAGGGCAGTTACAACCACCGATACAAAGCCCATCCTGTTTGCGCCCAGCATATCGGTAAAAAGCTGATCACCTACAAGGCATATATTTTGATTTGGTACGTCAAACTGCTTTGCAAGCTTTTTAAGTGGTGCCCTTCGTGGCTTGAATGCACGATATATATAAGGTACATTTAAATTTTTGCAAAAGGTTTCTACCCTGCTTTTGCTGTTGTTGGAGGCAATTGCGTATTTTATGCCGTTTAATTTTAAAAATTCAAAATAATCCAATACGTCTTTTGGCGGCACAGGGGTTGTATGAGTTACAAGAGTATTGTCTATGTCAAATATAACTGCCTTTATATTGTTGCTTTGGTAGAATTCTTTTGTTAAATCCCATATGGAATTTACGCAATACTTTGGATAACATTTTTGTATCATAATTAATCAACCTTTTAAAAAAATAACGGGAATTTTAAAAAATTCCCGTATTTTTAATAATTATTAAATTTGTCTAATTCGTTATGAGTAAATTGGGAAGGTTTGTTACCTTATTAAGTCTTTGTCCGCGACTCGCGCAAACAACAACACGAATTATCTGTATGAACGCTTTCTTGCTGCTTCAGATTTCTTTTTGCGTTTTACGCTTGGTTTTTCGTAGTGTTCTCTCTTTCTGATTTCGGATAAAACACCTGATTTTGCACACTGTCTTTTAAATCTGCGAAGTGCACTATCTAAAGATTCATTTTCTTTTAATCTTATTTCTGCCATTGAAAATCCCTCCCTCCGCCATTGCAAATCGTGTTTTTAACACACAACGGTATCAGACTAAATTTACACAAAAATAATTATACAATCAAATTAATGTGTTGTCAAGACATATTTTCACAATTGTACAATTTTGTCGCAAAAGCTCAATCAGCCCGGAGGCCATTCAAGATATCTGCCTGCAAGAAGATGGAAGTGCAGGTGGCCCACTGTCTGACCGCCGTCACGTCCGCAGTTGTTTACAAGGCGGAAGCCGTCCTCTGCAAAGCCCTGCTCCCTTGCAATTTTGCCTGCAACAGTAAATATATGACCTACGACATCCTTGTTGGTATCGTCAAGCTCAAGTGCTGATGCAATATGAGCCTTTGGCACAACAAGAATGTGTACCGGTGCCTGAGGGTTCATATCGTTGAACGCAGCAACAAGCTCGTCCTCGTATACAAGGTTTGACGGAATTTCACCGTTTGCTATTTTACAAAAAATACAATCCTGCATTTTGTCACCCCATTATTTTATAAAGTTTACAACTGCTGCCACAAGCTCATCAAGCTTGCCGATTTCTTTGGCACCGCCGCGAGCCATATCAGGCTTGCCGCCACCTGAGCCTCCTGCAATCGGAGCAATATTTTTGATAATAGAGCCTGCATTTACGCCGCTTGCAACTGCATCCTTGTTTGCCATACAGATAAGGCTGATTTTGCCGTCTTTAACACCTGCAAGCATTACAACTGCGGGAACATCCATTTTGTCTCTTATCTGTTCTGCAGCCACAATAAGCTCATTCATATCCATATCTTCTTTTTTAGCGGCAATTACTTTTATTCCGTCAACATCCTGTGCCTGACTCAAAATGTCGTCTGCAGCACTTGCAGCAATTTTTGCTCTTAAGGATTCTGCGGTTTTCTGCGCATCCTTAAGGTCTGCCATAAGCTTTTCGGCTTTGACATCTATTTCATTTATGTTTGATTTAATTGTATCGGCAACTTTTGCTATGAGCGCATCCTTGCTGTTTAAGTATTCCATAACGGCTGCACCTGTAATAGCTTCAATTCTGCGTGTGCCTGCTGCAACACCCGCTTCGGAAAGGATTTTGAAAAGTCCTGCCTGAGCAGTGTTTGTAAGATGTGTACCACCGCAGAATTCCATTGAATAGTCGCCCATTGTAACAACTCGTACAACATCGCCGTATTTTTCACCAAATTGTGCTGTTGCACCCAGCTTTTTAGCTTCTTCGATAGGAAGCTCTTTTACAACAACAGGCATTGACTCAAGGATTGCATCGTTAACCATTTTTTCTACTTTTGCAATTTCCTCACTTGTCATTGCCTCGAAGTGTGAAAAGTCAAAACGGAGTCTGTCTGCATTTACAAATGAGCCTGCCTGTGCAACATGTACGCCAAGCACATCCTTAAGTGCCTTGTGCAAAAGATGTGTGGTTGAGTGGTTACGGCATACAGCCATTCTGTTTTTACGGCACACCTTGAGTGTAACCTTGCTGTCAACGGTAAAGCTTCCGCTCTCGACCTCAACAATGTGCATATAAATGCCGTCACCTGTCTTTTTGGTATCGGTAACCCTTGCAACAGAGTCGCCGCAGATAATTTTACCGATGTCACCGCACTGACCGCCCATTTCGGCATAGAAAGGAGTTTTGTCAGTTACGATAACACCTCGCTGGCCGATTGTAATTTGTGATGAAAGCTCGCCCTCCGCAGCAATTGAAACAATTGCGCCGTCAAGCTCAAGATTTGCGTATCCGTCAAATACTGTTGCATCTATGCCATCAAAGCTGTATGCACTGTCGTCGTCCCAGCTTGAGCCGTCTTTGCGTGCAGCTCTTGCAGTGGTTTTTTGAATATGAAGCTGATGGTCAAAGCCGTCGCGGTCAACTGAAATGCCGTTTTCTTCACAGATTTCAACAGTAAGGTCTATCGGGAAGCCGTAGGTATCGTTAAGCTTGAATGCCTTGTCGCCCGCAAGAACTGCTTCGCCATTCTGTTTAGCCGCTGCAATGTAATCGTTGAGAATTGCAATACCGTTGTCAATTGTTTTTGCAAAGCGGTCTTCTTCTATTTTAATAATCTTTTTAATATATTCTCTCTTTTCATCAAGCTCAGGGTATCCCTGCTTTGATTCGTCTATTACAGTGTCAGCAACTGTGTAAAGAAATTCACCCTCAACACCGAGCAGCTTGCCGTGACGTGCTGCACGACGCAAAAGCCTGCGGAGCACATAGCCTCTGCCCTCGTTTGACGGGATAACGCCGTCGGACACCATCATAACAGTGCTGCGAATGTGGTCGGTAATAACGCGGAGAGAAACGTCTGTTTTTTCATTTTCTTTATAATTAACACCTGCAATTTTTGAAATGTGCTTCATTATATTCTGCACAGTGTCAACCTCAAAAAGATTGTTTACACCCTGAACAATTGCAGCAAGACGCTCAAGTCCCATACCTGTATCGATATTAGGGTTAGAAAGTCTGTTGTAGTTGCCCTCTTCGTCTTTATCAAACTGTGTGAAAACAAGGTTCCATACTTCCATAAATCTGTCGCAGTCGCATCCGAGCTTACAGTCGGGCTTGCCGCAGCTGTGCTCGATGCCTCTGTCAACATGAATTTCGGAGCAAGGTCCGCAAGGACCAGTTCCGTGCTCCCAGAAATTGTCCTCTTTACCCATTTTAACAACTCTTTCAGGGTTTACGCCAATTTCATTAATCCATATATCACGGGCTTCGTCATCCTCTTCGTAAACTGTGATCCACAGCTTGTCCTCGGGGATACCCACAACTTCGGTCAAAAATTCCCAACCCCAGGCAATTGCCTCGTGTTTGAAATAATCACCAAAAGAGAAATTACCCAGCATTTCAAAAAATGTACCGTGACGCGCTGTTTTACCAACGCACTCGATATCGGGAGTTCTGATACATTTCTGACAGGTTGTAACTCTTTTTCGTGGTGGAATTTGGGCACCTGTAAACCATTTTTTCATAGGTGCCATACCTGAGTTTATAAGAAGAAGGCTGGCATCATTTTTAGGGACAAGCGGAAAGCTGCCGAGACGAAGGCAACCTTTTGATTCAAAAAAGCTCAAAAAATCCTCTCTTAACTGATTTAATCCTTTGTATTGCATTTTATCAAATCCTTTCTAAGGAACATAGTCATAGATAATAATATTTTATACCAAAATGGCTATGTTTGTCAATATTCGAATTGCTCGTTTTTGCAATAACATATTCAATTGTCAATGATGGGCGGCAATTAAACACAAAAATCGACAACCTAGACGTCGGAAAGTTTGGATAGCTCTCCAACGGCTAACCATTTTTATGTTGATTTTAATTTTTTGTTGTGATATACTATATAATGGTTTTATTTTTGAGGGGAGAGCAAAAAAATGAACAAAATCGGTTTTGATAATAACAAATATCTTGCAACCCAATCGGAGCAGATTCGCAACAGAATTGCTCAGTTTGGCGGCAAGCTATACCTTGAATTTGGCGGAAAGCTGTTTGACGACTTTCACGCATCGAGAGTACTGCCCGGATTTGAGCCCGACAGTAAAATCCGTATGCTGCAGCAGCTCAAGGATGATGTTGAAATTGTTATTACAATAAATGCTGCCGATATTGAGTCAAACAAGGTGCGCGGCGACCTTGGCATCACTTATGACGAGGATGTGCTCCGCCTTATAGACACCTTCCGCGAGCTCGGGCTTTATGTAGGAAGTGTTGTGCTCACCCGATACAACGGACAAGCCAGCTCCAATTCATTTTTGAAGCAGCTTACCGCTCTTGGCATTAAATGCTACCGCCATTACCCCATTGCAGGATACCCCTCTGATGTGCCCCATATTGTAAGTGATGACGGCCTTGGCAAAAATGATTATATCGAAACAAGCCGCTCGCTCATTGTAGTTACGGCGCCAGGCCCCGGTAGCGGCAAAATGGCAACCTGCCTCAGCCAGCTTTACCACGACCACAAAAGAGGAATTACCGCAGGATATGCAAAGTTTGAGACCTTTCCTATATGGAATATCCCTCTCAAGCACCCTGTTAACCTTGCATACGAGGCAGCAACCGCAGACCTTAACGACGTTAATATGATTGACCCGTTCCACCTTGAAGCCTATGGTGAAACAACCGTTAATTATAACCGTGACGTAGAGATATTCCCTGTACTCAATACTATTTTTGAAAAGATACAAGGGTCGTCACCATATAAATCCCCCACAGATATGGGTGTTAATATGGCAGGTAACTGCATTGTAGACAACGATGTGTGCTGCGAAGCATCAAAAAAAGAAATTGTACGCCGCTACTATGCCGAAAGCGTAAACAACCTCCGCACAATGGGCGACGGAACAGTTGTACGCAAATTAGAGCTGCTTATGAATCAGGCAGGACTCACTCCCGAAGAGTGCCCTGTTGTATCTGCAGCCCTTGTAAAGTCGGAATCCACAGGCTCACCTGCAGGTGCAATGGTGCTCCCCGACGGAACACTTGTTACAGGCAAAACCTCTGCAACACTCGGCGCGGCATCGGCACTGCTGCTCAATGCCCTTAAAGCTCTGGGTAAAATTGACGACAGCTTAGAGCTTATATCGGCAGATGTTTTGGAGCCCATATGCGAGCTCAAAACTGCGTATCTCAAGCACAAAAACCCGCGGCTGCACACAGACGAAGTGCTTATGGCGCTCACCATTTCGGCACTTACCGACAAGGTGGCAAAGGCTGCAAAGGAGCAGCTGCCCAACCTTAAAGGCAGCGAGGCTCATTTTTCGGTAATTATCAGCGAGGGTGACGAAATGATAATGCGCAGACTTGGTATAAACGTAAGCTGCGAACCAAAATACGAAAACAAAAGACTATATCATAAATAAATATCCACATTATGATATTCTCCCCATAATGATATGTACCCCCTTTACCAGACAAAGCAGTAAAGGGGGTTTTATTATTGTACTATATCAAGCTTGTCATCTGTTGCATCTATAACAATCTTTTTGCCTTTTTCGAGCTTTGCAGCAAGGAGATTGTCAGCAAGCATATCCTCAAGCTGTGTCTGAATAATGCGGCGAAGCGGACGCGCCCCGTACACATCGTCAAAGCCTGCCCTTGCAAGATGCGCAACTGCAGCGTCTGTGATTTCAATTTCATACCCAAGGCTTGCCATACGCTGGGCAGGGCCCTTAAGCATAATTTTTGCAATTTGCTCAATGTCGGGCTGAGTGAGCTTTCGGAACACTATTATTTCGTCAATACGGTTGATAAGCTCGGGGCGGAACACATTTTTGAGTTCGGAGAGTACCTGCTCTCTGATTTTGTTGTAATCCGCCTGGGCATCGTCGCCGCCGCCAAATCCAAGAGATTTTGCCCTTTGAGTAATGAGGCGTGCACCGATGTTGCTCGTCATAATTATGACAGTGTTTTTAAAATCTACCTTTCTGCCCTGAGAATCGGTAACAATACCATCCTCTAAAATTTGCAAAAGAATGTTAAATACATCGGGGTGTGCTTTTTCTATTTCGTCAAAAAGCACTACCGAATAAGGCTTGCGGCGTATTTTTTCGGTAAGCTGTCCGCCTTCGTCGTAGCCTACATATCCCGGAGGGGAGCCGATAAGACGTGAAACAGTGTGCTTTTCCATATATTCGCTCATATCTATGCGTATAATGGCATTTTCGTCACCAAACACCGCCTCGGCAAGAGCCTTGCAAAGCTCAGTTTTACCAACGCCTGTAGGTCCGAGGAATATAAACGAGCCTGTTGGTCTTTTGGGGTCTTTTAAGCCAACTCTGCCGCGGCGTATTGCCTTTGCAACTGCTGTAACGGCTTCATCCTGACCAACAACGCGGTTGTGGAGAATTTTTTCCATATCAAGCAACCGCTGCTGCTCCTCACCTGCAAGCTTTTTAACAGGGATGCCTGTCCGCTCGGATATGATATCGCATATTTCGTCCTCGCCAACAACAAGTGACCCTTGCGAGTTTTTGCCTTTCCATTCATCCTTCATTTGTTTGAGCTGCTGAGCAATTTTGCCCTCTTCATCACGAAGTGATGCCGCAGCTTCATATTCCTGATTTTCGATAGCTTCTCTTTTTTTTGCACCTATTTCTTCAAGCTGTTTTTCTATAGTCTTGATTTCGGGCGGCGCAGTAAAAGCAGTAAGGCGTATTTTTGAAGATGCTTCATCTATAAGGTCGATTGCTTTGTCAGGCAAAAATCTGTCGGTAATATACCTGCTAGACAGCTTTGCACTTGCCTCAAGCGCTTCGTCTGTGATTGTAACCTTGTGATGCTCCTCATATTTTGGACGTATACCGCGAAGTATCTGCACAGTTTCAGAAACTGTTGGCTCGCCTACTATAATGGGAGCAAAGCGGCGCTCCAGCGCAGAATCCTTTTCTATATGCTTGCGGTATTCGTCAAGAGTTGTAGCTCCAATAAGCTGAATGTCACCCCTGGCAAGCATAGGCTTTAAGATGTTTGCGGCATCCATTGCGCCCTCTGCACTGCCTGCGCCGATAAGGGTGTGCACTTCATCTATAAACAAAATTATGTTGCCGTCTTTTTTTACTTCGTCAAGGGCTTTTTTGATTCGCTCTTCAAATTCGCCGCGGTATTTTGTACCTGCAATAAGTGATGACAAATCAAGGGAAAATACAGTTTTGTTTTTGAGTATTTCGGGAATTGAGCCCTCTGCGATTTTTTGCGCCAGGCCTTCGGCAACGGCAGTTTTACCAACACCAGGTTCACCAATAAGGCAGGGGTTATTTTTTGTTCGGCGTGTAAGTATCTGAATAACTCTTGATATTTCTGCATCTCTGCCGATTATGGGGTCAAACTTGCCCTCTTTTGCCATTTTGGTAAGGTCGGCACCAAACTGTGTAAGGCTTTTTGCGCCCGATTTGCTGCTCATATGGGAGTGCTGTGAATCCTCGCCACCGTGAGCCGCTGCGTTAATCTCGTTTATAAGTGTATTGATATTGAGATTGAGGTCGCCTAAAATTTTTGCAGCAACACTTCTTCCCTCGCGCAGTATTGCAAGAAAAATATGCTCAGGTGCAATAAGCTGCGCACCGCTGCGGCGTGATTCGGTATGGCTCAGCTCAATTATTGTGCGGCTGCGGGGTGTAAAGGGAATTCTGCCCTCCGCCACACTTCCGTCGGGAGTTGTATATTCTGCAATTTTTTCACATACAGCTTCAAATGTAATGCCCTGACCCGCAAGCGCCTCGGCAACTGCAGATGTACCTTCCTTTGCAATTGCTGCAAGAATGTGCTCCGAGCCCACATAGTTGTAGCCAAGCTCTCCTGCCACTTCTTCGGCAAGCTTAATTACATTTTGAGCTTTATCGTCAAATCTAGAGTTCATTTATATCATCCTTTCCAAGTTTTTGGCGTATAATTTTTGCCCTTGCAACGTCACGCTCAATGTCGCATCCGTCAAGAAAAGCAGGGGTAGTTTCTACCATAAGAGTGTTTACATCGGCACTTGTAATGCCTTTTATATATCCGCCCGCAATACCGAGGCGCAGGTTAGAAAGCAGCGTCATAAGCTCCTTGCTTTGCATAACTCTTGCATTTTGCAAAAGTCCGAGGCTTCGCATAACGCAGTCTTCTATTATAATACCCTTTTTGTCGGCAAGCTTGCCGCGGAGCTCAAACTCTTTTTCGATAATCTGATTTACTATTTTGCACACGTTGTCCATAAGCTCATTTTCACTTCGACCGAGAGTCACCTGATTGGAAATCTGAAAAATATTTCCTGTTGACTTTGTGCCCTCGCCGTAAAGTCCGCGAACTGTAACGCCAAGCTTGCCTATGGTTGCAAAAAGCTTTTCTGCCATACCTGTTTCCACAACTGCAGGCAGATGCATCATATATGACACTCTCATACCTGTACCCACATTTGTAAGGCAGGAGGTAAGGTAGCCGTATTTTTCGTTTACTGCATAATTGAGCCTGTCGGCAAGATAGTTGTCAAGCTTTTCCAGGCAATCGTATGCCTTTTGAGTCTGCTCTCCTGCAAAAATGCTCTGCAGCCTGATGTGGTCTTCTTCATTAACCATTATGCTGATTGATTCATCCTCGCTGATAAACACCGCTGCAGGAATTTTGATTTTGCGCATATCGGGGCTTACATACCTTGATTCTATAAGCTTTGACAGCTCTTTTTCACTGATTGATGCAATGTCTATACGATTAAATTTGATGCTGAGCATTTTAAGGGCATCGTCAACCATATCTACAACCTGCTGTGCCTGCTCCTTTGAAATTTTGTTGGGGAACGGAATTCCCTTTATGTTTCGGGCAAGGCGCACTCTTGTGCTGAGCACCACGTCACTGTTATTGCCGATATCTGTGTACCATTTAGGCATTGCTGTCACCTCCGTTTTCCTGCTGCTTTATTTCATCGCGGATTTTTGCCGCATCCTCGTAACGTTCGTCAAATATCGCCTGCTTGAGCTGTGCCTTTAAACTTTTCAGCATATTTGCTTTTTGAATTTTTTCGCCCTTTTCGCCTGCGATTTTACCCTTGTGAATTGTGGCAGGCTGAATTCGTGAGAGAATTTTTTCCACATCTGCTGCAAACACATCGTAGCAATCGCTGCAGCCTACAAAGCCGCTCTTTTTAAACTGCTCGTGAGTGGTTCCACAGGTTTTGCACACAACCTCGCCTCCTATATGCTCAGGCTTTAAAACATTAAAAAAGTCGCTGAGCATATCCTCAAAGCCAAATGTGGGCTCTGCACCGCCAAGGTAACCAAGCTGCGTTGCACACTCATTGCAGAGATGCAGCTCCGACAGCTTGCCGGCGGAAATTTTTTTATAATGGAAATTTGCTTCACGCTGTTTACAATGTGAACATAACATAATTATTGCCTCCTTATACGAATAATAAAAGTAAATTTTTAAAAATACTTGCTCTTATCCTGTTTCGTGCCTGACCGTCTGCAACTACCGAAAGCGAATTGTTTGAGCACGCCGCCATAATAATTTTGGCTTCATCTGCCGACATAATACCTTTTACATACAAAGTATTGACAATTGCCTCCACCGTCATAACATCAACGCTTTGCCCTACACTGTTTATAATGTGCATTATCTGCTCATTTCTGCCAAGGTTGATGCGGGTAATTTTGATATGACCTCCACCGCCGCGGCGGCTTTCTACAACATATCCGCGCTCTGTGGTAAAGCGAGTTGATATGACATAATTTATTTGTGACGGAACGCAGTTAAAATATTGTGCAAGCTCATTGCGCTTTAACTCAATGCTTGTTCGCTCGTCAAACATTTCTCTTATAAAATTTTCAATACTGTCGCTTATTTTCATTTTAACTCTCCTTGACTTTAATTTTTAAGATAAACAAAAAATCATATTTTCAAATCATACAAAAATTCATCAAATAACTTAAAATTTAAACCTACCTTTTGGTGGCTTTGTAATGTAGAAAATTGTCAAAGTCAGGTAAATTCGACACTTTGCCAACTTTTTTGACTTTGACTTTCTTTGACCTTGACTGAATTATATATCATAACCTTCATTTTGTCAAGTGTTTTTTTAAAAAAATTTTGTTGCAAATTTATTTTGAATAAGCCCAGAAATTTTTGTGAATAATTTTTTGAAAATTTTGTTGACAAGGCTCAAACTCAGTATTTATGCGGCTTTGAAGGCAATTTAAATTTCATTCCGCATCCCACCTTCAAATAATTTGAAGCAAAATGCGAGTTACAAAAGCTCCCCTCTCAAAAATATTATGTAAACCAAAAATGCGCAAAAAAATTCCACAAAATCAATGTTGATAACTTAAATTTTTGAGGTTTTTAACGTTTAAAAATGTGGATAAAAATGTGGATATGTGGATTAAATCCCATAAAATCGGGGTTTTACAAATTGTCATTATCAACATCCATCTAAAAATTTTTGTCACTTTATATGTTATTTTCTGCCGCCCTTTTGGGTAACATAATCATATAAAATTATGCAGTTATTTTTTACATAAAATATATTCCAAGCAATAAAAAATACATCAAAAATTTTTAACTCAAAAAATTTTCGGCAATTTGTACAAAACAAACGGCAATTGGCGCTATTGTGCATACAAGACTTATATTCATCTCACATACGAACCGATTTTGCGGAATTTTCTATAATGCAAAAACGAACCCTGATTTTTCAGGGTTCGCAAATTTTACAATTATTCAAAAAGCTTTTGAGTCAGA
The DNA here is from genome assembly GCA_045633845.1 of Clostridia bacterium. Lineage (GTDB taxonomy): Bacteria > Bacillota > Clostridia > UMGS1810 > UMGS1810 > RGIG4708. The sequence goes on from JAZQZC010000042.1 coordinate 11,266, forward strand.
GTCGCAAATTCTTGTATACTGAGTGTTTCACCACGACGTTTTTCGTCTATGCCTAGACTTTTCATTGCTTCAACAATAAACTGCTTGTCCTTTGCAACTACGCCGCTGTTTGACAACGCATTAAGGAGGGTCTTTCGCCTTTGGGCAAATGCAGCCTTTACAACTGCAAAAAATCTGCCCTTGTCAGACACCTTAACGGCAGGCTCGCCGCGCATTTTGAGCATAATTACCGAAGAGCTTACCTTTGGCTGGGGTATAAAGCAGCTTGGCGGAACATTGCATATTACCTCGCTCTCACAGTAAAAGTTTACCGCAACTGTAAGGGAGCCGTAGTCCTTTGTGGCAGGCTTTGCCGCAATGCGGTCGGCAACCTCTTTTTGTATCATAATAACAAGCATATCCACAGGCAGCTCCTGCTCAATAAGTGCCATAATTATGGGAGTTGTTATATAATAAGGCAGGTTTGCCACAACCTTAACTCTCTCATCACCAAACTCATCTTTTATAAGTGCTTTTATATCTGTTTTGAGTATGTCGGCATTAATTATTTTTAAATTGTCAAATTCCTTTGTGTTATCTGTCAGTATAGGTATAACAGTTTCGTCAATTTCCACCGATACAACCTTTTTTGCATTAAGGCAAAGCTGCTGAGTAAGAGTGCCAAAGCCGGGGCCTATTTCTATTACATTTATATCTTTGTCTATACCCGCGCCGCAAATCATATCCTCCAGCACGCTGTCACTTATCAAAAAGTTTTGCCCAAGCGACTTGGAAAACCTAAAGCCGCTGTCTGCAAGTATCTGTTTTATCACCTGAGGTGATGTAAGCTGTTTCATTTTGTTCACTTCCTTTTTATTAATTAATTGTACCACAATTATCAGTTGATGCGCAACCCTTGTGACTAATTTGTAAAATATTTTGTATTATCATTGCTTTTTGTCACTAAATATAGTAGTATTAATATATGAGGTGACAATATGGAATGGATTAAAGTTACAATATATACCACAAGCGAGGGTATAGACACAATATGCGACAAGCTTTACGATATGGGAATTACAGGCACTCAGATAGAGGACGAGGCAGAGTTTACCGAGTTTTTGGAGCAAAACAAAAAGTACTGGGACTATGTTGACGACGAGCTGCTTGAGGCAAAAAAAGGCGAGACAAAGGTTATTGTTTACATAGAAAATAACGAATCGGCTTTTGAGCAGATTAATGCCGTAAAAGCAATGGCACAGTCACTAAAGGGAATTGACGGCATTGGCACACTCAATGTGGAAACAGACGGAATTAATGAGGAGGATTGGGCAAACAACTGGAAAGCATATTTCAAGCCAATAAAAATAGGCGAAAAAATACTTATTCAGCCCGAGTGGGAAAAGTACAAAGGGCAAACAGACCGCATTGTGTTTACAGTTAACCCCGGGCTCACATTCGGCACAGGTACTCACAACAGTACCAAGCTGTGTATTGCAGAGCTTGAAAAGGTGATAGACAGCAGCACAAATATGATAGATATAGGCTGCGGCAGCGGAATTCTTTCTATTATATCTTTGCTTTTGGGAGCAAAAGATGCAGTTGCCCTTGACATTGACCCTAACTCAGTGCACGTGGCATACGAAAATGCAGACATCAACGGCGTTGACAAAAACACTTACCACGTGTATGCAGGTGACATTCTGAAAGACAAGCAGCTGCTTAACAAAATCGGCGGTCAAAAATATGATGTTGTAGTGGCAAACATAGTGGCAGACGTAATTATTGAGCTTTTGCCGACTGTAAAAAGCATTATTGCAAATGGCGGCACATTTATATGCTCTGGCATTATAAATGAACGCCTGATTGATGTGACAAATGCAATGAACAACCAAAACATTGTTGTAGACAAAACCGTTACCGACGGCGAATGGTCTGCAGTTGTGTGCAAATTCTAAATAAATTTACTATAATACTTGACGAACCATATGGGTAATGTGGTATAATATACACATAGTACCTTGCCAAGCAAGGCACGGAGCTATCGCTCCATCGTGCTTGCGCACGTATGCGCTATTGACGGCTGCGTAAAAATGCCCTTGCAAGCAAGCATTTTTACTTATGGTATAATGAAATAATAATTATTGTAATTCCTTAAGGAGTAATTTATGCATAGGTTTTTTGTTTTGCCCGGGCAAATTAATAACGGCTGCATTACCATAACAGGCGATGACCTGTGGCACTTGTCAAAGGTGCTGAGGCTCCGCGAGGGTGATGCAATTACTGTGTGCGACTCACAAGGCACAGACTACGATTGCAAAATCAGCAAAATATCAAAAACCGAGGCAATTGCAGCAATTTTGGGCAGCTGCCCCAACAACAGTGAGCCTCCCATTAATGTCACCATATATCAGGGGCTTCCCAAAAGTGACAAAATGGACTACATTGTGCAAAAGTGTGTGGAGCTTGGCGCAGTTAAAGTTGTGCCGGTTATCACAAAAAGAGCAGTTGCAATCCCCCATGACGAGAACAAAAAAATTTCACGATGGCAAAAAATTGCATCCGAGGCAGCAAAGCAGTGTGGCAGAGGTATACTCCCCGAGGTTTGCCGATGTGTTACATTTGAGCAGGCGATTGAAGCAATTTCACAAAACGATGCATTAAATATCATTCCTTACGAAAATGAAAAATGCTCAAAGCTCAGAGATGCACTTACAAGCAAAAACAATATTAACATATTAATCGGGCCCGAGGGCGGGTTTGATGAAGCCGAAATTGAGGTTGCAATGTCAAAAAATATAAAGCCCGTAACACTTGGCCCTCGAATACTGCGAACCGAAACAGCTCCCCTTGCCGTACTTGCGGCAGTAATGTATGAGCTTGGCGACTGGTAAAGCAACGTATGCAATATGGATATACAAAATATATAACACATGCAGATTAGTATTGTTTAAAGCAAAAAATCTGTAAAAACTCACGGCAGAAAGGCTATGAAAAAATGGCAAAGAAAAGTATAAAAACAACAAACAATTGTAATTCATATAAACACAGTAATCTTATGATGGTATCAACCACACTTGCAATATGCTCTATGCTTGTGCTTATGCTTTTGACTACGGCATTTAAGTCAACCATAAGCAGTCTTGTAATAGCGCGCAGTGTAAGCGGAATTATTTCGGCGGTGTTTTTTGCTTCATTTGTTACGCTTTTGATACTCGGAATCAAAAAAGACAAATCCCTTTTGGAGTATGCAATATATTCAATAATTATGTCGTTGGGATTTTTGGCACTTCTCGGTACACCGTTCTTTTTGCCGAAAATAACATTTTTTAACAACCTGTTTACAACAAGAAATGCTCAGGCAGGAATAGTGCTTGTAAACATTATTTATATTATCTGGGCGCTTGTGTATCACAACAAGCAATCGTCAAAGCATTAAATTGTGTTTTTAAACAAACTTACCCGTTGAAATTAATTTTTCAACGGGTTTTTTATTTGTATAAAATTTTGGCAAATGCAGACAATTACAAAGAGGTGATGTTGTTATGAAACAATTTTTAGAAATCAAAAATGTGTTTGCCAGAGAGATAATTGACTCCAGAGGTAACCCAACCGTTGAAGCCGAGGTTATATGCGACTCTGGCTTTGTGGGCAGAGCTGCTGTGCCCTCGGGTGCATCAACAGGTGAATACGAAGCACTGGAGCTGCGCGACGGCGGAATGAGATATGGCGGCAAGGGTGTGCTGAAAGCAGTATCAAACGTAAACGAAATAATTGCGCCAAAAATCTGCGGCGAAAATGTGCTTGACCAACGCCTTATAGACAATCTTCTTTTGGAAGCAGACGGAACAAGCGACAAATCAAACCTTGGCGCAAATGCCATACTTGCGGTATCTCTCGCCTGTGCCGACTGTGCTGCAAAAGCGCTTGGTGTGGGGCTTTACCAATACCTTGGCGGCGTTAATGCACATATTATGCCTGTTCCTATGATGAATATTTTAAACGGCGGTGCACACGCCAACAATAATGTTGACATTCAGGAATTTATGATAATGCCTATAGGCGCCCAAAACTTTAAGCACGCAATGGCAATGTGCTGCGAAGTGTATCACAAGCTTAAGGATTTGCTCAGCTCTCAGGGCAAGGCGGTATCTGTGGGGGACGAGGGCGGCTTTGCACCCATGCTCCAAACAGACGAGGATGCTCTTTCGCTCATATGCGATGCAGTTGAGGCAGCAGGCTACAAGACGGAACTAGATTTTATGATTGCAATTGACGCCGCCTCCTCCGAATGGGCAAACAGTGACGGAACATACACAATGCCCAAATCGGGCAAAACTTTTACAAAAGAACAGCTTATAGACTACTGGGTTGACATATGCCGCAAATATCCTGTTATATCAATAGAAGACGGAGTTGGCGAAAACGACTGGGAGGGCTGGTGCCTGCTTACACGCCGCCTTGGCGACAAGGTTCAGCTTGTGGGTGATGATTTGTTTGTTACAAACACCGAAAGATTAAAAAGAGGAATTTTGCAATCTGCAGCGAACTCCATTTTAATAAAGCTCAATCAGATTGGCACCCTTACCGAAACTCTCGACGCAGTATCCACAGCCCAAAAGCACGGATACACAGCGGTTATTTCGCACCGCAGCGGCGAGACGGAGGATTCTTTTATAGCTGACCTTGCTGTTGCAGTGGGCAGCGGACAAATAAAAACAGGCGCTCCCTGCCGCAGTGACAGATGCGCCAAATATAATCAGCTTATACGCATTGAAGAGGAGCTTGAAAGCTCAGCAACATATTTGGGAATGAGAGCATTTAATGTAACAAAATGATATTTATATTATAAACTTATCATAAGATTAGTTTTGTAAAGGGTAAATTTTAAACGAAATGCTACAATCCGCAAACTGCGTTCAAAAAACTTAACAAACTGTAATTTTTTCATTTGACGTTTTGTTGGCACGCGCAAAGCCGTCGAAATTTTTTCGCCGTGGTTGCGCTAAAATGCCGAAATCGGTCGGGAACCTATTATATTTTTCGGCATTTTACCTGCCAAAACGCCAACTGAAAAAAACAGTTTGTAAAGCTTTTATCAAGGCAGTATTCGGATTGCATCATTTCTTCAAAACACGCACTTCTTTAGCAAAATCAGTGCAAAACAGAGTCTGCATATGATATGGTTTTTACAAGTTGTTTTTTGTGACATCTTTTTTTGCGGTAAAATTTCAAAAATATAATAAGTTCCCTACCATTTTGAAATTTTAGCGCAACGAGCGAAAAAATTTGAGCGATTTTGCGCGTGCCGCAAAAAAATATGGCTCAAAAATTACAAATTGTTAAACCATAGCCATTAAAATGTTATCCGAACCCGCCTGAAAGTCAGTATTTTTGGCTTTTTTCGGCTTGTCGTCCTTGAAATGCAAAAGCATTCCTTCGTCCTTCGCACCAAAAACTTCTCAAAAATACAAGGCTTTCAGGTCGAAGAATTTAAACATAATAAAAATTGTTGTAAACAAGGCAAAAGCACAGTCAATCCTTAATGGATTGACGAGCATTTTAACGCGGTTTACGGCGATTTTTATATGTTTAAATCGGAGTTTGGATAGCATTTCAATGGCTATCATCCGCAGACGACGTTTGCACAGATTTTG
>JAZQZC010000043.1:0-5488 GCA_045633845.1 Clostridia bacterium
TGCTAAATACGGCGAGGCTGTTGCAGATGGATTTACCAAGCTTGAATCCGGCACAACTGCGATTACTGCAAAAGAAAATGCAATCATTGAGGTTGTAGAAGTCGGTGCGGGTTCGACTGTTGTTGCTGCAGGATATGCACACGCAAACACCAAAGCATAAATGAGGTGAGCTATTATGTACGCTGATTCAGATTACTACAGCAAACACTATTATGATGTAACTTGCGAGCCGGCAATTCCGGCTCAAGAGCAATTTGTGTATCTTCGCCATGCCGATGCAATGCTGAATTCATTTTTTGCTATTAACAAGCCGTCAGAACCATACCCGGAAGAGGTTAAACTTGCGTGCTGCGCAATTGCAGACATTATATACATAGATGGTCAGACTGACGGAATTGCAAGCGAAAATACAGACGGCTATTCTGTATCTTATGATAAAAATAGCAAGAGCACAAAGCAAAAAGCATATGAAGCGGCAGCAATGTATCTGGCAGATACAGGGCTTTTGTACAGGGGGATTGGCTGATGGTTATAAATAAAGTTGTTACTTTGTTTCATAATTTTGAAGATGATGGATACAAATTCGCTTTTTCTCTACCTGCGAGTGTTCATTTTGTTCACGGCAAAACCCCTACGGTCAGCGGTATTGACATTCACAACAAAGCCACAATCAGAATATTTACAAGCAAGCAGCTTGAAATATCTGAGGGTGACTATATTATGATTGGCAAGCATGATGAACTGTACAAGGATGATGCCTTGATAGTATCATCATACATCGACAACCGAAGAGGCTCACCGAGGATGCATCACTGGAGGATTGATTGCAATGAGTAAAAATGTCGGCGTAAAGCTCACTATGAACAGTTCAAAACAAATAATGTCGGAGCGGGGCTTGGGTGGCCGCACTCAAAAAATTCTTGACAATGAGGTTATGAGGGTAATGGAGCCATATATGCAGTTTGATACACATACAATGATAGACTCGATGCAGACAGGTACTCAACCGGGAAGCGGCGAGGTTGTTGTTGAAACGCCGTATGCTCATATGAGGCTTCACAGCGGACCTACAAAAGGCCTACGTGGGCCCCAATATTTTGAGCGAATGAAGGCCGACCACAAGGACAACCTGCTCCGCATTGCAGCCAATGCTGCGGGAGGTGAAGCAAAGCAATGATAATTGATGTACTCAAAGAGTATTTTGAAACAAAATGTCCGCTTGTAAGCGGCAAAAAGCTTACAGTGGATTGTCTTGGCGAAAAAGCTCAGTCATGTACAATTGAGCCTGTACCATCACCGCGCACAATCCAAAAGTATATGGATGGCGGTGAGCTGAGGCAATATGTGTTTGTATTTGCAACAAGAGAGTATTTTGACAAGGATATGATTGAGCGGCTTGAATCAGCGGCATTTTATGAAAAATTTGCCGAGTGGATAGATGCTCAAAACGAAAGCAATACCTTGCCGGCTCTTGACGGCGGCAAAACAAGCATAAGATTTGAAGTCTTATCTTCGGGATATCTTTATGATGTTACAGGTAACAAGGCGAGATATCAGATACAGTTAAGACTTATTTATGAAAGAGAATAAAAGGAGGTATATACAATGAGCTTTGTTAAAAGAAGTGACAAAAAAGCCTTTTTCGGGGTTGTAGTTGACGAAACAACAACCTTTCATCGTATGAAAGGCTTTACGGAAATATCCACAAGCAAAAATGCTCAGGAATATTCCCGAAAATATGTGGATATGGACCACGAGGAAACTGATGTAATCGGTTTTGCGGAGTCTATATCCATTGCGTTTGACCAGCATACCGATAATGCTTGCCACAATGACATTGTGGAAATCTTTGACCGTGAAAAAACAGGTACAGCTGCAGTAAGAGAAATTGTGGTTGTAGACTTTACACAGCCTGTGGAAGGTCAAGAAGGTTACTACAAAGCACGTAAGCGCAGCTATTCGGTCATTCCTTCGGATGAGGGCTCTGATACCGATAAATACGGCTACAGTGCCACCCTCAAGGTTAAGGGCGATATGATAGAAGGTACTGCTACTACCAAGGATGAATGGCAGACTGCAGAGTTTACCGAAAACGAATAAAAAATTAAATTAAAATCATATAGGATGTATGTTAATTTGCTTTGCTCACACCAACAACATACATCCTATGTTGTTATTTTGGAGGTTAATTATGAAAAAATTTGAATTTCAGAAAAATACATTTGAAACAGAAATATGCGGCGTAACACTTGCTGCAGATGTAACCAAAGCAGAAATAGAAATAAGCAGGGCTCAAAAAAACCTTGTATCGTTTGCCAAAAAAATTACTGCCGGCGAAGCAACCGAAAATGAAATTGCCGATAAAATTACGAAAACGTGCCAGAGCATTAACAAAGCCTTTGGCAAAGGAACTGCCGAAAAGATATTTGCAGGCCGCACGGTATCTCTTCACGACTGTATGGATGTTGTGTTTTATATAGTTGCCGCTATGAACCAATTTGAAAATAGCAAACGGAATTTGTATAGGTCATTCGGCAAAAAATGAAAATAATATATGACGAATTGCCGTGCAGCATACAAATTGACGGCTATGATTACCCGGTAAATACAGATTTTCGCATATGGGTAAAATTTGAAGAAATATTCAAAGACAAGGAAATTGCCACAGCCGAGATGTTAACCGATGCAATTATGCTGTGTTACCCGGCGGGGATTTTGCCTCCTACTGCACTCGATGCGGTTCGGGGATTATTTGAATTTTACAGGTGCGGAGACTATGACAGCGAATCTGATAAAAAAGATGATGAAAATAAACCGCACAAAAAAGAAAAAAACATATACGACTATTATCACGATGCGGATTATCTCTATGCAGCATTTATGGAGCAATATGGCATTGACCTTGCGGATGAGCAGCTCCATTGGTGGAAATTCAGAGCTTTATTCCTTGGACTTTCTTCAAACACAAAGCTGAAGGAAATTATGGGTATAAGAGCTATGAACACAAGTGAGATATCGGACAAAAAGCTTAAGGAGCATTACAAAAAGCTTCAAAGGGTTTATGCTCTGCCCGATATGAGAAGCGAGGAAGAAAAAGAAAATGATATTGCAAGCATGCTTTGGTAAGGAGGTGTTTGCATTTGAATGAAAATACTGTTAAAACAAGAGTTAAATGTCCGTTTTGCGGGTATTTAATGCCTGTTTTATACAACAAAAGTGCCTTTTGCAAAGGTGTATTTGTAAAATGCAAAGGAAGGCACTGCAAAAAAGAATTTGAAATCAAAATAAGCAAGTAGAGCCATTATGTGCCGATGCATTTTCACATATACAAAGGGGTGAATTTGGTTGGCACATTATGACGGCTCTATAAAATTTGATACCAGTATTGATTCAAAAAATTTTGAAAAAGGAATAGGCAATCTAAAAAGCATTGCTTTAAAAGGTGCAGCTGCAATAGGTGCAGGGTTAACTGCTGCATCGGGATATGCTGTAAATCTTGCATCAAACCTTACCGAAGTACAAAACGTTGTTGATGTAACATTTGGGCACAGTGCAGGTGTTGTCAACAAGTGGGCAAAGGATGCTGCTACATCTTTTGGTATGGCGGAGCTTGATGCGTTAAAGTTTAATGGTACAATTGGTGCTATGCTTAAATCAATGCAATTGTCAGGGCCTGCCGTACTTGAAATGTCAACCACACTGACAGGTCTTACAGGTGACTTTGCATCATTCTATAACCTTGACCACGAAGCTGCATTTGAAAAAATCCGTGCAGCTATTTCAGGTGAAATTGAGCCGCTTAAGCAGCTTGGTATAAATATGTCTGTTGCCAATATGGAGGCTTTTGCATTAACTCAAGGCATCACTAAGTCATATAACGAAATGTCACAGGCCGAGCAAGTGGCACTTCGATATAACTACCTGCTTAAAGCCGGAGCAGACGCTCAAGGCGATTTTGCACGAACCTCCGACAGCTTTGCCAATCAGCTCAGAATTGCAAAGCTTAATGTATCAGATTTGGCAAAGGAATTTGGCAAAACACTTTTGCCGATTGCTACCGAAGGTGTAGGTTCGGTTAATGAAATTACAGAAAAACTCAAAACTGCTCTTGGCAGCGACGAACTGAAAATGGCAGTTCAAAGCACCGGTGGGTTGATAATTGAGCTTGTTGACACAACGCTCGAATTAGGCGCAACTGCGTTGCCGCCTTTGATAAAGATTATAGGCTTTTTGGGCGACCATCTCAAAGAAATAACCATAATTACTGCGGGCTCTGTTGCGGCGTTTAAAGGCTACGCTGTTTGCAAGCAGGTTACAGCCTGGTTTGCATCAGCAACACCTATCCTTAACGGATACACTGCAGCTGTTGCTGCAAACTCTGCTGCCGAAGCTAGAGGCATATCAATTTCTGCTTTGCTGGCATCAACAATGAAAGCAAGAGAATTGTTAATTGGTGTGTTGACAGGTAAAGTGTCGTTACATACTGCTGCTACAGTATTATGCGATAAAGCTCAGAAAACATTAAATAATACTTTGCTCAAAAATCCTGCAGGACTTGTGGTTGCAGGAATTACAATGCTGACAGCCGCAATAATTGCTTATGATGCAGCAACAGTATCTACATCAGAAGCAATAAAGGATGTAAGAAAAGCTCACGACGAAGCCATTAAATCCATAGACGAAACTTCAAATTCCGAAATGGCGGCCGCAAAAACTGCAGAAAACTTAAAAAACAAACTGTATAATTTGGAAGAACAGTTGCATAATGGTGCCTTAACCGAAACAGAAGCTGCAGAGGTCAAAAAGCAGCACGCAAGTGTTGCAAGTCAGCTTAATGATATAATTCCCGGCATCATAACCAATATCGGCAATGAAACAAACGGATACATATCCCAAAAGGGCGCCGTTGACAATTTGACAAATTCATTCATACAAATGGCAAAAACAAAGGCAATGGCAAATGCATATCAGGCAAAGATAGATGCTGTTGCTGAAAGTCTTGTTTCGCTGGATGAAGAATTTGAGAAGTATGAGTCGGGTGAAAAATCCAAATATATGACTATGCGTATCGGCGGAACATCTAGCATTATTCCTGGTAAATTGGATGGCGAATATCAAAAACTTTTGGACGACCGAGATGCGTATAACTCCGAAATGGAAGGCTATATTGAAAAGCTTGCGCAGTATCAAGTTGAAACTGATGACAAAACCGTTGGTGAGCTTGGGGATAATGTAACAGGAGTAACCGATACAGTCAGAAAAAATTCCGCAGAACAAACTGACATAGTTAAAAAGCAGTTTGAACAAGAGCTCAAGCTTTTGGATCATATGCACAAAACCGGGCAAAAAACAGAAGCAGAGTATTACGCTGAGCTTGAAAAGCTTCGTGATAAATACTGCCAAAAAGGCAGTGAAGATTGGCTTAAGTATACCGAGGAAATATATGAATATGAACGAGATACAATCAAAAAATTATATGATGATGTTT
>JAZQZC010000044.1:0-19042 GCA_045633845.1 Clostridia bacterium
AAGATAGTAATCCGAACCCGCCTGAAACGGCGTAATTTCGGTAACTTTCGGTTTGTCATCTTTGCAAGGCGACAGCCTTGCTTCATCTTCCGCACCAAAATTTACTCAAAATTCCATCTGTTTCAGGTCGAGGAATTTTAAAAGAGAGAATTTTTGGTTGCGTAAGGCAAAAACGCAGGTAATCCTTGATGGATTACCGAGTATTTTAACATAACGAAAGCGAAAATTCACCTTTTAAAATCGAGGTTCGGATTATTCTCTTTCGGCTAGTGTGACAGGATTCGAACTCTCGATGCCTGACATCTGAAATTTTTGAAATCTTTCAGATTGTCGGTTTTGACGGGCGTCAGCCCGCCTGCAACCTGTCACACTGGGATTAATAAATTAATGTAAAGTAAAAAACTTTACGCAAAACTATTGACAAACAAAATAAAGTAATGTATAATGTGTAAAGTGATTTGCTTTACACGTTATTTTTGCTTAATATATAGGGTTGATGTTATGTGAAAAATCTTGAAATTTCATATTTGATGGATTTTTATGGAAATCTGTTAAACGATAAGCAGCGCGACATAATGCAGCTTTATTATGGTGAGGATTTATCACTTGCCGAAATTGCATCTGAGGTAGGCATTACCCGCCAGGGTGTCCGCGATAATATACTCAGAGCAGAAAGAGAGCTTTTGCAGTTAGAGGATGCACTGGGTCTGTGGAAAAGATTTTCACGCATTACATCAAACCTTGCAAAAGTGCGAAATATGATAAAGCCAAACGTTACAATAACCGATGAGGATTACAAAATAATAACTACGCTTATAAATGAAGTTGAAAACGATGTGTAAAGGAGTGAGCCCCCTTGGCATTTGATAATCTTACCGAAAAATTGCAAAGTGCATTTAAAAAGTTAAAATCAAAAGGTAAAATTACCGAAGCAGACCTCAAGGCTGCCATGCGTGAAGTTAAGCTTGCACTTTTAGAGGCAGACGTTAACTTTAAGGTAGTTAAAGATTTTATAAATTCTGTATCCGAAAAGGCTCTGGGTACAAATGTATTGGAAAGCCTTACCCCTGCACAGCAGATTATAAAAATAGTTAACGAAGAGCTCACCGCTCTTATGGGCGAAAAGGTTTCAAAAATACAATATTCATCACACACACCTTCGGTTGTTATGATGGTTGGTCTTCAGGGTGCAGGTAAAACAACCACAAGTGCAAAGGTTGGTGCACTGCTCAAAAAGCAGCACAAACGCCCACTTCTTGTTGCCTGCGACGTATATCGTCCTGCAGCGCGCAAGCAGCTCAAGGTTGTGGGTGAGCAGGTAGATGTACCTGTGTTTTCTATAGACGATTGCAACGACCCTGTGGAAATTGCAAAAAAGTCTATCGAGCACGCCAAAAACTACAGCAACGATGTAGTTATTATAGATACAGCGGGTCGCTTGCAAATTGACACCGAGCTTATGGATGAGCTGTTAAATATCAAAAATGCAACCGAGCCTGCAGAGATACTTCTTGTTATAGATGCTATGACAGGTCAGGATGCCGTTAACGTTGCATCTGGCTTTGACACAAAGCTCGATATCACAGGTGTAGTGCTCACAAAGCTTGACGGTGACACCCGAGGCGGTGCGGCACTTTCAGTTCGCGCAGTTACAGGCAAGCCAATTAAGCTTGCGGGTCAGGGCGAAAAGCTTGGTGACCTCGACTGGTTTTACCCCGACCGTATGGCGTCACGTATTCTCGGAATGGGCGATATGCTTTCTCTTATAGACAAAATTACCGAAGAATACGACGAAAAAAAGGCAGCAGAGCTTGAAAACAAAATCCGTCAAAAGTCCTTTGACCTTGACGATTATCTCGACCAGATGAATCAGATTAAAAAAATGGGTTCACTTACCGATATTATGGGTATGATGCCGGGCGTAGACAAAAAGGCTCTTCAAAATGTAAACCTTGATGACAAGCGTCTTGTTCATATCGAAGCAATGATTACATCGATGACCAAAAAAGAGCGTCAGAATCCCGATATTATAAACGGCTCGCGCAAAAAGCGCATAGCTGCCGGCAGCGGAACAACCCCTGCAGAGATTAATGCTTTTTTAAAGCAGTTTAATCAGATGAAAATGCTTATGAAACAATTTAGTAATCCCAAAAAGATGAAAAAAGCCTTTGGCGGCTTTAAAGGTCTTATGAGATAACTGTTTAAATATTGTTAATATTTTATGGAGGTGAAATTAAAATGGTAAAAATTCGTCTTACAAGATTGGGTTCAAAGAAAAATCCTTTTTACAGAGTAGTAGTTGCAGATTCAAGATATCCAAGAGATGGTAGATTTATCGAAGAAATCGGAACATACGATCCGCTTACAAATCCTTCTACTATCAAAATCGATGCAGAAAAAGCTGCAAAATGGTTGGCTAATGGTGCACAGCCTACAGATACTGTAAAAGAATTGCTCAAAATCAGCGGTATCACAAAATAATCATCCGGAGGTTGATTGCAAATGAAAGAATTATTGGAATACATTGCAAAATCTTTGGTTGATTGCCCGGATGATGTGTATGTTACACAGGAAGACGGCGACAACTCAATGGTTTTAAAATTACATGTTGCAGAAAGCGACATGGGCAAGGTTATCGGCAAGCAGGGCAGAATTGCCAAGTCTATACGCGCGGTAATGAAGGCTGCTGCAAGCCGTGACAGCAAAAGAGTAATTGTGGAAATTGTACAGTAACAGGTATTGCCTGCTATTGAAATTCCTATGTTATAAAAAGGTTCGACACTCGGTTCGAACCTTTTTATATATCAAGCTAATTGGAGGAAAACTATGGATAAAATGATAGAAATAGGCAAAATAGTAAATACTCACGGACTTAGGGGCGAGGTAAAAATTGTTCCGTGGCTTGATTTTCCCGAGATGTTTGAAATAGTCGATGTAGTATACACTAAATCAGGTGAAAAATTCACAGTTGCAAATATCCGCTATCAAAAAGCAAATATTATAGTAAAATTTGATGAGATAGATAATATAGATAAAGCCGAAAGGTTAAAAAACAGCATTATTTATGCAGACAGAGAAATATTTGACAACCTGCCCGAGGGCACATACCTTATTGCAGATATTATAGGTCTTGATGTTACCGACGGTGAGGTAAACTACGGCAAAGTAACAGATGTTATTCAGACAGGCAGCAACGATGTGTATGTGGTGCAAAAAGAGGGTTCAAAGGAGCTTTTAATCCCTGCAATAAAAGAAGTAATACTTGATACAAACATTGAAAAGGGTGTCATAACAGTAAAGCTTCTTGACGGACTTTTGGACTTGTAAACGGAGGAAATATGAATTTTCATATACTTACACTTTTTCCTCAGATGTTTGAGGGAGTATTTGGCGAAAGTATGCTCGCACGAGCTGCTCAAAGCGGAATACTAAGGTTTAATTTGTACAATATAAGAGACTGGGCAGGCAACAAGCACAACAGAGTTGACGACACACCCTACGGTGGCGGCAGGGGTATGGTAATGCAGGCACCGCCTGTTTTTGATGCATATATGAGCGCCTGCCAAAAGTGCGAGGAAAAGCCATATGTAATATATATGTCACCAAAGGGAACAACCTTTACTCAGCAAAAGGCAATCGAACTGTCGCACAAAAAAGATTTGGTTATTATATGCGGTCACTACGAGGGCATAGACCAAAGGGTAATAGATGAAATTGTGGACGAGGAAATTTCAATAGGTGACTACGTGCTCACAGGAGGCGAAATTGCTGCAATGGCAGTAGTTGATTCGATAAGCCGTATGATAGACGGCGTGCTTTCAAATGAGGACAGCTTTACCGATGAATCGCACTTTAACGGACTTTTGGAGTATCCTCATTACACCCGCCCTGCGCAGTTTCACGGAGTATCCGTTCCCGAGGTTTTAACAAGCGGCAATCACGCAAAAATTAATGAATGGCGCCACAAGGAGTCGCTGGAGATTACAAAGCAGCGGCGCCCCGATATGTATGAGAAGTATTATAATGAGCATATCGAAGAATTTACCCCAAAGAAAAAAAGAAAAAAATAGTATTTTTTCTTCAAAAGGGGACGGTCCTTTTTTGTCAACTTTTCAAAAGGGGACGGTCCTTTTTTGTCCTTTTTTGTCAACTTTTGTTTGCAAAAAGGGGACGGTCCTTTTTTGTCAACTTTTGTTTGTCTTGAATATTCTCTTTCCCAAGCGACAGACATAAAATTAAATGTTTCAACAAATGGGGACGCACGTGCAAGCACGAACATCCCCATTTGTCAAAACTTCCCCGCCCCAACGAATCAAAAAACTTGCAAAAAATGTAAAAAAACACTTGCATTTTTAATTTGGATGTGATATAGTATTAGAGTATGCGGGTGGTCCTCTGCTTTAGTTTGGGCATGAACACCTTGGAAATTTATGGAGGAATATACAATGAGCGATATTATTACAAACTTAACAAAAGATCAAATCAGAACTGACCTTCCACAGTTTAACGTTGGTGACACAATCAAAATTCACGTTAAAATTAAAGAAGGCTCAAGAGAAAGAATTCAGATGTTCGAGGGTACAGTTATTGCTAAAAAGCACGGCGGTATCAACGAAACCTTCACAGTAAGAAGAATTTCCTACGGTGTTGGTGTTGAAAGAACATTCCCTGCTAACTCACCTAAAATTGCAGCAATCGATGTTGTAAGAAGAGGTAAAGTTAGAAGAGCAAAACTTTACTATCTCCGCGACAGAGTTGGTAAAGCTACAAGAGTTAAAGAAAAAATCTAATTATTTCAAAGAGAGCTTATGGGTAGGCTCTCTTTGTTGCTTTGTACGGATTTTAATAAACGGAGGTTTTTGATATGGATTTTGAAAATAAAGATGCTAATGAAATAAATCAGCCTGAGGCAAATGAGCCTGCTGAAATTAATGTTGAAATAAACGAGGATGCAGATTTGACACAAACTGATGCTGCTCGAACCACCGATGAAAACGGCGGCTTTGAAAATGCTCAAAACTACCAACAATTCGACGAATCAGATAGTAAAAAGAAAAGTATCAAAAAAGAAATTCTTGATTGGGTAGTTTCTATTGCGCTTGCAGTGGTTATTGCACTTGCTGTACGCACATACATTTTTACACTTGTGCGCGTAGACGGCGAGTCTATGGTGCCCACGCTTTCGCACGGTGACACTCTTTATACAAACAGATTTTTGTATCAGCCCAAAAACGGCGACATAATAGTTTTTCGCCCTGTAAACAGCCCCGAAACACCATATATCAAAAGAGTTATTGCAACAGAGGGTCAGACAATATCAATTGACGAAGCAAGCAGAACAGTTACAGTTGACGGAGTTGTTTTGGACGAACCATACATTGCCGAGCCAATGCTTTCAGGCGGCAATATGCAGTATCCTCTCACAATCCCCGAGGGATATGTTTTTGCAATGGGTGACAACCGAAATCACAGCTTTGATAGCCGCAGCACAACTGTTGGACTTGTACCTGAGGAAAATATAATAGGCGAAGCACTGTTCCGTCTTTTGCCGCTTTCCGATTTGGGAGTATTGAAATAAAAGGAGTTAATATATGAACATTCAGTGGTTTCCAGGCCATATGATGAAAACTCAGCGGGCAATGATTGAGGATATAAAGCTTATCGACATTGTTATCGAAATTGTTGATGCACGTTTGCCTCTTTCCAGCCGAAATCCGCAGATTGACGAAATTGTAGGCAGCAAGCCGAGATTGCTGTTGCTCAACAAAGCAGACATCGCAGACCCTGCCATTACCTCAAAGTGGGAAAAATACTTTGCAGGCAAAAATATTCCTGTTATGGTTGTTTCGTCAACAGGTAACAAAAAGCTGAATAATATATTTGATAAATGCCGCGAAATTCTTTCAGACAAAATTGCAAAACAAAAAGAAAAGGGAATAGCAAACCGCAGCATAAAGGTTATTGTGGTTGGCGTGCCCAATGTGGGTAAATCCTCACTTATCAACAAGCTCAGCGGCCGCAAAAGCGCCATAACAGGCGACCGCCCCGGTGTAACCCGAGGCAAGCAGTGGATACGCCTTGGCAATGGCATTGAGCTTATGGATACCCCCGGAATACTTTGGCCAAAATTTGAAGATGAGCTTGTAGGCAAAAAGCTTGCATTTACAGGTGCCATCAAGGACGAAATAATGGATGTGGAGGAGCTTGCGTGTGATTTGCTTGTCACACTGCGGGCAGCTTACCCAAAAAGCCTTGAGATGCGCTACAAAATGACAGATATAACGCAGCTTGAGCCATATGAGATGCTTGAGCTTTTAGGCAAAAAGAGAGGCTTTGTAATTTCGGGAGGTGAAATAGACACCGAGAGAGCTGCCAGAATTTTGCTTGATGAATTCAGAGGCGCAAAGCTTGGTAATATCTCACTTGAAGCCCCCGAGGATTTTCGTTAGGAGGAAATCAAAATGTCAAAAGAAGTTATCGACATGCTCGAATACGAAAAAAAGTACTGGGCAATGGGCAAAAAACTTGTTGCAGGCATTGACGAAGCAGGCAGAGGCCCTCTTGCAGGCCCTGTGTATGCAGCCTGCGTTGTTTTTGAGCCGGGTACTGTAATCGAAGGCATAAACGATTCTAAAAAACTCAGCGAAAAAAAGAGAGAACAGCTTTTTGATGTAATTATTGAAAAAGCATTGTATTACAGCATAGTTGCAGTGGACGAAAAACAAATAGACAAAATCAATATTTTAGAGGCAACATTTAAAGCCTTCCGCGAAAGCCTTAACAAGCTGCCCAAAATGCCTGACATTGCCCTTATAGACGGCAACAGAGCAAAGGATATCCCAACAGAGTATGAAACTGTTGTAAAAGGAGACAGCAAAAGCCAGTCTATTGCTGCGGCTTCGATTTTAGCCAAGGTATCGCGTGACAGATTTGTAATGGAGCTTGACAAAAAATATCCTCAGTACGGCTTTGCAAAGCACAAAGGATATCCTACCAAGGACCACTACGCAGCTATTGAAGAATTCGGCCCAAGCCCTGTGCACAGGCTGACTTTCAAGGGTGTGGTAAAATGAACACAACA
This sequence comes from Clostridia bacterium, assembly GCA_045633845.1. Taxonomy (GTDB): domain Bacteria; phylum Bacillota; class Clostridia; order UMGS1810; family UMGS1810; genus RGIG4708. Next base: position 7,082 of record JAZQZC010000044.1, read on the forward strand.
AGTATAGGTAACTTTGGCGAAACAGCAGCCTGCGAATATCTTGCCAAAAAAGGTTATAAAATAGTACAAAGAAATTACAAATGCAAAATAGCGGAAATTGATATTATTGCATATGATAAAAATGGAGTATTGTGTTTTTGTGAGGTAAAAACCCGCAAAAACAGCAACTACGGATATGCTTATGAGGCGGTAAACCACGACAAAATGCATCAGATGCAAAAAGGTGCAATGAGCTACATCAATGCTCATAATATAGATACCGAAATGCGTTTTGACGTTGTAGAGGTATACGGCGATTATTTGCAGGAGGCATTTCGTATACAAAGTATCAATCATTTTGAAGATGCATTTTGATTTTTGCAAGAATTTGCGATTTAAAATTCAAAACAAAAATCACAAATAAAATACTAAAGCAAGCAGAAACACCACTTTTCACAATTAAATGTTGAGTGGTGTTTTGTTGTTTGACAAAATTTCTCGCACAAAAATGAAATTTTTGTTTAAAAAACTTGCATTTTTCCAAAATATGTGATATACTCATAAGGTATGAATTTTAAGCTGAAATATCAGCAATCGGTTTTGAAAGGATAGTGTAACAATGAGTTTGTCAAGTAAATTAATGAATATAAATGCATCACCTACACTTGCTATTGATTCAAAATTCAAGCAGATGAAAGCAGATGGTCTTGATGTTGTAGGTTTTGGAGCGGGTGAACCTGATTTTGACACACCAAAGCATATAAAGCAGGCTGCAATAGATGCTATTAATAATAATCAGACACGATACACACCTGCAGCAGGTACTCTTGAGCTCAAAAAGGCAATTTGCCAAAAGTTCAAAAATGATAATGGTCTTGATTACGAGCCGTCACAAATTGTGGTTTCAAATGGTGCCAAGCATTCCCTTGTAAATGCCTTTGGCGCAATTCTCAACCCCGGTGACGAAGTTATTATTCCTGCACCATTCTGGGTTAGCTATCCCGAAATGGTAAAATACTGCGATGGTGTTCCTGTTGTAATTCACGCAAGCGAAGAGGATGGATTTAAATTCACTGCCGAGCAGTTTGAAAATGCAATCACAGGCAAAACAAAAGCCCTCGTGCTCAACAGCCCGAGCAACCCCACAGGTATGATGTACAGCGAGGCTGAGCTTAGGGAAATTGCAGATGTTGCAGTTAAACACAACATTTATGTTATTTCGGACGAAATTTACGAAAAGCTAATATACACCGATACAAAGCATGTAAGCATTGCATCATTGGGCGACAAAATCAAAGACCTTACAATAGTTGTAAACGGCGTGTCCAAAACATATGCTATGACAGGCTGGAGAATTGGCTTTACCGCTTCTAACAGCGAAATTGCAAAGCTTATGAGCAATGTTCAGAGCCACACCACATCAAACCCCAACTCCATTGCACAGGCGGCAACAGTTGCGGCTCTTACAGGCCCCACCGATGACCTCGAAACAATGCGTAAGGCCTTTGACGAGAGACGCAGATATATGGTAGAGCGCATCAACACAATAGACGGAGTTTCGTGCATAATGCCCGAGGGCGCATTTTATGTGATGATGAACATCAGCAAGCTTTTTGGCAAAACAGTTGCGGGCACTGTAATCAACAGCGCAGACGATTTTGCAAATGTATTTCTTGACAAATGCCTTGTGGCAGTTGTTCCAGGTACGTCGTTTGAAGCACCTGAGTTTGTAAGATGGTCTTACGCAACAAGTATGCAAAATATAAAAGAAGGTCTTGACAGACTTGAAAAGCTTTTGAAAATGTAAAATTTAAACTGCCGTAAAATGAATTTCATTTTATGGCAGTTTTTTGTTTACTTTTTGCTTGCAATGGTGTATAATAAATGTAGTTTGTATAAAAAACGGAGAATGAATATGGATAAAGTAAATATACTGGGTGCACATGTTGATAAATGCAATGTTGAACAGGCAACCGACAAAATTATGGAAATGATACACAATAATCAAAAATGCGGTTATGTGTTTACCCCCAATTCCGAAATTCTTATGCAGGCATACAGAGATAAAGAGTTTTGTGATATATTAAATACCGCATCGCTTTTGACTGCAGACGGAATAGGAGTTATATATGCATCAAAAATATTAAAAAATCCCATACAGGAACGCTGTGCAGGCTTTGACATAACCTGCCGCCTGCTCGAAAAAATGGCACCTGAAGGCAAAACGCTGTATCTGTTTGGCTCAAAGCCCGGTGTAGCCGAAAAAGCCAAAGCCAATATCGAGGGCAAATACCAAGGAGTAAAAGTAGTGGGCTTTTCCAGCGGATATTTTGATGCCGAGCGTGAAAAAGAGATTATTGCAGATATAAATCAAAAAAACCCCGACGTACTTCTTGTGTGTCTCGGCGCACCAAAGCAGGAAAAATGGATATATACTTACAAGGATGAGTTAAATGTAAAAGTATGCCTCGGAGTTGGCGGAACAATGGACGTGCTTTCGGGCGAGAGCGAAAGAGCCCCCGAGTTTTATATAAAGCACAATATCGAATGGCTGTATCGCCTTTTGTCACAGCCGTCACGCATAGGCAGAATGATGGATTTGCCAAAATTTGGCTTTACAGTTTTGCTTCATGGCAAAAAGTATAAATAACCAGAAAGGTCTGTAATTAATATGAATGTTGAATTGTTACAATACAATCCCGATTGTGAAAAAATTGTTGCAGCTGCGGCAAAGCTTTGCTATTCTTCCTCCGGTATAGACGGAATTTTTGAGGGTCTCGATGATGAAAAAACCGAAAAGTTTATCCAAAGGCTTGTAAGTATGGGCCACGAAAGCCCCACAGAGCATGTGTATTTTACATTTGGTATTGAGGGCGTGTCACGAAGCCTGCTTGCACAAATTACCCGCCACCGTATTGCAAGCTACAGTGTAAAGTCACAGCGATATGTAAAAGAGGGTCAGTTTGAATTTATCACCCCTCCCGAAATTGAAGCAATACCCCAGGCAAAACAAGAGTTTTTGCGCGCAATGGAAGAGGATGTTAAGTCGTACAACAAGCTTGCAGATATTTTGTTTGAAAAGCATTATAACGATATGATAAATGAGGGCATACCCGAAGCCAAAGCTAAAACTGCTGCCGAAAAAAAGGCAATAGAAGATGCCAGATACATACTTCCAAATGCTTGCGAAACAAAAATGATTGTTACTATGAATACACGCAGCCTTATAAACTTTTTCCACCATCGCTGCTGCGAAAGAGCACAGTGGGAAATCCGCGACCTTGCCTGCCGTATGGCAAAGCTTGTAAAAGAAGTAGCACCCACACTGTTTAAATTGGCAGGCCCGAGCTGCATTGGCGGCAAATGCCCCGAAGGTGCAATGAGCTGCGGCAAAATGCTTGAAAAACGAAAAGAATTTTTGGGAGAGTAACAATGAGCAAGCTGATAGTTATCGAAGGTGTAGACTCCAGCGGTAAAGCAACACAATCACAAATTTTGTACGAAAAGTTAATACAAAAGGGCCTCATTGCAAACAAAATAGAATTTCCCAACTATTCAAGTACAAGCTCCGATGTTGTAAAAATGTATTTAAACGGAGATTTTGGCAAAGACCCGCAGGCGGTAAATGCATATGCCGCATCAATACTTTTTGCAGTAGACCGATTTGCCACTGTAAAAAATACCCACAGGGATATTTTTCAAAACGGTGATGTTGTAATTGCAGACAGATATACCACATCAAATATGGTTCATCAGGCGTCTAAGATATCTGATATCAGACAAAAAGACATATTTCTTGACTGGCTTTACGATATGGAATACACAAAGCTGACTTTGCCCAAGCCCGACATAACAATTTTTTTGGATATGCCGGTTGAGTATGCAAAGCAGCTTATGGCAAACAGAGCAAACAAAATAGACAATACTATGCAAAAGGACATTCACGAAAGCAACGACAAATATCTTTACGATGCATACAACAATGCTTGCTTTGTTGCAAAAAAATATAACTGGAAATGGATAAAATGCGTAAAAGACGGCAAAGTGCGCACAATTGAAGATATTTCACAGGAAATATTTGATGCAGTTTTAAATGTATTATAAAACATGCATTAATAAATATATGTTATTTAAAATTTGAATTGTATTAGTTCGCATGAGAGATGCAATAACACTAATCGCGGGTACTACCCGCTATGCGCTTGTAGCTCAGCCGGATAGAGCACCGGCCTCCGACGCCGGGTGTCGCAAGTTCGAATCTTGTCAAGCGCGCCAAATTAAAAAAGTCCTCAAATAGGACTTTTTTAATTTGCATACAATGAAAAAGATTCGAACTTTGAGAAAGCATCAACCGTAAAGAAAAACAGTTCGGTGAACTGTTTTTTAGGTTGGTGTTGCGCAGGCGGGTACCTAGTGTGACAGGATTCGAACTCTCAATGCCTGACATCTGAAATTTTTGAAATCTTTCAGTTTGTCGGTTTTGACGGGCGACAGCCCGCCTGCAACCTGTCGCACTAAGCAAAGCGAGAGGTCGACAAGCAGGGCAGATTGCAAAGCAATATGCATCTTGTCAAGCGTGCCAAGTAAATAAGCCCTCTTTTGAGTGCTTATTTATTCACTTTAAAACGGAGAAATAATATGAAATATAATAAACCCATACTTACACAAAGATTACAACTTATAGCAGACCTTGTTCCAAAATGCAATACTCTTGCAGATGTTGGCACTGACCATGGATATATTCCTATTTATTGCACGCTGAACGGTGTGTGCAATAATGCAATTGCAATGGATGTAAACCAAGGTCCTCTTGAAAGAGCAAAAGCTCATATTGAAAAATACAATCTTTCGGATAAAGTTTTAACACGCCTTTCAAACGGGCTTGAAAAGCTTGCTGAAGGCGAAGCAGATGTTATAGTCATTGCAGGGATGGGCGGTCCTCTTATTTCGCAGATTCTTGAAAACGGAAAAAATGCCGTAACAGATGACACAACCCTGATTATCCAGCCGATGATTGCACCAAAGGAGCTTCGTGAGTATCTTTACGGCTCAAATTTTAAAATTACAGACGAATATGTGTGCCGTGAGGGAAATAAGTTTTATAACATTTTCAAAGTAAAAAAAGGCAATTTTAGCCCATCACAAGGTGATTTGTATGTCGGAAGAAATATAAAACAAAATTGTCCGAGAATATTTGATGAATATATTAAGTACAAAATAAAAGTTGGACAAAAAATTCTTGACGGATTAAAAAAATCATCATCAGACAAATGCGCCGAAATAGAGCTTGTAGAAAATGAACTTAAAATATACAGGGAGGAACTCAAATGAAAATTAAAGACATTGCAAATTTAATAGAAAACAAATTTCCACAGTATTATGCTATGGACGGCGACAATGTAGGACTTCTTGTAGGAGATGAAAACACCGAGGTGAGCAAAATTCTTGTTTGCTGCGACGTAGACGAATATGTTGCAGATGAGGCTAAAAGCGTTGGTGCAAATTTAATTATTTCACATCATCCTCTTATGTTTCACTCCATAAATCGCCTTGATGAGAGTCACCCCGAGCAGCGCACACTTCGCAAGCTTGTAAAAAATGATATTGCTCTTTATACTGCTCATACAAACCTTGACGTTGGCAGAGGCGGCATAAACGACTATATGGCAAGCTTGCTCGGGCTTAAAAATACCGAGGTTATCGAAGTTGTGTGCCAAAAAGACGGCAAGTATCACGGCTACGGCAGATTTGCAAAGCTTGATTCACCTGTAGCCCTTAAACAAATGCTATATAAATGCAAAGAGGTTTTTGACCTTGACGGATGCCGCTATGTAGGCAATTTTGATGACCAAATAACATCTGTTGCAATAAACACAGGAGGCGGTGCAGGCATAATGGATTTGTGCTTTGACTTAAAGGCCGACTTGTTTATTACAGGGGATATAAAATATAACCCTGCCCGTGATGCCTACGAGAGAGGTATGGATATTATAGATGTTGCGCACTATGATACAGAAAAAATCACGATGGACTTTTTTAAAGAGTTTTTTGCAAATGAGGCACCCGAAATTGAGGTTGTAAAGTCAAAAGCAAATATACGCATATATAAAATTTTTTCATAACTGCATAAAAAGGAGCTGTAGTCAACTACTGCGTCAGACATCTGTGGCCATCCGTCAATCAAATTCCACCATATAACGCCGCCTGATTTGGGGCTCATTATTCTTATGCGCTCAATAAAGTATTTTTTTGCCTCAGCCTGAGAGAGCTGCGAATAGTAGCAGAATTCTTCAAGGTTGTCGGGCTCATAAGCAAACATCTGTCTGAGCTGATTAACCATAAGGTTAACTCTGTCCGGATTTCCGTGTTGGTCGGAGGAGTGGAGTATCCACTGTGGGTTGTCCGATTTGCCTATCAGCTCGACGTTGAGGTAGTACTCTGCTATGCAGTCAACGCCCTCAAATTCCAAAGTAATTTTTTCACCAACTCTTGCAATTACACCATCAAACTGTGTTTCGTACCACCACTCGTATGTTTCATATCTTTCGGCCTGCAAAATATTTTCGCCCTTAAACAAATCCTCGGGGAGTATACCTGCAGCGCTCAGGTCAAGCTCAACATTGCCGGGAACTGTGCAGGGTATACAATCAATACCGACAAGCTCATCGGGATGTCTCGCCATTTGTAATTTAATATATTAATTTAAAATCAAAGGCAAGGAAAGCCTGCATTTTTGTGTGCTTCGAGCAGCTCGTCACACATAGCAATAATATCTTCGATGCTGAGCTCCGCTCCTGTGTGCGGATCCATCATAGCTGCCTGATATACCTTGCGTACATCTTTTGTAACTGCTGCTTCTACAGCAAGGAGCTGAGGATAAACGTTGCTGCTGTTCATAGCCGCAAGCTGTGTGGGGAGTTTACCGATGTATATCGGATGAATTCCGTTTGCATCAACCATACATGGAACTTCAACAGTTGCATCACTCGGGAGATTTGTGATAAGTCCGTTGTTAATAACATTTGCACCAATTCGATATGGCTGATTTGTAACCATGGCATTGATGATTTTTGCAATGTATTCGCGGCTCTGCTCGTGAGTAACGTCTCCGCCTGCAAAAAGCTCTTCCTTCTGCTTGTTCCAGTTGCTTATCTGCTTAACGCATCTTCTTGGATATTCATCAAGAGGAATGTTGAATTTTTCGATAAGCTCGGGATATCTGCTCTTGATGTAGAACGGATTGTACTCTGAATTGTGCTCACTGCTTTCGGTGCAGTAGTAGCCCAATTTATCTATGTAGTCAAAGCGAACCATATCGTTGTGCTTTTCCATATTCTTTTTCTTTGCTTTTTCTCTAATAATAGGGTAGAGGTCATTTCCGTCTTTGTCCTTGATTTCGAGCAGCCAAGCCATATGGTTAATGCCGGCAATAAGCTGATTGCTGCCGTCTGCTTCGATTTCGAGCTGCTTAAACAACTCATCTACACATACCTGTACGCTGTGGCAGATGCCGATTGTTTTGATTTTTGTAAATCTCTGCATATAGTTTGAAAGCATACACATAGGGTTGGTGTAGTTAAATAACAAACAATCAGGGCAAACCTCTTCCATATCCTTTGCAAAATCTGCCATAAAAGGAATTGTGCGCAGTGCTCTCATAATTCCGCCAATTCCGAGAGTATCTGCGATTGTCTGTCTAAGACCGTATTTTTTAGGAATTTCAAAGTCAATTACGGTGCATGGCTCATAGCCGCCTACTTGAATTGCATTAATAACAAAGTTTGCACCGCGAAGTGCGTCCTTTCGGTTTTCGACGCCGTGGTAGCTTTTGATAACTGCAGCGCCGTCGTTGTACTTGTCGTTAATTGCACAAATAAGATTGTGTGACTCTTCAAGTCTTTGCTTGTCAATGTCATAAAGAGCAATTTCAAGCTGCTTGTTAAAGGATGGTGTCATAAGACAGTCACCGAGTACGTTTTTTGCAAATACTGTGCTGCCTGCACCTAAAAAAGTAATTTTAATCATTTTTTGCCTCCTTGAGGAAAATTTTATTTTTTACAGTATTGATATTAACACATATATTCATTAAATTCCATTGATATATGTCACTAAAATATGAAAAAATGTCACTTGTTTTAAAATTTTGTTTAACAATTACATCAAAAATATGTAATAATGTCACTATAAACTGTATTCGGAGGTTATTATGGAAACTGTACTTCGCATAAACAGAGATTATAAAGATTTTAGACCGGCAATTATTGGAAGGCAGGATTGCAAGCCTGGGTATAAATTTGGTCCTTATGTACGTTTTGACATATTTTCACACAACAAACGGGGACGCACGTGCAAGCACGAACATCCCCGTTTGTCATGTGAACACACCTCTTGTGAGGAATGTCCCCGTTGTCATGCGAACATCCTCGTTTTTCAAAGGTGACAGTGGGGGATGTTCCTTTGCAAAAGGTGCGTCCCCCATCTGTCATCGGTTAGTTTTGACATATTTTCACACAACAAACGAGGACGCACGTGCAAGCACGAACATCCCCGTTTGTCATGTGAACACACCTCTTGCGAGGAATGTCCCCGTTGTCATGCGAACATCCTCGTTTTTCAAAGGTGACAGTGGGGGAAGTTCCTTTTAAAAAGGTGCGTCCCCATCTGTCATCGGTTAGTTTTGACATATTTTCACACAACAAACGGGGACGCACGTGCAAGCACGAACATCCCCGTTTGTCATGTGAACACACCTCTTGCGAGGAATGTCCCCGTTGTCATGCGAACATCCTCGTTTGTCAAAGGTGACAGTGGGGGAAGTTCCTTTTAAAAAGGTGCGTCCCCATCTGTCATCGGTTAGTTTTGACATATTTTCACACAACAAACGAGGACGCACGTGCAAGCACGAACATCCCCGTTTTAAAATGTATCTGTCACCTGTTCACACAACAAACGGGGACACACCTCTTGCGAGGAATGTCCCCGTTGTCATGCGAACATCCCCGTTTGTCCAACAAAAGAGGACACCCCTTTTGAAAGGAGTGTCCCCGTTTGTCAATTATTTAATGTAACCTGATAGTCCGTTTACATTAATTTCTTTAATTAATCCTGTAAGTATTTTTGCCATATTGTTTGCACTTGTTTTATTGAAGTGAACAAATGAATTGTTTTGTACGCCGTTGGTGTATTCGAAAATAAACTCAGCTCTTACTTCTTCAGGAGTGAGAGTTGCAAGATGTTCACCATGAGCAGTGTAAATATCAGCAAATGGTACTTTCTTATTTTGGGCAAATGTCTTCATTACAGTGTTGTAAGTTTCGTATATAGTGTTGTATGTTACTTCTGTTGGGTTTTCATCTGCGGTATCAAATCTGCCGTGATAAGTATTTCCGGCAAAGAATGGTATAATACCTCTATCTGTTGTTGCTCTGTAATATACATCAAGGTATTTCGGTAAATCATCTGTGCTTACATATCTATCAGTTCTTCCTGAATCTGCGTCATTTCCGCCAAAACTGATAAGTGCATAATCGCCTTTGGTTGCGAGGGCAAGGTATTCGTTAAAATCTCCTTCGGTAAGGTACGAACGGCTGGAACGTCCGCCGATAGCTTTGTTAACTACAGTGATGTTGTCGTCTATGTAATCGCCAAGGTACATACCTATACCTGCCTGGTCCTGTTCGGCATCTTCTTTATATGGTGCATATGTAGATGCTGCAAGAATGTAAAGATTTGCTTTTTTATCGTCAGTATTTGTTGCAACACTATATGGTTTAAGAGTATCCATATCCCACATCATTGCCTGCACTCTGTATGCATCGTCATTCTTTACATTATATGTAAGCGTCATTTGTGTTCCGCTTGTTTTTGAGGCAATTGTCTGCATTGTGCCCACAACAACGACGTCAAGGTCTCCGACACTGTCATATGTTGCAATAATCGGTGTTACGTTGATTGCGTCTGATGTTGCATTGTGTATATTACCTTCAAATTTAACTGTTTTGCCTTTAATGTCGCTTTTACCTGTAACAAGGACATCATTTGCAAAAAGCTCGTTTTGTGTAACAAAAACTTCGTTATCTTCGTTCATACCTGTTACTGCAACTTCAACAGATTCCGTAATTCCGTCATATTCAGCAGTAAGTGTAACTGTAGTTGTATCGGCAGGTCTTGTAACTGCACCTGTTGTTGTAATTATTTCAGGGTGAGAAGAAGCCCATGTAATAAGTTTGCCGTCAACTGTTACAAACGGTAAATCGTTTATATGTTCTGTAGTTGTGCTTGGAATTTCTGATAAATCCCACAATACTGCCGGCAAACAGAATGTGAAGCTTCTTGATGCTTTGCCGTTTGTATCTTCAGTAATTACTTCTATCTCAGGATATTTTGCAGTTGTATTTGTACCGTATGCAAATGTTGCTTTACCATCTTCAATAGTTACCAATTTAGAATGTGAGTACCAGTATAATGTTTTTCCGCCAATTGAACTCGGAAGGGTAATTACACTGTTAGAATTTGTAATCATTCTTGATTCAAAACCAACACCTTCTGCGAGAGTATCACGGTACGCTCTTAAATTGTCTATGTAGTAAATTACTCCATTATTGGTTCCGTTGTCAAAGTCATATATTCTTTCCATTTTGTGGGTAGCGGTAGTATTAAGTGCATATATTTCGCTGTCCGCAATTACTTCAATACCGTTAATATAAACGTGAATTCTTCTTGTAGAAAGATTTACAGAAACTCTAAGGTTGATCCATTCATTTATATCAACTTTTGCAAAATCACGTGAAACTGCAGTGCCTTCTGAATTATAAGCATAAAGGCCTAAACTTCCGTCTGTTTTTGAATATATGTTAAACAATTTGGTACTGCTTGAATCAGCAGGTCCAAAAAGATGCTTCGATGCTGTACCAAAATTTTCAAATTTTATATCTGTATCAATTACATAAATACCATTAGTTTGATCTATACCATTAATATTTCCAAATGATGGTCTGTACCATAGTATCATTCTTTTTCCTGAATCAAATTTCAGGGTTCCATCTGTAACTGACGGAATGGTTGTTCCCATATCTGTATATGAACCGCCAAGAGTTCCGTTGTCAAAGTTTTCGTTAACGATGTCCATTTTGTATGATGAAGCGTCAACATAATTTACAGATGTATAAACTTTGGATATAACAAGGTTATCCATATACGCGCCGTTTGTTTCGCTTGTGTTGGAAAATTCGATGCGTCGGTAGTCGGTAACAGAAGTGCTTGTTGGTGACAGTGTTGCTGTTGCAAACTGAGTTCCGTCTTTATATGCGATTACTTCCTTTGTTGTTGTATCAAAAACAATTTCAAAGGTATGCCATTGATTTGTTGTGAATGTGGTATATTCCTCATCATTTTGACCCGAGTTAAGATAAATCTTATCGCCTTTTTTACGTAAGCGGGTTGCGGGATCGTTTGAACTGCCATTAGCACCGACAGCAAACATCGGGATCCAGGAAGTTGTTTCTGTAAAATACATATCGGCTTTAACTGAATATTTACCGCTATTGGTAGTAATAGTTGATATATCTCTTGTAAGTCTTGCTGCGCTTAAACTTGCAATATTACCGTGTCCGTCGGTATCCTCTTTGCCAGTTGCTGTCATGGAATCTACTAAGCTGACGGTTGATGCAGCGTATCCTGATGGAGCAGCGCTAAAATCATCACTAAATATTACATCAGGAGCATTATAGTCATATGACACAGGAAGCTTTGCTTCTTTTGTAATCTTTATGTTATCAATTGTATATGTTCCGCCACTGGATTGTGAGTCAAAAAGTCTGTTGATATTTGCATTTGCAAATCCATTTGTGCTGTCCTTGGTGTATAAAACTGGTGACATATACAATTCCTCGCCAATAAGTACATTGTTGCTGTTCGCCTGCACCTGAAGTCTTCCTGTGTCAAGGTCCATATATACAGCAAATGTGTATTTTTGGTCATTTA
>JAZQZC010000045.1:0-49713 GCA_045633845.1 Clostridia bacterium
AATCGTCACTTTTTGCAAGCGACTTGTATATTATATCCCACAGGGCACCCATTTGTCAAGCATTTTTTAAACTTTTTTGAAAAAATTTTTAAACAATTTTTTTACCACTAAATGTTGTGTTGTTGGTAAAAATTAACTACCGCAAACTCACAAAAATTTTATCAATGTAATTTAAGGGGTAGTAATTTTGTTTGTTTTGTTGTATAATAATTTTGTATGTAAAATTTTTCAAGTACAAGAGGTATATATAATATGAAGAAACTTCTTATAATTGACGGAAACAGCATTATAAACAGAGCCTTTTATGCAATACGTGCCCTTGCCAACAAGCAGGGTATGTTTACAAACGGCATTTACGGCTTTTTGAATATACTTTTTAAAAATACCGAGGAGCTTTGCCCCGACTACATTGCAGTTGCATTTGACTTGAAGGCTCCGACCTTCCGCCACAAAATGTACGACAAATACAAGGCACAGCGCAAGGGAATGCCCGAAGAGCTACGTATGCAGATGCCTGTAATGAAAGAAATACTCTCCGCAATGAACATAGCGGTTTTTGAAAAAGAGGGCTACGAGGCCGATGATATTATAGGCACAGTAAGCCGCATATGCGACGAAGCGGATGTGGAGTGCTACATTCTTACAGGTGACAAAGACGACTTGCAGCTTGCAAGTGACAAAACAAAAATCCTCCTTACAATATCACGTATGGGCTCTACCGAAACAACCGTTATGGACTCCAAAGCGGTTTTAGAAAAGTACGGAGTTACACCAACTGAATTTATTGATGTAAAGGCACTTATGGGCGACTCCTCCGACAATGTGCCGGGAGTTGCCGGCATTGGTGAAAAAACTGCTTTTTCGTATATACAAAAATTTAAAAGCATTGACGCGTTGTACAACAACCTTGACGATGCAATTATAAAGCCTGCAGCACGCCAAAAGCTTGTTGACGGCAAGGATATGGCACAGCTCAGCAAGCAGCTTTGTACCATAGACAGGTTTGTGCCAATGGATTTTGATTTTGAAAGCACAAAAGTAAAGGAATATGACAACGAGCGGCTTTCAACAATTTTCCGCAATCTTGAATTTAATGCATTTCTCAAAAAAATCGGCGGCTCCGGCACTGCATCTGAGCGAAAGTCCAACTTTAAAGCTGTCCGCCTTGGCGATTGCGACAGCCTTTTACAAAAGCTCAAAGATGTAAAAGATACTCTTACCTACAAAATATATCAGTCAAGTGATGCAATTTATGCTTTTGCATTTTTGATGCACGACACTGTATATTATATATGTACAGATTTGCTAAACCCCGACAGTGAGATTGCAAACACAATTAAGCCGTATTTTGAAAATGACGATATACAAAAAACATCTTGTGACATAAAATCTGATATGGTGCTGCTCTCGCAATACGGCATTAGTATATGGAATAATTATTTTGACACAGGGGTGGGTGCTTACATCATAAATCCTGCAAAAAGCTCATATACCACAAGCGAAACCACAGTGGAATTTTTGCAGTATACAATTCAGTCGGAGGATGACCTTTTAGGCACAGGAAAGGGTCGTAAAACATATGATATGCTCCCCGTCAAAGTGTTTGAGCCATATGTTAAAGACGAGGTGTCTGCCATAAGTGAGCTCAAACAATACGAGCTCAAAAAAATTGAGCAGCAAAATCAGCTCAATTTGCTGCGTGATATTGAGCTGCCTCTTGTTGCTGTGCTTGCAGATATGGAAATATCGGGCATAAAGGTTGACAAAAGCAGCCTTATGGAATTTAACGAAATGCTTACCGCAAGGGTTACAGAGCTCGAGAGCAACATATACAGCCTTGCAGGGGAGGAATTCAACATCAACTCACCAAAGCAGCTTGGTGTGGTGCTTTTTGAAAAGCTTGGGCTCAAAGCGGTAAAAAAGGCCAAAACAGGATATTCCACCAACTCCGACGTGCTTGAAAAGCTGTCGGGCAAGCACCCGATTATTGACCACATTATAGAGTACCGCCACATTGCAAAGCTGAAATCGACATATGCAGACGGATTGCTTAATGTTATCAGCAAAACAACGGGAAGAATTCACTCAAAATTTAATCAGACCGTTACTGTTACAGGCAGAATAAGCTCCACAGAGCCCAATTTGCAAAACATTCCTGTCCGCACAGATTTGGGCCGCGAAATGCGCAAAATGTTTGTGGCAGACGAGGGCAAAATTCTTGTGGATGCTGACTATTCGCAAATTGAGCTGCGAATACTTGCCCATATGGCAAATGACCAAAAAATGATAGACGCATTTACAAGCGGTGCGGACATTCACACTTCAACGGCGGCAACGGTTTTTGGCGTTGAGCAAGGCGAGGTTACGCCGCTGCTCCGCTCTCGCGCAAAAGCAGTAAACTTTGGTATAGTATATGGAATGGGAGATTTTTCGCTCAGCCAGGATTTGCACATTACCAAAAAAGAAGCAAAAGAATATATCGACAGTTATTTTGAAAAATACGCATCTGTGCGCGCATACCTTGACTCCACCGTTGCCGATGCAAAAGAAAAGGGCTATGTAACAACACTTTTTGAGCGCCGAAGATATTTGCCTGAGCTTAGCTCAAACAACTTTATGATTCGTTCCTTTGGCGAGAGAGCCGCAATGAACACACCAATTCAGGGCAGTGCAGCAGATATTATAAAAATTGCAATGGTGTCGGTGTACAACGAGCTCAAAAAGCAAAAGCTCCCTGCAAAGCTTATACTGCAGGTGCACGATGAACTGATTATTGAAGCGGACGAGGCTTGTGTGCAGCAGGTAGAAGAGCTGTTGCGCACCTGTATGGAAAATGCAGTTACGCTGCGCGTACCTCTTACTGCAGACACAAAATCGGGCAAAAGATGGTATGATACAAAGTGAGGCAGAGGAGGAATTGTAAGTGATAATAGGCTTAACAGGCAGCTCGGGCGCAGGCAAAAGCGCAGCTGCGGCATTTTTTGAAAAAAACGGCTTTTTTGTAATAGACTATGATAAGCTTGCAAGAGAAATATACCAAAAAGGTGAACCTTGCCTTGTTGAATTGACTCAGCACTTTGGAAATGATATAATAGACGAGCTCGGAAATGTAATGCGCAAAAAGCTTGGTGACATTGTTTTTGCAGATAACGACAAGCTAAAGCTTCTCAACAGTATTGCCATGAAGCATATTTTGCAAAAAAGCAAAATAATAATAGAACAAAACAAACATAAAAATATTGTGCTTGATGCACCTCTTTTGTTTGAAGCAGAGCTAAACCTTATGTGCGACAAAACAATTGCAATAATTGCAGATGAGGATATTCAGCTTAAGCGCATTATTAAGCGTGACGGAATAAGCCGCGAAACTGCAAAAGGGCGCCTCAAGTCACAGCACAGCAACGAGTTTTTTGCCGCAAACTGCGACTATTGCATAAGCAACAACTCTACAACAACTGAGCTTGAAAGTGCCCTTGAAAACTTATTGGAGATATTATATGGTAATTGTCAATAAACGAAAATTTTATTCTAAAATAATAATGCTGCTGTGTATAATTATTGCTTTTTTTGCGGTAACGCCAATAAAAAAAGCGGTGTACCCCTTAGAACACCGCAATATTATAGAAAGCTGTAGCAAGGAGTACAACCTTGACCCATATTTTGTTATGGCGGTTATCAGCGCCGAAAGCCGCTTTGACGAAAGCGCCAACAGTCACAAGGGTGCAATGGGACTTATGCAGATAACCGAGCAAACAGCAAAGTGGTGCATTGAGCATTTTGAGCTTGATGCAGATATAAATGACATTTACAAGCCCGAGGTCAACATACTAATAGGCTGCGCCTACCTCGACTACCTTGCGGATATTTTTGACGGTGAAACAGAAACAGCGATTGCCGCGTACAACGCAGGTCAGGGAAATGTAAAAAACTGGCTTAATGACAAGCGCTATTCCGACGACGGCAAAACACTTAAAGTAATACCCTTTGACGAAACAAAGGATTATGTAAAAAAAGTAACTAAGCGATATGAGGTTTATAAAAATTTATATTAGGTAAAAAATATAAGGGCAGGGCCATATCTTATTCACACGCGGTCAAATTCCATAACGGCGTCCTCCATAGCCGAAAACAACCCCTAAATTAAAAAAACATTCACAAAATTTTTAAATAATTTTGTGAATGTTTTTTTAATTTAAATTTCGTTACCCTCGCCGTCAAAAAGCGGCAATTTTTCGAGGAAAATCAAATCATCTCTGTCTGCTGCTTCACCCTCTGCCAGAACTGTCATTTTTCCTACAATAATACCGCCTGCCTGCTCAACAAGATATTCCAGCGAATTAAGGGAGCCGCCCGTACTTATAACATCATCCATTATAAGCACTCTTTTGCCCTTCATTGCTTCGATATCGTCTTTGCCTATGCAAAGCTTTTGCATATTTGCTGTGGTTATTGACTGAGCGTCGGTATATACAACGTCCTCCATATACACCTTGGGGCCTTTGCGAGCTATAATGTATTTTTCGCCTGTCTGCCTGCAAAACTCATAAACAAGAGGAATACTTTTACACTCTGCAGTAAATACGATATCGTGCTCAGGCGCTTTTTTAACAAGCTCCTCGGCACACTTTTCGGTAAGCTCAACATCACCAAAAAGTATAAATGCAGCAATACTTAAATCATCATTTACTTTATAAAGCTTTAGTTCTCTCTCTAAGCCGGCTACTTTTATTGTATATGTTTCTTTCATATGATACGCCTCCTGCCACTATATTATATATGATTTACTTATTAACAATATTTTATAAACGACTTGAGACTGTCCCTCAGGGACAGTCTCTTATCATTATATTTAATTTAAAAATATTTATTACATAACAAGTGTTGCAATGTATATTGCAAACAATGCAAATGATACCCACATAATTGCGCTTACGTCTTTGATTTTGCCTGTAATAACCTTAAGGATTACCCATGCAAGGATACCAAACATAATGCCTGTTGCAATTGAGTATGCAAATGGCATCATAATAACTGCGAGGAAGCCGCCCACAACGTCTGCTATGTCGCCTTCAAAATCCATATTCTTAATAGCGCTGAGCATAAGAATACCAACATAAAGCATTGCAGGAGTTGTTGCAAACGAAGGAATTGCAAGAAATACAGGTGCAAAGATAATAGCAACAAGGAACATAATACCTGTTGTAAGAGCTGTAAGACCTGTTTTACCGCCTGCTGCAACACCTGCAGAAGATTCTACATAGCTTGTAACTGTTGATGTTCCCATACAAGCACCAACAACTGTACCTACAGCATCAGCCATAAGAGCACCGCCAGCTCTAGGAAGTGTGCCATCCTCTTTCATGATACCTGCTTTTTGTGTAACACCAATGAGTGTACCTACCGTATCAAAAATGTCTGTGTAAAGGAATGTAAATACTATAATTGCAAATGATGCAAAGTTTTTAACAACAAAGCCAAAATCAAAATTAAACATTGCAGGAGCTGCAAAGTTGCCTTTGATTGCTTCCCAAGAGAGATTAGGAATTACTGAGTAAACGCCGTTTGCAGGGTCTACAACATAAATGCCTGTGAGCTCTGCAATAATACCAAGAATCCATGTGATTATAATACCAATCAAAATTCCTCCAGGAACCTTTTTGTACTGGAGCACACCTATAATCAAAAGGCCGATAAGCGAAAGCGCTACAGGAACAGAAGCAAGGTTGCCAAGTGCAACTGTTGTTGCAGGATCTGCTACAATAACCTTTGCATTAAGCAGTGCAATAATTGTGATAAACAAACCAATACCTGCTGTAATGCCAAACTTAAGGTTTGCAGGAATTTTGTTAACAAGTGCTTCTCTGAATTTGAAAAGCGAAAGAACTATAAATATAATACCTTCAACAAGAACAGCAGTGAGCGCTACCTGATAAGAGCAACCCATTGCACCGCATACAGTGTATGCAAAAAATGCGTTA
This sequence comes from Clostridia bacterium, assembly GCA_045633845.1. Taxonomy (GTDB): domain Bacteria; phylum Bacillota; class Clostridia; order UMGS1810; family UMGS1810; genus RGIG4708. The sequence continues at coordinate 5,979 of JAZQZC010000045.1, forward strand.
AGACCCATACCCGAAGCAAGTGCAACAGGGTAGTTTGCAAAAAACGCCATACAAATTGTAGCAACAGCAGCCGAAAGTGCAGTTGCCATAAAAATTGCAGGTGCAGATGCGCCTTCAATTCCGCCAAGGTAACTTGGGTTTACGGCAAGTATGTATGCCATCGCCAAAAAAGTGGTGATACCTGCAAGAATTTCGGTTCTTACATTGGTGCCGTGTTGTTTGAGTTTAAATAATCTTTCCATTTTTTTCTCTCCTTTATAAAAAAGTAACACACTATAATTTTATAATCAAATGAGCATAATTTCAAGTGTAAAAAATGTATAAAAAATTCACTAAAAGTTGTCATTTTAAACAAATACAACACAACATATTGTATTATTATCAATAATGATTGATTTTTTTTTAGATTTGTGATAACATAGTTATGATTACACTCACAAGAGGTGAAGCTTAATGAAATCCACAGGCATAATAAGAGAAATAGACAAGCTGGGCAGAATTGTTATCCCAAAAGAGATACGCGCTCTCAACAAAATAAACCCGGGCGACGGTCTTGAAATATGCGTTGACGATGATTTGATAATACTTAAAAAACCAAAAAAAGGCTGCATATTCTGCCACAGAGAGGATTTTCTTGGTGAATATAAAGGCAAGCCTGTTTGTGCTATATGTATAGGCGATATTAAAAAGAATATTGTAAGTGAGTAAACCATCTGACCAAATTGGTCAGATGGTTTTGGTTTTACAAATATTTTGTTCATAATTTTCTTTGTGATATTAATTTATTTTTTTGCCATTTGAAATAATTTTATCGGGGAAGTTGTGATAATTTACGCAAAAATAATTATCTTCGGTTACACATATTGGTGGGTTGCCCGACAAACTTATACACTTAAAAACGAATGTTGTATATTCCTCGTAATTTTTATCATCCATATCACAATCATTGTCATCTTCAAAGCAAGTGTCAAAAGATGAAACAACATAACTTCCGTCGCTCCAACTCAGAAGCATTACCTCTTTTTCATACTGTTCAATATTAGTATAAAATTCTTCTATTATAATTTTTTCTTTGTCATTTAAAAACATATTAATCCCTCTGATAGTCAATAGCAATTTCTTTAATTATATATCATTTTAAAATAAAAATCGACATTTATTTATGTAAAAATGAAAAACAAAATTTTTTTGTTGTAAAATTTATTACATTGTGATATAATAAATATGCTACAATCTTAATCATGGAATAATGGAAATGCTTTGCAGAATATTTTTTCGGCGAACGTACGATATTATTAAAAAACGTACGTTCTGACAAACTTCGCCGTAAAAAGCAAAGTATATTAAGATTGTAGCAACTCTTAGTCAGTATTGTATGTTTTTTGGTGCATTGCTCTGATTAGGGGTGATGCACTTTTTTAATTTAAAGGGGAATAGATATGATTTACAACAAAAAATATGCTACCGAAATTAACGATACTCATTATATGTGGTTTAACGAAGAGCTAAACAAAGATGTCCGTTTTGATATAGAACAATATCCCGACAACGAAAAGGGTACCCAATATCTCAAAAAGAATTTTAAGGTAGTATTGAGCGACGAAAATGCAGTAATATATAACAATTGCAAATACATTTACTTTGCAAACTGGATATACATAATAGATATTGAAACGGCAAAAATGAAAAATATTGTAATGGATGTTTACAATCCTCTGTTTTTAAACAAATGCATTGTTGCAACAAAAAAGAAAAACAGCCGCAGAGACGAGCTGATACAAATAAATGTGGAAGATAACACCATAAGCTCCCTTGGCTTTATGAAAAATGAAAATATGTCAAGATAACAAACAACCCCGCCCGATAGCAAATATCAGGCGGGGTTTTCTTATTGATTTTATACTTCGTAAAATCCGTTGCCGGTTACAACCAGGTGTTTCTTGTCTGCGTTTCCAACCTCAAAAAATCTCCAGCATTCTTCATCAGACGAAGAATCTACGAATATTTCTATACAATATCCGTTGGATAATAATATTTTTAAATCACCAAATTTACTGATATTGATGCTTTCAACCACTATGCATAAATTTTTATCAGTAAATTGTTCTTTTATCTTTTCATCAAAACTATTATTTCCAAAAACATCCCAATCGAAATCTTCATCGTCACATTCAAAATCATCATTTATAGTTGAATTGTGATTGAATATATCTCCCCTTGTCAACAATATTTCATTCTCTGTGGTCATCCTGAAACCACAATCAATATGCAAAGCATACATCGACGTAAGTCGGTGCTTTATTTCAAAATTCCCCTCTTCCGTTTTATATGCTGCTTTATTGTTTACAAGCTCTCCAAAGCCCAAACAAATCATCGAACCGACTCTTGAAATATTGCTCAGTTTTTGATTGTTTAGTATCATAGTTATATTTTGGATTGTTTTTATATTTTTGTCCTTCATTTCTTTACTCCTTAAATTATTTATCAAACCATTCTTTTGCAAATTTTAAAATTTCTTGATAACCCCAGTTTTGTCCATGAATTATATCATGTAACTCTCTTTGTTGCTTTGGCGTTAACTTTAATCTTTTGCTAATATCATCTGTTTGCTTATTTTGTGCCCGATTATTGCGGGGTGTGCCTCGTTTCTGCTTATTGCCAACTTTAATTTTTCTTGCATCGGATAATTTATTCGCCGCCCTTGCAGCATCAACTGCATCGTCAGCCACCTTGGCAAGCTTTGCGGTGTCTGCAATCTCGCCGACAAAGGGCACTGCTCCAAGCAAATCAAGCGTTGCCGAAAAGTAGTCACCTCTTGCCAAATCTACAGGTATTGCCGCAAGGTCGGCAAAGGTATCCACACCTGGTATTGCGGATGCTGCAGTAAGTGCATCACTTAAAAAGTCAAGATGGCTTGAAAGCATGCTACCCAAAGTATTGCCAAAATTTCCTCCTGCTCCTGCACCCATTAAGCATCACCCCCTTTTTGAGATGATTGCTTATGCGCTTTTGAAAATTCACTTTCAAAAGCAATGATATTTATACCCATATTTTTATAGGGTTTAAAAATATCATCGGGAGCAGCTCCGTACACAATTATGTTTTTTGGCGACAACGCTTTTACCATTTGAGCAATGCCTTTTTTGAAATACGCCTTGTCTGCCTTTTTCTTTATGCAACCGTGAGTACCCACCGCAACGGTTTTGTTTTTTTCAATTCCTTCAAAGCAAAACATATATGTCCGCTCATCATTCCATCGGACATTGGGTATAACCTGTATGTCATTCTCACAAAGCCATGCTGCAAGTGCTCTGCTGCGATATGTATTCCATATTTGAAAGCAAAGAGGCATATTTCTGTACAAGCTGTAATCAGGGGATATAACTCCTTTAAATTTTTTGAGCTTGTTGAGATATTGATTAGGATTGTTCCACAATCTTTCAAAGCGTCTGTCGTGCTCATAAAAGCACACCCAGCAATCAAAATTATTCCAGTTTTTTGACATTGCCTTGCTGAATGTAACAACATTATTCGGCAAATTGTTGCTTGTGCATACAACAGGCATTTCAAACAAACCATCATAGCTTGCATTTTTTACAAGAAATGAATGGAATACATCATAACTATTAAGTTTTTCATTGGTCATATCTGCTTTTGTTCTCCTTTTAAAATAAAGTATTGATTTTAATTTGCAGATATGCTAAAATACAAATTGCCTAGGATATGCATATTGCATATCTGCGATTAAACACACTTATAACTGTTGCCGCAGTTTAAAAGTGTGTTTTTTCTTTAATTATATCTTATCTAAAAACAAATGTCGACTACTATTTGTAAAAAAATGAAAAATCGAATTTTTGTCAACATAACAATAACCCCGCCCGATACAAATATCAGGCGGGGTTGCTTAGCCATTGGAGTTCGGATAATACTCCAATGGCTATATACTATATTCCTTTTTGATTTCGTTTAATTTTTCTATGGCGCGTTGTGCAATTTGAGCATTTTTTTCACGCTTGCCCTTTACTCTGTAGCCAAGCGGCTCTATTATGCCAAAGGTAACGTTCATAGGCTGAAAATCGCCCACGCTGCCCTCGCTTATATAATGGCTCAAGCCTCCCGTAGCGGTAAGGCTTGTAAAATCTACCATATTTTCGCCATTTATCATTTTTGCCATATTTATGCCTGCCACAAGCCCCGATGATGCCGATTCCACATAACCCTCAACACCTGTTATCTGACCTGCAAAAAATATCTTTTGATTTTTGATTGTCTGATAAAATTTGTTGACAAGCTTTGGCGAATTTATAAAGGTGTTGCGGTGCATTACGCCGTAGCGTGCAAACTGCGCGTCCTTTAAGCCCGGTATCATACTGAAAACTCTTTTTTGCTCAGGAAATTTGAGATGTGTCTGAAAGCCTACTATGTTGTACAGCGTGCCCTCTTTGTTGTCCTGACGGAGCTGAACCACCGCGTAAGGTGTTTCGCCTGTTTTGGGGTCGGGCAGACCCACAGGCTTAAGCGGCCCGAAAAGCAATGTCTGATAGCCACGCTTTGCCATTGTTTCCACAGGCATACAGCCTTCAAATACCGTTTCTTTATCGTGATTGTGAAGCTTTGCGCACTCGGCAGCAATAAGTGCCTCATAAAATTCGTCATACTGTTCCTTTGACATAGGGCAGTTGATGTAGTCTGCATCGCCCTTGCCGTAGCGCGCAGCGCGGTAAGCAATGCTCATATCAATGCTGTCAAGAGTAACAATGGGTGCTGCAGCATCAAAAAAGTGCAGATATCCGTCGCCAAAAAATTCTCTTATATTCTGATACATATCACCCGAGGTAAGAGGCCCTGTTGCAACTATTGTATGCTCGTCAGGGTTTATAGCCTTTGTCTCTTCATTTATAAGAGTTATATTTGGATGAGAGGTTATTTTGTGGGTAACCATTTTTGAAAAGCCCACTCTGTCTACCGCCAGCGCTCCACCTGCAGGTACCGCTGTGGCATCGGCGCACTCCATAATGAGTGAATTAAGCATGCGCATTTCCTCTTTTAAAAGCCCGACGGCATTTTCTATCTGATTTGAGCGGAGCGAATTGGAGCAAACAAGCTCTGCAAGATACTCCAGATGATGAGCAGGTGAAAATTCCTTTGGCTTCATCTCATACAAATTAACTTTTATATCTCTGTTTGCAAGCTGCCATGCCGCTTCGCAGCCTGCAAGTCCTGCACCGATTACATTAACTGTCATTATTTTGCTCCTTTTGAAGCCTCTTCGCAGTCGGGGCAATAAAGCTTTTTGCCTCTGCCGGCTCTTTCAAACAAGGTACCGCCGCATTTTTCACATTTTTGTGTTGTAGGCTTGTTCCACGAAGTAAAGTCACACTCGGGGAATTTTGTGCAACCGTAAAAAATCTTGCCGCGGCGTGATTTTTTTTCGATAACCTCGCCGCCGCATTTAGGGCAAGGCACACCTACCTCTTTTACAATAGTCTTTGTGTTGCGGCATTTTGGAAATTCGGGGCACGCCAAAAACTTGCCGAATTTGCCCTGTTTGTACACCATCATTGCGCCGCATTTGTCGCACACTACGTCCGAAACCTCGTCTTTTATTTCTACGTGACCGATTTTTTCTTCTGCCTCTTTAAGCTGAACTGCAAAAGGCTTGTAAAAATCGTCTATAATTTTTATCCAGCTCTCGTCGCCGCCCTCAACAGAATCGAGGCTTTCTTCCATGTTGGCAGTAAAGGTAACGTCCACAATCTCCTTAAAATGCTCCGAAATTATGTCATTTACAATCATACCCAGCTCGGTAGGTGACAGTACCTTTTTTTCTCTTACAATATATCCTCTTGCCAAAATAGTGGAAATTGTAGGAGAGTAGGTGCTCGGTCTGCCTATGCCAAGCTCCTCGAGAGCCTTTATGAGTGTAGCCTCGGTATAACGTGCGGGTGGCTGAGTAAAATGCTGCTCAGGTTGTATTTTTTCTGCAGTGAGGCTGTCGCCTTTTTCAAGCTTTGGCAGCTTTGTCTGTTTTTGTTCTTCCTCGTCGCTGCCCTCGCTGTAAAGGCAGGTAAAGCCCGCAAATTTAACAGCCGAGCCTGTTGCTCTGAACTGATATTTTTCCACCTCAAAGGTAACTGCAACGGTATCCATAATGCAATCGGACATCTGGCTTGCAATAAAGCGCTCCCAGATGAGCTTGTAAATTTTGTACTGGTCGCCTGTAAGAGATGCCTTTGCAGCCTCGGGAGTTACATCCACATATGATGGTCTGATTGCCTCGTGGGCATCCTGCGCATTCTTTTTGGTTTTGTATATTTTGGGCTGCTTTGGATAGTATTCACTTCCGTATGTGTCAATAACAAACTGCTTTGCTTCCATCCTTGCATCATCCGAAATACGCAATGAGTCTGTTCGCATATATGTGATAAGACCAATCTGACCCTTGCCCTTTATGTTAACACCCTCATAAAGCTGCTGTGCCGCCTGCATTGTACGTGTTGTTGTAAAATTGAGCTTGCGGCTTGCCTCCTGCTGCAGTGTACTTGTAATAAATGGGGGAGCAGGGTATCTCTTTTTTTCGGATTGCTTTATGTCCGACACAACAAAGCTTTTGCCCGATACGGCTTCTACAACCTTTTGTGTGATGCTTTCGCTTGCGAGTTCTTTCTTTTTGCCACCTTCACCATAAAACTTTGCGGCAAATTTTTTGCGGTCTTTTGTAAAATGTGCATCTATTGTCCAATATTCTTTTGGGTCAAATGCATTAATTTCGTTTTCTCTGTCGCATATAAGCTTTGTTGCCACGCTCTGAACTCTGCCTGCACTTAAGCCCTTTTTAACCTTTTTCCACAAAATCGGGCTTATTTTGTAGCCCACAATGCGGTCAAGCACTCGTCGTGCCTGCTGCGAATCAACCAAATCCACGTCAATTGAGCGCGGCTCTTTTATACCTGCTGCAACTGCTTTTTTGGTAATTTCGTTAAATGTAACCCTGCATTTTGAATTTATATCTATATCAAGCAGATTTGCAAGATGCCAAGATATAGCCTCTCCCTCTCGGTCAGGGTCAGTTGCAAGATATATTTTATCTGCCGCTTTTGCCTGCTTTTTGAGGCTTTTTACCAAATCGCCTTTTCCTCTTATTGTAATATACCTTGGTTCATAGTTGTTGTCTACATCAATGCCCAAATCACTTTTTGGCAAATCTATAATGTGTCCCATGCTTGCAACAACAGTATATCCCTTGCCGAGATATTTTTTTATTGTGGTTGCTTTTGATGGCGACTCAACAATCACAAGTTTTGAACTCAATTTTTATATTCTCCCTTCTATACTGTATCTATTACCTGGATGCTTTGCTATTTTACCCTGAATTTCCATAATAAGCAGCTTTGAATTTAAAAAAGCAATATCAAGTCCACTCATCTCACACAAATCGTCTATTGAAACAGGTGTTTTTCCAAGGCAGGAAAGAATTTTCTCTTCCTCGGATGATACTTTTTCTACATTATTAGTAGTGTTTATTTTAATTTGTTTTTTTATAAGCTTATCTTTATGCTCAGGAAAGCTTTTTATTACATCATCACCGCAGGTAACAAGACCCGCGCCGTTTTTTATAAGGTGATTAGTTCCTTTTGAGTGCTCCGAATCAATATCGCCCGGCACTGCAAAAAGACCTCTTTTGTACTTTTTGGCAAGCTCTGCCGTAATAAGAGAGCCGCTTTTTATGTTTGCTTCAACAACAACAGTTGCAACCGAAATGCCTGCAACAATTTTGTTGCGCTCAGGAAATGTAAAGCTTTGAGCAGTTGTGCCGAGAGGATATTCGCTTATTATCATTCCTGTTTTCATTATGCGCTCCATAAGCTTTTTGTTTGTAACAGGGTAAACCACGTCGGGCCCGCAGCCAAGCACTGCAATTGTGGGCATATTTGCATCAAGTGCACCCAGATGTGCCATTGTGTCAATTCCGTATGCCATACCGCTTACAATTATTGCTCCCTGCTGTGCCATCTGCTTTGCTATGTTGTAGCCATGTGTTTTGCCGTAGACAGACAACTTTCTTGAACCTACTACCGACACACACATTTTTTTATTAACATTTATAAATTTGCCTCGGCAGTAAATTACAACGGGAGCCTCGCCTGTGTTTTTAAGCATTTGAGGATATTCGTCCATATCAATTGATATAGGTGTTATATTAAGCTCCCTATATTTTGCAAAAAGATATTCAAAATCAAATTGCTTTTTGCAAAGCTCGTTAATAACCTCTTTAGAAAGTTTAATTTCACAGCTTTCATAATCTTGTCTTGTAGCTTTATATATATTATGTATGTTTTCAAATTTTTCATAAAGACTAAGTTTTGTTTTTTTGCTGAGTCCGTTTATATTATCCAGCCATAGCCACAAATTTATTTTTTCCAAATTTTATTACCCCCAAAAATGCTCTATTATTTAAATTACTATAAAAATTTAATTTTGTAAAGAGTTTTTTTATATTTTTTTGTTTTAGTGTATTATAATAAGCAAAAACTATTGACATATTTTAATAAAAAAGTTATAATATATGTACTAATTATCATAGGGGTGGTATGTGTTTGAGAGTTATATCAGGCAAAGCTCGAGGTCTTAAGCTCGACAGTCTACCCGGACTTTCTACCAGACCTACTCTTGATAAAGTAAAACAGGCAATTTTTAATATGTTGTTTGATAAAGCTTACGACGCAGTTGTGCTTGACCTTTTTGCAGGCAGCGGAGCAATGGGAATTGAATGTTTAAGCCGAGGAGCTAAAAGCTGCACCTTTGTGGATTGTGGGAAGGATGCAATTGATATTGTAAACAAAAACATATCAAAAGCAAAATTTGACACTCAAAGTATTGTTGTTAAAAATGATTATGTGTCATTTTTAAATAGCTGCAGCCAAAAATTTGACATAGTTTTTGTTGACCCGCCCTATGGGTCGGACTATGCGGCAAATGCACTTGATATTTTGTACAAAAACAATTTGCTGTGCACTGATGCAGTTATTGTTGTTGAAAGTGCAAAAGACAATATTCCCGCATTTCATCATATGTATGACGTGTTAAGGCAAAAGTTTTACGGCACTGTTTGTGTAAGCTTGTTGGAGGCAAAATGGAAAAAATAGCGGTATATCCCGGAAGCTTTGACCCTATTACAAACGGACATCTGGATATCATAAAAAGAGCAAGCCGTATTTTTGATAAGGTCTACGTTTCAATTTTAGTTAACAGTTCAAAAAAAAGCGCTTTTTCTCTCGAGGAACGAATCGAAATGATAAAAGAAGTTACCGCGCAGTATGACAATGTTGTTGTAGACAGCTTTTCCGGATTACTTGTCAATTATCTCAACGAAAAAAATGCATCTGTCATTGTAAGAGGCTTAAGAGCAGTGTCTGATTTTGAATACGAATTTCAGATGGCTCTTATGAACCACAAATTAGAAAAAAACATCGAAACTCTTTTTATGATGACAAGCGGTAAATATTCATATTTAAGTTCAAGTATTGTCAAAGAAATTGCACAATACGACGGGAATCTTAAAGATTTGGTTCCCGATGTTCTCATTGAGAGAATAATCAATAAGTTAAAAAAATAATTTACAGGAGGATAAAAAAATGGATGTAGTAGAATTGCTCGCCGAACTTGAAGAAACTATTGAAAAAGGTATTGAAATTCCTATAGTTAAAAAGACATTTCTTGATAAAGACAGACTTCTTGATATAATCAATGACATCAGCCTTAATATGCCTGAAGAAATAAGAAGTGCAAAAACTCTCACAGATGACAGAGAAAAAATTCTTGCAGATGCTCAAAGACAGGCTGATATGAAAATCAAAGAAGCTGAGCACAAGGCTATTTCTATGATTGACGAACACGAAATCACAAGAAAAGCTAACGAAGCTGCTGAGGATATCATCGAAAAAGCTAAAAAAGAAAGCAAAGAAATTCGTCTTGCTTCACTTAAATATGCAGATGATATGCTCGCCAGAGTTGAAAGAGACATCAACGAAATAGGCAACAGACTTATGGCAAGCAGAAACGAGCTCAAATAATTTACCAGAGGAATGTTGTGTCTGAATGGCAAAACATTCCTTTTTTACACTAACAGATGCGGCATCGCCGCTTTTTAAGGAGGAAAATATATGAACAGCATCTTATGGATTATAGCAGCTGCTGTTTTTTCGTTAATAGAGATTTTTACTTTTAATATGGTTACAATATGGTTTGTTATAGGCTCTGTGTGTGCTCTTATTACATCACTGCTTGACTTTTCAACGCTTGTGCAGATATGGGTGTTTACAATAACATCAATTTTGTGCCTTTTTTTTACAAAGCCCCTTGTTGCCAAGAAAATTGCAGTTCAAAAAACCTCTACAAATGCTGACAGAATAATAGGTATGACAGCCGTAGTTACCGAAGATATTACAAATGAAAAATTTGCAGGTAAGGTAAAGGTAAATGGGCAGGAATGGTCGGCAATATCAATTGACGGCAGTGTAAAAAGTGAAGGTGATACCGTAACAATTAAAAACATTGACGGTGTTAAGCTTATAGTAGAATAAAAATTTATTGCGGCTTTTGTCGCCGAAAGGAGAAAATTATGATTATAGTAGTATTTTTAATTCTCATTGTTGTGCTTGTTATTACAAATATCAAGATTGTACCGCAGGCTCATGCTGCAATTGTAGAAAGACTTGGTGCTTACAATGCAACATGGGATGTTGGTATGCACGTAAAAATACCATTTATAGACAAGGTGGTAAAAATAGTAAGCCTTAAAGAGCAGGTTGTAGACTTTGCTCCACAACCCGTTATTACAAAGGACAATGTTACAATGCAAATTGACACAGTTGTTTTTTATCAGATAACCGACCCCAAGCTTTTTATTTACGGAGTAGACAGACCAATGGCAGCAATCGAAAATTTAACAGCTACCACACTCCGTAATATTATAGGTGACTTAGAGCTTGACGAAACTCTCACCTCCCGCGACACAGTTAACACAAAAATGCGCTCTATCCTTGACGAAGCAACAGACCCCTGGGGTATAAAAGTAAACAGAGTAGAACTCAAAAATATTATTCCTCCGTCAGAAATTCAGGATGCAATGGAAAGGCAAATGAAAGCAGAACGTGAAAGACGTGAGCTTATACTCAAAGCAGAGGGTGAAAAGAAATCTTCAATTCTTGTTGCCGAAGGTGAAAAAGAAGCAGCAATCCTCCGTGCCGATGCAAAAAAAGAAGCACACATAAGAGAGGCGCAGGGTGAGGCAGAGGCTATTCTCAGTATTCAGAATGCAACTGCCGAAGGTCTTAAAAAAATAAAAGACGCCTGCCTCGACAACACAGTTATTGCACTTAGAGCTATGGAAGCACTTGAAAAAATGGCAGACGGAAAAGCTACCAAAATTATTATTCCAAGCGAAATTCAGGGTTTGGCAGGACTTGCAGCATCTTTAAAAGAGTTTATTACAGACGATAATATTAATTAACCTCTACAAAAATGGGAAGTTTTACTACTAAACTTCCCATTTTTTTCAAAATTTTTTTACTACTAAAAAATTTTGATTAAATAGTGTATTTTATTGTATTTAACCTTATTTTTATAAAATTTTGAGTTTTTTATAATTTTAATGTTTTTTATTTATTTTTATTAATATTGTTGCAAAAGGCAAATTTATATGTTATAATACTATTGTATATTTATAGGCATTTTTGTTTTTGCATAAAAGTTATCCACAATTTTGTTATCAACATGTTGATAATTTTGTTAATAAACTATTTGGGAGAAAGATTATGAAAGATATTGCAGAAATTTGGAATAAGGTATTAAAGCTGATAAAAGAAGATGTTATTGAGGTAAGCTTTAATACGTGGATAGAACCTATAATACCCGTTGAGGTTGAAAATAATGTTTTAATTCTTATGGTTCCTTACGAATACAGCAAAAATGTTATTGAAGAAAGATATGTAGAGCTTATTAAAAATGCACTTCTTTATGTAACCGGTGAAAATTATGAAATAGATGTACGCATAAAAGAAAGTAAAGTTGACGAACAACAAATATCTTCTGCCGCATCATGTTTAAATCAGCTTTACACCTTTGAAAATTTTGTAAAGGGTGATTCAAACGATATTGCTTATTCTACTGCACTTGCTGTTTCAAAGGCTTGTATTGAAGGTAGTTTTTGTGAATATAATCCTATGTTTATATTTGGTGCTCCCGGTCTTGGAAAAACACATCTTATGCAGGCTGTAGGGCATGAGGTTATCAAAAAAAATACTCACAAAAAAATTCTTTACATAACAAGTGAACAATTTGCAAACGACTTTATAAACGCACTTAAAGAAAATGATACACAAAGCTTTAAGGATAAATATCGCTCTGTTGATTTGCTTATGATTGATGATATCCAGTTTATAAGCAATATGATGGCAGTACAAAAGGAATTTCATCATACATTTAATGAGCTTTTTCAAAACAACAAACAAATTATTATTTCTGCTGACAGACCTCCAAAAGAGCTTCATGGTATTGAAGAAAGAATTATTACACGATTTGGATGGGGTGTAACAAATAAAATTGACTATCCAGATTATGAAACAAGAATTGCTATTCTTCAAAAAAAGGCAGAAAAATTAAATATAGAAATTCCCGATGAAGTATATAAATATATTGCTACAAACATCAATTCCAGCAACAGAGAGCTTGAAGGTGCAATGAAAATGGTTGTTTCTTATCACAGACTTATGAAAAGAGAAATTAATCTTAAACTTGCAGAGGATGCTCTTAAGGAATTTAATAAAGCAAATGAAAAAGTTATTACACCTGAACTTATTATTGATAATGTAGAAAAATACTTCAATCTAGAAGAAAATTCTCTTTCTTCAAACACAAAAGCAAAAAATGTTGCTTATCCTCGCCAGATAGCAATGTATCTTATACATAAGCTTCTTAACAAAAAGCACGAAGAAACAGGAAGTTATTTTGGAGGAAAGCATCATTCCACCATAATTCACGCTATCAATAAAATAGAAAATGATATAAAAAATGAAGAATCTAAAAATTCTATGATAGAAGATATTATAAAAAATATAAAAAATTGAATTTATAAACACAAAATTACTTTATTATTACATTGTTTTAATAACTTTTCAACATTATAAACATAAGATTTATAAACAATTTTTATAAAAAATCTTATTAACAAATTTAATAAAAAAGTTATAAACATATATGTTTGTAAATTATGATAAATTTAATAGTTTTATAAACACAAAAAAGTGCACAATATAAAGGAAAATTTAACTTTTCCACAAATCAACACTACTATTATTACTATTAAAAATTATATATATATGATTATTATATTAATAAGCGAAAGGAAAAAATAAAATGAAATTTACTTGTTCTAAAAATGTTCTTCTGGATTCCATAAATATTGTTTCAAAAGCTGTAAGCTCTTCTTCTACTCTTGAAATATTAAAAGGTATAAAAATACAAGCAGAAAAAAGTGTAAAGCTAACAGGCTCAGACCTTGATTTGTCAATAGAAAGTATATTTGATGCAGATATAAGAGAAACAGGAACTATTATAATAGATACAAGAATTTTTTCGGATATTATTAAAAAGCTGCCTGATGGTGATGTAGAGCTTTATACAAAGGATAACGAACTTAAAATATCTTGTCAAAATACAAAATTCAATATTCTTTATTTGTCAGCCGAAGGGTATCCCGATATAAAAAAAGTAGAAGACGGAAGCATTATAAAAATTTATTCCAAGGATTTAAAAAATGTTATAAAGAATACTCTTTTTGCAATTTCAAACAACGAAAGCAGACCTGTGCTTATGGGTTCAAAATTTGAAATTAAAAAAAGCAATATGAAGGTTATTTCAATAGACGGCAGCAGACTTGCTCTTCGCAATCAAATAATACCCGAAACAAGCTTTGAAGATTTGACCTTTGTTGTACCTGGAAGAGTATTAAACGAGCTTTTAAAAATTCTTAAAGAAGACGAAACTATTGTAGAAATGAGCATAAAAAACAACAGTGTTATGTTCAGCTTTGATAATTTTACAATTATTGCAAGACTCCTTGAGGGTGAGTTTTTTGATTACAACAAGGCTATTCCTGCAAACTGCAGCATAAAAGCACAGATTAATATTAAAAAGTTTACCGACATTGTCGAAAGAGCTGCTATTATTATAAACTATGATGATCCAAAAATTCCTGTTATACTTAACATAAAATCTAACGAAATAAGTGTGGAATGTATATCAAAAAGAGGTAACTTTAACGAAAGCATTGCTATAGACAAGCAGGGTGATGATTTAAAAATAGGTATTGATTCAAAATTACTTTTGGATGCTCTCAAAGCTATTGAGCACGAAAATGCAATTTTTGAATTTAATACAGTTATAAGCCCATGTGTTATTAAGCCGGTTGAGGGAGATTCATTTATATATATGGTTTTGCCAAGGAGAATATAATGGATATAATTAAGATAGAAACACCTTTTATAAAGCTTGACCAGCTTTTAAAATATGCAGATGTTACCCAAAACGGAGCTGATGCAAAATTTCTTATTACAAACGGATATGTAAGCTACAACGGCGAGGTTGAAGTAAGAAGAGGAAAAAAGGTTTACCCCGGCGACAAGGTGAGTATTGTTTATGAAGATGCTGATATTGAGCTTTTAGTTGAATAATTATGTATATAAAAAAATTAGAACTTGAAAATTTTAGAAATTACAAAAAACAAGTATTTGAATTCAGCCCTGAAAAAAATATAATTTATGGATTAAACGGTCAGGGAAAAACAAATGTTATAGAAGCTATATACTTTTTTGTAAACGGAAAGTCATACAGAACTTCAAAAGACAATGAAGTTATAAATTTTGACAGTGATTTTTGTAAAATAAAAATATTATTTAATGACGGAGAAAGAGACAACAAAGGTGAAATTATAATTCAAAACAAAAAGATTGTTGCTGTAAATGACATACCACTTGGTAAATTGAGTGAGCTTATAGGATTTATAAACATAGTAATTTTTACTCCCGATATGTTGTCTGTTGTAAAAGAAGGACCTGGAGTAAGACGTCAGTTTTTAGATATATTAATAAGCCAGCTTAAGCCTGTCTATTTTAAAACACTTTTAAATTATTATAAAGTACTCATAAATAGAAATAATATTTTAAAAAGAAAAAACAAATCAGAACTTTCTACCATAGCTGTATGGAACGAAAAGCTTGCCGAATATGGAACAGTAATTGCAAAATACAGATATGATATGATTGAAAAAATAAATGAAGTAATAAAAAACATAGAATTTGAAAATATAAAAGAAGATTTAAAGCTTGAATATATATCGGGCATAAAAAATGATTTTTGCGACAAAAATGAATTTTTAAAGCAGCTTGAAAGCAGCCTTCCTAAAGAAATTGAAAAAGGACTTACTTTAATTGGACCTCAAAGAGATGACTTTGAAATAAAAATGAATGGTAAATCTATAAAAAAATATGGCTCGCAAGGGCAGATAAGAACAAGCGTTTTAAAATTAAAGCTAACCGAATGTGAAATTATAAAACAAAGTACAGGCAGAAAGCCAATACTCTTGCTTGATGATATACTCAGTGAGCTTGACAAAAAAAGAAAAGAATTTTTTATGAAAAAAATAGGAGATATGCAGATTTTTATAACCTGTACACAAAAAGAAAATGCAGCAAACAATGAAAATGCAAAGTATTTTTGTATAGAAAATGGAAAAATAAAGGAATGATATAATGTTTTTGCATTTGGGAGCAGATGTGGTTGTAAATGACAAAGATGTGGTGGCAATAATGGACCTTGAAACTACATCAATTTCAAAAATAACCCGTGAATATCTTCAAAAAGCCGAAAAAGAAAATGATGTAATTACAGTAAGCTATGAGGATTTACCAAAATCCTATGTGGTTGTAAAAAACAAAAACGAAAGAAAAGTTTATATTTCACCGATTTCGTCGGCAACACTTTTAAAAAGAAGTGAAAAATAAATTATATATTGAAAATTAATGATAAAACTCTGAAGAGGAGGAAACTTTAAATGAGCAATAACACAAATTATGATGAGTCCAATATTCAGGTGCTCGAGGGGCTTGAAGCTGTACGAAAAAGACCGGGTATGTATATCGGTTCTACATCATCAAGAGGTCTTCACCACCTTGTATACGAAATTGTGGACAACAGTATTGACGAAGCTTTGGCAGGCTTTTGTAATACAATAACCGTTACAATTAACGAGGATAATTCTATTGTAGTAGAGGATAACGGACGTGGTATACCTGTTGGTATTCATGCAAAAATGGGAATACCTGCAGTTGAGGTTGTATTTACAGTGCTTCATGCAGGTGGTAAATTTGGTGGAGGCGGATACAAGGTGTCCGGTGGGCTTCATGGTGTTGGTGCGTCGGTAGTTAACGCTCTCAGTGAATATCTTGAGGTAGAAGTAAGCGATGGTGAGCATATTCACTATCAAAAATACGAAAGAGGTACAAAGCTTAATGACCTCAAGGTAATTGGAAATACAACAAAACGTGGTACAAAGGTTCACTTTAAGCCTGACTACGAAATTTTTGAAGAGCTTGTTTATGATTATGAAATTTTGCTCCACAGACTTCGTGAGCAGGCATTTCTTAACGGTGGTGTTAAAATTCACCTTAAGGATGTGCGCGGCGAATATGTAAGAGAAGACGAGCTTTATTACGAAGGCGGTATAAAAAACTTTGTTTCGTATATAAACGAAGGTAAAAATCCTCTTGCAGATATAATTTATGTAAAAGGCGAAATGAAAGGAAGAGAAGCCGAGGTTGCTCTTCAGTGGTGCGATACATACAGCGAAAATATTGTATCCTTTGCCAACAACATTGCCACAACAGAGGGAGGTACTCACGAGACAGGCTTTAAGAGTGCCCTTACCAAGGTAATGAACGATTATGCAAAAAAATATAAGCTTATAAAAGATGATGAAAAGCTCTCAGGCGAAGATGTGAGAGAAGGCTTAACATGTGTAATTTCGGTAAAGCTTGAAGAGCCTCAGTTTGAAGGACAAACCAAAACAAAGCTCGGTAATTCCGAAATGAGAACACTTGTGGAAAACACAGTTAACGAAAAGCTTGCAGACTTTTTTGAAGAAAATCCACAGGTTGGTAAAACAGTTATCGAAAAATCACTCCTTGCATCCCGCGCTCGTGAGGCTGCCCGCAAAGCAAGAGAAGCCACCCGAAGAAAAACTCCCCTTGAGGGTCACTCAATGCCGGGCAAGCTTGCAGACTGCCACGAAAAAGATGCATCAAAAACAGAGATATACATTGTCGAAGGAGATTCTGCAGGAGGCAGCGCAAAGGGAGGACGTGACAGCAACTATCAGGCTATACTTCCTCTTTGGGGAAAAATGCTTAATGTAGAAAAATCAAGAGCAGACAAGGTTTACTCCAACGAAAAGCTTTTGCCTGTAATTATTGCATTAGGTGCTGGTATCGGTGATGAATTTGACATCAATAAGCTGCGCTATGACAAAATTATTATTATGGCGGATGCCGACGTAGACGGTGCTCACATTCAGACTCTACTCCTCACATTCTTTTTCAGATTTATGAGAGAGCTTGTTGAAACAGGACATGTTTACCTTGCAAAACCACCTCTTTACAAGCTTTCGAGAGGAAAAAAGAGCCAGGTTGCATACTCAGACGAAGAAAGAGATAGAATAAGCGAAGAACTTAAAAATGGCGACCCTAACGCAAAGGTAGAAATAAGCCGTTATAAAGGTCTTGGTGAAATGAACCCTACAGAGCTGTGGGAAACAACAATGAACCCCGAAAACAGAATACTTCTTCGTGTTACACTTGAGGATGCCATAAAAGCAGACAAAATATTTTCTGTACTTATGGGTGACGAGGTTGAACCACGAAAACAGTTTATAGAAGAAAACGCACAGTATGCGGTAAATCTTGATATTTAATCAGTGAGGTAATTATGGATAACAATAAAATCAGCGATTTTGAAAAACATCTGGAAACCCAGACCATAGTTGACATTGATATAGAAAAAAGAATGAAAGAAGCTTTTATTGACTATGCAATGTCAGTTATTATAAGCCGTGCTCTTCCCGATGTAAGAGATGGCTTAAAGCCGGTACACCGAAGAATACTTTACTCAATGTATGAAGAACATCTTACAGCAGACAAGCCTTTCTTTAAATCGGCTACCACAGTAGGTAATGTTATAGGTAGATATCATCCACATGGTGATGCTTCTGCGTATGATGCCCTCGTTAGAATGGCGCAGGACTTTTCACTCCGTTACCCTCTTATAGACGGTCACGGTAACTTTGGTTCGGTAGACGGAGACCCTCCGGCTGCTTACCGATACACCGAAGCAAGAATGAGCAAAATTTCAAACGAGCTGCTTAACGATATCGAAAAAAATACAGTAGATTTTATTCCTAACTTTGACGAAAAACGAAAAGAGCCTACTGTACTTCCTGCAAGAGTACCCACACTTCTTATAAACGGATGCTCAGGTATTGCGGTAGGTATGGCTACAAATATTCCGCCGCACAATTTAAAAGAAGTTATAAACGGCGTTATTGCACAAATAGACAACCCTTACATAACTGTTGAAGAGCTTATGGAGCATATCAAAGGCCCTGACTTTCCAACAGGAGCAGTTATAATGGGCAAAAGCGGCATACGAAGCGCATATAACACAGGCCGCGGCAAGATTATAGTGAGAGCAAAAGCCGAAATTATTGAAGATAAAGACGACAGATATTATATCAATATCACCGAAATTCCTTATCAACTCAACAAGAGTGTGCTTGTAACATCTATTGCAGACCTTGTTAAGGACAAAAGAATAGAGGGTATTTCAAGTATAAAAGATTTGTCATCAGACAGAAACGGCTTGCAGATACGTATTGACATAAAAAGAGATGCAAATCCGCAAATTGTACTTAATCATTTGTACAAATATACAAGACTTCAGGACAGCTTTTCTATCAATATGCTTGCTATTGTAGACGGCAAACCAAAGGTAATGGGATTAAAGGATATACTGGCAAACTTTATTTCATTCCAGGAGGATATTGTAAGACGCCGTACACAATTTGACCTTGACAAAGCACTTGCAAGGATGCACATATTGGAAGGCTTGCGTATCGCTATTGGCAATATTGACGAGGTTATTGAGATAATCCGTAATTCTTATGATGATGCTAAGGAAAGACTTATGCAGCGCTTTGGCTTTTCGGATATTCAGGCACAGAGTGTACTTGATATGCGTCTTATTCAGCTGCAAAAGCTCAACGGCGAAAAAATTGAGGATGAATACAGCGAATTAAAATCAAAAACCGAAGAATATCAGGCTCTTCTTGCAGATGAAGAAAAGCTCCTTGGTCAGATTAAGCTGGAGCTTTCGGCAATTGCCGACAAATACGGCGACGACAGAAGAACAGGCATTGAGGCTGCAATTGACGATGTTGACTATGAGGACCTTATTGAAGAAGAGGATTGTGTTATTACAATGACACACTTTGGATATATTAAAAGAATTCCCGTTGCAACATACAAGAGTCAGCATAGAGGTGGCAGAGGTATTTCGGGTATGTCAACAAGAGAAGAGGACTTTGTTGAGGACCTTATTGTTGCATCATCACACGACTACCTTGTATTCTTTACTTCAAAAGGTAAAATGTACAAAATAAAGGCATACAGAGTAGCCGAAACAAGCAGAACCGCAAAGGGAACTGCAATTGTAAATATTTTGCCTCTCGAAAATGACGAGCATGTAACAGCAATGATTCCTATCCGCGAATTTGAAGAGGGCAAATACCTTACAATGATTACAAAACGCGGCTTTGTTAAAAAGACAGCTCTCACCGACTATGATACCAACAGAAAAGGCGGTATTATTGCAATCGGGCTCCGTGAGGACGACGAGCTTATCAGTGTTAATCTTACCGATGGCGACAAGCACATTATTATCGGTACAAAAAATGGTATGTGCATACGCTTTGCCGAAACGGATGTTCGCCCTATGGGCAGAACTGCAAGCGGTGTAACAGGCATCAAGCTCAAAGCAGACGATTATGTAATTGGTGCAAATGTAGGCGGTGAAAATTCTACACTTCTTACAATTACCGAAAATGGCTACGGCAAAAAGACACCTGTCTCGGAATTTAAGCTTCAGTTCAGAGCAGGTAAGGGTGTAACAGGCTACAAAATTACCGAAAAAACAGGTCTTATTGCAGGTATGAGCATTGTTACAAATGATGACGACGTTATTGTTATTACAACCGAAGGTGTTATTATACGTATGAGTGTTGCCGAAATAAGCGAATTTGGCAGAGTAACTCAGGGTGTAAGAGTTATGCGTCTTGACGACGGCGTTAAAATTAAGTCTATTGAACGTACTCAAAAAGAAGAGGAAGAAGAAGCAACCGAACAAGCTTTGGCAGAGGAAAAACAGGAATAATTAATATATGTGACAAAAGGTGACAGAGGGGGGATGTTCCTTTGCAAAAGGTGCGTCCCCATCTGTCACCTATTATTTTTATAATCTGTTCGCATGACAACGGGGAAATTCCTCGCAAGAGGTGTGTCCTCGTTTGTTGTGCGAACATCCCACTGTCACCTGTCGTCCCTTAAAAATGACGAACAATAATAAAAAGCCAACCTGTGACAGATGGGGGACGCACCTTTTGCAAAGGAACTTCCCCCACTGTCACCCCGTTGTCATGCGAACTTTTCTTTTTGTCACACTAACTGTTTTTGTAAAAAAATTTAAAAATGGTATTGACAAACCTGGTTAGTTGTGATAAACTCAACTAGAGTTAGTTGTGACTAATCGAGATATAAAGGTCATTTCTAACAAAAAATAAAAAATCAGGTGATACATGTGAATTTAAAACAAGCTCTTGAAGGAAAAGAGTATGTCATCGAAAAAATTGATACATATGACGAAGAACTTGATGCTTTTCTGTTTTCTTTGGGATGTTACAGAGGTGAACCCATTACAGTTATTTCTCACATAAAAGGCGGCTGTATAGTTGCTATAAAAGATGGCAGGTATAATATAGATAATCAGTTGGCTGCTGCAATTATTGTAAGATAAGAAGTCGGCTGATTACTTTTTGAATTTAAGTTAGTCAATTCTAACCATTGTATATATTATTTTTCATTTTATATTTAAAGGAGGCAAAAAATGAGAATTGCGTTAACTGGTAATCCAAACAGCGGAAAAACAACAATGTACAACGCTCTTACCGGATGTAACGAAACAGTGGGTAACTGGTCGGGAGTTACGGTAGAAAAAAAAGAACATCCTATTAAAAAAAGCTTTTACAAAGGAAGCGAAGAACTTATTGCTGTCGACCTTCCGGGTGCATATTCAATGTCGCCCTTTACTTTTGAAGAAAGTATTACAAGCACTTATATAAAAAATGAAAATCCCGATGTTATCATCAACATTGTGGATGCAACAAACTTAAGCCGAAGTCTGTTTTTTACCACACAGCTTTTGGAGCTTGATATTCCTGTTGTCATTGCATTAAACAAATGTGACATAAATGTAAAAGAAAAAACAATAATAGACATTGAATTGCTTTCGGCTTTTATGGAGTGCCCTGTTTTGGAAACTGTGTCAACATCATCAGAAGGTCTTAAAGAGTTGGTGCTTACGGCAGTTGAAAAAAAGGGAAAGCACCAAAAAGCTCCGTATAATGATAAAAATGTAAATACAAATGACAAAGAATGCGTGCGTCAGGCAGACAGGAAGCGATTTGCTTTTGTAAATAGCATAGTTTCATCTGTACAAGTAAAAAAACAACAATCCAACAAAATTAATTTAAATGATAAAATAGACAAAATTCTTACCAACAGATGGATTGGAATTCCTATTTTTGCTTTTGTTATGGGGCTTGTTTTTTTAATTTCGCAGCACCAAAAAGGTATTGGCGTATTTGTTGCAGATTACCTTGTAGGCTGGATAGAAAGTTTTCAGGCGTGGGTCTCGGAGCTTTTGTCTGATGCAAATCCTCTTATTAACGCACTTTTAGTTGATGGCATTATAGGCGGTGTTGGCGCTGTTGTAGGCTTTTTGCCTCTTGTTATGGTAATGTATTTTGTTATTGCACTTTTAGAAGATTGCGGATATATGGCAAGGGTTTCGGTTATACTGGACCCCATATTTAAAAAAGTAGGGCTTTCAGGAAAATCAGTAATACCTTTTGTAATTTCAACCGGCTGTGCTGTCCCTGGTGTTATGGCGTGCCGCACAATCCGAAGCGAAAGAGAACGCAGGGCAACAGCTATGCTTGCACCCTTTATGCCATGCGGTGCAAAGCTTCCTGTGATAGCGCTTTTTGCAGGTGCATTTTTTAAACAAGCTTCGTGGATAGGAACGGCTATGTACTTTGCAGGAATTGTTATTATTTATGTTGCAGCTCTTCTTATTAACAAAATAACGGGCTACAAGGCACAAAATTCATTCTTTATTATTGAACTTCCGCAGTACAAGGCACCGAGCCTTTTAAGAGCATTTAAATCAATGTGCTCACGCGGCTGGGCATACATAGTAAAAGCTGCTACAATTATACTTCTTTGTAATACAGCAGTTCAGATTATGCAGAGCTTTGACTGGACTTTTACTGTTGCCGAAAGTGCTGACAAATCAATACTTGCATCAATTGCAAATCCCTTTGCGTATTTTCTTATACCTGTTATAGGAGTATTTTCGTGGCAGATGGCAGCAGCAGCTATTACAGGCTTTATTGCAAAAGAAAATGTTGTAGGTACACTTGCAGTTTGCTTTGTAGGCCTAGAAAATCTTATTGATACCGAAGAGCTTGCTCTTATGGAGGGTGCAGGTGCGGAGGTTGCAACAGTATTTGCAATCACAAAGGTTGCAGCACTTAGCTACCTTATGTTCAACCTGTTTACACCTCCTTGCTTTGCGGCAATTGGTGCTATGAACGCTGAAATGAAGAGCGCAAAATGGTTGTGGGGAGGCATTGCCCTCCAGCTTGGCGTAGGCTACACAGTAGGTTACCTTGTATATCAGATTGGTACAATTATTACCACAGGCGCTGTTGGAGCAGGTTTTGTTCCAGGCCTTATTGCAGTAGCGGCTATGGCAGCAGTGGTTGTTTACCTTTGCTTAAATGCTGGCAAAAAGTTAAAAGCAGAATATGCATTAAGCGGCAAAAAGGCAGAAAAAGTTAATGCATAAGGAGATGTTCTTATGGATAATGTAATTGCAATTGTAATAATTGCAGTAATAGTTGTTGCGGCAGCAGGCTATGTTTACAAAGCTAAAAAAAGCGGCAAAAAATGCATAGGCTGCCCTGAGAGCTGCAATTGCGACAAAAATGGCGGATGCGGCAGTAAATAAAACAAAAAGCAAGAACCCAAATTTTTGGGTTCGTGCTTTTTTATTTATTCGTCCACAGGTTAACAACAATCTAACCAGTGTCTGTGCGCTTACCACGCGTGCAGACAGGTTCTTTAAGAATTTTTAAAGCTTGCCCGCATATGCTTAAAAATCAGCATTACCAACTGTTCGCGGGAACGGAATTACATCACGGATGTTTGAAATACCTGTAAGATACATAATTGCTCTTTCAAAGCCAAGGCCAAAGCCTGCGTGCTTGCAGCCGCCGTATTTGCGCAAATCAAGATACCAGCTGTAATCCTCCGCTTTCATACCAAGCTCTTCAATTCTGCTAACTAGTATATCGTATCTTTCTTCTCTCTGGCTGCCGCCGATAATTTCACCGATGCCCGGAACAAGAAGATCCATAGCTGCAACAGTTTTGCCGTCGTCGTTAAGACGCATATAAAACGCCTTTATTTCCTTTGGATAATCTGTAACAAACACAGGTTTTTTAAACACCTGCTCGGTAAGATATCTTTCGTGCTCTGTCTGAAGGTCTGTGCCCCATTTTACAGGATAATCAAAGTTTGCGTTGTTCTTTTCCAAAATTTCAATTGCTTCGGTATATGTGATGTGGCCAAAATCGGAATTTGCAACGTGTGTAAGGCGCTCTAAGAGGCCTTTGTCCACAAAGCTGTTGAAAAATGCAATTTCCTCCGGTGCATTTTCGAGCACGTAATTGATAATGTATTTAAGCATATCCTCTGCAAGACGCATATCGTCGCCAAGGTCTGCAAAAGAAATTTCAGGTTCAATCATCCAAAACTCTGCTGCGTGGCGGGTTGTGTTGGAATTTTCGGCACGGAAGGTAGGCCCGAAGGTGTACACGTTGCGGAAAGCAAGCGCGTATGTTTCGCAGTTTAACTGACCCGAAACTGTAAGGTTGGCCGCTTTTCCAAAAAAGTCCTGCTTAAAGTCAACACTGCCGTCATCGTTTTTGGGAGGGTTGCTCATATCAAGAGTTGTTACCTGAAACATTTCGCCTGCACCCTCGCAGTCGGAGCACGTAATAAGTGGCGTGTGGGTGTAAACAAAGCCTCTTTCGTTAAAGAATTTGTGTATTGCGTATGCTGCAAGGCTACGCACGCGGAACACTGCCGAAAATGTGTTTGTACGCGGGCGAAGATGTGCAATTGTACGAAGGTATTCAAGAGAGTGTCTCTTTTTTTGAAGAGGATAGTCGGGAGTTGATTCGCCCTCAATTACAATTTGCTCTGCCTTGATTTCAAAAGGCTGCTTTGCCTCAGGTGTGAGCACAAGTGTGCCTGTAACCTTTATTGCCGCACCTACGTTGAGTGCTGCAATCTCCTTGTAATTACAAATTTTTTCGGCTTCAAAAACAACCTGAACATTTTTAAAAAATGTGCCGTCGTTAACTTCAATAAAGCCAAATGCGTTTGAGGCTCTGAGTGTTCTTATCCAGCCGGATATACTGATTTGCTTGTCGCCGTACTCATTTGCATCGGCAAAAAGCTGTTTAACTAAAATATCCATTTTTTCACTTCCTTAATGTAGGTATTATAATACACAAATATACATTCTAATTATACTATATTTTTCAAAAATTACAATGTTTTTTTAAAAATTTGTTAATTTATCCACTTGTTTGCGTTAAAATAGCAATAAATTGTTGATAACTTAATAATTTTGTGATAAAATTATGGTGATAAATTGTTGAAAGGCGAGTGATACAAATGAAAAAAATACTGGCAGTTATAATTGTCATTGCAATAATCATTTTTGGTGCACCTGCCATAACAGAATATTTTGGTACAAGCTCTACCGCAGGAAATACCATTACGGTTACTGTTCCCGAGGGTGCAACCATTACACAAATTGCAGATATTTTGCACGATGCGGGAGTTATAGACAACAAAATTGCATTCAGGCTTAAAGTAAAGCTTTCTAAATATGACAACAAGCTCAACTGGGGTACATATACCCTTGATGACGGAATGAGCCTTACCGATGTTGTAAAGCAGCTTGGCGAGGCAGGCAATCAGAACACAGTTGTACTTGTGGTGCCTGAGGGCTTTTCGGTTCAGAATATTGCAGAAAGGGTTGAAGCTATAGGCCTTTGCGGCAAAAAGGAGTTTTTATCTGCCTTGTCAGACAGCTACGACTACGAATTTGTTAATTTAATTCCAAAGGGTAAGTACGATTACAGGCTGCAGGGATTTTTATTCCCCGACACATACAGCTTTGCAGCAGGCACGGATAGCCATACCATTATTGATACAATGCTTGCAAACTTTGATGCAAAGTACAGGCAGTACGTTGGCGCATACGATGCTAAAATTTTTGAAACAATAACCAAAGCAGCCCTTATCGAAAAAGAGGCAAAGCTCGAAAGAGAGCGCCCCACAATTGCCGGCGTAATTGAAAACAGGCTCAGAAGGGATATGCCTTTGCAAATAGATGCATCTATTGTGTATGCGGTAACAGACGGAATTTATGATGCAACAGGCGTAACCTATAACAACCTTGAGGTAAATTCGCCATACAATATTTATACAAACAGAGGACTTCCGCCGGGGCCTATATGCAACCCGGGAATTTCGGCAATAAAGGCGGCGGCAAATCCGGAGCAGCACAGCTTTTTGTATTATCACACAGACAATTCAAAAAGTGACGGAAGCCATATATTTACCGCCACTTACGAAGAACACTTAAGCACTATGAATTAGGAGATTACTTATGGAACAAAGCAAAATAGACAGAATTAATGCCCTCGCAAGAAAGTCAAAGGCAGAGGGCTTAACGGAGGAGGAAAAGGCAGAGCAAAAGATTTTGCGCGAGGAGTACATTGCCTCGTTCCGCCAGTCGCTGACAGGAATACTTTCAAACACATATATACAAACTCCCGACGGAAAAAAGGTAAAAGTAGAAAAGAAAAAATAAAGGGAGCAAGGAGAATTTGTTATGAAGATTTTAATGGCACTGAATGGTCTTGACATAGGCGGCGCAGAAACTCACGTGGTGGAGCTCTCAAAAGAGATTGTACGCCGCGGACATAAGGTTGTAATGGTATCGTCGGGCGGCGTGTATCAAAAAGAAGTTGAGGAGTCGGGCATAAAGCACTACACAGTTACGCTAACCTCCCGCTCGCCCCGCAGTATTTTTACATCAAAGGCACAACTCAAAAAAATAATACAAGACGAAAAACCCGATATTGTACACGCCCATGCACGCATACCGGGATTTTTGCTTGATATGGTGCACAAGGAGCTCAAATCCTTTGTGTTTGTAACCACTGCCCACTGGACCTTTGACACCTCATTTATGGTAAAAAATCTTACCCGCTGGGGTCAAAAAACTCTTGCGGTAAGTGATGACCTCAAAAAATATCTGCTTAAATATTACCCCGAGGTAAAAGAGCAGAATATATATATAAGTATCAACGGAATTGACGGCAACAAATTTTCAAAAGACGTTGACGGAAGCAGAGTTGCAAAAGAATTCAACCTTACTCCCGACGCAAAAAAAATTGTGTATGTAAGCCGTCTTAACCCTGCTGTGTGCGCTCCTGCATACGGACTTATACAAAAAATTCAAAAGCTTGACAGAGCCGTTCCCGGAATACAAGTAATAATTGTAGGCGGCGGCGACTGCTATGATGATATGAAGCAAAAGGCAGACGCGGCAAATGCCTCACTTGGCAGAAGAGCAGTTATTATGGCAGGCCCCCGCACCGACATCAACGAAATTCACGCAAATGCAGATGTTTGCGTTGGTGTAAGCCGCGCAATTTTAGAGCCTATGATAATGGAAAAAAAGTGTGTTGTTGTGGGTCAGGAGGGCTACATTGGCATACTCACTCCCGACAAGCTCGACACTGCAATCAAGTGCAACTTTACCTGCCGCGGATGTGATAAGCTTGATAACGAAATAATGACCGACGATATAATCCGCCTGTTTAATATGAACGATGACGAGAGCAAAGAGGTTACCAATTACGGCAAATGGGTGGTTGAGCAGTATTATTCTGTCAAAAAAATGGCAGACGACAATATGCAGATGTACTATGATGCAATTCGCGACACGCAAAAAAAGACGGTAATGCTTGGCTACTACGGCTATGGTAACAGCGGTGACGATGCACTGCTCGGTGCAATTATAAACGATATTAAAGAAATTGACCCGGGCTTTTGCCCAATAGTGCTTTCACACAATGCATTAAGCACCCAAAAGGCATATAATGTTGAGTGTGCGGACAGATTTAACATAAAACAGGTTATTGCCGCATTTAAACGTTCAAGCGTGCTGGTGCTCGGCGGCGGCAGTCTTATTCAGGACGTAACAAGCACAAAATCACTGCTTTATTACCTGTGGAGCATAAAGCTTGCAAAAAGATATGGGCTCAAAGTAATGCTGTATGCAAACGGCATCGGCCCCATTGTTAAGGATGAAAACAAAAAAAGAGCTGCAGCCGTTCTTGATACAGTGGATGTCATTACTCTTCGCGACGAAGAATCGGCAGAGTTTCTTAAGGAGCTTGGGGTTACAAGGCCTCAGATTGCGGTAACTGCCGACCCTGCATTTTCTTTTGTGGGTGAAAGCGAGGATATTTCAAAGGAGTTTGGCATAGAGGGTGACTATGTGTGTATGTCGGTGCGCAACTGGGCAGACTCCGACACAAAGGTAATTGCGGGCATTGCACAAATGGCAGATTACATCAGCCAAAAATATTCGCTGACTCCGGTGTTTGTGCCTATGCAGTTTGAAAAAGACCTTAATCCGAGCAAAATAATTGCTTCAAAAATGACGGCTGACGCAGTTGTTATACACAAAAAGCTGTCGGTTAAGCAAATTGTTTCGCTTATTAAATATTCAAAAGCAGTTGTGTCGGTAAGGCTGCATATGCTTATTTTTGGTGCGGCATCGGGAGTGCCGTCGGTAGGTATTGAGTATGACCCCAAAATAAGAGGCTTTCAAAACCATATGGGGCTGCCCTTTGTAATAAGTGCAAAGGATATTTGTGACGGCACATATAAAGAGATTGTTGACAGCTTTATGCAAAATTTAGATGCTTCAAAGCAGCTTTTGGAGCAAAGGCTGCCCGAAATAAAAGCAAAATCAAAACAAAATGCCCGCATTGCGGCAAAGGTTATTTATGGTGATGATGGTTGTGCGACCGATGCACAATAAAACCAAAATCACACAGAAAGGAACTTAAACTATGACTTATGAGTACAGACCAAAGGGCGTATGCTCCATGAGAATTGTGTTTGATTTAAACGACGGAAAGGTGAGCAACATTCAGTTTACAGGGGGCTGCAACGGCAACCTGCAGGGTATTGCAAAGCTTGCTGAGGGAAGAAGTGCAACAGAGGTAATAAGCCTTGTTGAAGGAATAAAATGCGGCTTT
Source organism: Clostridia bacterium (assembly GCA_045633845.1). Taxonomy (GTDB): domain Bacteria; phylum Bacillota; class Clostridia; order UMGS1810; family UMGS1810; genus RGIG4708. The sequence goes on from JAZQZC010000045.1 coordinate 34,846, forward strand.
AAAAACACCTCCTGTCCCGACCAGCTGGCGCAAGCCTTAAAACAAGCAATTGACAATTGAGGTGACATAAAAATGACTTCAAAAATACAAAGCGCGGGAGTTTTTGGCATAGATGGTTTTTTGGTTACTGTTGAAACAGATATGTCAAACGGACTTCCTGCAATAGACATAGTAGGGTTGCCCGACACCGCGGTAAAAGAATCCAAAGAGAGAGTCAAGGCGGCAATAAAAAACAGTGAGCTTAAGCTTCCGCCAAAAAGATTTGTTATAAATTTAGCCCCCGCAAACACAAAAAAAGAAGGGGTTTATCTTGATTTACCGATATGCATTGCAATACTTATGTCTACAAAGCAGATTGTAAACGATGATATAAACAGCTATCTTCTTGTGGGAGAGCTTGCCCTTGACGGAACTCTGCGCAGTGCAACGGGAATTTTGCCAATGGTGCTTTGTGCAAGGCAGCACGGCATAAAAAATGTAATTGTACCTGTTGACAATGCGTACGAAGCGGCAGTTGTATCAGATGTAAATGTTTTTGGTGCCGAAAACCTCTCTCAGGTGGTAAAGCACCTGCAGGGTATGGAGCTTATACCAAAAACAGAGGTGGATGTGGATGCAATGTTTATAAACAACCGCATTTATGCAGATGATTTTGCAGACGTAAAGGGTCAGGAGGGAGCAAAGCGTGCCATTGAGGTTGCTGCTGCAGGCGGCCACAATGTGCTTATGATAGGCTCTCCCGGCACAGGAAAAACAATGCTTGCAAAGCGAATTCCCTCGGTGCTTCCCGATTTGTCTTTTGAAGAAGCCCTTGAGGTTACAAAGGTGTATTCTATTTCGGGCAAGCTGTCACAAAAAAATTCTCTTATTACTGTACGTCCTTTTAGAAATCCGCACCACACTGTTACCAATGTTGGTATGACAGGCGGCGGAGCAGGTGTAAAGCCGGGCGAAATAAGCCTTGCTCACTGCGGAGTGCTTTTTCTTGATGAATTTCCCGAATTTCGCAAGGATGCAATAGAATCTATGCGTCAGCCTTTGGAGGATGGCAGCCTTACCGTTACGAGGGCGGCAGGAAGTGCTACATATCCCTGCTCGGTAATGCTTGTTGCAAGTATGAACCCTTGCAAGTGTGGCTACTACGGCGACCCTGTAAGGGAATGCAGCTGTACGCCTGCACAGATACAAAGCTATCTTGGCAAAATATCCGGCCCCGTACTTGACAGATTTGACATTCAGGTAGAGGTGCCTGCGGTAAAATATGACGACATTTCTTCTAAATCAAAAGGCAAAAGCTCTGAGGAAATCCGCAAAAATGTAGAAAAAGCCCGCAAAATCCAGCTCGAAAGATACAAGGGCTCCGATATATACTGCAATGCACAGCTTGGTGCATCAGGAATAGAAAAATATTGCGGCGTAGATGAGGAGGGCAAAGCACTCCTTAAAAGTGTGTTTGAATCGCTGGGCCTTTCGGCAAGAGCTCACAGCCGCATACTCAAGGTTGCCAGGACTATTGCAGACCTTGACGGCAGCGAAAGCATAAAAACACAGCATATTGCCGAAGCGGTTCAGTACCGCGGACTTGACAAAAAATACTGGTATAAATGATAACGGGTGAAGGGAATGATTTGATGAAGGGTATGATAAACGGATTGTTAATTATAGCATTGGTTGTATTGCTCACTGTTATCGGCGGTGCTTCTTTTGGAGTTATAGGAGGCATTGCAGGCTTTGCTGCGGCAATTGTGGTAATTTTAATTATCAATCGTGCAAATGTTTTGTTTGCACTGGGGCTTGCACGCTACGGCAAGGGTATGCACAGTGAGGCATACAAGCTTATGGACAAAGCTGCTGCAACCACAAAGCTTTCTACCTCCAAAACCCTGCTTTATGCATATATGATGGTTCGCGATGGGGAGCTTGACAGAGCCGAAGCGGTTATAAACAAGGTGACCTACCTTAACCGAAACAGCTTAACCGATGCAAATGTTATAGATGCAGATATGTCACGAGCGGTTATATGCTGGAAGAGAGATAATATCGAAGAGGGTATAGAAATTCTTGAAAACCTTTACAACAAAAATCTGCGTTCTACCACTCTGTACGGAACCTTGGGATATTTTTATATTTTGAACAATCAGCTTGCAAAGGGTATGGAATTTAACAAGGAGGCATACGAATACAACAGTGACAACCAGGTTATTGCCGACAATTACGGCTGCAACTGCATTTTGTGCAGCGATTTTGAAAAGGCAGAAGAGATTTACAAAAGACTTTTGCCTCTTAAGCCCGAATTTATTGAGCCGTACTACAATTATGCAATGCTGCTTGAAAAAAGAATGCAGACAAGAGAGGCTATTGAGTATTACAAAAAAGCACTCAAATACCGCGAAAAATATCTTTCGGTTATTACGCACAGCAGTATAAACGATGCAATAGAGCGTCTGGAGCAAAATGTTGTAACTCTTGATAGACCTGAGGCTACTCCCGAGCAGCCTCAGGTGCCCGAAACTGAAGCTGCAGAAACTTCCGCCGAGACCTATGAGGAACAAAATTACGGAAGTGAACAGGTATGACAATTCTTTATATAGAATGCAACACCGAATTTTCGGCAGATATGCTGCTTGGGGCTATGCTGGATATGGGTGCATCGGTGTATTATATACAAAATATGCTAAAGGATGCAGGCTTTGAGGCAGAAATTATGCACGACACAGTATTGCGCAGCGGTATGGATACAGAGTACGCATACACAAAATGTGAAACCACGCCCCAAGGCCCCAAAATTCCCGATGATGTACAGGATGTTTTTTTAAAGGAGCTATGCATAAAAGATGCCTCTGCTGAGGAAATTTGTGCAGTGGCAGCGGCGTGCTATGGAGTAAAATGCTTTTCGCCCGATTATATTATGTGCTCAAGGGTTTTAGGCACAAGCGATATTCAAAAAGAATTTTTAGAGTGTATTGTCAACGAAGAGGGAGCTGCTCCCGATGGCGATATGATATGTGTTGGCTACGGAGCGGGAGAAAATGATGTACTAAGGGCAGTGCTTTATTCTGGCGGAAGTGATATTGAATTTGCGCAGCTCGTGCGATATGTTGCGAACAAACAGGAGGAAAAATGCGGACAGTAATAATAAATAGCAATGACGAAAATCAGCGGCTTGACAAATTTGTTACAAAGCTGTGCCGCAATATGCCCCAAAGCTTTATGTACAAGGCGATACGCAAAAAGAACATAAAGGTCAATGGCAAAAAGAGCGACATCAGTTACCGCCTGCAAGAGGGCGACAAGGTTGATTTGTACATAAACGACGAGTTTTTTGAGGATGCTCCGTCCAACGACAGCTACCGTACTCTTACTCCAAGTCTTAATATTGTATATGAGGATGAAAACATTTTGCTTATGGATAAGCCATCGGGGCTTATTGTACATGATGATGACAGCGAAAAGGTAAACACCCTGCTTAACCATATGAAAGCATATTTGTTTCAAAAGGGCGAGTACCAGCCCGACAAAGAAAACTCCTTTGTGCCGTCGCTATGCAATCGTATAGACCGTAACACTCAGGGCATTGTAATTGCTGCAAAAAACGCAAGGGCCCTTAAAATAATTAATCAAAAAATAAAAAACCGCGAAATTAAAAAATTCTATCTTTGCCTTGTACAGGGCAGCCTTAAAAACAAAAGCGCAACTCTTGAGGGTTACCTTGTAAAAAATACAGAGCAAAACAGAGTGTATATACATAACAAAAAAGTTGAGGGAGCAAAATCCATTGCCACAAAATACAAGGTGCTGAGCGAAGGTGCACTCACTTCACTTGTGGAGGTGGAGCTGCTTACTGGCAGAACTCATCAGATAAGAGCACACTTTGCATCCATAGGTCACCCTCTTGCAGGTGACGGCAAGTATGGAACAAATGAATTTAACAAAAAGGTCGGGCTTAAAACTCAGGCTCTGTGCTCATACAAGCTCAAATTTGAGTTTAAAGACAAAAATGAGCTTTCTTACCTTAATGGTAAGAGCTTTGAAGTAAAAAATGTACCATTTAAAGATAATGTTTTATGACAAAAGGGGATGTTCGCATGACAACGGGGTGACAAACGGGGATGTTCGTGCTTGCACGTGCGTCCCCGGCTTGTCACCCTATCTGCCACCCTCTGTCACGCTTAGCGTCTATCATATGTTCGCTTGGGCAACGAGGACACACCTCTTGCGAGGAATGTCCCCTCTGTCACCGCAATACCTAACACCAAAAATAATAGCACGCAGCAGTTAGGATTGCCAGAAATGCAAAATTAAATGCCGAAAACAAGCCTATATAATATAGTGCTTTGCCTTTGTTGTGGCGGGTGTATTCTCTAAAGGTTATAAGGCTCGCAAGTGATGCAATAAGTGTGCCGGTGCCGCCGATGTTTACTCCGTACAAAAGCTCGCGGTAGTTGTCGGTAAACTGCGAGAGCAGTATTGCAGAGGGCACGTTGCTTATAAACTGACAGCAAAGAGTCGAAAACAAAAGCGTGCTTTTTTGAAGCAATGCCGAAAACACATTACGCACTATTTCTATTCGTGCCAAATTTCCCGAAAATATAAAGAAAAATGCAAATGTTAAAAGCAGCCCGTAGTCAACATCCTTAAAGGATTTCTTGTCAAGAAAATAAAGTGCTGCAACCACCACAACAGTACCCCAAACATACGGAACTGTGCGAAAAACCATTGCAATAGACAACGCAAATAAAACAATATACGATATTGTACGCACAGGGACAAGTATAATCTGAATATCGTCTATTTCGAGCTTTTCGCTTTTTATGCAAAGGCAGCATATGGTTATAAGCACAACCGCAAGCACAAAGGGCGGCACCATAATGATCACAAACTCTCCTGTTGGTATTGCAAAGCGTGTGTAAAGGTACAGGTTTTGTGGGTTGCCAAAAGGGGTCAGCATACCGCCAAGGTTTGCCGCAATGTTTTGCAAAATAAATGTCGGTGCCATATATTTTGTTTTGCCTGTGGTAGAAAGCACCATAAATCCAAGAGGCAAAAATGTAAGCAGCGCCATATCGTTTGCAAGCAGCATAGAACCCAAAAAAGTTATGTAAACCAGTGCCAAAATTGACATCTTTGTGGTTTTAAAAGATTTTATGATTTTTCGTGCTATTATGTAAAAAAAGTTTATTCTCTTAAGGGCGCATACTACTGCAAGGGTGCAAAAAAGGCACGCAAGAGTTTTAAAATCAAAATATCCTATGTACTCCATATCAGGCGGCACAAAAAAGCAAGTAACAAGTGCGCATACTGCCGCAATTACTGTAACTGTATTATTTTTAACAAATTTGAGCATAATAAAATTCTCCGATTGACATTTAATTTGCTTAGTAAATTCATCTTAAGATTAATAATTTAAACAACAAAATAATATCACATTTTTGGATATGTGTCAAAATATGACAAATATTTTTTTTGCAGTAGCCCTACATCTTGACATAAGACATACAAATACAGTATAATAACTATGTTATGATTTTGACAAAGTATCTTATAAATCAGGAGGAAATGCAATGTTAGTATCAGCAAAAGAAATGCTTGCTAAAGCAAAAGCAGGAAAGTATGCGGTTGGTCAGTTCAACATTAACAATCTTGAATGGACAAAAGCAATTCTTCAGACTGCCGAGGAGCTTAAATCACCAGTTATTCTCGGTGTATCAGAAGGTGCAGGAAAATATATGACAGGTTACAAAACTGTTGTAGGCATGGTAAATGGTATGATGGAAGAAATGGGCATTACAGTGCCTGTTGCTCTTCACCTTGACCACGGTAGCTACGAGCATGCACTCAAAGTAATTGAAGCAGGATTTTCTTCGGTTATGTTTGACGGCTCACACTACCCGATTGACGAAAATATCGAAAAAACCAAAGAAATTATCCGTATCGCTAACGAAAAGGGCATCTCTGTCGAAGCAGAGGTTGGCTCAATCGGCGGTGAAGAGGACGGCGTTGTTGGTAACGGTGAGGTTGCTGATGTTAACGAATGTAAAATGGTTGCAGACCTTGGCGTAGATATGCTTGCTGCAGGTATAGGCAACATCCACGGCAAATATCCTGCAAACTGGACAGGTCTCCGCTTTGATGTACTTGAGCAAATCAGCAAGGCTACAACCCCTATGCCTCTCGTTCTTCACGGCGGCACAGGTATCCCTGAGGATATGATTAAAACAGCTATCTCTCTCGGTGTATCCAAAATCAATGTTAACACCGAATGTCAGCTTTCGTTTGCTGCTGCTACAAGAGAATATATCGAAGCAGGCAAAGACTTGCAGGGCAAAGGCTTTGACCCACGTAAGCTCCTTGCACCCGGTGCAGAAGCAATCAAGGCTACTGTTAAAGAAAAGATGGAGCTTTTTGGTTCGGTTGGCAAAGCATAATAATACCATTACACAAAAATAGCGTGTAGGTAGCTCAAGTATCATTAAGAAAAGTATTTTAAAAGGCTGAACGATTGATTTCGTTCAGCCTTTTATTGTAGGGGACGGCGTCCTCGACGTCCCGAAAAACATATTGACATGGTACGGTGAAATTGCAGAAAAATATATAAATCAAATGAGTGAATTTTATAAGCATATTTCTGTTGATAAATATGTGATTATGCCAAATCATATACATTTAATATTATCAATTACAGATTTTTCAATCGGGACGTCGAGGACGCCGTCCCCTACAAATTCCGAAACATCAAAATTTATATCAACATTCAAGAGGTTTTGCAATAAAGAATATGGCAAAAACATTTGGCAAAGATTATCAAATGACCACATAATTCGTGGTGAAAAAGATTATCAAAAGATATGGGAATACATAGATACAAATGTCATAAGATGGGATAAGGATTGTTTCTATAATAGCGAAACGGAGCAGTGATTTTCACTGCTCCGTTTACTGTCCTTAGCCATTGGAGTATTATTCAAACCCGCCTGAAAGTCAGTATTTTCGGTGCTTTTTGGATTGTCGTCCTTGAAAGGCACGAGCATTCCTTCGTCCTTTGCACCAAAAACCCCTCAAAAATACAAGCCTTTCAGGTCGAAGAATTTAAATATAATAAAAATTCTTGTAAACAAGGCAAAAGCGCAGCGAATACTGGGCGTATTTGCAAGCATTTTAACACAGTTTACAGGAATTTTTATATATTTAAATCGGAGTTCGGATAGTACTTCAATGGCTAAGAGTACGCCTCATACGACGCGCTTTTTTGTATGTGCAAAATCAATAAAATGTTGCAACCTCTTGCTCGGGAACACAAGCAGGCTCAATAGATATTGCTTCAAGTATTGGCCCGCTTTGCTTGTAAACAGGGCTGTACTCGTGCACAAGCTTTGCGGTGAGCTTTACCCACTGCTTGTTTTGAGGCATAGGGAGAGAGCCGCATTTGCAAAGTATGCCTTTAAATTCAATATCGTCAACACAGCAGGTCATTACATGCCTGCCGGCAACAACATTGCCCTCGGGTAAGTTTTTGTGTACGCCCACAATTGCTGTAAACTTAACGGTTTTGCCGATGTATTTGGGCATTTCTTCGGTAAAATCACGGAACCAGAGGGCATAATCTCTGTCCTCAATTTCTATTACCTTTGCATTTATATCAAATGGCAGCGGATCCTCAATTTCGTCATATTCCATTGTGCCGTCGTACATTTCGTACCCGATGTTTGTCTGCCTGCTAACACCTCGCACTATTTTGTGAAATTTTTCCCTGTCGGTGTTAAGAAGAGGCCTGTTAAATACCACAAGCTCGCAGGTGCGCAGCTTGTCTACCATAAGTGATCGCATATTTGCGTTGTAGCTTTCAAAGGTTTTACACTCTGCCACAAAAATTTCCTGATATATTCCCCAGTTATCGGGCAGATTTTCAAACAACTTGTCCAGCATCCACATTCCGTTGTATTCCACAATAACCTTGTCGGGCTTGTGCCTTTTGTGAAGCCTTGTAAGATACGCTTTGTTTAAATCGTCCTGTGATTCTATAACCTCAATTACAGTTGTTCCGCTGGGGAATTTTGACACGTCGTACTCTTCTATCCCTTCTTCACACAAAAGTATAAGGTTTTTTTCGCCGTCACAAAATCTTTCGTCCTCTAAGGTTTCCTGAATTGCTTTGGTTTTGCCCGCCTCAAGAAAGCCCGTAAACAAATATACTGCTGTCATATTTGCCATATTTATCACCAAACCTTTTAATTGTTGAATAATTTGTTAATTTTATCTTTGTTTATTTTTGAGCCGATAACGCAAATTCTGCCTGTTACCTCTGCACTGCCTGTGCGAACGTCGGCTTCGCCGGGTACATAGTCAAAATGTATCCACTCGCCGCTCTCGCCTGCAACAATACCCTTTGCACGAAGTACCATACCGTATTCCGATTCGTTAACAAAGCTATCGAGTATGGCTTCAATCTGCTCTTTTGTATATTTTTTAGCGGTTTCTATTCCGATGCTTTCAAACACCTCATCTGCGTGGTGATGTCCGCCGCAGCCGCAGCTGCACTCTTCGTCGTGGTCGTGATGGTGTTCGTGGTGATGATGCTCGCAGCCGCACTCTTCATCGTGATGGTGCTCGTGGTGATGATGCTCGCAGCCGCACTCCTCGTCGTGATTGTGATGGTGTTCGTGGTGATGATGCTCTATATGCGAATGTATCATATCCTCCATTGTGCTTTGGAGTGTTTCGGTTTTTTCGACAGCTGCGCGCAGCTGTGCGCCATCAAGCTTGCTCCAAGGTGTTGTCACAATTACGGCGTCGCTGTTATGCTCACGTAAAAGTTCAACACAGGCTGCAATTTTGTCGTGGCTCATATTTTCGGTATGGCTGAGGATTATAGAGTTGGCGTGCTCAATCTGATTGTTAAAAAACTCACCAAAGTTTTTCATATACATTTTGCATTTTGTGGCGTCAACAACAGTTGCAGCACCACCTATTGCAACGTTTTCGCCGCATACGCCCTCAACTGCGCCCAGCACATCGCTGAGCTTGCCAACGCCCGACGGCTCAATGAGTATGCGGTCGGGTGAATACTCATCCAAAACCTTTTGAAGAGCTTTGCCAAAATCTCCTACAAGGCTGCAACATATGCAGCCAGAATTCATTTCGGTAATTTCTATCCCTGCATCCTTCAAAAATCCGCCGTCTATGCCGATTTCGCCAAATTCATTTTCGATAAGTACAAGCTTTTCGCCGTTGTACCCTTCGGCAATAAGCTTTTTAATAAGTGTAGTTTTTCCTGCACCGAGAAAACCTGAGAAAATATCAATTTTTGTCATAATACATCATTCCTTTGGAAAAATAAAATCAATATGTAAATATTATAAATCAAATACAAATTAAAGTCAATGAGGCAATGGCTTGAATATATGAGGTTTGTTGGTAAATAATATAATTAATATTTATCAAAAGCGAGGTAACACATGAAAAACATAAAAATTTTGACAATAGCATTTGTTGCAGCAATATCATTTTTGGCAGTGCACATCTTTAATGTGGCGGTTATACAGGGTGGCAAGCTGTCGCAAATGGCGTCAAATCAGCGTACTTACAGTGAAGAGGTAAAGCGGTGGCGGGGCTGCATATACGATTACAATATGATTCCCCTTTGTGACAGAAGCGAGGCGGAGTCAAAAAAAATTTACGGCAGCACTGTGCCTGTAACCGCAAGGTACACAAGCGACAGCTTTGCAAAGCATCTTTTGGGTTATGTAGACTCCGACGGGCAGGGGGTTGGCGGAATAGAGGGTGCATTTGACCATGTATTGCGTACCGACGGCAAAAGCTATGCTTCATACATCCGCGATACCCACGGCAACCCCATATGGGATAATTTTGCCACAAAAAATTACAGTTATTCACCCCAAAACAATGTTAAGACAACCCTTGATTACAAAATTCAAAAAATTGCCGAAAATGCCGCTTCAAAATATATTCAAAGCGGCGCTGTTGTTATATTGGATACACACACCTTTGACATAAAGGCAATGGTGAGCCGTCCGGAGTACAATCAGAACAACATTGCCGATAATATGGATGATGTGGGAAGCCCGTTGCTTAACAAAGCCCTGTGCTCATACAACGCAGGCAGTATTTTTAAAATAATAACTGCAGCAGCAGGTATTGATGCGGGTATAGATGGAGAGGTTTTTTGCAGCGGAGGCACAAATATAGACGGAGCAAATTTTTTGTGTCACAAGCAGGACGGACACGGACAGCTTAACTTTAAAAATGCATTTGCAAAATCCTGTAATTTGTTTTTTTACGATTTAGGACAAAGGGCAGGTGGCGAAAAAATAATACAAATGGCGCAGCGGTTTGGAATTGGAAGTACTCTTGTTAATATCGATATTGGCGAAACAGGCGGGCTGCTGCCTCAAAGGGAGTTTTTTGCTCAAAGGGAGTGTGCAAACATATCAATAGGTCAGGGCGAAATTCTTGTAACACCCTTGCAGGCGGCATACTTTACTGCAGTTATTGCAAATGACGGCATTGCAAAAAGTGTTAACGCGGCAGACAGTGTTGTGGATTATAACGGTGTGGTTTTGCAAAATTTGCGAAAGGATAACAGCCATATTGTTATACCAAAGCAGCATGCAATACAAATTGGAGATATGATGCGTGAATGTGTGCTTGAGGGCACAGCACAGGGAGTGCAAAACGGAATTGTTGCAGTGGCGGGCAAGACTGGCTCTGCCGAAACAGGTTGGATTGACAGTGAGGGCAGTCCTATGGTTCACGGCTGGTTTTGTGGCTATTTTCCATACCAAAATCCGCGGTATGCAATGGCAGTTTTTTGCGAAAATGGAAAAAGCGGCAGCGAAGCTTGCATACCGCCTTTTCGTGAAATAGTACTTGAAATAAATGAGTTGTATAATTTTAATTAATTTTTACTGTTTCCCATAGTGTGTTGATGTAATCAAGCATCTCGGCACTTAAGTTGCGGTAAGCATAGGTGTTATACTTTTGTGAGAAGTCAGCAATTTCAGGATAAAGAACTGCCATTGCATCCTCGCCCATATCATTGATGTATGTGTCACTTTGGTACACAAGGCTGTTTGGCGAAGCATAGCAGGTATACTCTGCATTAGCAATTGCAGGCTGCTCCGATAGCATATAGTTAATAAATATTTCTGCAAGCTCCTGATTGTGGCAGCCTACAGGGATGCACATAGCATCTACATAAAGGTTGGTTGGGTCAGGGTAGTAAAACTTGAGGTCAACATCCTCTGCCTGATTGTCTCTCATAGTAAAATAGTCGCCTGCATAGTACGCGCCAATGTCAGCTTCGCCCGATTCCATCATATTAAAGATTTCGTCCATAACAAGGCTGTAAACCAACGGGCGCTGTTTGAGCAATTCTTCACTTGCGGCTTCCCACACGGTTTTGTCCTCGGTGTTTACGTCAAGGCCAAGCTTGTACATTGCAGTACCAAAGGCATCACGTGAGTTGTTAAACTGTAAGATTGAACCGGAATATTTTTCGTTCCAAAGCAAATCCCAGCTGCCTGTGTCTGCCTTGTCAACCTTGTTAGCATTGTATATTACGCCCACAATTCCGTATGCATATGGCACTGTGTAGCTATTGTCGGGGTCGTAATACAAGCCCTTAAAGCTGTCGTTGATGTACTGATAGTTTGGTATGTTGTCAAAATTGAGCGGAAGCAGCATATTTTCCTGCTTCATACGTGCTATCATATAGTCAGATGGGAATATAACATCATAGCTGACTGCGCCGCTGGATATTTTGTTGTACATATCCTCGTTGGAGGTGTATGTGTCGTAATTTACATTAACTTTTACGCCGTAGGTATGCTCGTACCATTTTTCAAATTCGGCAATGGTGTCAAAGCTGTCCTCGCTGCCGTCCGAGATGTATTCACCCCAGTTGTAAACATTAAGCGTAAGTGTTTCGGAGCCGCCGCAACCCGCAAAGCAAATACAAACTACCATTGCAAGCAATGTAACCAATGCAGTAAATTTTTTGTTCATTTTGTTTCCTCCCTGCTTTTATTTGTTTTTGTGAGCTTTTTGTATGCTTTTAAGCTCTCGGAGTTTTTTGCTGTCCTCGTTGTCTATTACATTGCTGATAAGAAGCAAAGCCATAGTCACAAAGAAAATAATTGTTGCAAGTGCATACATTTTTGGTGTAACTGTCTTTTTTGTCATACTGTATATGCGAATTGGCAGCGTCATAAAGCCGGTGCCCGCTGTAAAATAGCTGATTACAAAATCGTCAAGCGAAAGGGTAAACGCCATAATGGCTCCCGTTACAATGCCAGGCATTATTTCGGGCAGCTCTGCCCTGAAAAATGCACGGAGCGGTGTGCAGCCAAGGTCCATTGCAGCCTCACCTAATGAACGGTCGAGCTGCTGCAGCTTTGGAAGCACCTGCAGTATAACATACGGCAGGCAAAATGTAACGTGTGCAATGAGCATTGTCCAAAAGTTAAGGCTTGTGCGTGCACCAAAAAGTCTGCCCACAAACACAAACATAAGCATCAGCGAAATGCCTGTTATAATGTCGGGGTTGGTCATAGGCAAATCGGTAACGGTGTTCATTGCAGTGCGGTACCATTTTGAACGCAGCCTGTTAATGCCAACCGCCGCCGCAGTGCCCATAATTGTAGAAATAACAGTGGCTGATGCTGCGAGTATTAAAGTATTTTTAAGGGATTCAAGTGTATTGCGGTCGTCAAGAAGCTCCTCATACCATTTGAGCGAAAACCCCGAAAATACCGATAAGCTTTTGCCTTCGTTAAACGAAAACACCAGCAGTACCACAATGGGAGCAAACAGAAAAGCAAAAATTAATCCGCTGTAAATTTTTGATGATATTTTCAATTTACTCACCTCCGTATACGTGCTTTGCCGAAAAATACTTCATCAGCGTCATGCTCACAAGCAAAATGAGCATCAGTATAAAGGAAATTGCTGCGGCAAAATGCAAATTGTTGGCAATGTACTGACCTTCAATTGCATCACCAATCAAAAAGAATTTGCCGTTACCAAGCTTTTGCGAAATGTAAAATGTGCTTATAGACGGAATTAAAACCATTGTAATGCCCGAAATTACACCAGGCATACTTAAGGGAAGTATTACTCTGCGCACAACAGAAATGCTGTTGCAGCCCAAATCTCTTGCCGCTTCCACAAGCTTGATGTCCATTTTTGCCATAATAGAATATATAGGCAGTATCATATACGGAAAATAATCATACACCATACCTATAATTACGGCGCCTTCGGTGCCGATGATGTGAACGGGGCTTATTCCCAAAAGGCCCAGTATTCCGTTAAAAATACCGCTGTCCTGCAAAATGGTCATCCACGCATAAGTACGAATTAAAAAATTCATCCACATAGGAATCATAATCAATGTAACCATAGTTTTTTGTATCTTTTGTGATGCACGCGACATAATATATGCCATAGGATATCCCATCAGCAGGCAAATGATGGTGGAAATTACTGCTAAACGCAGCGAGCGCCAGAATATCAGCAGATATGTTCGTACCTCGCGCACAGCCCCGTCATCATCTGTGATATTGCTTGTAGCGGTAAAAAAGCGGGTAATGTGCTCGGTGGTAAAGTTAAAGTCGTTGTCTGTAAAAGCGTAGTACGCAACAAAAATGAGGGGCACAATTATAAAAAGCAGCGACCATACAGAATATGGAGCAAGTGCTGCGTTGATACCGCCTTTACGCTTTAATGAGGTATTGCTCATTGCTGCTCTTCACCTCCCGGGTCCGAAAGCTCGTCCAGCTCATTGGAAAAGGAAGAGTAATCGCCGTACATACCCGAATATTGGGATTTTTTCATAATATGAATATCATTTGGTTCGAGAGAAATACCGATTTGCTGGTCTACCTCTGCAGAGTCGGTGGTTTGTATCATCCACTTAAAGCCGCCTATATCTACAATAATTTCGTTGTGAACACCCATAAATGTTACCGAGGTAACCACGCCGCACAGCATACCTTTGTCTGTTGGAACAATGTCGATATCCTCGGGGCGTATTACCACGTCTACAGGCTCATTTTTGTCAAAGCCTTTGTCTAGGCAGGGGAATTGGTGCCCACCAAAGCTTACCTTAAAATCTTCTGTCATAATTCCGTCTATTATGTTGCTCTCACCTATAAAGTCTGCCACAAAAGCGTTTACAGGCTCGTTGTATATGTCCTGTGGTGTGCCTATTTGCTGAATTTTGCCCTCGCTCATAACCACAATGGTGTCGGACATACTCATTGCCTCTTCCTGATCGTGGGTAACAAAAACAAAGGTAATTCCTGTGCTTTTTTGAATTTTTTTAAGCTCCTGCTGCATATCTTTTCGCAGCTTAAGGTCGAGTGCACCAAGCGGCTCGTCTAGCAAAAGAACCTTTGGCTCATTTATAAGTGCTCTTGCAATTGCAACACGCTGCTGCTGACCGCCCGAAAGGCTGGTAACCTTGCGGTTGGCAAAGCCCGGGAGCATAACAAGAGATAGCATTTTTTCTACCTTTTCTTTTATTATTGCTTTTGGCACCTTTCGCTCACGCAGCGGAAATGCCACGTTTTCAAACACATTAAGGTGCGGAAACAGCGCATATTTCTGAAAAACTGTGTTTACATTACGTTTGTGAGGAGGGGTGTCGTTAATACGTTGTCCCATAAAAATCACATCACCGCTATCGGCATGCTCAAAGCCGCTTATAATACGCAGCATAGTTGTCTTTCCGCATCCCGAGGGGCCGAGCAAAGTAATAAATTCGTTGTCGGTAATGTACAGGCTTATGTCATCAAGCACTGCTTCACCGTCAAATGATTTGGAAATATTTTTGAGTTCAATAATCTTTTG
>JAZQZC010000046.1:0-139381 GCA_045633845.1 Clostridia bacterium
AATATAATGTGTGTCGAAACTTATCTGAAAATAAACTAAAATTAGGAAGGGTATATCTATATGGATATCATACAGAGTTTTTATGATAATTTGGCTTCACAATATGATAAACTTTTTCTTGATTGGCAAGCCACAACAAAAGAACAAGCTTTAATCTTGGATGAATTGTTTAAACACAATGGATATGGTAACCAGTCTAAAATTCTTGATTGTGCTTGTGGTATTGGAACCCAGGCAATAGGGATTGCTTCTATGGGATATAATGTAACTGCTTCTGACATAAGTGATGGTGAACTTGAAGAGGCGAGACAGCGAGCCAAGAAAAACGATGTAAAGATTTGTTTTAAACATGCCGACTTTCGGGTGTTATCCAAAACCTTTTCACAAGAGTTTGACATTATTATTGCTATGGATAATGCTTTGCCTCACATGCTTACAAAAAGTGATTTGGAAATTGCTGTCAAGAGTATAACAAGTATGTTAGCGACTGGCGGTATGTTTGTTGCAAGTATTAGAGATTATGATGCACTGCTTGAAAGTAAGCCACCATATTCTGCACCATATATACATAAGACAGAAAAAGGACAAAGAGTATCTTTTCAAACTTGGAGTTGGGATGGTGACTGTTACAAACTTATTCAGTATATCATCGAAGATGAAGAAACACTAAAAACAAATAAATTTGAATGTGAATATAGGGCAGTTCGGAGAGAAGAACTCACAAACATACTTCTTTCTAATGGTTGTAGCAGTGTGGTATGGAAACTCCCTGAAGAAACAGGTTTTTACCAACCAATTGTAATTGCAAAGAAATAATATTTTTTTGACCTTAACTTAACACGAACTTGACACCAAAAGGTTTGCATCTAAACCTTATATGTCGCAATAATAAACATACTTTTTGATGATATAAAAAAACAAATGATGACTAGGAGGGGATATATTATGAAAATACTTATTATAAGACATGCAGAACCAGATTATGCAAATAATACATTGACAAATAAGGGATTTGTCGAGGCGGAATATCTTTCAGATAAACTTCAACACAGTAATATAACACATATTTATTCTTCACCGCTTAACAGGGCTTTTTTAACTGCAAAACCAACAGCTGAAAAAATAAATAAAGAAGTAAAAATATGCGATTGGCTTACTGAGTTTGAAGGAAAAATAACTCTAAATAACGAAAAAAGAGTTCCATGGAATATGTTGCCGAGAATATGGCAGGAAGAAACAGAGGTTTTTAATATAAAAACATTTAAAAAAAGTAATTTGTATTCATCAAAGGATATGCCTGAAAAATATGAGTATGTAATAGAAGAATTTAATAAACTGTTGGAAAATCACGGAGCAAAGAGAGAAAATATAATTTACAAGGGCGAAAATAATAACGACACAATTGCGATTTTTTGCCATTTTGCATTGGGAATGGTGCTTGCTTCGCACTTGACCGGTATTTCTCCAATTCTTTTGTGGCAAACTATGTTTCTGCCTACATCTTCTGTTACTGAGTTTGTAACAGAAGAGAGAGTGAAAGGAGAATTTATATTTAAATGCAAGCAAATGGGAGATACTTCTCATTTGTACATAAAAGGTGAACCGGTTTCGAATTCAGGATTATATAGCGAATTTTTCGGCGGTGAAGGTACGGGTGCACAGGTGTAAATTGAATTTTTAGTCCAAACTTGACTGGAACTTTCGCTGAAAAAGGTTTGCATCTAAACCTTATGTGTCGCAATTGTGTATCAAAATTTGTTGAAAATGGAGAAGTTTTATGACAGGAGTTTTATTTATATGCCACGGCAATATATGCCGAAGCCCTATGGCAGAATTTGTTTTTAAGGATATTGTTGAAAAATTGGGCAGAAGTGATGAATTTAATGTGGCTTCTGCCGCTACGAGCTATGAGGAGATAGGAAATCCCGTTCACTACGGAACATCAAGAATTTTGGACGAACTGAGAATATTGTACTCCCATAAGCGTGCAATACATTTGGAAAAATCTGATTATGAAAAATATGATTATTTAATTTGTATGGATGATTTGAATGTGCGTAACACCTTGCGGATTGTAGGCGGTGACAAGGAGAAAAAAATATTTAAATTACTTGATTTTGCCGATTCCAGCAGAGATGTTGCTGACCCATGGTATACAGGGGATTTCGATGCAACATACCAGGATGTCTTAAAGGGATGCAAAGGTCTCTTGAAACATATAGACAGTAAATAAAATTATCAAGTAATTGAAAATTGCATGTCAACAAGTGAGGGACATCTAAACCTTATATACTTTACAGAAAAGAGGAATAACATATGAAATTTGTATTACAAAGAGTACTCGAAGCAAATGTTGAAGTAGACGGCGAAATCAAGGGCAAAATCGACAAGGGATATTTGCTGCTTGTTGGTATATCCAATGAGGACACAGCCGAAATTGCCGACAAAATGATACAAAAGGTTGCAAAGCTTCGTATTTTTGAGGATGAAAATGGCAAAACAAACCTGAGCATAGACCAGGTTGGGGGAGGGATACTTGTAGTTTCGCAGTTTACTCTTTGTGCCGACTGCAAAAAAGGCAACAGACCAAGCTTTACAAATTCAGGCAGCCCTGCATTGGCGGAGGAGTTGTATGAATACATACTAAACAGATGCAGAGAGATGTTTAAAAATACACAGAGCGGAGTATTTGGAGCCGATATGAAAGTTTCACTTGTCAATGATGGCCCCTTTACCCTTGTGCTTGACAGCAAAGAAATATTATGACATTTGTTAATCCGTAAAAATAAACAAAAAACAAAGGCTTTTTTGTGGAATGTGTCACAATGTGATTTTTTTCACAAAAAACCTTTATTTTTTTGCTCAAATATGTTAAAATGTAATAAATTGCAGGCGTTTTGTGCCGCGGTTAAAAATTCATAAATTACCGAGCGTGTAATTGTGCGATATATATGATTTTAGGAGGATTGTTGTATGGCTCGTATTAGTGAAGCGGGAGTTAAAAAGATTTGCGACATCTGCGACAGATACGCAAACGAAAAAACTCCTCTTATGATGATTTTGAGTGACATTCAGAATGAGTACGGATATATTCCGCTGGATGTTCAGCAAATCGTTTCGGAGGAGACGGGAATTTCGGTAGCCGAAATTTACGGCGTTGTAACCTTTTATTCCTTTTTCTCACTTAACCCAAAGGGCAAGTATGTAATAGGTTGTTGTATGGGTACAGCTTGCTATGTAAAAGGAGCACAGCTGGTTATGGACAAATTTTGTGAAATTCTTGGCATTAACCCGGGGGAAACTACTGCCGACGGTATGTTTACAATTGACGCACTCAGATGCATCGGTGCCTGTGGTATAGCACCGGCAGTTACAATCAATGGCAAAGTATATCCTAAGCTATCTGTAGATCAGGTGGCGCCTATTATTGAAAACTATCGCTCGGGAGGTGCAAACTAATGAAAACATTTGCTGAATTGGATTCTAAAATTTGCAGCTGTACAGAGGCACTTACAAGCAAGATTGACGGTTCTAACGGTAAACGTGCCATTTTGCTTTGCGGTGGTACAGGCTGCCTTTCATCCGACTCAATGGACATAAAACAAGAATTTGAAAAGCTTGTTGAAAAGAATAATATGAGCGATAAGGTAACAGTTAACATTGTTGGCTGCTTTGGCTTTTGCTCACAGGGTCCATTTGTTAAAATCTTCCCCGAAGATACACTTTATCGTCTTGTTAAGGTAGAAGACGTTGAAGAAATTTTTGAAAAAGACATTATGAACGGCGAAATAGTAGAAAGACTCCTATATGTAGAACCTCTCACAAACGAAAAGGTTGCAAAACAGGATGATATCAACTTCTACAAAAAGCAAAAACGTATTGCTCTTCACGGCTGTGGAGTAATTAACCCTGAAGATATAAACGAAGCAATGGGTGAGGGCGCTTTTTCCGGTCTTAAACGTGCACTTTCTATGGAACCTAAAGAGGTTATCGACGAAGTACTGGCAGCAGGACTCCGCGGTCGTGGTGGTGCAGGCTTCCCCACAGGACGCAAGTGGTCTTTTGCATATGCCAACGCAGCAGACCAGAAATATGTGGTATGTAACGGTGACGAGGGTGACCCTGGTGCATTTATGGATCGCTCTATTCTCGAGGGAAATCCTTTTGCGGTGCTCGAGGGTATGATGATTGCAGGTTATGCTATCGGCGCAACCGAAGGTTACTTCTATGTGCGTGCAGAATATCCTATAGCCGTTAACCGCTTGCAGAACGCCATCAATCAGATGAACGAGGTAGGCATTCTTGGCGAAAATATCATGGGCACAGGCTTTAGCTTTCAGGCTCATATACGCCTTGGTGCAGGTGCGTTTGTGTGCGGTGAAGAAACTGCTCTTCTTAACTCTATCGAAGGTAAGCGCGGTATGCCGCGTCCACGTCCTCCGTTCCCTGCAGTTAAGGGTTTGTGGGGCAAACCTACTATTGTTAATAATGTAGAAACACTTGCGTGCGTACCTTACATACTCCGTGAGGGAGCTGCTAAATTTGCGGAATGTGGAACTGAGGGCTCAAAGGGTACAAAGGTATTTGCTCTCGGCGGCAAGGTTAACAATGTTGGCCTTGTGGAAATTCCTATGGGTACTACACTCAGAGAACTTATTTATGACATTGGCGGCGGTATTCCAAACGGCAAGCAATTCAAAGCTATCCAGACAGGCGGTCCTTCGGGCGGATGCTTAACTGTCGAAAGCCTTGACGAACCTATCGATTTTGATAACCTTGTTGCAAAAGGCTCAATGATGGGCTCGGGTGGTGCCATTGTAATGGATGAAGATAACTGTATGGTAGACGTTGCAAAATTCTATATGGAATTTATCTGTGACGAATCATGCGGCAAATGCTCTCCTTGCCGTATCGGTACAAAGAGAATGCTCGAAATTCTCACACGTATTACCGAAGGTAAAGGAACTATGCAGGATTTGGAGGAGCTGGAAGAGCTTGGAACACACGTTCAGAAAAACTCTCTCTGTGCTCTCGGTCAGACTGCTGCTAACCCTATTATTTCAACTCTTAAGCACTTTAAAGACGAATATCTTGCTCACATAGTTGACAAAAAATGTCCAGCAAAGGTATGTAAAAAGCTTATTCAGTACACCATTATTCAAGATCAGTGCTTTGGCTGCGGTGTATGCTCAAAAGCTTGCCCTGTTGGCTGTATCGAAAGAACAGATTATGTTGCTCCGGGCAAAAAGCTTGCATCATTCCAGATTGACCCAAGCAAGTGCGTTAAATGCGGCGCTTGTATGGCTACCTGTAAGTTCAAGGCAATTGTGCAGAAGTAATAGGAGGATAATCAGATGAGTAAAATTAATATAAAAATTGAAGGTGTCTCCTATCAGGTAGATGAAGGCTTAACAATACTTGAAGCTGCAAAAAAATGCGGCTACGAGATTCCTTCGCTTTGTGCATTCAATCATGGTGAATGCTCCAACGGCTCCTGCCGTGTATGTCTGGTAGAAGTAAAGGGTGCAAGAGGTCTTGTTGCTTCTTGTGTGTACCCTGTAAACGAAGGTATGGAAATTTATATTTCCACACCCGCTGCTTCGGAGGCACGTCGTGCATCTGTTGAGCTCCTTCTTTCAAACCACAATCAAAATTGTCAGCAGTGTGACAAAAATGGTCAGTGTGAGCTGCTTAATGTTGCATATATCACAGGCGCGCGTGAAGGTCGTTATCAGGGCACAAAAACTCCTGTAACTGTTGATGAACTCACACCTTCTATAGTTCGCGATACATCAAAATGTATTTTGTGCGGACGTTGCGTATCAAGATGTCAGAATGCTCACGGACTTGGTATTCTTGGTTTTGAAAACAGAGGCTTTAAAACCATTGTCGGCCCGGCCGAAAACCGCTCTATGGCAAATTCGCCTTGTATTTTGTGCGGTCAGTGCGTAAGCGTATGTCCTACGGGCGCCCTTATGGAAAAGAGCGAAATCGCAAAGGTTGACGAAGCTATGAAAGCAGGCAAACATGTTGTAGTTCAGACAGCTCCTGCAGTTCGTGCAGCTCTTGGTGAAGAGTTTGGTATGCCTGTCGGTACTGCTGTTACAGGCAAAATGGTTGCAGCACTTAAGCGTCTTGGCTTTGACAAGGTGTATGACACAAATTTTGCTGCCGACCTTACAATTATGGAAGAGGGCACAGAGCTTCTTACAAGAATTAAAGAGGGCGGAGTACTCCCGATGATTACATCATGCTCACCGGGGTGGATAAATTACGCAGAATATAACTATGGTGACCTCTTGCCTCATCTTTCGAGCTGCAAGTCACCCCATCAGATGCAGGGTGCGATTATCAAATCGTACTATGCTGATAAAAACGGCATAGACCCGAGAGATATCTTTGTTGTGTCTATTATGCCTTGTACTGCAAAAAAAGACGAAAAAGAACGCGAACAGATGCAGAATGACGGCATCAAGGATGTAGATGCAGTTCTTACAACACGCGAGCTCGCTCGTATGATTAAACGTGCAGGCATCTTGTTTACCAAGCTCCCTGATGAAGAATTTGACCAGGATTTAATGGGTGACTACACAGGTGCAGGTGTTATATTCGGTGTTACAGGCGGCGTTATGGAAGCGGCCCTTAGAACAGTTTACTATGTACTCACAGGCAATGAGCACGATGGTATCACATTTGAGGCTGTTCGTGGCTTTGACGGCATCCGTGAAGCATCTGTTGACATCAACGGAACTGTTGTAAATGTAGCTATTGCACACGGTATGAAAAATGCAAAGGTGTTGCTTGACGATATTCGTGCAGGCAAATCAAAATATCACTTTATCGAAATTATGGGTTGCCCGGGTGGTTGTATCGCTGGCGGTGGTCAGCCGATTATACGACCGTGCTTCCTTCCTAATGAGGATGATGATATTCTTGACACCTACAAAGCTAAAAGAGCAAAAGCTCTTTACAGTGAGGACGAAAGACTTGTGCTCCGTCAATCTCACAACAATCCGCAAATCAAGCAGTTGTATGATGACTTTCTTGGCAAGCCAAACTCACACAAGGCTCACGAGCTACTCCATACAACATATAACCCAAGAGTTGGTTTTAACGATTAATAATCAATTATATAACGCAAAAAGCAGAGGATTTTCCTCTGCTTTTTGCGTTATGGGAATATGAATTAAAATTAATACTATTTATAGTAATTTTGCAACATCGGGGAATATTTCAAGGCTTCGCTTTAAAATTCCGTTAATATGTGCAATTGCAACTCCGTAGTTAACAATAGGTATATTTGCAGCTTTTGCCATTTTAATTCTGTGCTTCATTTCTGCTTGGTTAAGCATACATCCTCCGCAGTGAACCACAAGCTTATAAGCTGATAAATCCCTTGGAAACTCTCCACCCGAAGTAAAGTCAAACTCAATTATGCTGCCCGAAAAATCCTTTATCCATTTTGGCAGCTTGACAGTTCCTATGTCGCCGCACTGACGATGATGGGTACATCCCTCGGATATCAGTATTTTATCGCCGTCCTTTAGCCTTGACAGCATTGCCGCACCTCGCACCAATATTTCAAGCTCACCTTTGTATCTGGCAAACAAAATAGAAAACGAGGAAAGAGGAATATCATTTGGCACAATTTTTGCTACTTTGCCAAAGGCTTGTGAGTCTGTTATAACCATTTTTGGCTTTTTGCCAAGTGCAGCAAGAGCGCCTGCCAGCTGTTCGGGCTGACACACAACCGAAGTGCATCCCGAGTCAAGTATATCGCGGATTGTCTGCTGCTGCGGCAAAATAAGGCGCTCCTTTGGTGCCGACTCATCAATGGGAGTCACAAGTACAACAATATCATCTTTTTCAATTAAATCACCAACAAGCTTTTTGTTGTTTGTATTGTTTTGTGAAATAGCGCCAATCATCAGTTTGAGTTCGTTTATATTTGTGTTGTATTTTGCGCTTACCCATATATTTTGCTGGTCGGCAGGTGGTATATCAGACAGTAAATCGGACTTATTGTGAGCTATAATATACGGGAGTTTTTTGTCCTTTATTATATTTATGAATTCTTTTTCCAATGCATCAAGCTCATATTGTGCATCTGATATCAGAATTGCGACATCGATTTTTGCAAGAACTTCACGTGCTTTTTGAACACGAAGCTCTCCGAGCATGCCCTCGTCATCAAATCCCGGGGTGTCAATTATTACAACAGGGCCGATGGGCAGCAGCTCCATTGATTTTTTAACAGGGTCTGTTGTTGTACCTTTTACGTCAGACACTACACTGAGAGCCTGGCCTGTTACCGCATTTACAACACTTGATTTACCTGCATTACGCTTTCCAAAAAATGCTATGTGCACCCTCTCGGCGCTTGGTGTGGTATGAAAACTCATATTTCTACCCGCTTTCTTTTTTTTTCATCGGTGTTTTTTGTCGCATCGAAATTTCGTATATATTCAATCTGTTGTTTTGCTATCTGACGGCTTTTTTCTTTTGGAATATTATTCAGCTCATTTTCAACAATTTGTGTTCCAAGTTTTTTTGCTTCTTCGCTTGCGTAATCTTCAAGATATTCTGTAAGGGTCATAAGTGCATTCGGCAGACAGCAGTTGCTTATCTGACCGGTTTTGCAAAGGCTCATAAATCTGTCGCCGGTTCTGCCGAGCCTGTAGCAGGCAGTACAGAATGACGGAATATGTCCATTTTGCATAAGCCACTGTACAACATCGTCAAGTGACCTCTGGTCTGACACATCAAACTGCTCTGTATCGTGAGGGCGTTCTTTTTCTGCATAACCTCCAACCGATGTGCGTGAACCGCCGCTTATCTGTGATACACCAAGGCTAAGCAGCTTGCTTCGAACTGCCTCAGTTTCACGTGTTGAAATAATTATACCTGTGTATGGCACTGCAAGACGGATGCATGCAGTAATTTTTGCAAAGGTTTCGTCATCAATACCATTGTCAAAATCGTCGGGGTTTATATCATCGGCACGTTTGAGCCGTGGCACGCTTATGGTGTGAGGGCCAACACCGAATTTTGCCTCCAAATGCTCTGCGTGCATTAAAAGACCTGCAAATTCATATTTGTAAAGCTCAAGTCCAAACAAAACACCAAGGCCGACATCGTCTATGCCGCCCTCCATTGCTCTGTCGTGAGCCTCGGTGTGGTAGGCATAATTACTTTTGGGGCCGGTGGGGTGCAGAGCTTCGTAGCTTTCTTTGTGATATGTTTCCTGAAACAGAATATATGTGCCGATACCTGCTTCTTTGAGCCTACGGTAGTTTTCTACCGTAGTTGCCGCAATGTTTACATTTACACGGCGAATGTCACCATTTTTGTGATGCACACTGTAGATTGTGTTTATGCTCTCAAGCACATATTCAAGAGGACAGTTTACAGGGTCCTCGCCGGTTTCTATTGCCAGTCGCTTGTGACCCATATCCTGTAGTGCAATAACCTCGCTCTGTATTTCCTCTTGTGTAAGCTTTTTGCGGGGTATGGTTTTGTTTTTCATATGATACGGGCAGTACACACATCCGTTTACACAGTAGTTAGAAAGGTACAGCGGCGCAAATATAACAATTCTGTTGCCGTAAAATGCTTTTTTTATTTCCTCGGCAATTTGGTATATCTTTTCAACTTTGTCGGGCAAATCGCATGCCAAAAGCACAGATGCTTCTCTGTGGGTAAGCCCGCTGCATACCCATCCGTCATCTGTTTTGCGTGGGCGTGCCTTCTCAAGCAATGCGTCAATAAGCTCTGTGTTATGCTTGTTTGCCTCTGCATATTCAAGAGTAGCCTTTATTTCTTCATCATTTATAAATTCTTCTGCCTTGGCAGATTTAGGGTCGTAAATAGCCATACTGTTATGTTCCTTTCTGTATGAAATTTAACGATTTAAGATTTTATCACGTCTCCGCGTCCGATTTCAATTTCACACCCGATAGACTTCAATATTTTCTCAAGTTCATTTTTTGATTGTGCCGCTTCTGCACCATCCGAAAGCTTGTTGTTGTACAACATATATTTTTTTCGTGTTGCCGCAGGAGAGAGATTAGGCATAACTATATTTGCACCTGAGAGTATACCTTTTTCTCTGCCAATGGGGTCAAGTGTGCCGAGGGCAGTTGTTGCAGGCAAAAGCATTGTCGGATGTATCAGCCTTATTAAGCTCAGCAGCACACATGTAAGCTCAACCGAGCCAGCAGGCATATCGGCAAAATCTGTGTCCTTGTGTGGAATAAAAGGGCCTATGCCGCACATATCGGGTTTAAACTGTTGTATAAATTCAAGCTCGCTTGCGAGCATTTCATTTGTCTGGTAAGGTGAACCAACCATAAATCCGCATCCAACTTGATATCCAAGCTCACGCAAGCTTTTGAGACATTCAAGTCTGTTTTGGTGTGAAAGCTCAGGCGGATGCAGCATGATATAGTGCTCGGGCGTTGCAGTTTCGTGGCGCAGCAGATATCTGTCTGCACCGGCATCCTTCAGCTTGCGGTAGCTCTCTTTGCTGCGTTCACCGAGTGAAAGGGTTACGGCACAATCGGGATATTGCTCCTTTATCTTTGTGAGCAAATCCACAAGCAAATCATCGGTAAAATACCCATCCTCGCCGCCCTGAAGTACAAACGTCCGAAAGCCCAGCTCGTATCCCTCGCGGCAACATTCAAGTATATCATCGCAGCTTAGCCTATATCGGTCACAGCTTGTGTTGCTGCGGCGTATACCGCAGTAGTAGCAGTCATTTTTGCAAATGTTGCTTATTTCAATCAGACCACGTATAAACACGCTGTTTCCGTAATGTTTTTGTTTTGTCTCTACTGCTTTATCGGCAAGATATTTTGCAGATTGAGCATCATATTCCTTAATTATTGTGAGATATTCATTATGTGTAAGGCAATGCTCGATTGCAAGCTTGTCTGCAAGATTATACACATTCCTGTTCATTGGATATCACTCCCGAAAATGCGGTTTTTGCACTAACACCTGGCAATTTGCCTATTTTACCTGCAAGTGTGGAAATTTTGTCCTGAGGAGCATCAATTGCAATGCTTATAATGTTAATATTCTTTTGACGGTAGGGTACACCCATCCGTCCTATAATATATTTGCCATATTCGTGAAGTATATTGTTGAGCTTTTGGGCAGAGTCGCTCTGTTCAACGATAATGCTTATTACTGCTACTCGTGTTTCCATATAAATTCTCCTATAACAAAAAATGTGCCTTAATCCTGAGACAAAGGCACGTCAAACATATAAATATACCAAACTTAAAACATATTTGTCGCAGCCTTTCACGCAGAAAATCTTTGTGTCAGGATTACAACCTTATTTTACAATTTTTATATCTAATTGTCAACCGGAATCTGTGTGCTAAATATGCATTTTAGTGAATTTGGCATTGTTATTTCCCCTTTGGTGTGATATAATTAACATAAATAGTGGTAGTAGAGAAAGAGTAAATAGTATCGATTATATTTACTACGAATTATAACGGGTATTTTGTTGAATATTGTCTAAAAAGGAGTGATATAATGGATAACGTAATTAATATATTTGCAATTGTTTTATTTTTATTATGTTGGTTTCTAACTATAAAAAAACTGATTTGCAACAAGGTTGCTCCTGTTAATACCGTTAAAGCAGAAGTTGTTGATAAGTATAAGTCTAATATAGTTTCCAAGTATCCAGGAACATTTAAGAGAGAACGATACATAGTTGTGTTTAAAACCAAGCATAAAAAGCTTTCATTTGACGTTTCGGAATTTACGTATAGTAGTTATAAAATTAAGGAAAAAGGAACTTTGAAATACAAAGGTATAAAAATCATAAGTTTTCAATAATTTTTTGGCCTGACTTGACACAAGTAAGAATTGTGTCGAAGTTTATTGAATAATGATAGAAAAGACCGTTTTATAGTACACTCATTTTGATATGATATAAGAAAAATAATATAAAGGATGTGTTTTTATGGGATTATTTGGACCTTCAAAAAAGGAAAAAGCATTACAAGCAGAAGTGGAAAGATTAAGTAGCTTGATGTTACCTGAACATAGGGAAATTGACACTCTTAATAAGCAAATTGAGGCATTAAAAAGCGAAATAACGGATTTAGAAAAGACAATCAATGTAGATCAAAAAAAGATAGCTGATTTAAAAGCCAATATCAATACCTTAAATCAAGAAATATTAGATAAGAAGAAGCAAATATCAATTTTTGAAATTGACATAGATGCTCAAGAATATGGTTTATATAAACCAACTTTTGAATTTGCAAATTCTGATTTGTATAAAGATAGACTTAAGGAACTTCGTGATAAACAAAAAGATTTAATCAAAAATGATTCGGCAGCATATGGAAGCACAAGCTGGACAGTGAATGGTAGTCAAGCTCAAGGGCGTGCAATGGTTAGAGATAATAAAAAATTGTTGCTTCGTGCTTTTAATGTTGAGTGCGATGACATCGTTGCAAATGTTAAGGTGTCAAATCTTGATAAGTCTATAGAAAGAATCAACAAGATAAGTGAACAGATTTCTAAACTAGGAAAGACAATGTCTATTTCTATAACTCCTGGATATATAAAATTGAAAATTGAAGAAGTAAAGTTGGCTCTTGATTTTCAGCAAAAGAAACAGGAAGAAAAAGAATTGCTAAAAGAATTAAGAGCGCAAGAAAGAGAAGAAGCCAAAGTATTAAAAGAAATTGAGGAAGAAAGAAAACGTTTAAAGAAAGAACAAACACATTATCAAAACGCTTTAGATAAGATTTTGAGTCAAATTGAAAAAAATGGCGAGACAGATGATTTGCTTGAGAAAAAAGCTCAATTAGAAGCACAAATCAATGACACGGCGTCTGCAATAGAAAATGTTGATTATCGTGAAGCGAACAGAAAAGCAGGATATGTATATATAATAAGCAATATTGGTGCTTTTGGTGAAAATGTTTATAAAATAGGAATGACCAGAAGATTGGATCCCCAGGAAAGAGTTGATGAGCTTGGAGACGCTTCCGTTCCATTTAATTTCGATGTTCATGCATTAATTTTCACAGATGACGCACCTGGCTTGGAAACTGCTTTACATAATGCTTTTGAATCAAAAAAATTAAATAAAATTAATGCTCGGCGTGAATTTTTTGCCGTTTCTCTTGATGAAATCAAAGCAGAAGTCAGAAAGAATTTTGATAAAACGGTTGAGTGGATAGATGTTCCCGAAGCTGAACAATATAGACAATCTTTATTAATTAAGTAGTAGTATTAGTTGTTATATAATAGGAGGAAAGAAATATGTTTTTAAGTTTTTCAAAAACAATAGCGAAATTCGGTGGTTTTCGTATAGGAATAGGTACAAGAGTTAGTAAGAAAAATGCAGGCTATGCATTAGTATTCCTTTTGTTTTACTATATGTTCTTGATGTGTTGGTATATGATGATTGGATGCTTGTGGCTTATTTATGCAATGTGTTATGGAATTTATTGGTGTATAAAGAAATTGGTATTAACTTTAAAATCAAAAAATGAAATACAATAGTTCATTACATTTACTTGTATCAAGTCCATACAATTTAAAAGATTAGTTTGCCGATTTTGATATTTACATATACTATCGGATGCGAGAAAATCCAGTATTCTCGCGGGTTCTAAAGAAATTTGTTCGGAAAAAATCCAGTGAAAAATTAAGGAAAAAATAGTAGGTCCTATTATTCACTGTTCTCCAGTCTTGACACGAGTCGAATTTTGTCGATTGATGGCGAAAAACAACATAAAAATAATATTTTAAATGGAGGAAAGAAAAATGAAATGTAAGAGAGTAGTAAGTTTGTTTTTAACTTTAATTATGGTAATAGGTATGTTTGCTATACCTGTTAAGGCTGACAACGATATTAAAGTTTTACTTGATGGACAGGAACTGAATTTTGATGTTCCACCACAGCTGATTAATAGCAGAACAATGGTTCCCATGCGCAAAATATTTGAAGCTATGGGCGCAACTGTAGATTGGAATGGAAATACCCAAACAGTAACTGCAATTAAAAATGATATTACTGTAATAATGCAAATTGATAATACAGTAATAAAAGTAAATGGTGAAAATATCACTTTGGATGTTCCACCGCAATTAGTAGATAGTAGAACTCTTGTGCCTGCTCGTGCTGTTGCTGAAAGCTTAAAGGCAAAAGTTGATTGGGATGGTGCAACAAGTACTGTGATAATTTCGACATATAATTCAGTTAATGCATATAATTATCTTAAATCATGGTTACTTGAAAATGGCGAAGCAAATGGGTCAAGAATAGGAGTTTCTACAACTTTTAGAGAGTTGCAAATTGGTGACTTCGATGGGTATTTTGATATTAAATACGAGGCTAATTCAAACAGTATATATTTCTCAATATGGTCACAAATTTCTGAGACAGAAGCTCGTTCAGCTCTTATAGTTTTAAAGGATGAACCAAATCATAAATATACTTATGTAACAAACGAAAACACAAAGGCTGGTGAGATGACACATAAAATAGGCGGAACTATTAATGCTCCATATTATATGCTCAAAGGTCCTTTGGCATACGAAGGATATGAAGGCCCTAAAATTCATGAATCTGAATTTGCTGAAATTAGTCGAGCTATGATTGAAATTGCGGTAACTTGTTTTGGTAACTTTTTAATATTGCAAGTTCCAGAATTAGATATTAGTGATTTTGGTTTCAATTGTTTCGAATGAGTTGCAGAACAAATGGTGTGTTTACCCTGTGATTTACTCGTGTCAAGTCTATAAATTTAAAACATTAGTTTGCCGATTTATAATATTTACATATATCATCGGGAGCGAGAAAGTCCAGTATTCTCGCGGGTTCTAAGGAAAAGTGTTAAGGGATAAATGGTTGAAAAAATAGGGGAAAGTTAGTAGGTCCTAATATTCACTGTTCACCTGTCTTGACAAAAGTCGAATTATGTCAAATGATGGTGAAATTTATAAAAAGGAGGGATTTTGTGAATACTATATTATTTCCAGCGAGTTACTTTGATTTTAAAAAAGTAGATGAGCAATTACAAGAAGAATATAATGCTGCTGTTGAAAGTGGAATGTTTGATGTCATATTTTTTGATTATGACAAATTTATCGGAGAAGGAATTTTGAAAATTTCAAATAAGCCTAATGAGACAACATCAACAACTTATCGTGGTTGGATGATGAAGCCGAGTGAGTACGAAAAGTTTTACAATGAATTATTGAATCACAACATTAAACTTATTACTTCTCCTGAAACTTATAAAAATTTTCATATTTTCCCTAACATATACCCAAGTTTTAAAGAAGATACTGCGAAAACTCTTATATACAATTCAGGTACAGAACCAAACTTTGATGAAATAATTTCAACAATGGATAAATTTATGATAAAAGATTTTGTGAAATCCGTAAAAGGAACGGATTTTCCTAAATTCTTTGAATCATCAATTTCAAAAGAAGAGTTTGATAATTGGATGAAGGTGTTTTATAAGTATCGTGGTGAATTGTTTACCGGTGGAATTTGCGTTAAAGAATTTCTTGATTTAAAAAAATATGACGATAGGGTAAATGAATTTAGAGTATTCTATATAAATAATAGACCTGCAACAATTAGCCGAAACTCTGGACAACCACATTATGCGACAACTCCTCCAAAGGCTCTAATTGAAAAATATAGTAATTTAAGTAGCTTGTTCTACACGATTGATTATGCAGAACTTGAAGATGGAACATGGAAGGTAATAGAGGCAGGAGATGGTGGCGTTTCAGGATTGTCAGAAGGGCAAGATTATAATACTTTCTTTAGAGCATTATTTCAACACATAAATTACATATGATTCAGTTGCAGTTTACTTGTGTCAAGTCTATACAATTTAAAAGATTAGTTTGCCGATTTTAAATATTTACATATGCTATCGGGAGCGAGAAAATCCAGTATTCTTGCGGGTTCTAAAGAATTTTGTTCAGAAAAAAGCAGTGAAAAATATATAGGAAAAATAGTAGGTCCTATTATTCACTGTTCGCCTGACTTGACACGAGTAAGAATTATGTTGAGTGGTGCTGAAAAAGAAATTTTCAAGTCGAAAAAAATACAGAATTCGGTCGAAATCTGTAAAAAAGGGAAGAAGTTTGCGAAATTTTGTTGTAGCAAAAATATCGTGAAATAAAACAATATTTCTCTGCCGGAAGATGAATGGTTTTTAAGTTTAGTAAGAAAGTAAGGTGGAAACATTGAGAATAGCTATATGCGATGATGAAACTGTAATTTTGGAAGAGGTTTCATCTTATATAAAGAAATATTCTAAGCTATGCGGAAAGTCGGAACTTGAAGTTTTGACCTTTAATTCTGCAAGTTCGCTTTTAAACGCACTTGATAACGGAGACTTGTTTGATATATTTCTGCTTGATGTGTATATTGGTGATGAAATGGGCACAGAACTTGCAAGAGAAATCCGGAGAAAAGACATTGAAAGTCCTATTATATTTTTGACAACCTCAATAGAACACGCTCCCGAAAGTCTTGAAACATATACACTTCGCTATCTGATAAAACCACTTAATCCGGAAAAGTTTTATGAAGCAATGGATGTAGCAGTCGAAAAAGCCGAAAAGCTTGGCAGTAAATTCATAAGGCTAAAAACGGAGAACGGAGTTGAAAATATTAATATAAGCAATATCCTTTATACGGAGTCGCGCTCTCACTATCAGTATGTGAATTTTGTAAGCGATGAACAGGTGCGTTCGAGAATGACGGTTGCAGAGCTGTTTGAAGAACTTTCGCAATATGGCGGATTTGTTCGTGGCGGAAGTGCTTATATAATAAATCTTAATAAAGTTAAAAGTGTATCTACCGGGGAAGTGAGCTTTAATAACAATACAAAGTTATTTCTTCCTCGTGGTGCACATAATGAAATTAAAGAAGCATTCTGGCTTCTTCAGTACGATGGGCAGGAGGGTTAAGTATGGCTACAATATCAGTCTTAATTGAACAATTATTCATTCTTGTGGCACATGCCATTTCGGGCATATACTCATCAAACTTAAAATACAGTAAAAAAACAACCTTTGTTATTTGGAGCATTTGGCTTGTGTTACAGGGATGTCTTTGGTGTTTCGGAGAATTTGTGATAAATGATATCGGTATGAAATTCTTTTTAATATTTATTTCAGCCTTCATCCTTCAATATATTGTCTTTTTTGCAACTACAAAAGGAAAGCTTTCTCAAAGACTTTTTACCATACTTACATACTCCGTTTTCTTCTGTATATTTATGGCGTTTAATACGGTAATACAAGGGACATTCCCCGGTATGAACATCGTAATCAGATTGATTGTTCTTTGCGCGCTTTTGATTGGTATTTTGTATTATTTTTTGAATTTTGTTTGTCCTTTATGCCGTGTAGCATCAAAAAGTATGGTAGCAGGGTGGTATCAGCTTGTTTTTGTAAATGTCATATTTGTAATTACATTAGTTGCACTATCGGTATTTCCCGTTAAAATTGCAAGCATTTATGAACCCGGATTTATACCGCTTCTTTTCCTCAGCATTTCAATCTTTGCGGTATATCCTGTCATATTTTCCAAGATTAAAAATATGACAGAAGTTGCGATGAAACGAGAAACCGAACAGCAAAACAAACTTCTGCTTTTGCAGATTGAAAATGAAAATCTGCAAATGGCGGCAGACCGCATGGCAAGACACGACAGACGACATCATAACCTTGTGCTTTTGGAATTTGCAAACAAAAACGACATTGAAACCGTAAAGGACTACTTAAAAACTCTTGTAGACGATGACTCCGATAGCCTTGGCGAAATAAACTATTGCAAAAATCCAACGATAAATACAGTTCTTTCTGTGTATGAAAAGAAAGCAAAAGATGCGGGTATTAAAGTAAAAATCTCAGCTCGTGCCGGAAATGATATACCTGTATCCCCTAAAGACATGGTTATAGTTATTGCCAATCTTTTTGAGAATGCAATCAACGCTACAAAGAAGCTTAAATCAAAAGAGAAAATTATTGATGTTGATATAAGAGAAAAAGAAACACGCCTGCTTGTGAAGATAGAAAATCCGTGTAAAACTAATCTGAAATTTGATGAAGTAGATTACGGTATTGGAATCAGCTCTGTTATAACAACCACAGAGAAGTACGAGGGCATGTACGATTTCACTGCCCAAGACGGAACGTTCAGTTCAAAAGTGTGTTTAAATTATTAAAATAATAAATCTTGAAACTCTCCTTCGGGAGAGTTTTTTTGTGCTTATCAAGGGTTGTTTTATCAAAAAAATATGCAATCTGTGCCAAAAATCTGCGATTTATGCCAAAATCAACATTTTTTATTATAGTTTGATAAAATCATAATGTGTAAATATGAGGATATAGGAGGTATAGAAGTGAAAGAATTAAAATACACAAGCGACGGATATTTGATTGTATCTGAGTTATACAAATGTCCTTTGTGGGAAAAGAGTTTAACCTGCTCTTCAGGCTGCGAGCACGATTGTTTTTTCTGTGAATATTCAGACTTCAGAAAACCGGAATATATGCTTGAGATGACAAATAAGTCTGCCGGTGAAAAGCTCTACAGTATTTGTCACAACGAGTTCAACAGGAAATAACATTAAAAACTCCAAAAAAATTTGTTGTTCTTGCCAAAGTGGCAAATTATATAGAAATTAAAAATTGAAAGTCAAAGGTGGTATTGAAGTGAGAAAAAATAACAAACGAATATTATCAGCCGGATTAGTTTTGTGTATGCTTATCTCCCTCTTTTCGCAAGTTGCATATGCAGAGGGCGGCAGCGCATTTGTATCAGGACAGTATGAAACTGTTTCGGGAGAGAATATTGAAATTGAGCTTAAAGCAACAGACTCTACAGGTGTTATTGCGATGCTCTGTGAGATTGAGTTTGATGCCGAGTTTCTTGAAATTTTGCGATACGATGATGCAAAGCTTATCGGAGGAACGCTTACAGCCAAAACAGATGAATCCCCATTGAAACTTTTCTGGATGGATGCACTCGCCATGGAAAATACATTGGTTGAAGGTGTTCTTGGTACGTTTACCTTCAAAGCGCTGAAGGCAGGAAAAACCGAAATCAATGTAAACTACATAGAAGCATATACAAAAGATGGAGATTTAGTTCCTTTTGAAAATGCAGTGACCCATGTAAATATAAAAGAATCGGACACTCCTATAGTCGAGGCAAAAGAATACACAATTAAGGCAACTGCAGGAGCAAACGGAAAAATTAACCCGTCAGGTGAAATTAAAGCTACAGAGGGTAAACAACTACTCTTTATATTCACACCTGATTCCGGGTATAAAGTAAATGATGTAAAGGTTGACGGAGCAAGTTTAGGTGCGGTACTTGAATATACCTATGATTCGGTGAATGCGGACAGCGAGATTGAGGTGACATTCGAAAAAATACGCAGTTCGGGCGGTTCACCAGGCGGAAGTTCTTCATCAGGCAAATCAGATGAAGAAACCATTGAGAAACCTACTGAGGAAACAACAACTAAAGAAGAGACAACAAAAGAAGAACCCGTAAAAACAGAATGGGTTAACCCCTTTAGTGATGTAAAGACGGATGATTGGTATTATGAGTATGTAAAATACATTAACGAGAAAGAACTTATGAAGGGTATTTCCGAAACTGAATTCGCACCTAACAATACAGTTACAAGAGCGATGTTTGTAACGGTTCTTTACAGATTGGAAAAAGAGCCAACTGCAACCAAAGCAGATTTTGCAGATGTACCTGAAGGTACATATTATGAAAATGCAGTGGGCTGGGCGGTTCAGAACGGAATAGTAAATGGCGTGTCAGAAACAGAATTTGCACCTGATAATACTATTACCCGTGAACAGATGGCAACCATCATTCACCGCTATATGAAATTCAAAGGCTTAGATATGTCGGTAAGCGAAAATGTAGATGTTACATCATACGAAGACTTTGAAAATATTTCGGATTATGCCAAAGATGCTTTTAGGTTTGCATGTTCAAACGGTATTATATCGGGAACGAGCGAAATTACTCTCGCCCCAAAAGAATCTGCAACAAGAGCACAGATGGCGGCAATATTCCAAAGATGCGAAAATATGTTATTAAATCAGTAAAATGATTTATAAATATATATAACATAGGAAAGGAAGCGAATTTATGAGAGCAAAACTTTCAAAAAGAATTTGTTCGGCTATTCTTGCAGTAGCAATGCTTTTGTCTTTAGCACCTGTTACAACATTTGCTATAACAGACGAAGATATTCCTGCAAGCGTAGAACTGGGTAAGGGTTTCAATCTGCTTGAATGTAAGACTTTTGAATCAGCAAACCTTAAGTCTGCAATCCTGTTTGATAGTGTAGATACTCTTAATCCCACAAAGGTAAGAATTGGTAATGTTGAGTCCAATATGACGTATATCACAAGTATGTCATCATATTTAGACAATACACATACCGATATCTCTACTGAAGTCGGAGTAACCAAAGAGGGCCTTTTGGCAAAGGCAGAGGTTAAAGCCAAGTTCGGTTTTAAAGGCACATGGGAATCCTCCGGCACAGTGAATACTTCAAGACTTATCCTTGAGATTCTTGCCAAGGCATATAAGTATTCACTTAATATGGAAATGAGCGAGCCATGGGCGAAGGATGAAAACGATGAATATGTGTCAATCAATCCTACATTTGCATATGACCTTGTTCATATGAGACCCGAGGATTTGTTCAATACATACGGAACACATATTGTGACACAGTATGACGCAGGTGGTGAAGCATATACCTCTTATGAAGGTACAGATGCATCAAATTCAATGAAGAGCGAATTTGATATCACAACAAACGCAACCGTTAACGTAAGTGCGGCAGATATTGCCGATGTTAATGTTGAAGTTAATGCATCAGGCGGCGAAAAGCACGAGGACAGCTTTGCAAATAATAACAAGCAGACAAGCATGCGTGTTCGCGGTGGTGATCCTTTCTATTCAACATTTGATAAGATTATAGCAGGTGATGCTGACGAAACAGTTAACGGCTGGCTTCAGTCAATGTTCACAATGGACGAAAATACAGGTTCAACAAAGGCTACAATGATTCAGACTGACGACCTTAAACTTATGCCTTTGTGGGAGCTTCTTGAAATGGACTATGGTACAGACCATTCAGAGCGTGTGGCACAGCTTCGAGACTACTTCCAGGAAAATGCCAACCGTGAATATCTTGAGTTATATGAAGAATTTATCTATGGCATCCCCGGAGACTATGCTGATAATTATGATGTTATCAGGGAAGCCATGGTAACCGATGAAAATCTTGGCGTGGTAGAGAGTGCACCTTCGGACCGTATACCAATTTACACAGAAGCAGAGCTTAATAAAATCGGTAGATCGGAAGATTATCCTCTTGACGGAAAATATACCCTCATGAGAGATATTGAAATGAAATACGATTTTGGTGGTATCGGTTATACAACTGATAAGACAATAGAACCGTTCACAGGCGATTTTGACGGTAACGGACATACTATATATGACCTTAACCCTATAGCAAGATACAACGGTACAAGCGAAGTTTATATGGGCTTTATCCTTTATAACAAGGGTAAGGTATATAACCTGAGATTTTTGAATTCAAACTATGACTGCAGAGAAGCAACAAAAACTACAACCACAATAAAATCAAATGTAGCTAATACTGCTAAAGCATATCTTGGGCTTGTAGTCGGCAGAAATGATGCAGAAGATAATACCTCTAATGTTTATAACATCTATGTAGATAATGCTACATTTATAGTAAAGAATGCACCGAAGGAAACATATTTTGGCTTAGTGGCAGGATATTTTAAAGATACTGTCTTCACAACTGATGTTACGGTAGTGAATTCTTATGTTGATGTGTCCGGTACATCAGACAGCGGTACATATTATATCGGTGGCGTATGCGGACAGGCTTCAACCGGCGGTGGCATGATATCACATGACAACGTTGTAAAATGCGACAAAAATGCATACGTAGGCGGATGTTTGGGATATTTTAACAGTACAAACTCTAATCGTATGGTTTCATATGCTTATGATAATGAAGTGTCATCTGCAAATTCTTCAAACCTTCAGCTTGCAGGTAGCAACAACCTTAACGCATATACCGTAGGCGGTGCAGATTCATGTGCTATAGGCGAGACTTTATTTAAGTACTATTGCGACAAATCCGACCTTGTAGGCGGAATGGGCGGTTATGCAGAAGAATGGACAAAGCATTCAGAAACAGAAAGCAAGCCTTGGCTTATCGTGCATGCTCCCGATGGAATGACAGCTTATCAGAACTCACTTATAAGCATGAAAAACCTTAAGGTTTATTTTGCACAGTATGGTGATGAAATAGCTTCTTACGAGGATGTAACAGACAGAGTAAACTTTGTATATGATTTCAGCGAAATAGCAGAAGATGTTCCTGTAACGGTAGTTTACGGAAAGCATCTTGTAGAGTTTACAGTTGACGTTGTAGAACCTGTTGTTACTGATATTGCCATAACAAACAAAGGAAAAACACAGTTTAGAGTTGGCGAAAAGTTTGATAACTCTCTCTTTGAAGGTCAGATTTTATACTCCAACAATCTTACAAGCAGCTTAAGTGCAAGTGATGAAGGTTTAACAGTTTATATTCCTGAATTGGAAGGCGATAATCCGATTAATGTAGGTGAATATAAATTTATTGAAACCTCAACCGGTACAGATGTAGTAGTTGAATATAAGGACTACAGAACTACATATCAGATTTCTGTACTTCCCGAAGACTTGGAAGGTAAACTCCATTTTTCATCAAGCAGTGTTGAATCTGCACCAGGCGGTGAATTTGAAATAACAATTGACCTTAATAACAACCCCGGTATTGTTGCGCTAAGTGCATATATCGAATACGACAATGATTTATTTGAAGTTGTGGAAGTAAAAGACGAAGGGTTGCTTCCGTCTTTCCAGACATTTGCAGATTATAAACCATCAGTTCCGTTGCTTTGGATGGATGCAACGGCAACTGAAGACAATAAAAACAGCGACGATAAACTTGTAACAGTTAAATTCAAAGTAAAGGAAGGCAACTACGATGTGGCTACCTACGGTATGTACACCTTTAAATGTGTAAATGGCGAAGCGGTTAACAAAAAAGGCGAAATCATAGAAATTCCCGATATGGCTATTAAGGTTAAGCTTAACGAAACAACCGTAGGCGACGTGGACAGTAACAGTGCGATTAACATCTGGGATACTGTACTTCTCACTCGGTACGCCGTTGATAATCCGGATCGCATCAACATAGATGGTATCAACCTTACAGCAGCCGACGTAAACCGTGACGAAGATGTAAATGACGTTGATTCAACAGTTCTTAGTCGTTACATTGTAGGCTTATTCGGATTAACAGGTGCACCCGGTAAATTTGATGTTCGGGTTGATAACGAATTCTTTGAAGATGAAATTTTAACAGGTCTTGTGGTAAACAGCGATCTTCCTCAGCCTGAAGAAAAATTCGGATATGTTTTCGATGGTTACTACTCGGATGCCGAATATACCAAGCCGATAGAAAAACTTCCTGCAAAATCTGTAAGAGAAATTGTAATTTATGCAAAATATAAAGAAGGCTACATCATAGACAGCAGCCTTGAACTTGAAAACAACATTCACGTTTTCGGACAGGAAACACCCCTTGTCAGCGAAGGTGTAACCCTCTGGAACGTATATGACGACAACAGATTGATATATAGGGCAGTAAGCAGCATTCCTGCCAACTACAAGCCCACAACAGGCCTGCGGGTTGAAAAATATGTGGAAGATCTCACCGGCAAAACATTTTCAATTACATATGAAGAAAATGGTGTTGAATGTACCTACGCAACCGAGAACCCGATCATCTATACTTACGGCGTGGATACAGCAATCACAAGTCCCGTTAGTGCCGCAAACACATCTACAGGTTATAATGTTGTTAATTTCGCAGGTTGGTACACTAATCCCGAATTTGACGGACTTCCTGTAACAAATATGAACGGTCGTTCCGGAGACATCACGCTTTATGCGAAGTGGGACAGATGGACTTGCAAGATTAATCTTGATGCAAGAGGCGGAAACTGTGAGGGTTATATGGTACACACTTACGGAACAGAAACCAAACTTCCCACACCTACACACTCCAATCCGGATTACACATTCGTGCGTTGGGTGCACAATGGCGATACTATAACAAGCATCCCTGCTACAGCTTACAATTCATCCAAGACTTATACTTATAATATTTATGCAGAATGGGCTTATGAGCCGAAGATAACACTTACCTTAACCGGTAGTGCAACAAACCCGGACTCTAAAACTGAAGTGACCGTAGAAAATGTAGATGCATACAGTAAATATTCTATCGCTGAACCGAGCACAAGTTACGTCGTAGCAGCGGATGGGAAATCGTATTTGTTTATGGGCTGGTACTCAAAAGATACAGGGGCGTTCGTTACAAAGCAGTATCTGGAAAATGTAGAAATAGATCTTAACCTTGAGGCTAAGTGGGAATGGTTTGATACAAGACTTAAAGTTAATTTCCTTGATACCGACGGTACGCTGATTGAAACGGTAAGAGTTGAGTACAGCGAAGATCTTAATATGGTTGAATCAATTAAATCCGAAAAAGCCGGATATAAATTGGCAGGATGGACAACAGAAGTATTTGATTCCGACACAGGAGCACTTCCGTACTATCCGTTGTATGTACCCCTTGAGAATGTACACAACGGTGTGCAGGAATTTAATTTCTACGCATATTGGGTTTCGGAAGAGAATGCAGTACAGTACACTTACAGTAATGATGCAACCGGCGTAATCTCATCCGGATTTGATACAATGGAAACGAAAGTTCGTCTTACACCTCGCGATGACAGAAACTGGAAAATTACAGGAATACCATATGCAGAACTGCGTGTGCCCGCGGATGTTTATACATACGAAAGAACCATCTGGCTTAATGCTTATTCGGAATACGGCTTTACATCTGAAATCGATTCGGGTGCATTGGGTGTGTCATGGTTGATATATAATGATGGTTCAAAGTATCTGATGAGGTATAATCATAATGGTGGGTCTGGTAATCTTTGGGCTTATGGCCGCAGTGGCTTTGGTTTAACAGGAAGTGATGAATTTGTTCTTTATGACCAGGCTAATCCACCACACACCGCTTATACGGGTAGAGTAATTTTCAAAAAAGGACAAACACCACCTGCAATCACGGATCCTGCTGCAAGAGAAGGGTTCACATTTGGCGGTTGGTACGACAATCCTGAATTTACCGGCGACCCGATAACAGAAATTCCGACAGATTTTAGAGGCGATCTCATTATATACGCTAAATGGATAGCCACCAACTAAAACATAACAGTAAGTAAGATTTAAGTAATGCTTTTCGGGCGGGCATTACCGCCCGAAAAGAAAGAATATATTACAGAAAGGAAGAAGGATATGAAAGTTAAGGCTATGAAAAGATTTTTATCGGCTTTCCTTGCATTATTTATGCTTGCAACTTTAATGCCGGTTTCAATGCCACAGACTGTATATGCCTTGTCGGATGAGGATATTTCGGCAACCGTTGAACTTGGTAAGGGTTTTAACCTTCTTGCAGGCAAAACCTTTGAAGCAGGAAATCTTCAGTCGGCACCTATTTTCAAATCAATGGAAAATATGAACCCCACAAAGACCCGTCTTGGTGATGTGGAGTCCAAAATGACATATATTACGAGTATGTCATCCTATCTTGACAATACACATACAGATATATCGGTAGATGTTGGGGTATCTACCGAAATACTTCTTGCAAAAACAGATATCAAGGCAAAGTTTGGTTTCAAAGGCACATGGGAATCGGAAGGTTCAACCAACAAATCAAGACTTATTCTTGAAATTCTTGCAAAAGCATATAAATATTCAATGAATATTAACCAGGGTGATCCGTGGGCAAAGGACGAAAACGGAAATTATGTAACACTTAATGATAAGTTTGCAAAAGACCTTATGAATATGGATCCCAAAGCATTTTTCAACACCTACGGAACACATATTGTAACCCAGTATGACGCAGGTGGTGAAGCATATACCTCTTATGAAGGTACAGATACATCAAATTCAATGAAGAGTGAATTTGATATCGAAGCAAATGCATCGGTTGACGTAAGCACAAAGACCGTTGCTGCGGTTAATGTTGCGGTCAACACATCGGGCGGCGAAAAGCACGAAAACAGCTTTGCAAACAACAATCAGCAGATGAGCATGCGTGTTCGTGGCGGTGTCCCCATGTATTCCACATTTGATGCTATCATATCGGGTGATGCTGACGATACAGTAAATGGATGGCTTGCATCAATGTATGGTATGGACGAAAACACTGGCTCAACAAAGTCCACAATGATTAAAAGTGACAACATGCAGCTTTTTGCAATGTGGGATTTGCTCAGTATGGATAAGTCGCAAAGCCACACAGCGCGTATAGAAGAACTTAAAAAATACTATATGGACAATGTGAAAGAAGAAATTGTCGATATGTATCAGGAGTTTATCTATGGTATTCCAACTAATTTTGCAGACGAATACGCTAAAATAAATACTGAAATCGTAACTAATAAAGAACTCGGTTCAGTTGACGGAATTCCTGAAGGTTTCTTACCTGTAAGAACAGAAGATGACCTTATGAGAATGAATGGAAATAAAAACTACATTCTTCTTAATGACATTGAAATCACAGACGACTTCATACACGCAGCGGTAGATTATGATGAATTCAGAGGTGTATTTGACGGTAACGGACATACTATAAGCGGTCTGCAGTTAATAGACACCAAAGGAAAATATGTTGGTCTCTTCCCACTTATCAATGCAGGTGCAGTAATCAAAAATCTTACCATTAAAAATGCCGAAGTTGTAGTTGAATCCGCTGAAGGCCAAACTGTGTATGCAGGTATCCTCTGCG
Source organism: Clostridia bacterium (assembly GCA_045633845.1). Taxonomy (GTDB): domain Bacteria; phylum Bacillota; class Clostridia; order UMGS1810; family UMGS1810; genus RGIG4708. The sequence goes on from JAZQZC010000046.1 coordinate 27,033, forward strand.
GTGCCAATACGGAAGGTCTTACAGGCGGAGATCTTGGTAAAATTATGGATGTAAGAATTGAAGATTCAAGCATTGTCATAAAAGGTGGCGCAGGTACTACATATCTTGGTGGTATCGTTGGTTACACAGACAGTATAAGCGATAATACAAACGACAGAGCACTTCAGAGAGCAACAGTTAAAAACTGTGTAATTAAAAATGAACGTGCAGGTTCTGGTAATGCCGTTGGCGGTATCACAGGTTATCATAAAGGCGAAGGCGGATGGGCAATGCTCAGAGTTGCATCTTATGACAACGAAATATCAACTGCAGAGGGACATGCAGGCGGTGTTATAGGTCGCAGCGCATATCAGCGAGGCTCCTATGTAATTTCGGCAGGCAACAGCCCGGCTAACGGTTACATTGGTTATCTTGAAAATGCAGAACATTCTTCAAATGAAACTTACGAAAAAATATTTGCAATCGGTGAAGAAGAATTTGCTCTGGGAACAGAAATCGAAATATTTGAAGAATGTGATAAGTATCTGACAGCAGTTGATGAATCACCGGTGTGGGGATATTCAGAAGGCGAGTGGGATGAACTTCCCGAGCCTGTGTTCAATACATTATATCCATACCTTATAGTTCATGCACCGGGCGGTATTACAGCATACAAGGATGCTACTCTTGGAACTAATGATATAACTGTATACTATGCAGCAGATCCTGCAGATAGTGCAACTTATGAAGATGTTACAGATTATGTGAACTTCTTCTATGATTTCAGCGAAGTTGGCACTACAACTGTTGCGGCTGTATACGGCAACAAAACAATAGAATTTGAAGTCGAAGTTTTAGAGCCTGTTGTAACAAAAGCAAATATTATAAATGCAGGCAAAACCGAATATAAAATCGGCGATGTGTTCAGCCTTGATGATTTTGTAGGACAGATTGTATATTCAAACACTTTTACAGAAAATGTGTCAGTGGCAAATGCTGAATTTGTTGTAACAATCCCATCCCTTGAGGGTAATACACCTATCGTACCCGGGGAATATGTAATGGATTATGAAACCGACTCTGCAGAAGTTGTTGTAAAATACGGCGATGTTGAATTTATCTATAATATCTCTGTAGCTGAAGCAGACCCCGAAGGAAAAATTCAGTTCAAGGCAAACAGTGTAAAAACCACTGCAGGACAAAGCTTTGTGCTTGATGTATTTATGGTGGATAATCCGGGTATTGTTGCACTTAAATCTACACTTGAGTTTGATGAAGATGTATTCGAGCTTATAGGCGTAACAGATAAAAATGTTTTTGACGCGTTTGAAGAATCCAAGTATAAAGACAATGAAGGAAATATTGTATACGATTCACCATACCAGATGTACTGGAGTAGTCCGAAAGCAACTCAAAACAATACACACTACGGTGACCTTATAAGCTTTGAATTTAATGTTAAAAGCACTGACGATTTAAGCGACAAGATTATTAAATTTAATTTTGTTGAAGCATTTGATGTGGACGGTAACCCCGTAGGCGGCACAACAGGAAAATTCAATATTGATATGTGTGAAATCAAAGTTGGTGATGTTGATGGAAGTGACAGAGTTAACGTATGGGATGCTGTTCTTTTAAGTCAACACTGCATTGATATTGCAAATACTGATCTGCTGATGGCAGCCGCTGATGTTAACTATGACGGCTTTCCGGATGATATTGACTCAACATACTTAAACCGTTATGTTGTAGGTCTTTATGGATATTACGGTGCAGACGGCATCCCCGGAAGATATAAAGTTAACTTCAAGGGCAATGGCTTTGAAGAATTTACACAATATGTAACAGTAGGACAGGAACTTCCTATTCCTGTTGCAGATGAAAACAGCTTCCATGGTTGGTATGATAACCCAGACTTTGAAGGCCAACCAATCACAAAAGTTTCACTCTGGACAGGTGGCGAGTTTACCCTTTGGGCAAAGGTTGGATATCCGATATCATATGATCTTTTGTACGCAACACATGGCGAAGACTATGTAAATTATGATGAATTGCCAAATTGGTACTACTGTGATGAAGAAAATCCATTTAAACTTGATTTCACGTTGGAAGCAGAAGGACTTACATTCAATAATTGGGAAGTCAAGGTGGTACATGGTATAGCAACCAGTTCGCCAATTGAAATACCTGAAGCAGGTTTAACAACCATGCCCGGTGAATTGCAGTTGACACCTAAATATACAGGAAAAACATATGATATTTATGCACATGTATACAAAGAGGGAATTGTTGATATAACAGAAAAAATCGGAACCTATGAATATACTACACCGGGTTATTCTAATTATATTTACAAATCTCTTGTAAAAGATTTAGCGCCAAGCATTGAGGGTTATCCGGAAGGCGAAGTATATATGGATGCTGACTTTAAAGAACTTTGCGAATCCGACATAATCCAAACTCCATATTTTGGTGCAGGCAAAGCGGGCGATTTCCACTTGTACTATAAGTATGTTCCTATGTCTTACGATGTTACATTCGATTGGAACTACGAAGACGCACCGGCAATCGATGGTTTCACATATGAGTATGGTGTTAAAGGTTTCAGCCTGCCAACAGATGTACCAAGTCGTCCCGGTTATACATTTACAGGTTGGAATATAGAATATAGAGATATGTATAATTCCAGAATTTATCCTGTAACAACAAGCGAATATGACAAGTACTGGTTGCTTGATAATGTTACTATTATGGGAACAGATGTAAAATTTGTTGCTCAGTGGACTGCAGATAGTCTGGCTGCGACAATATCCGCAATTAACACAATGACAGGCGTAACAACCCGATATACTTTTGATTCTACAGTAGATTATACAATGCCGGAAGGACCCACAGAGCAGATATTGGTTGGAACTGTATATTATAAGTTTGATGGTTGGTACAGTACTCCCGATTATCAGGAGGGTACTCTTGTCACGAAAATTCTTGCAAATACATTTGATATTAATAACAGTAAGTACTATTCTAAGTGGTCACCTGTCAGTGAAGGGGTGAATTGATATGACAAACATAAAGAAAATTATAACAATAGTTTTATGTATGCTGCTTGCAATCTCTTCTGTAGTAACAGTATCCGCTGAGGAAAGTGAATTTTCGGGGATTGTTTCCAAAAATGTTGAAGTTTCGGAAAACGGCGATGTGGAGGTTTTAATTGACATCGCCGGTAACCCCGGTATAACAGCACTTATCCTTGAGGTGTCATATGACAGCGAGGTACTTACTTTAAAGGAAAACGGTTTTACCGACACAGGGCTTTTGGTTGGTAATGTTCCAACCACAATCACAAGAAATCCGTTCCGTCTTGGCTGGCAACATTCTGATGCAACAGCTGCAAACAATTATAAGAATGGAAGCATTGCAAAACTTGCCTTTGAAATGAAGGAAGGATTTTATGGAACAACGGACGTTGTGGTGACCTATATTTCAGCACAGACCTTCATAGATGATATGTTTGTTCGTCCGCCTGCTATGGAAAGCGGAGTTATATCTGTTACCAGAGATAAGCTTGCAATTAAAGACGGTGTTGTAGTCGCAAATGACGTAAACGGCGAAACATTAATTATAGCAAGCTATGACGAAAACAGTATGGTAGATTGCAAAGTATATCCTAATTCAATAGGTGATGTGAAAATTACAATAGCTGATGTGCTTAACACAAGCGGAGCAACTAAAGTTAAAGCATTCCTGTGGGAAAACTTAGCAACTCTTGTACCTGTGTGCGACTGTGCAGAAACAGAATTGTAACAGTTATATAGTATAAAAGTAAGGAGCATAACCTAAAGCGGGTTATGCTCCTTGTCTTGTATAACTAAAACCACCCACATAGTTTTTTATGATAATCATAAAGTATAATTAAATAAGATTGTTATGAAATTTAAAAAAGTGGAACTAATTGTTCTGTTTTACCCCCTTAATTAGTATGTTTTCTTTTTATCTTTTATCAGATAAAATTTAATTAATAGGTAAAAGGAAAACAAACTGATGGAGGTTACCCCTCATTTTTGTTGGTGTTCTTTGTGCGAGTTGCAATGTAAAATAGAATTAAGAAGGGGAGTAAATGATTAATTCAACTTGTATATTTATGTTGATAAAGGACAGTTCATATTTTAAAAGCAAAAATATTTATAAAATGATGCGTTTTGTTTCATTAAACTTCCCGTATTAGGTTGTTTTCTTCGTTTGATTTAAGAGATAAAATTATAATTGTAGTAGGACAAACAGTATACAAATATTGGAAAAAGGCATGCGAATCCGAGAACTTTTGTCCCCGTTATTGTCAGTTCCTTTTGGGAAAATTATGCGGTAAAATAATAGTATGGAAGGAGGATTATGATTTCATAATTTGCTTTACTAATACTACACATTGCAGGGCTAGCAATATATGTTAATAAAAGATGATAATATAGCGCATTCTGAAATCTATTTAAAAAAGGAGGAGCATAAAAATTTAATAATTATGAAAGCGAGGTGAATAAAAGAAATGGATATGAAAGAGTTTGAAAAATATAAGAATATGTCTATTGATGAAATAGACGAAAGTGAATTGGTTGATATAAATGATGTAGATGTAAGAATGGATTTACCTCCTAAAGAAAGATTAAAATACACTTTGGATCAAGTTAAGAATCCATACTTCTTTAAGGTGGGAAAATACATAGTAAAATCAACCTTTTCAGAAGGTTCAGGATGCACAATAGAGGATTGTGTTAGAGCACTATTGATGTTATAACTTGAATAGCAAAATAAAATATAAAAATAAAATGGAAACGAAACCTTGTGTTTATGTAAAAATCAGTATATTGAGTCTGTAGTTCGCTTACAAAAAATCAGAATGCGTAAACTTCTGCTTCATCCAATGATGCTGGGTGAAGTAGAAGTTATCTGAATTTTTAATCAATAGGAGGAGTATAGTAGAATAGTTTATTAAGAAAAATAGGTAGCACAGAAAGATGGCAAGAACAGAAAAGAAATTTTAAAAAGTTAATATGGACTTTGATAAGTGTGAAGTTTCCTCGTGTCAAGTCCACCGATTTTAAAAGATTAGTTTGCAATTTTTAACCATTTATGATATAATGCAATAGCGAAAAAATATAGTAATTTCGCAGGCTCCGAAGAATTTTGTTCAGAAAAAATCTAGTGAAAAATTAAGGAAAAAATAGTAGGTCCTATTATTCACTGTTCTCCTGACTTGACACGAGCATTGTAAAGAGTGTCGGAATTTGTCAGAAAAGAAATTAAAGTGTGGAAAGGAATATCGATATGGATATCATACAGAGTTTTTATGATAATTTAGCTTCACAATATGATAAACTTTTTCTTGATTGGCAAGCCACAACAAAAGAACAATCTTTAATTTTGGATAAATTGTTTAAACATAATGGATATGATAATCAGTCTAAAATTCTTGATTGTGCTTGTGGTATTGGAACTCAGGCAATAGGGCTTGCCTCTATAGGATATAATGTAACTGCTTCTGATATAAGTGATGGTGAACTTGAGGAGGCGAGGCGGCGAGCTATAAAAAAAGATGTAAAGATTTGTTTTGAAAATGCTGATTTTCGCACATTATACAAAACTTTTTAATGGTTGTAGTAGTGTGGTATGGAAATTTCCTAAAGAAACAGGTTTTTACCAACCAATTGTAATTGCAAAAAAGTAATGTTTTTTAGTTCTAACATAAGGTGACAGTTGTGATTAAACAAAAAATAGCAGACAGAAAACATATCTTGGCATTGAGCTTGAAGCAGGTATCGGCGGTGCGTGGGGGATGGCTCTTCTCGCGGCATATATGATGGCAAACCAAAATATATTTCTTGGCGATTGGCTTGATACAAATGTATTCGGCAATATGCAAAACAAGTTTTGCAGCAACATAGTACATCCGCTAAGGGCTTTGACAAATTCTTATAAATCAGGTCTTGTTTTATATACTGCATTTTAATTAAAAATATTTGAATTTGTTATTGACAAATGACAATAGTTGATTTATAATTACAGAGGTTTTAAATTCTATATCATTACTTAACAAAAAACAGGGCGAAATCCCTGTTTTTTATTGGGTAAACAGTTTTTGGAAAGAAGATGAAGTATTCATGAACACATTATTATCAGTATCTATTGCCTTGCTCGCAGGCCTTCTTATGACAAGGGTATTTAAACCTCTCAAATTGCCTGCCGTAACAGCGTACCTCATTGCAGGCGTGTTAATCGGCCCTTATTGCCTTGGTGCTCTCGGTATTGAAGGTCTTGGATTTGCAACCTCAGAGGCTGTTGCAGGGCTCTCTCTCGTATCCGAGGTTGCTCTCGGCTTTATTGCATTTTCAATCGGTAACGAATTCCGTCTTTCGGATTTAAAAAAGACAGGTAAACAAGCTTTTGTAATTGGTATATTTCAGGCGCTCGTTGCAACCTTGTTTGTAGATTTGGCATTGCTTGCAGTACATAAAATTATGCCCGACAAGCTTACACTTCCGCAGCTTATCACTCTTGGCGCAATTGCAACTGCTACCGCTCCTGCGGCAACTCTTATGGTTGTTCGTCAGTACAAAGCCGAAGGCCCGCTTACAAAGCTCCTTTTGCCTATAGTTGCACTTGATGACGCAGTAGGCCTTATAGTTTTTGCCGTATCCTTCGGTGTCGCAAAAACTCTTGTTACAGGCGATGTAGATATGTTTTCTATTATAGTTAACCCAATTGTTGAAATTGTTTGCTCTCTCACGCTTGGTGCAATAATGGGTTGGATATTAACTCAGCTCGAAAAGCTTTTCAATTCAAATACAAATCGTCTCAATATGTCTATTGCATTTGTGTTTGTAACAGTTGCACTTTCCATGATGGACTTCCATATCGGTGCACTTCACATCAGCTTTTCGTCATTGCTTGTATGTATGATGCTTGGTACAATATTCTGCAATATTTGTCCTCTTTCACACGATTTGATGGAGCAGACAGACAGATGGACATCTCCGCTTTTTGCACTCTTTTTTGTAATAAGCGGTGCAGAGCTTGAACTTTCGGTATTTGGTGATTGGGCAATAGTTGTAATAGGTGTTGTATATATTCTGTTCCGCTCACTTGGTAAATACATTGGTTCGTTTGCAAGCGCAAAAGCTACAAAATGCTCACCGAGCATATGCAAGTACCTTGGTATAACACTTTTGCCTCAGGCTGGTGTTGCTCTTGGTATGTGTGCAACAGCAATGCAGCTTGGTGACCAAGGTAATCTTATCCGCAATATCACCTTGTTTGCAGTGCTTATTTACGAATTGTTTGGACCAATCCTTACAAGACAGGCACTTACTGCAGCAGGAGATATCAAGCCAAAATCACACGAGGTTGAAAACAGAAGAAAAATCAAGCTTGAAATGGCGAAAAGTGCAAGGGAAAAGTAACAACATAACTTTCAAGATGCAACAAATAAATTTGTTGCATCTTTTTTTAATTTAATATATTGACAGTATGGACTATACAAATTACAATAAAAATATAAAGCATAAGAGGAGGTTTTACTATGAAAAAAAGATTGTTGTCAGTTGTTATGATTGTGCTGCTTATGTGCACAAATTTTACGTCTTGCAAGGCGCAGGTACCCCAAGTACAAAATATTGGCAGTGAGCATTTTAAAACGATATATATTCCTTATGAAACAGATTACAATGCAAGGGTTGTTATAAAAGCAAGATTTGCCGATACAAAGGAGCCCATAAGTATGTCTCAAACCTACAGCGACAGGTTGTATGCAAAAGTTCCCATTGCAGATTCCCAAAGAGAAATTGAGGCTTTTGAAACTCAGGAGCTTGAATTTGTTGATTATGATTATTCTTACGAGTTCCACTGCTTTGAAGAGCTTTCACGTACAGGCGTTGTAAAAGGTAACGAGAATGGCGAGGCACTTCCTTTTGCAAATGTTACAAGGGCAGAGGCAACTGCAATGCTTATGCGGCTTTTGGGTCTTGAAAATGTACCATCTGCAAATGCAGTAAAAAATTTTAATGACGTATCCAAAAATGACTGGTTTTACTCTGTGGTAATGTCGGCATATAATTGTGGGATTGTACAGGGTGACTCTGATACCACATTTTCACCTGAGCGCAATGTCACAAGGGAAGAGGTTACCGTTATGGCAGCTCGTGCAATTAAGTATGCAGGTCTTGGTTATCCCGGCAGCAGTAATATCAACGCCAAAGACCTAAACAAAATATCGCACTGGGCAAAGGATGCATATGCAATAATCGGTAATTATGTAAACAGTGATTATGACGATACCGACCCTGAAAATCCAGTAAGAATATTAGACCCTCAAAAAGCTGCTACACGATATGATGTTGCGAGCTTGTTTTACAACATTGTTCTTCGCTGCTGCGTATATCCGTCACCGTCTGCAGAGCAATTCGGCTTTGACAAGCAAATGCCTGTAATTGACGGCTCAACTTCTACATATCCCTTTACTCAGGTGGTGTATGACAGCTTGTTTTACAATGGATATGTGCACCCGTCAAAGCCAGCAAGCCACAGCAAAAGTCATACATCATACCAGCGGCTTATAAACGGCGAAATAGATATGATGTTTGCATCAGTTTACCCTGCAAGCGATATACTCCAAATGGCAAAGCAAAAGGGCGTTGAGCTAGAGCTTATACCGATTGCTTACGATGCAATGATTTTCTTTACCAATGCAGACAATCCTGCAACAGGGCTTACAAGCGAACAGATAAGTAACATATATGTAAATAATGCATATCAAAACTGGAACCAAGTGGGCGGCACTAATGCACTTTTGTATCCGTACTGCCGCAACAACGACAGCGGCAGCCACGCACAAATGGAAAAGCACTTTTTAAACGGCAGCGAAATACACAAGGACATCCGGGCAGAATCCACATCAATCGCAATGGCGTCGGTTCTTACCGATGTAATAGATGCAAAAACAACCGACCCATTGGGCTATGCTCTCGGGTACAGCATTTATTATTACTACCACAATGCAGATGCGGTGCTTGGCACAAAGCAGCATCTCAAATTGCTTTCAATAGATGGAGTATATCCCAATGATGATACCATTGCAGACGGCAGTTATCCGCTTTCAAACAATACTTATGTTGTAATACGAAAAGATACTCCCGAAAATTCTCCTGCACGCAAAATGGCGCAATTTATGCTTACGGAGCAGGGACAGCAGTGCGTTGAGGGCGCAGGCTTTGGAAAATTAAAGATAATAGAATAAGATTGTATTGATACATCGGCAGCAGGAATGATTTCCTGCTGCTTTTTTAGCGTGTTTTATTTGTCAAAATTGTCGTAAAATACCACCTCATCAATAGGGCGGAACTGTGAGTGGAGATTAAGAGGCTTTGCATCTTTGTCAGGGTATCCCATAACAAGCAGAGCCAACGGTTCAATATTTTGAGGTATATTAAATTCCTCTTTCATTTTAAATGGGTCAAAGTGCATTACCCAACAGGTGCCTACGCCTATTGAGTGTGCCTCGAGCATCATATGAGTTGTCACAATTGCAGCGTCAACAGGGGCAGACAAAGCACCATCGTAAGGTCTTTTCCAGGTTTCGTCTTTGTTGTAGCACACAAGCATTGCAGTTGGTGCGCCAAAGTGACATTTGGTGCATTCTTTTAATTTTTGTATCGCTTGGTCGGTATTTAATACCAAAATTCTTTGAGGCTGGTAATTGCATCCCGTAGGGGCAAGGTGACCTGCCTTAAGTATTTTGTCAATAACCTCTTGTTCAAGATGCTTGTTTTCAAAATTTCGTACAGAGTATCTTTCTGCTGCAAGCTTTAAAAAATCCATTGTTTGTACCTCCTGTTTATTATGTAATTGTATTTTATCATATTGTCTGACAAAATTCAATTATACTGTGTTGAATTTAATGAAAATGTTTGTTATAATTAATAAAAACTAACAAGGCGGTATAATATGACATCAAAAACATTTAAGGGATTGCCCAAAGAGGCAAAGCAAATAAGACAACAGGTTTTTATAAAAGAGCAGGGCTTTAAAAGTGAATATGACGAAAAAGACGATATTGCAACACACATCGTAATATACGACGGAGATGAGGCGGTTGCAACCTGCAGATTGTATGAAATTGAGCCAAAAGGAACATATATGTTTGGCAGATTGGCAGTAAAAAAGGAGCTTCGCGGCAAAGGCATCGGCAGTATGGTGATGTTGGAGGCTCAAAAATTTGCTGCGCAAAACGGCGGTAGCTGCATAGTACTTCATGCGCAAATTGGCGCAAAAGAGTTTTACAACAAGGTTGGTTTTAGCGAGTACGGCGAAGTAGAGTATGAGCAGGGGCGTCCTCATATATGGATGAAAAAACAATTTTAAGTTAAAACAAAATCCCCTCTTATGCGTTGTGTGCATAAGAGGGGTAATTAGTTATTGGCAATATTTATTCGGCAGCTTCTTCAACAGGAGCTTCGTTGTAAGCTTCAATTACTTTTGTTTCAATATATTGTCTCGCCTCAAAATTGATTGGGTGAGCCACATCCTTAAATGTGCCGTCTTTCAATCTTTTGTTAGGCATTGCTACAAAAATTTTGTCATTGTTTTCAATAACTTTAACATCGTGAATTGCAAAGCAATCGTCAAATGTTATTGAAGCAATAGCTTTCATTTTGCTGTCTGTAGCAAATTTTTTGATTTTAATGTTTGTGATTTCCATAATCTTTCTCCTTTGCGAATCGACAAATCGATACTTAGTTATATTCATTATAGTTAAATTGTGCAAATTTGTCAACACTTTAAAATGCTGATATACAATTTTTGGTTATCGTCAACAAATAGTTGTTGTTTTTTTTGTTACAAATTACATCGTTAATACAAGTCCTGTCACACTAATAAATATTTTACTATTAATTACATAAAATATTTGAAGTGTAAAGCTTTTTGTGGTATACTATAATGTATAATGATTTTGGAGGTTACAAAATATGGATACGTTTAAAATAAAAGATAACATAAATTTGTATTATATCAAAGACGATAAGTACAAAACAACCTCAATTACCGCTTATGTAAACCGCAGGCTCAAAAGGGAAGAGGTTACCAAAAACGCCCTTCTTTCAAAGGTGCTTGCCAGAGGCACATCCAAATATAACACTATCGAAACTATAAATGAGCATCTCGAAAACTTATACGGCACTCTTTACAGCATAGATGTTTTAAAAAAGGCAAATGTTCAGTGCCTGCAGTGCTCGGTAAGCAACATATCCGACAAATACACAGGCGAAAATATAACTGCCGAGTCAACAAAGCTTATGCTTGACTTTTTGTTTGACCCATATGTTGTGGGCGGCGTGTTTGACAAAGACTATGTTGAGGGCGAAAAGCAGAATTTAAAGGATGATATCGAGGCAATTGTAAACGACAAACGCTCCTATGCCAATATGCGCGTTATAGAAGAAATGTGCAAGGGCGAGGACAATGCAATTATGGATTGCGGCTACGTGGAGGATTTGCCCGATATAAATAATGCAAATCTTTACGAGCATTACAAAAACATAATTTTTGCAAGCCCCATTGACATTTATGTTGTAGGCGATACCGATATTGAGAATATCAAAAATGTTATATCACAATACTTGTCGCAATATCAATTTGATATAGCAGACATAACCTGCGACAAATCGGTAAAAAAAGCCGAACAAATTAAATACGTTGACGAGTGTATGGCTGTAAATCAGGGCAAGCTTGCAATTGGACTTCGCACAGGCATAAATATAGACAATCCTCTGTACTATGCGTTGCTTGTGGGCAACAGTATTTTTGGTGCAGGTGCTCATTCCAAACTGTTTAACAACGTGCGTGAAAAAATGAGCTTGTGCTATTATGCTTCATCAAGGCTTGACAAATTTAACGCGCTTATGATTGTAAGCTCAGGCATAGAATTTGCCAACTACGACAAAGCAAAAAGTGAGATTTTTGTTCAGCTTGATGCAGTAAAGCAAGGCGATTTTACTGATGATGAACTGCAAATTGCAAAAAGCTTTATAATCAACAGCTACAATTCGTTTTTTGACAGTCCGTATATGCTTAAGGATTATTACTTTGGTCAAAAATTTTGTATGAGCAAAGACAGCCTTGAAGCTGCAATTGCAAAGGTTGATGCTGTTACAAAGCAGGATATAATTGACGCATTTTCACACATTACTGCCGATACAGTGTATTTTTTAAAGGGTAAGGAGGCGTAACAGATGGAATACAACAAGGTTTATTATGAAGATATAAACGAAACTATATACTGCGGTGTGCACAGCACAGGTCTTGGCGTGTTTGTAATACCAAAGCCCGGTTTTTCAAAAAAATATGCCATATTCGGCACAAAATTTGGTTCGGTAAATAACAAATTTGTTCCTCTCGGTGAAAGTGAGCCTATATCCGTTCCCGACGGTGTTGCTCATTTTCTGGAGCACAAAATGTTTGAGCAGAGCGACGGCAGCAATGCCTTTGACAAATTTTCAAAATACGGTGCAAATGCAAATGCATACACCTCGTTTACCTGTACCTGCTATTTGTTTTCGTGTACGCAGAATTTTAACGAGAGCTTTGAGCACTTATTAAAATATGTGCAGGAGCCGTACTTTACCGACGAAAATGTAAGCAAGGAGCAGGGTATAATAGGTCAGGAAATCCGTATGTACGATGACGAGGGTTCCTGGCAGGTTGCCATAAATATGCTCAAGGCACTGTATCACAACAATCCTGTGCGTATAGACATTGCAGGCACAGTAGAAAGTATTTCGCAAATTACCAAAGACACACTTTATAAATGCTACAACACCTACTACAACCCATCAAATATGGCGGTAACGGTGTGCGGTGACGTTGACCCTGATGAGATATTCAACATTGTAGAGAGCTGCATCGACAACGACAGACCAAGCGGACAGGTAACATCTGTATTTCCCGACGAACCTGAGAGCATATGCCAAAGCTATATCGAAACAAAATCTGCAGTTGCTCTGCCTCTTTTCAGCCTTGGCTTTAAAGATAATGTAAAGGCAAAAGGCGACGAGCTTTTAAAGAGAGAAATTGCCATAAATATCATCAGCAAGCTTATATGCGGCAAAAGCAGCAGCCTTTACACCAGGCTTTATGAGAGTGGACTTATTAACGAGGAATTTGGCTTTGACATAATGGTGGAGGAGTTGTTCAGTTGTGCGGCAATGTGCGGAGAAAGCAACGACCCCAAAGCAGTTCAGAGTGCCATTGTTGACGAAATTAACAGAGTACGTAAAGAGGGCTTTGACAAAGATGCATTACAAAGAGTCAAAAAAGCATATCTCGGCAGCTTTTTGCGCGGGTTTAACGACGTTGAGCAAATTGCAGGCAGCGTTGAGCGCAACATCCTCAGCGGTGTAAATATCTTCAACTTTGGCAAGGTTCATTCCGAGGTTGATATGGATTATATAAACAAAGTATTTGACGAAGTATTCAGAGAGGACACTATGGCAATGAGTGTAGTGTGGCCAATCGAATAAAAGGTTGTGACATAATGAAATCGTATGTGGAATTTCCGCATTTGAATTTAAAATTAAATATAGACAGAGTTGCGTTCAGCATAGGTGGCATTGACATATACTGGTACGGAATTATTATAGCAGCAGGGCTTATTCTCGGTGTTTTGCTTGCAACAAAAATTGCTCAAAAAAAAGGGCTCACATCAGACAATATACTTGATGTTGTAATTGTTGGGCTCCCGGTGTGTGTAGTATGTGCAAGGCTTTATTATGTTGTATTTGAGTTGGAGAGGTACAGCGGCAATATTGCCGAAATATTTAATATACGCAACGGCGGTATTGCCATATACGGAGCCATTATCGGCGGTATTTTAACAGGAGCAGTATATTGCAAAATCAAAAAAATAAGCTTTTTAAAGCTGGCAGATACTGCATCCTTTGGCTTGCTCACAGGGCAGATAATAGGCAGATGGGGCAACTTTTTTAACCAGGAGGCATACGGCGGCAACACAACTCTGCCGTGGGGTATGACAGGCTCGGGTATTATTAAAGATTTGCAAAAAATGAGCAATAGCGGCATAAATATCAATCCCGAAATTCCCGTACATCCCACATTTTTGTATGAGTCATTGTGGAATTTGTGCGTGCTTGGAATTATTTACTATATTTTTAACAAAAAGCACAAATTTGACGGAGCGGAGTTTTTCACATACATTGCTCTTTATGGTGTGGGCAGATTTTTTATTGAGGGCTTAAGGACAGACAGCCTTATGCTTATGGGGCTGCGCGTTTCACAAATTGTGGCAATTTTGTGTGTAATAGCAGGTGTTTGTATGCTTGTGTATTGCAATAAAAACAAAAGTGTAAAAAATTTGAATTTAAGTATTGAAAAATAACAATTTTGATAGTAAAATTATAATGTAAGTATAAAGAGAGGTGAGCAGAATGGACGCAGGAGCCATACGGAGTGCGGAAATAATATCAGACAAGCCTGTCGGGTGCAGCCCTGTGTTTGTCTGCTTGTTTTTGGTGCATAATTAATGTATCGGCACTCCTTATTGTATTAAAAATAGGGAGGTTTTGTATTTGAATGAAAATGAAGTAAATGTTTATGAGTATGCAGCGCAGCTCCTTCGGAACAGAGAGTACATTACCCTCAAAAATGTTTTGGCAGAGCTTAACCCTGCAGATATTGCCATTATTTTTGAAGAGCTTACACTCAACGAGCTTGTAATAGTGTTTAGGCTCCTTCCAAAAGATTTGGCAGCAGACACATTTGTAGAAATGGAATCGGAGCATCAGGAAGCACTGATACATTCTTTTTCGGATGCGGAGCTCAGAGAGGTGCTCGACGAGCTTTACCTTGACGATACAGTTGATATTATTGAGGAAATGCCTGCAAATGTTGTAAAAAAGATATTGCGCAACACCGACAATGCAACACGCAAGCATATTAACGAGCTGCTAAGATACCCCGAGGACTCTGCGGGAAGCATTATGACCATTGAGTTTGTGAGTCTGCGCAAAAATATGACAGTGTCGGAGGCGCTTACAAGAATAAGGCGTACAGGTGTTGATAAAGAAACAATCTATACCTGCTATGTTACCGAAAAAAACAACAAGCTTTTAGGTCTTGTAACCGCAAAAACACTTCTTCTGGCAAACGAGGATGATGTTATCGAAGATATAATGGAAACAAACATTATACACGTTAACACCCATATGGATAAAGAAAATGTTGCTTCTATGTTTGACAAATATCATTTTCTTGCAATGCCTGTTACTGATGATGAGGAACGGCTTGTTGGCATCGTAACCGTCGATGATGCTATTGAGGTTATGACCGACGAGGCTACAGAGGATATCGAAAAGATGGCGGCTATTACCCCTGGTGAAAAGCCGTATTTGCGCACAGGCGTGTTTGAGACATACCTGAGCCGCGTACCATGGCTTTTAATACTTATGATATCTGCCGCATTTACACAGGGTGTTATAAACTCCTTTGAGGGGGCACTTGCTACTTGCGTTGTACTTACAGGCTATATTCCAATGATAATGTCTACAGGCGGTAATTCGGGCAGCCAGTCATCGGTATCTGTCATACGTGCACTGTCACTTAATGACATTGAGATGGGTGATATATTCAAAATTTTGTGGAAAGAGGCACGTGTTTCGCTCCTTTGCGGAATAACTCTTGCAGTTGCCAATTTCGCCAAAATGATGATTTTTGACAAAGGCACAATTGTAAATTCCATTGCAGGCGGTTCGGGATGGATAGCAACACTTCCGCCTGTGTATGCGGCGGTTTTTGTGTCGGCAGTTGTTTGCATAACAATTATGATTACTGTTTTTTGCGCAAAGGTGGTGGGCTGCAGCCTGCCGATACTTGCAAAAAGGCTTGGCTTTGACCCTGCGGTTATGGCAAACCCATTTATAACAACAATCGTTGACGCCCTTTCGCTTGTGGTATATTTTACAGTAGCAACAAATATTTTGCATTTATAATAAAAATGGTACAAACAATTTATGTTTGTACCATTTTTGTATTTAAAGCTCAATACTTCCGTCGTATACCTTTTGTGCATCGCCTGTAAGATATACATTGCCGTCGTCGGCATATCTGATTGTAACCTCACCCTTGTGAAGCTTAACCTTTATATCTTCGTTTTTGTTGCAGTATCCAAGCTTAACTGCCATTACCACAACTGCGCATGCGCCTGTGCCACATTCCATTGTAAGGCCGCTACCGCGTTCCCAACAACGCATAATTATTGTATTTTTGTCAATAACCTTTGCAAATTCCACATTAACTCTTTCGGGGAACAGTGGGTTATTTTCAAATTTTGGTCCTATTTTCGGCAAAATGATTTTTTCCACTTCGTCGGTAAATATTACACAATGTGGGTTACCCATAGATACACAGCTTATTTTGTATTTTCCGCCTGCAACCTCAACCTCTCTGTCAATAACAGCATCACCTGTAATCTTAACAGGTATGCTTTGCGGTGCAAATGATGGCTTGCCCATATTAACCTTTACAGTGTCAATTTTTCCGTTTTTCTTTGTCATTTCGAGCTGCTTGACACCGCTGAGTGTTTCTATTGAAATATCGAGCTTGTCCACAATACCGTTGTCATACAGGTATTTGCCAAGACTTCTTATAGAGTTACCACTCATTTTACCTTCGCTGCCGTCTCTGTTAAAGGTTCGCATTTTAGCATCGGCTATGTCCGATTTGTCTATAAGCACAATGCCCTCTGCACCTATACCAAATCTTCTGTCACTCAGTTGTACACTGATACCCTCCGGATTGTCTATTTTTTGCTTTGTAACATCAAAAAAGAGATAATCGTTTCCGTTTGACTGCATTTTTGTAAAGTCGAGCTTTGTTTTGGTCTTTCTCATATTGTTGATGTTAACAAGCTCAACAGAATGAACTGAATATCTGCTCTTCATCGAATCTGCAAGAGCATTTGCAGTATCAAGAGATGTAAGGCATGGGATGTTGCGCTCTACTGCTTTTCTTCGTATTTTAACGCTGTCACGTGTAGGAATACGTCCCTTTGATGATGTAGAAATTACATAGTTTACAACACCGCTCTCCATAAGAGTGAGTGGGTTGTAATCATCCTCGTTGATTTTTGGAACTATTTCACATTCAAGTCCATATTTTTGAAGTACTTTTGCAGTACCCGATGTTGAATAGAGCTTAAAGCCAAGCTTGTCAAATTTCTTTGCAATGTCACCGATTTCGCCCTTGTCTACATCACGAACTGTAATAAATATACCGCCTTCGTTTGTCATTTTGTAGCCTGCACCAAGCAAGCCTTTGTAAAGAGCTTCGTCCATATTGTTGGCTATACCAAGCACTTCACCTGTAGATTTCATTTCGGGTCCGAGATGGCTGTCAACGTTTATAAGCTTTTCAAACGAGAATACAGGTACCTTAACTGCAACATACGGAGAGTTGGGGTAAAGGCCTGTGCCATATCCCATATCCTTGATTTTTTCGCCAAGCATTGCTCTTGTTGCAATGTCTACCATAGGAATGCCCGTAACCTTGCTGATGTAAGGGATTGTACGTGACGAACGTGGGTTTACCTCAATTACATAAAGCTCACCTTCATATATAAGATACTGTATGTTAATAAGACCAATTGTGTTAAACGAAAGTGCAAGCTTTCTTGTGTGGTCAATAACAGTTTGTGTCATATCGTCGGTAAGGTTCCACGCAGGGTATACCGCGATTGAGTCGCCTGAGTGAACACCTGCACGCTCAATATGCTCCATAATACCGGGGATGAGTATGTCTTCACCGTCGCAAATTGCGTCAACCTCAATTTCGGTACCCATAAGATATTTATCTATAAGCACAGGGTTTTCGATATTTGTTGCGAGGATAATTTTCATATATTCTTTAATATCCTCGTCGTTAAATGCAATAATCATATTCTGACCGCCAAGCACATAAGACGGACGCATAAGCACAGGATAGCCTACCTTGTTTGCAGACTCAAGTGCCTCTTCGGTTGTCATAACGGTAAGACCCTTAGGACGTTTGATATTATGCATTTCGAGTACTGCATCAAACTTTTCTCTGTCCTCGGCAGCGTCGATATTCTCGGCAGATGTACCAAGTATTTTAACGCCGTTTGATGCAAGGAAGTTTGTAAGCTTAATAGCTGTCTGACCGCCAAACGCAACAACTGCGCCGTATGGCTTTTCGGTCTTGATGATGTTCATAACATCTTCGTTTGTAAGAGGTTCAAAATAAAGTCTGTCTGCAGTGTCAAAGTCTGTAGAAACAGTTTCGGGGTTGTTGTTAACAATTACAACGTCAAAGCCTGCTTCTTTAAGTGACCATACACAGTGAACCGATGCATAGTCAAACTCAACACCCTGACCGATACGTATAGGACCTGAGCCGAATACTATAACGGTCTTTTTGTCAGAATTGAGATTTTTAATAAATTCCTCTGCTTCGTTCTGCTCGTCATAAGTGGAGTAGAAGTAAGGTGTCTGTGCAGGGAATTCCGCAGCACAGGTATCTACCATTTTGTAAACGGCAGTGCGTGGGTTTGCAATTTTGTGACCGCTTATTTTTTCGATAAGGTTGTCGGGGTAACCGTTTTTCTTAGCCAGCAGGTAAAGCTCGTCGGTAAGAGGCTCGCTTGCAAGTCTTTTTTCTAAGCTTACAAGATTACCCAGCTTGTAAAGGAACCACTCGTCAATCATTGTAATGCTATGAATTTCGTCAATCGAAATACCGCGTTTGAGTGCTTCAAACACAACAAAAAGTCTGTTATCGTCACATACGTGAAGCTGCTTTGCAATTTCCTCATCGGTATAATCTGCAAAAACAGGGTTGTTGAGTGAATTGAGCTTAATTTCGGCACCGCGAACGGCTTTCATAATTGCCTGCTCAAAGCTTGTGCCGATGCTCATAACCTCACCTGTAGCTTTCATCTGTGTGCCGAGAGTTTTGTTTGCATATACAAATTTGTCAAAAGGCCATTTTGGGAATTTAACAACAATATAGTCAATTGTAGGCTCACAAGCTGCATATGTTATGCCTGTAATGTCATTTTGAATTTCGTCAAGTGTGTAGCCGATTGCGATTTTTGTTGCAACCTTTGCAATAGGGTAACCTGTTGCCTTTGATGCAAGTGCAGACGAACGGCTAACTCTAGGGTTAACTTCAATAACTGCATATTCAAAGGTTTCGGGGTCAAGGGCAAACTGACAGTTACATCCGCCTTCAACCTCGAGCGCCGTTACAATGTCAAGTGCTGCATTGCGCAGCATAGCAAATTCTTTTTCGGCAAGGGTAACAGCTGGAGCTACAACAATGGAGTCACCTGTGTGAACACCAACCGGGTCAAAGTTTTCCATAGAGCAAACTGTAATTACATTGCCCACAGAGTCACGTATAACTTCAAATTCTATTTCTTTCCAGCCTGCAATACATTTTTCAACAAGTATCTGATGAATAGGCGAGAGGTATAAGCCATTTTCGCCGATTTCACGCAGTTCTTCTTCGTTGTTTACAATCCCGCCGCCTGTGCCGCCGAGTGTAAATGCAGGGCGGATAATAAGCGGATATCCTGTCTTGTTTGCAAAATCAACTGCATCCTCAATTGTTGTAACAACAAGAGATGGTATGCAGGGCTGATTAATTGCTTCCATAGTGTCTTTAAACATCTGACGGTCTTCGGCTTTGTCAATTGTTTCGGGGTTTGCGCCAAGGAGTGTTACATTGTGCTTTTTAAGAAAGCCCTCCTTTGCAAGCTGCATAGATAGTGTAAGGCCTGTCTGACCGCCAAGGGTCGAAAGAAGACTGTCCGGCTTTTCTTTTTCGATAATTCGTTTAACTGTTTCAAGGTTAAGAGGCTCAATATAAATCTGGTCAGCCATTGCGTTGTCTGTCATAATTGTTGCAGGGTTTGAGTTTACAAGCACAACCTCAAGACCTGCCTGCTTAAGTGCACGGCATGCCTGAGTACCCGCATAGTCAAATTCTGCAGCCTGACCTATTACAATAGGGCCTGAGCCGATAACCATTACTTTTTTGAGATTTTTATTAAGCGGCATATTATTTGTCCTCCTTGCATCTATCAATAAATTTGTCAAACAGGTAGTTTGTGTTGTGAGGTCCGCCGCTGTGTATAGGGTGGAACTGCACCGAAAATGCTTTTTTGCCTGCATATTCAATACCCTCGCAGGTTCCGTCGTTTACATTTACAAAACTGACAGAAGCACCGCTGGGGAGTGAATTGCTGTCTACAGCATAGCCGTGGTTCTGGCTTGTAATGCAGGTAGTGCCTTTTTCGATGGATTTAACAGGCTGGCTTGCACCTCTGTGCCCATATTTGAGCTTAAAGGTTTTGCAGCCCATAGCAAGAGCAAGTATCTGATGACCAAGGCTAATGCCGAATATCGGTACGTTTTTGCCTAAAAGCTTTTTGATGTTTTCAATCACCAAAGGATTTTCTGCAGGGTCTCCGGGTCCGTCCGACAAAACTATGCCGTCGGGATTAAGTGCCATTACCGAGTCAAAATCTGCATCGTATTTTACAACACTTATTTTGCAGCCTCTTTTTTTAAGCTCTGCCTCTATGTTGTTTTTGGAGCCAAGGTCATAAACGACAACATTAAGCTCGCCGCAGCTATCCACGGTCAAAGCTCCTGTAGAGGTATTTTCAACCGCATTTTTGATTTTGTATGATTTAATAGCTTCGATATCTGCGTTATCCATAGAGTCGGTAATCATACAGTTCATTGTACCGTTGTCTCTTATAATTTTTGTAAGCTCTCTTGTATCTATGTCGCAAATGCCAATAAGATTATGCATTTTCATATAATCTTCCAGTGTGCATTTGCAATTAAAATTACTTGGATTATCGCATACTTCCCTTACTATATAACCGTTTAAATACGGCTTTTTGTTTTGGTAATCGTCAATAACAATTCCGTAATTTCCAACCAGCGGAAATGTATTAACCGCAATCTGACCATAATACGCTGCATCGGTAAGAAGGTCGTTGTAGCCAACCATAGATGTGGTAAACACCAATTCGCCAATTGTTGTACCCACTGCTCCAAAGGAGGTGCCTTCAAACACTTTTCCGTTTTCCAATACCAAGTATGCTTTTTGCATCGATAATCCCTCCAGTTAATCGTATATATCTTAATAATTATATAATATATGTCAAATTTAGTCAATAAAAACAAAATTATTTTTTTAAAAAAATTGCACAAAATATATGAACATATATCTAAAAATATATTGTTTTAAATAAATTTTGCAAAATGTATTTATTTTTTTGTTAATGTGTGATACAATTAACTATGAATTTTTATTTTTGGGAGACTGGATATGAACAATATTACACCGCTTGTTGCACAGCAAGTGTTTATTATGCTGATTCTTATTATTGTTGGGTTTGTACTTACCAAATGCAAGCTCATTACACAAAATGGCTCCAAAGAGATTTCAAATATATTGCTTACGGTTGTAACACCATCGGTTCTTATACGCGCATATCAGATAGATTTTGATATTTCGGTTGTAAAGGAGCTGGCTGCTGCATTTTTTTTGGCACTGCTTACACATATTTTGTTTATTGTGGTATGCAAGGTTTTGTTTGCAGCGGTAAAAGATGATTTCAAACGCAAGGTGTTAAAATTTACCAATATATATTCCAACTGCGGTTTTATGGGCATACCTCTTTTGTCTGCTACTCTCGGTGAAAGGGGTGTACTGCTTGGCAGTGCATATCTTGCTATGTTCAACGTTATAATCTGGACACACGGACTGTATTTGTTTGGTGAGGATTTTAAGCTTTTGTCTGTAAAAAATCTTGTTAAAAACCCCGGTGTTGTCGGCACAGCCGTTGCTCTCATTTTGTTTTTTGCACAAATAACGCTGAGCGGCGTGATTGAAGATGCGGTAGGGTACGTTGCCGACCTCAACACCCCACTTGCAATGCTGCTGCTTGGCACATACCTTGCCCGCAGCAACTTAAAACAGGCGCTTGCTGACAAAAGCATTTATATTGTTTGCTTTGTAAGGTTGATTTTTTTGCCTGTGCTTACAATTTTGATTTTCAAGCTGCTCGGTGTTGGCTACGATATGGCAATAACACTTGTTTTGCCTGCAGCTTGCCCTTGTGCAGCAATGGCGGCTATGTTTGCCGAAAAGTTTGACCTCGACCCGGGTTATCCGTCGCAGATTGTATCTGTTACAACCATTTTGTCACTTGCAACTCTGCCGTTTATGGCGTATCTTACTTCGGTTATATTATAAGTCGCAGTGGGCCAAATTGGACAATTTGACAATGATATACATTTTTGATAAAATATACTTTAGATATACAAGGAGGATAGTCTGATGAACACGGTAAAAATTATTCATACTTCCGATTTGCATCTGGATTGCCGACTGAGTAATTTTTCTCTTGAAAAAAGCAAAATAAGAAGACAGGAGCTCAAATCTTCTTTTGAAAATATATTCAAAACATATAATGACGCAGACATTGTGCTTATTCCCGGTGATATTTTTGACAATTCAAATTTTTTAAAGGGAACAATTACCCTTTTGGTAAGCATTTTTGAAAGCTTGCCCAATACTACATTTTTTGTATGCGGCGGCAACCACGACTGGGTGGGTAGTCCTGCCATGAATGCTCTTTGCGAGCAGCTTCCCGACAATGTTGTTGTATTTTCGGGCAAGGCAGAATATATGGAGCTTGATGACATAAAAGTGCGCGTTTACGGAATGAGCTTTTCCGACAAAACCCACTATTCCTCTATGATAGAAGAATTTGAGGTTATAGATGACGATTACATCAACATTCTTATGCTTCACGGCGAAATTACAACTGCCGACACAAAATACAATCCCATATCTGCAGAGCAGCTTGCACGCTGCGGCTTTGATTATGTGGCACTTGGGCACACTCACGATTTTTCGGGTATCAAAAAACTTGGCAAAACATATTATGCATATTGCGGAACACACGAGGGTCACGGCTTTGATGAATGTGGCGAAAAAGGCATTATATATGGCGCCATTGGCAAAGACGAGTGTGACTTAAGGTTTGTAAAAACCTGTATGCGCGAATATAAAGTGGTAGAAATTGATGTTACACCTGCACGTACAATTGAGCAGATTTTGTCACTCATTATTAATGAGGTAAACAAAGAAGATATATACAAAATTGTACTCAAAGGCATATTAAACGATGACATTATTATAGATGAAGACGTTTTGGCAGGCAGCATTGATGTATTTTATGCAAAAATCCAAAATATTACACGTCGCAATTATAATCTCGACGAGCTCAGTGCACTTTCAAATCTTAAGGGCTATATAGCAAAAACTGTGCTCAAAGAGCTTGAAATCAGCGCAGATGCCGATGTTGACACAGTGTGTGCAAGCTCGGATTATCTTTTTGAACTTATGGAAAACGGAGGTAAAAGATAATGAAAATAAACAAATTATCAATTGCCTCATTTGGTAAGCTGAGTGGCAAAGAATATCAGCTGACAGACGGACTTAACGTTATATATGGCCCCAACGAAAGCGGCAAATCAACGCTCATTTCATTTATGCGTTTTATGCTTTTTGGCAGCCACGGCAGAAAGTCTGCAAACAACGTAACCTTTGAAGAAAAGTACAGCCCATGGGACAATACTACCATGGCAGGCAGTATGGAATTTGAATCACAAGGTACCGAATATTTTACGGCACGCTCTCATGGCGTACGCAAAGAATATTCTACCATAAACAAGCTCACCGGCGACTCGCGCTTTGAGGGCATTGCACCGGGAGAGGTTGTGTACAAAATGAATGAATCTGCATTTTTACGCAGTTTTTATATGTCGTCTGCAAGCTGTGCAATATCCGCAGACAAAAATGATGATATTCTCAAAGGACTTTCAAATTTGTCCGATACAGGCGACGAGGCACTTTCGTATGATGCACTCAGCTCTGCCATATACAGCGACAAAAAACAAGCCGTTGCAAAAATAGGCGAAACCGAAAACGAAATTTTGTCGCTTCGCAAAAAGCTTGAACGAATTGGCGCTCTTAAGGAAAGAGCAAAGCTTCTTGAACAAAAGCTTAATGATACTAATTCTTCCATAGATACAATAAGCAGCAACATCGACAGCAAAATGGATGACAATAGCAAATATCAGCATTTGCTAGACAAATACGCAAGCGCAAGGCTTTATCAACAGGCTAAAGTAATAATATTTGTATTGCTGACAATACTTATAATAGTGTTGTGTGCAATTTCTATGGCGTCTGTTGCAATTCCTGTTGCAGTAATCGATTTACTTACCATCTTGCTTATGTACACAGGCAGCAAAAAAATTAAAAGGCTCAAAAAGCAGCTTGCAAATTTTGGAAAAAGCACAAAAGTATATTCCGAAAATGTCAAAAAAGATTTGCTGTCAAATGATGCTCAAAAAAGCGAAATTTTAAAAGAGCTTGGTGCTATAGAGGCAGAGCTTGAAAAAGAGTATTCGTATGATGATATAGCAAGCCGTATTGATGATTTGACAATGCAAAAAGCGGAGCTTGATAAAAGAGTATTTACAATAGAAAAATCAAAATATATACTTGACACTGCATACTCAGAGCTCAAAGCTTTGTTTTCACCTGTGCTCAACAAAAAAGCATCCGAAATTTTTTGTGCAATCACAGGGCAAAAGTACAGTGATATTATGATTTCGGACAGCTTTGAGATTAAAGCAAAAAGCGAGTACGATTACAAGCCGTCGCAAATGTTTTCGGCTTCTACTTACGAAATGATGTATTTTTCGCTGAGGCTGGCACTTTGTGACATCCTGTGTGAAAAAGAAAAACTGCCGGTATTTTTGGATGATTGCTTTGCTCTTTGTGATGACGAACGGGCAAAATCTGCAGCAAAATTTTTATCAGAATATGCGGCCGAGGGCAGACAGATAGTATTTTGCACCTGCCACAACAGAGAAAAACAGCTTTTGCAAATGTATGGCAATGCAAATGTTATAGATTTAAGTTGATGTACGCTAAATATATTAATGAAAGGATGAATTTGTATGGCAAATGCTAATTTTGATTTGGCAAAGGGTACCATTACCATCGAAACAGAGGTTATTTCAAAAATAGCGGGAATTATAGCAACAGGCTGCTATGGCGTTGTAGGTATGGCATTCCGCTCAAAAACAGATGAGTTTGCTTCTCTACTCAAAAAGGACAGCATTACAAGAGGAATAAAAGTTACTGTTGACGACAAAAGCTGCAAAATTGATATTCACATTATTATTCAGTATGGAGTAAATATCAATGCAATATGCGACAGTATTATAAAAAATGTAAAATATCAGGTTAACTATATGACAGGTCTTGATGTAAATGAGGTTAACGTTTATGTCGAAGGATTTCGTGTTCAGGAATGAGGTGCGATAATTGTATAATAGTATAAACAGTAATATTTTTACCGATATGCTTATTTCTGCCGCAAACAATTTGTGTAATCACAGGCAGGAAGTTGATAATATGAATGTTTTTCCGGTTCCTGACGGCGACACAGGCTCCAATATGTCTATGACTATTACCGCTTGTGTAAAAAACACCGACGAGCTGCGTACAAAATCTCTTGAAGAGGCTTCAAAGCTTGTTGCAAACAGTGCTCTTCGCGGTGCAAGAGGTAACTCGGGCGTTATTTTGTCACAGCTTATACGAGGTGTGCAAAAAAGCCTTGTAGGCGTTAACGAAATTGACTGCAAGGTGCTTGCACAATGCTTTAAAAGTGCTCAGGAAAGCGCTTACCGCGCGGTTATGAAGCCAACTGAGGGTACCATTTTAACAGTTGCACGTCTTATGGGCGAAGCTGCGCAAAGTGACGCTGATAAGTTTGACAACCTTGCAGAGTTTTTTGAGCATATAGTAAATGCGGGTAATGCCGCGCTTGCAAAAACTCCGCAGATGCTTCCGCAGCTTAAGCAGGCAGGTGTTGTAGACTCGGGCGGTCAGGGGCTTATGTATCTTGTTGAGGGCGCTCTTGAATTTCTTAAAACAGGCAATGTTGTTGTCGGCACCGAGGCACAGGCTCAGCAATCCGAGCCCGAGGTTACGGCAGGCATTGACAGTGATATAAAATTTGCATATTGCACCGAATGTATTATCGAAAAGAAAAATGCAAAAGCAGATACCTTTAAATTCCGCACCACTATCGAAAAAATAGGCGACAGTATGGTTGTTGTTGATGATGACGAAATAGTAAAGGTTCATATTCATACAAATGAGCCCAATATTGTACTTGGCGAGGCTCTTAAAATTGGTGAATTGTCAAGCGTTAAAATAGAGAATATGAAAATTCAGCACAGCAATATTACAAATGCCAGAGCTGAGCAGCCAAAAGAGGAGCCGACTCAGGCAAAAAGTGATGAACCTGCCAAAAAATATGCTTTTGTTGCTGTTGCGGCAGGCAGTGGTATTGCAGATACCTTCCGCTCTCTTGGTATAGACAGCATTATAGAGGGCGGTCAGACAATGAACCCGAGCACCGAGGATGTTGTAGACGCTGTAAACAAAATCAATGCAGAAAATATTATTGTTTTTCCAAACAACAAAAATATCATTATGGCGGCACAGCAGGCAAAGGATATCTGCGAAAGCAATGTAATTGTAATACCTACAACAAGTATTACTCAGGCAATATCCTGCATGCTTTGCTACGATGAGGATATGCCCCCCGAACAACTTGAGGTTGAGATGAACAGCAATATGAAAAATGCTGTAAGTGCTCAGATAACATATGCAGTAAGAGATACCGTGGTAGACGACAGACAAATTGTGAGCGGAGATATTTTAGGTATTGTAGAGGGTAAAATTAAATTTGTTGAAAAAAGTGAAACAGAATGTGTTTTAAATATAATGAAGCAGCATATTACCGAAGAGTCCGAATATGTTTTGGTTTTTTATGGCTCAGATGTGGAGCAAAGTGATGCAGATGCACTATGCGAGCAGCTTGAGGAATTGTATCCTGAGGTAGATTTCAGCTTTAACTATGGCGGTCAGCCTGTGTATAGTTATATCCTTTCTGTCGAGTAAAAGGAAAGCATAAAAATGGAATTTAATGAATATGTAAAGTTTATGAATTCTGAATTAACGGTTGTAAAAGGAGTTGGCGAAAAAAAGTCAGCTCTTTTTGCTAAGCTCGGAATTAATTGTGTGTGGGACCTTTTGTACTATTTTCCGAGCGGCTACGAGGACAGAACCACGTTTTTTAAAATAGAGGGCTGCCCCGACGACACAATGTGCTGCATAAAGGTAAAGCCTCATGGCAGCCTGCAAAAAAGAAATATCCGCAGTGGTATCAGCCTTTTTTCACTGCGCATTGCAGACGATTCGGGAGTGGTAAATGCCAAGTGGTTTTCGGCTCAGTATTTTAAAGCAGATTTTGACAAAACACAGGAGTATGTGTTTTACGGAAGGTTTGTAACTGCATACGGCAGACGTGAATTTGAAATGAAATCCTTTGAAAAGGCAGACAAAAACTTAACAACAGGGGTTATACTTCCTGTATACAAAAGTGTGTCGGGTCTTGGTCAAAATGTAATAAGGCAGGCTGTAAACGCAGCACTTGACGCTTGCTGCACCATTATGGATTCACTGCCCTTGCGGATACTCGAAAAGTATAATCTTCCGTCAATAGACTGGTCGGTAAGGCAGATGCACCATCCCGAGAGTCAGCAAATTCTTGCAAAAGCGCGCCGACGCCTTGTGTTTGAAGAGCTTTTTGTGCTGCAGCTTGCGCTTATGTTTTTAAAATCACGCCGCACAGAGGACGAGGGTATTGTTTTTGGTGATGTTAAGTGTGTTGCGCAGTTTTCAAAGCAGCTTCCTTTTGAGCTTACCGATTCTCAAAAAACAGTTATTAATGAAATTTGTGCCGACTTTAAGTCAAACAAGCCTATGAACAGGCTGCTTCAGGGAGATGTAGGCAGCGGCAAAACCGCAGTTGCAGCAGCTGCCATATATGCCGCCTGCAAAAACGGATATCAGGCTGCAATGATGGCACCTACCGAAATACTTGCTCAGCAGCACTATGCTACACTAAAAAATATGTTTGGTGACAAAATTTCCATTGCACTTTTAACGTCGTCAACACCAAAAAAGAAGCAGCTTTTGTCCGATATTTCCGAGGGTAAATACAATGCTGTTGTAGGCACTCACGCACTTATAGAGGGCAATGTGGAATTTAAAAAGCTTGCTCTGTGCATAACCGACGAGCAACACCGTTTTGGTGTAAATCAGAGAGCAAAGCTCTTTGAAAAGGGCATTACCCCGCACGTTCTTGTTATGAGTGCAACACCCATACCACGTACGCTTTCGCTCATATTGTATGGCGACCTTGATGTGTCAATTATCAACGCGCTTCCAAAAGGACGTCAGCCAATAGATACTTTTTGCGTAAAATCCGATATGCACAATCGTGTGTATTCTTTTGTTAAAAAGCATATAGACGAGGGCAGACAGTGCTATGTTGTGTGCCCCCTTGTTGAACAGTCCGAAAATCTTGATGTTTTGTCGGGTGTGGAATTTGAACAGGTTTTGCGCCAAAAGGTGCTGCCGGGGTACAGAATAGGACTTTTGCACGGCAAAATGAAGCCCGACGAAAAAGAAGAAATTATGCAGTCTTTTAAACGTCATGAGCTTGATTTGCTTGTTTCAACAACAGTAATAGAGGTAGGAGTTGATGTGCCCAATGCAAATATTATTGTAATTGAAAATGCTGAGCGCTTTGGGCTTTCGCAGCTGCATCAGCTCCGCGGCAGGGTAGGCAGAGGCAGTCACAAATCCTACTGCATACTTGTTACCGACAGCGACTCGGAGCAGACAGGCGAGCGTATGAAAACTATGACACAAACCACCGACGGCTTTGTTATTTCGCAAAAAGACCTTGAGCTTCGCGGATGCGGTGAGTTTTTCGGCACACGACAGCATGGTCTTCCTGAGCTTAAGATTGCCAATCTTTTTACCGATATGGATGTTTTAAAGCTTGCGCAGGAAGCTTGTGTAAACGAATTGTCCGCTGACCCTCTGCTTCAGAAAGATGATATGGCTTTTATACGCAGCAGAATACAAAAATTGTTTGGAAAATATGACAATTTTAACATTTTTAATTGATTTATATTACATTCTTGTAAAAATTTAAAAAAAGTCTTTTCTTATTGATATTATTGTGATACAATATAAACGATATAATGTATAGTTGTAATTATTTTTACATATATGTTGTGTGTTTGGTATGACACACCAACTGTTTTTGAGGTGAATTAATGTTAGATAAATTATCAGGTATTGAGGAGAGATTTAAAGAGCTTGAGGTCAAAATTGCCGACCCTGAGGTGATTGCCGACCAGGAACAGTGGCGCAATTTGTGTAAGGAGCACTCAAACATTTCTCCCATAGTAGCCAAATATCGTGACTACAAAGCCCTTTGTGAAAATATAGATGAAGCTAAAGAGCTCCTTGCATCTGGTCTTGACAAAGATGAAAAGGATATGGTCACAGAGGAAATAGAAATAAGCAAGGCAAGAATAGAAGAGGTTACCGAGGAATTAAAAATTCTTTTGCTCCCCAAAGACCCAAACGATGACAAAAACGTTATTGTTGAAATTCGCGGTGGCGCAGGTGGTGACGAAGCGGCACTTTTTGCATCGGACTTACTCCGTATGTACACAATGTATGCCGAATCCAAAAACTGGCGCTGCGAAATGCTCAGTGCAAATGCAACCGACATCGGTGGCTACAAGGAGGTATCCTTTGCAATCAATGGTGACGGCGCATATTCAAGGCTCAAGTTTGAGTCGGGAGTGCACAGAGTACAGAGAGTTCCTTCAACCGAATCGGGCGGCAGAATACACACTTCAACAGTTACTGTTGCAGTTCTCCCCGAGGTGGAGGATGTTGAGGTCGAAATCAATCAGAATGATTTGCGAATAGATGTTTTCAGAGCGGGTGGTCCCGGTGGTCAGTGTGTTAATACTACCGACTCTGCAGTACGAATTACTCATATACCAACAGGGGTGGTTGTATCCTGCCAGGACGAAAAAAGCCAGCACAAAAACAAGGACAAAGCTATGAAAATTCTTCGTTCACGTGTATACGATATATTTTTGCAGCAGCAAAATGACGCCATATCTGCCGAGCGTAAAAGCCAGGTGGGTACAGGCGACCGTAGTGAGCGAATACGCACATATAATTTCCCTCAGGGGCGCGTTACCGACCATCGTATAGGGCTCACGCTTCACAAGCTTGAGGCAGTGCTCAACGGTGACCTTGACGAGGTTATAGATTCACTTATAACAACAGATCAGAGCGAAAAGCTAAAGCTTAGCGCTAACTGATAAAGGAAGAATAATATGAACACAGTAATTGTTGATAAAAGCGGTATTGACGATGCTGCAAAGTGCTTAAAAAACGGCGGACTTGTTGTGTTTCCTACCGAAACAGTGTACGGCCTTGGCGCCGATGCATTTAACGAGAGCGCCATAGACGGCATATACAAGGCAAAGGGCAGACCAAACGACAATCCACTTATTATCCATATTTCTGATATAAAATCACTTGATAATCTTGTGTCCTGCGTTCCCGAATGTGCAAGCAGGTTAATGGAAAAATACTGGCCCGGTCCAATGACACTGATATTTAAAAAAAACAAAAATGTTATAGACAGAGTTACCGCAGGGCTTGATACAGTTGCAGTGCGATTTCCGTCAAACCAAATTGCACGTGAGCTCATTCAAAAAAGCGGTGTTTATGTGGCGGCTCCGTCGGCAAACCTTTCGGGTAGTCCTAGCCCAACTGTTTCAAAACACGTTATAGATGATTTAAATGGCAGGGTAGACTACATTGTTACAGGTGACGGCTGCGAAATAGGGCTTGAATCTACTGTAATAGACGTAAGCGGCAATGCTCCCGTAATTCTTCGACCCGGTGCAATCACATTTGAAATGCTGCGTGAAATTTTTCCCGAAGCAAGCATTGACAAAGGTCTTGTAACTGAAGCTCAAAAGCCAAAATGTCCGGGGATGAAATATACCCATTACTCTCCAAAAGCACAGGTGATTGTTGTTTGCGGAGACAAACAAAGCCGTCAGCAATATATTGCACAATGTCTTAAAAATGCTGATAACTGCGCAGTGCTTACATACGGCGGCGGAGAGTACAATAACGCAGCTTGCGTTATAGATGCAGGCAGCAATATGGAGCAATATGCAAAATCATTGTTTTACAATTTAAGACTGTTTGACCAAAAGGGTGCCAAAACTGTTTATGCAGAATTTTGCATAGAGGGCGGCATAGGCGAGGCGGTAAAAAACCGCTTGTTTAAATCGGCAGGCTTTAATGTTATTTATGTATGAGGAAAGCATTATGAAAATTGTATTTGTTTGTACCGGCAACACCTGCCGAAGTCCCATGGCAGAGGCTCTGATGGTTGCAAGGGCAGGCGCGGGTAATCTTGATATCGAGGTAGATTCCTGCGGTACAAGTGTATATGAAAGTGAGGATATCAACTCCAAAGCAGTGCAGGCACTTTACAGCATTGGCATATCAGGCTTTGAACACAGGTCAAGGCAACTTGACAAAAACGATATCCAAAGCGCGGACATTGTGCTTACAATGACACAACAGCAAAAGTTTTCTATTACAAAAGTGTATTCCGAATATAAATACAAGATATTTACAATTTGCGAATATACACGTGATTCAAAAGATGATGTTACCGACCCGTATGGCAAAAGTCAGATTTTTTACAACTTTTGCGTTAAAGAGCTACAGACTCTTGTTGACGAGCTGTATGAAATTGTAAAAGAGCAAATGGAGCAGATATGAAGTTTTGTTCATTAAGTGATGAATATGCAAATCAAATATACAAAATAGAAAAAGACGTATTTCCCGATGCATATTCGTTAAATTCCATAAATGAGTTAATACATAACAATATGTACAGATATTCTCTGCTGATGCTTGAGGATAAAAAAATTGTTGCTTATATAATAGCAACAGAGGTTGCGGGTGAGGCTGAAATACAGCGTATTGCAGTACCCTGTGACTGCAGACGCAGAGGCTACGCATCCTGCATTATGGAGCAGTTTATCAATATATTGGCATCAGATGGTGTTGATAAAATACTTCTTGAGGTAAGACAAAGCAATAAAGCGGCAATTTCACTTTATCAAAGGTTTGGCTTTAAAAAAGTCGGACAAAGGCGAGGCTATTATGCCGACAACGGTGAAGATGCCATTTTATATACATTGGATATACAATAGATGATAGGTGGTGATACATTGTTAATATTGGGAATAGAAACATCCTGTGACGAAACTGCCGCTGCAGTGGTAAAAGACGGAAGAGAGGTTTTGTCAAACGTCATATCCACTCAGATAGAAATTCACAAGCAGTTCGGAGGTGTTGTTCCTGAAGTTGCATCACGTAAGCATCTTGAGGCAATCAACGCAGTTATACATGAGGCTCTCACCAAAGCGAAAGTAACCCTTGACGATATAGATGCAATAGCCGTAACTTATGCTCCGGGGCTTGTAGGTGCTTTGCTTGTGGGAGTATCGGCAGCAAAGGCAATCAGCTATGCTTTGCAAAAGCCGCTTATACCTGTTCATCACATAAGGGCACATATATGTGCAAACTATATCGAGCACCCCGAGCTTGAGCCGCCCTTTGTCAGCCTTGTTTGTTCGGGAGGACATTCGCATATTATATATGTAAAAAGCTACACCGAGTACGAGGTTTTGGGGCAGACAAGAGATGATGCAGCAGGCGAAGCGTTTGACAAAGTGGCGAGGGTACTCGGGTTGGGCTACCCTGGTGGCCCCAAGGTAGACAAGCTCGCAAGAGAGGGTGACGAAAACGCTGTTGCCTTTAAAAAGGTTTCTTTTGGCAAAGACAATTACGATTTCAGCTTTTCGGGCATCAAAACAGGAGTCATCAATTATCTCCACAATGCGCAGCAAAAAGGAGAGCAAATAAACAACGCAGATGTGGCAGCATCTTTTCAGCGAAGTGTTGTTGAGGTTTTGATTGACAATCTCATAGATGCCGCAAAATCTGTTGGCTGCACCACTGTTACTCTTGCAGGAGGCGTTGCATCAAACAGCAGACTCCGACAAGAGCTTCAAAACAAAAAAGGCGATATTAAAGCATATTTTCCATCGCCCATTTTATGCACCGACAATGCTGCTATGGTTGCAGCAAGCGGTTTTTATGAAGCAAAAGCTAATCGCTTTGCAGATTTGTCATTAAATGCCGTGCCTTACCTGGGCGTGGATTTAATATAGGTAATTTAAGGAGGTTTTAGGTATGAAAAAAGGTATTTTAAAAACTATGACAGTTGCACTGGTTGTAATGAGTATGCTCATATGCACTGCATTTGCGGCATTCCCTGACGTTGATGCAACAAGATACAGCTGGGCTGTTGAATCAATCAACTCAATGGCTGATGCAGGTATTATAAAAGGTTACGAAGACGGAACCTTCAATCCCGAAAAAGCTGTTACAAAGCTTGAGGGTCTTGTGTTGATTTCACGTATTCTCGGTTGTGATGACAGCGCAAATGCACTCATCGCACAGGAAGCAACCGATATTTACAGTGAAGTTATTAATGAGTACAAAGTTAATTTTGGCGAAAAAGAGCTTGCATATCTCCTTATGAAGGGCGTGCTTACAACAGACGAAATTGACAGCTATCTTACAGGCGGCGGCGCTTCGGACGGTCTCAAAAGATACGAGGTAGCAACTCTTCTTACAAAGGCTCTTGATGGCGACAAGGGTCTTGCTACATCACCGGCACTTTCTTATGCAGATGCAGGGGATATTCCCGCAAGCGCAAAAAAATATGTAAAATATGTTACAGACAATGGTCTTATGAATGGTATGGAAGACAATAAGTTTTCACCCAATACCAATGTGACAAGAGCACAGGCTGCAGTTGTTCTCAAAAAATTGCAAAATCTTACTGCATATCAGTTCCGTGCAGGTACAGTTACAGATATCAATACCACAACAGGTATTATCAAGGTTAAATCCGAAGACGGCAGCGTATATACACACAGCATTTTGCAAAATGTAATACTCCGCCACGAGGGCAATGTAATTAAAACAAAGGATATTGTTACAGGCAGCCTTGCGTCTATTACATACAAGGATGCACAGCTTTATGCAATAGACTTTATTTCTTCTGTTGCTGACAGCACTGTTAAAGGTGTTGTTTCGGGTATTGCAACATCCGGCTCAACTTCAACACTTTCTGTAAAAGTAATGGGCGAAAATGCAACAGAGCCTTCAAGCGAAAAAACATCTTATGTTTTAGCTAACGATGTTGCCATTACATACAACGGCGAGTCTGCAACAAAAGCAGCTCTCACAAACGGCAAGCTTGTTGTAATCAGCGTTAAAGGCGGCAAAGCAAAAACAATATCTGTATATGACAAAACAACCACTCTTTCGGGTACAATCGAAGATATTATTGTTTCGCCTGTTTACAAGCTTGTTATAAAAGATAACGACGGCAACAGCGACGAATATATGCTCAAAGATGTTGTATCTGTAACAAGAGGCTCAAAATCAGCTTCTGTTGCAGACCTCAAGCAGGGTGATATGGTTTCTCTTACACTTGAATATGGTGTAATCTCCAAGGTTGTTGCAACAACAAAAACAAATACAAAATCAGGCGTAATCAAAGCTATATATATTTCGGATTCACCTGAGCTTACTCTCACAATTGAGGGCGAAAATGTAACATATCCGCTTTCAGTAAATACCGAGTATTCAATTATTGGTGTAGAATCTCCTTCAATATATTCACTTCGTACAAATTCGATAGTAACAGTTAATATTGAAAGTGAA
This sequence comes from Clostridia bacterium, assembly GCA_045633845.1. Taxonomy (GTDB): domain Bacteria; phylum Bacillota; class Clostridia; order UMGS1810; family UMGS1810; genus RGIG4708. The sequence goes on from JAZQZC010000046.1 coordinate 61,977, forward strand.
ACAATTGTAAAAGTTACATCTACCGCTTCTTCCGAAACAAAAACATTTACAGGCTCTGTAGTAAGTGTTACACCTGCTGCAAATGTATTCCAGGTTACATTTACCGATACAGCTACAGGTGTTACCGAAACTGATACAGTAGTTGTTGGCACAAAAACAACAATTATCGATACCAACGGAAAAACCAAAAAGCTTACCGATATTGCACTTGGCGATACTGTAACCGTATATGGTTCGATAAGCTCTGGAGTAATCAGTGCAACAACAGTTATGATAGTTGAGTAATATCCAAAAAATGCGTCTTTTAAAAAAAGACGCATTTTTTTTATTTACCCCCTTACTTTTTTAAAATATATGTGATATAATAAAATGTATCTATGCCAAAACAGTAAAAAGAGCATAAAAACCAATGAAAATTATGGAGAGTGATTAAATTGCCAATGCTCAGCATTTCCAAAAAAGGAGACAACTTCAGCGTCAGCAATCAGTTTGTAGATAAATATATGTGTGATGCAAACGGGTCTTTTGTTAAGGTGTATTTGTATTGCCTTCGTTATGCCCACTCTGAGGGTAATCTTTCTATTGCAAAAATTGCATCACTTCTCAATATGATTCAGTCAGATGTTATAAGTGCTCTTAAATACTGGGACAGCGTAGGCGTGCTTAAGCTTGAAAAAAGCGACAAAAATGATTATTCCATCGAGCTTTTTGACAGCTTTGAACACAAGCAGTCGCAGCCTACATATCAGGAGAGCGTTGCAGCTGCAAGCGGCGGAACGGACAAAAAGGCGTTGCCAAATCAGCCCTCTTATTCAAAGTCTGACCTTACCACAGCAATGCAGGGCAACGAAAAAATCAAACAGCTGTTTAACCTTGCAGGTCAGCTGCTCAACAAAACCCTCAATACAAATGATATGCACTACATTTATATGTTTTATGATTATCTCAAATTTCCTCCTGAGGTGATTTTTATACTTCTGGAGTATTGCGTGTCAATAGGCAAAAGCAATATGAGATATATCGAAAAGGTTGCACTTTCCTGGGCAGATAACGAAATAAACACTCAGTCAAAGGCACAAGCCTTTATAAGGATGCGCAACAAGGAAAATGAATTTATACAAAAATACAAAACAATGTTTAAAATTGTTGGCAGAGATTTTACCGATTCGGAGGTTGCACTTATAAAAACCTGGGTTAACGAGTACAAGCTTTCTGATGAACAAATACTTTCTGCATACGAAATAACTGTTATGAATACAGGCAAAATTGCACTCAAATATATGGACACCGTTATTAAAAATAAAATGTCACAGGCAAATCAGTCATCAGGCGCAAAAGCACTGCAAAAGAAAAACGCTTTTCAGGATTACAACAGTGATGGCTACGAATACGAGATGCAAATGATTAAGAAAAATCTGTCTGCGCAAAACTGATATGCCATAGCCGCCCGTGGCGGCAGAACGGAGAATAATATGGAAAATTTAAATATGGTCGAAGTTATAGCCGACGAATATAAACAGCTTAATAAGCAGCGACGTGAGCACCTTGAGGAATATAACAAGTATCTGTACACAGCTTTGCCCCAAATAAATGACATAGACAACGAAATTGCCTGCCTTGCAATAAACTCTGCATCTCAGGTGGTAAAAGGCACATTAACTGTGCAAGAGGCTTTTGAATATATGGAAAAGCGCCGCAATGAGTTAAATGCGCAAAAGTCACAGCTTATATCAAGGTCAGACATTGTGCCATATAAGCCTTTGCCGTACAAATGCTCTGCCTGCAAAGACACAGGCGTTGTAAATGGTCAAAAATGTCGTTGCTACAAACAAAAGGTGCGCAAATATATGATAGACAGTGCAAAAAAAATCTCAAATTTTTCGTGTGATATTGACAAAGACAACTTTGGCGCTTTGTCAATGCAGTATTACGATAGAAACATCATGCCAAAGCTTGGAATTTCACCATTTGAGTATATGAGCGGCATAGTAAAAAAGTGCCGTGAATATTGCGAAGGCTTTGGCCCTGAGTCGGACAACCTGTTTTTTTCGGGTGAACCCGGCAGAGGCAAAACATATATGGCAAACTGTATTGCCAACGAATTGCTTTCAAAGGGATACTCTGTAATTTATCAAACCTCGTACAAGCTGTTTCAGTTTTTGGAGGATTACAAATTTGGCAAGCTTGACCGCGATGAGTTTGAAGAAAACAGCAAAGCAATATACGATTGCGATATGCTTATTATAGACGATTTGGGAACAGAATATATTACCGCATACACTTGCTCGGTATTTTTTGATGTAATCAATTCGAGACTTTTAAACAATAAAAAAACACTCATAAGCACTAATCTTAGTATGGGTGATATGGCAAAAAACTACACCGAAAGAGTAGCTTCGCGAATTAAAGGCGAATTTAACGCAATGCATTTTATCGGCAGCGACATAAGAGTTTTAAAGCGCAATGCCAAAAAATAACGGAGGATAACTATGCTGTATTCGGCAGATTGGAAAGACTACACATTAATAGATGCAGCCCATGGCGAAAAGGTCGAAAAGTGGGGCGATGTTGTACTTCGCCGACCTGACCCTCAGGCAATATGGGTTGAAGAGAGCGATAGCAAAATATGGCACAATACCGATGCTTTTTATCACCGCAGCAAATCAGGCGGCGGCAGCTGGGAATATTTTAAGGATATCCCTGAGGGATGGACAATTTCATACAAAAATCTCAAATTCAACGTCAAGCCTACGGGCTTTAAGCATACAGGCTTGTTCCCTGAGCAGGCTGTCAACTGGGATTTTATCATTGATGCTGTAAAATCCCGAAAACAAAAAACAAATGTCCTCAACCTTTTTGCGTACACAGGCGGTGCAACAGTTGCAGCAGCAAGCGCAGGAGCAGATGTCGTTCATGTAGATGCCGCAAAGGGTATGGTCAACTGGGCAAAGGACAATGCAGCCGCATCAGGGCTCGGCGACAGTTATATCCGATATATAGTAGACGATTGTGTCAAGTTTGTCGAAAGAGAGGCGCGCAGGGGCCACAAGTATGATGGTATCATAATGGACCCACCGTCTTATGGCAGAGGACCCAAAGGCGAAATATGGAAGTTTGAGGATGAGCTGTACGGCCTTGTTACAAAATGCCGTGAAATACTTTCAGACAAGCCGCTTTTCTTTATAATCAATTCATACACAACAGGTATTTCGCATACTGTTGTGGCAAATGTAATGGATTTAACAATCGGAAAAAAATTTAAAGGCAATATTCAGTCCGACGAAATCGGGCTTCCAATAAAGTCATCGGGGCTTTTTTTGCCCTGTGGAGCTACAACAAGATGGTTTAACATATAGGTTTTGCATACAATTAGGAGGAACAAAATTGATTGATGCTCGTAATGTTACATTTAAATACGAAGATTCGGCAGATTTTGACGAGGTTTTAAAAGGCATAAATCTCAGTATTAAAAAAGGCGAATTTGTTGCAGTACTCGGGCATAATGGTTCGGGAAAGTCCACTCTGGCAAAGCATTTTAATGCAATTTTTGTGCCCGAAGACGGCACTGTTACTGTTGAGGGTATGGACACAAGCGATGCATCAAAGCTGTGGGATATCCGCAGCAAGGTTGCAATGGTCTTTCAAAACCCCGACAATCAGATTGTTGCCACAATAGTTGAAGACGATGTTGCATTTGCTGCCGAAAATCTTGGCTTTGCCCCTGATGAAATACGCAAAAGAGTAGACAGCTCTCTTGAGGCTGTTGGTATGTCTGATTACAAAAAACACGCACCGCACCTGCTTTCGGGCGGGCAAAAGCAGCGCATTGCCATTGCAGGAGTTATTGCAATTTCGCCCGATGCAATTGTGCTTGACGAGCCTACCGCAATGCTTGACCCCACAGGCAGGAGTGAGGTAATGAATGCCATATGTACTCTTAATCGTGAGTATAATATTACAATAGTGCTCATTACTCACAATATGGACGAAGCTGTTATGGCAGACAGAGTAGTGGTTATGGACGGCGGCAGTGTTATAATTGACGATGTGCCGTCAAAGGTTTTTTCCAAGGTAAAAATGCTTAAGGACATAGGACTTGATGTTCCTCAGGTTACAGAGCTTGCATACAATCTTTCACAAAACGACATTGACATTCCACTTGATATTCTTGATGTGGATGAGTGTGTTAAGGAGTTATTAAAGATATGTCAATAACAGTAAGAAATTTAAGTCATATATATTCAAAAAACGAGGCATTTCAAAGTGTTGCGGTAAATGATATATCATTTGATATACAAAGCGGTGAATTTGTAGGTCTTATAGGGCATACGGGTTCGGGTAAATCCACACTCATACAGCTGCTTTGCGGTCTTATAAAAGCAGACAGTGGCAGTATCGAAATTGATGGTATAGATATTACTCAAAACAAGGCAGATATTAAAAAAATTCGCAGCAAGGTAGGCATTGTTTTTCAGTACCCTGAGTATCAGCTTTTTGAAGAAACTGTTTATCGTGATATAGCCTTTGGACCTGCAAATATAGGCAAAAAACCCGAAGAAATTGACAAAATAATTCATCAGGTTATAAACGATGTAGGCTTGTCCGAGGATATTTTGCAAAAATCTCCTTTTGAGCTTTCGGGCGGACAAAAGCGCAGAGTTGCAATTGCAGGAGTGCTTGCAATGGAGCCCCAAATTCTCATTCTTGACGAACCTACGGCAGGGCTTGACCCGCTTGCACGCAAAAATCTGCTTACACTTATAGATTGCCTGCACAAGCAAAAAAACATCACTGTAATACTTGTTTCACACAGTATGGAGGATATTGCCGCATCGGCAGACAGGGTTATGGTTATGTCACATGGCTCTCTTGTAATGTTTGACAAAGCAGAGGTCGTGTTTTCCAAAGAAAAAGAGCTCAGACAAATAGGCCTTGACGTTCCGCAAATCAGCCATGTAATTAACAGGCTTAAGGAAAACGGCATTGATGTTGGCAATAATATTTATACAGTAGAAGCGGCAACAAAGGCTATTTTGAGATACTTGGAGAATAAATATAGAAAATAGGTGACAATAATGTTAACAGATATAACGCTCGGGCAGTACATTCCTCGTGAATCACCCATTCATAATCTTGACCCGAGAATAAAAATAATTGCAACATTTGTGTTTATTGTTGCAGTGTTTCTTGTAAAAAGTGTATATTCATATGTGTTTTTGTCTGCATTTACTATTGGCGTAATATTGCTTTCAAAAATTAACTTTACAACTGTACTCAAAAGCATAAAGCCAATAGTTGTGCTGATACTTTTTACCGCTGTTATAAATATATTTATGAGCGGGGGAGATGATGTAGCATTTAAGCTTGCATTTTTAAAGGTAACATATACAGGCATAAAATCGGCGCTTGCTATGTCACTGCGATTGGTTTTTTTGGTAATGGGTACGTCGCTTCTCACATATACCACGGCACCTATTTTGCTTACAGACGGCATCGAAAAGCTTTTGGAACCATTAAAAAAGTTTGGATTTCCGTCACACGAGCTTGCAATGATGATGACTATTGCACTGAGGTTTATACCCACACTTTTTGAAGAAACAGACAAAATCATAAGAGCCCAAAAAGCAAGAGGAGCAGATTTTGAAAGTGGCAATGTGCTCAAAAGAACAAAAGCACTTATTCCTGTGCTTGTTCCTCTTTTTATCAACTCATTCCGCAGAGCAGATGACCTTGCTCTTGCAATGGAGTGCCGCTGCTATCGGGGCGGCGAGGGGCGCACAAGGCTAAAACAGCTTAAAATAAAAAATGCAGATATAATTGCTCTTTTGGTAATGGCAATTTTTGTTTGCGGTATTTTGTTATTAAATATAATTTAACAAGGAATATTATATGAGAAATTTAAAGCTTATATTGCAGTACGACGGCACAAGGTATCATGGCTTTCAGATACAGCCCACCGTTACTACAATTGCAGGTGAATTAAACAGAGTTTTAACAAATTTGACAAAATCACCTGTCACTGTTCAGGGGTGCTCCCGAACTGATGCAGGTGTTCATGCATACAGATACTGCTGCAATTTTTTGACGGAGTTTCCTATTCCTGCCGAAAGATTGCCCATAGTTCTTAACAATATGCTGCCCGATGATATCCGCGCAATTTCGTGCTGCGAGGTGGACGAGGATTTTAATGCGAGGTTTGATACCATATCCAAAACCTATCGCTATGTAATCAATACCAATCCCAATCCCACAGTCTACACCCGAAATTACGAGTGGCAATACGGCAAAAGCCTTGATGTAGCTGCTATGAAAAAGGCAGCCGAGTATATAGTAGGTGAGCATGACTTTAAATCATTTATGACAAGCGGCACAGAGGTTGCGTCAACTGTGCGTGAAGTTTTTTCGCTTGATGTATGCCAAAGTGACGATATAATAGAGATTTTTATTACTGCAGACGGATATCTGTACAATATGGTGCGTATTATAACAGGCACACTGGTAAGTGTGGGCGAGGGAAAAATTTTTCCTCAAAGCCTGCCGCAGATAATAGATGCAAAAAACAGAGAAAAAGCAGGCCCGACGGCACCGCCTCAAGGCTTGTATCTGTACCAAATAAGGTACGACCTTTAAGGAGGGATATTTTTGGAAAAGATAACCAGAAAAACCAACAAAGCAACCGATGCTCAGAATATGCAAAATACAAACGTAATTCCCGAAGTAATAACGGAGAAATCTGATAACAACGTTGATAATATACAGTCACAAGTACAGGCTGATGCGCAGGGAGAGGATGTTGAGCAGACCGTTGCTCAAGATGAAGCTATTGATGCAGAGCATATTACCGATGATGCGGCTCCCGAAACTGACGAGGTAATTAACCAAATTGAGGCACAGCAACAGAATGGCCAGCAAGCTGCACACAGCGAGTATACACCACGTCGAAGCAAAAAACAAAAAAACACTTCAAGACGCAAAATTTCTGTAAAAAAATTAATAAGATTAATATTTGTACTTGTGCTTGTTGCAGCAGTTTCTTTTGGTGTAAAAAAAGGCTTTGAGCTTGTTGGTCAGTTTTTTGCATCACGTCAGCAAAACATATCGACTACAAGTCAGGAAATTACCATAACCTCAACAGGTACTCTCGATTACGAAAATTTTCAAAAGGGTGTACTGGTAGCAAATTCGGGTACATTAACATACTTTAATACCAAAATGGAGCCTGTATGGGAAATTCCGGGCTTTGCAGGGCTCCCTGTTATTCATACAAACGGCAGATATGCACTTGTTGCATATTCTGACACACCAAATGCGCTGCTTATTACAGGCTCTGATTCAATCCCTGTTACAGGCAGTGGAAAAATAGTTTCGTCGTATGTAAATAAAAACGGCTATTTTGCACTTGTTATGACCGAGGATGGCTACAAAAATCAGATTGCGGTATTTGACAACTTTGGTAATGTGCTTTACAAGTGGCACAGTGCCGAAAATTATGTAACCAGCGTTGCAATTTCACCTGATAACGAAAGTATGGCTGCCGCTACAATCGGCTTTACCGAAAATGGATTTGACAGTGGCATAATGATGTTTGACCTTGCGCAGAATAATCCAAATTCGGGTCAGCATCAGAGCGACAATCTTATAATGGATATCGAATTTGTTTCAAACAACAAGCTTGTTGTTATTGGTGACAAGGCTGCAGCATTTTACCGCAAAGACGGCAAAGCTCTGAGGAGTATAGATTACGAGGGCAAAAAGCTTATTACCTTTGACGTTACAGAGAGTGGCAGAACTGTTCTTTGCTTTGCAAGAGATGATTCATCTATGAGCAGCTGTGATATATACAGCTACAAAACAAATGCAAAAGAGTCGGGTCATTTTGAAACCTCGGGCAAGGTGCTTTCAATCAGCAGCTGCGGCAGCAATGTACTCGTGGCAAAAGACGGCGAATTTGATTTGCTTACCGACAAATGCCGCAAAATACGCACTACATCAATAGTCCGTGATTTAAAAAATTCTGTTTTGTTTAATGATGGCAAATTTGCTTTTGTTATTTCGGGCAATATGGCACAGGTTATTAAAGTTCATTAAGGAGAAGAACTTATGTTGGTTGATATAATATTGATACTTGTTATTACAATTTCTATAATGCTGTGCTTTAAAAAGGGTTTTGCAATTTCGCTTTTTAATACAGCTTCTACTGTTATTGCAGCTGCGGTTATAATTTTGTTTAACAAGCCTTTTACACAGCTTATAAAAAATTCACCCCTTGGTATTTGGTATCACGAAAGCTTGCTTGAATTTGTCAGCAATAAAGTTGAACAAACGGGCAATAATATAACAGACGGCGTACCATCATTTTTGGGAGGCTTTGTTGAAGATGGCATAGCTTCGGTTAGCCGGACTGCCTTGTCACTTGCCGACAGAATTTTTGAAATAACAGTTACTATAATAGCATTTCTTTTGCTTATTATTGTTGTAAAAATAATTACATCAATATCACCTGCAATAATCAAAAAAATTGTAAGGCTTCCTGTTATAAAGCAGTTTGACAAATTGCTCGGAGCGGTGCTTGGTATTGTTATGGGTGTTGTATGGGCTGTTGTTGCAGTTTATGTACTTGGTCTTTTATCCTTGTGGGAGCCTATGTCGTTTTTGGATGCTCACATTGCAGATTCTTTCTTTATAGATGCGGTACATAATTTCGATTGGATGATATTTTAACATATAACAGAAGGTGAATTACATTGCTTATAGATTTTCATACACATACATTCCCCGACCATATAGCCGAAAAAACCATTCAAATTCTTAACCAAAAGATAAAAGACCATATGGGTCTTGATTTAATACCTGCAACAAACGGAACTGTGGCAGCTCTCGATGAGCTTATGAGCAGACACAACGTTGATTTGAGTGTTGTTTTGCCGATTGCTACCAAGCCGTCGCAAATAGATACCATTGTTGAATCATCACAAAAAATCCGAAATGAGCGGATGATTTCGTTTGCAACAATTCATCCTCAAAACGAAAACAAAAATGAAATGCTTGGTGTTATAAAACAACTGGGTTTTGTAGGAATAAAGCTGCACCCCGATTATCAGGACAGCTTTATAGACAGTAAAGAGTGTATAGAGATTTTGCAAATATGCGAAAAGCTCAAATTGTACACAGTTATTCACGCAGGCAAGGATGCAGGCTTTGAACCGCCCTATCACGCAATGCCCGACCGTATTGCAAATGTGCTCAATTACATTTCGGGCAAATTTCTTATTGCTGCTCATCTTGGCGGATTTTTGGCTTGGGATGATGTAGAAAAATATCTTGTCGGCACCGATATTTATATGGATACATCAATGACCGCAGGCTACATTGAGCCTCGGCAATTCAGACGCATTGTCCAAAATCACGGAGCAGACAAAATTGTATTTGGCAGTGATATTCCGTGGAATTATGTGGACAAAACAGAGCAGCTTATAGATTCACTTGGGTTTTGCGCAAAGCAGCTTGAACAAATTAAATGGCGTAATGCCGCCCGCATTTTAGGTCTGGGCAGTAACCTTGACATTAATTAATGTAACATTTATAATTATATTATATTTTAATTGCCGTATCGGCGTATTTTATACAAAGGAGGAAGTGCATTTTTGCACTCAAAAAGTTATGCCTATTACAGAAATTTTAAACAAGAATGCCGATTTTTATCCAAATGACGTCAGCCTTGTGGAAATCAATCCAAAAATGGAAAATCAGGTTCGTATGACATGGAGAGAGTATTCACTTATCGAATCAAACCCCAATATGGCATACCGCAGAGAGCTTACCTGGAGCGAATTTAACAAAAAATCAAACCGCTTTGCCAATCTGCTGCTTACAAGAGGTGTCAAAAAAGGTGACAAGGTTGCCATACTTTTGATGAACTGCCTTGAGTGGCTTCCTATATATTTTGGTATTTTAAAAACAGGAGCCCTTGCAGTGCCCCTTAATTACAGATACGAATCAGAGGAAATCAAGTATTGTCTTGGCCTTGCGGATGTTGATGCAATTGTTTTCGGCCCCGAATTTATAGGCCGTGTTGAGGAAATATGCCACAAGGTTCCAAGGGTAAAACTCTGGCTTTATGCGGGTGAGGATTGTCCTACCTTTGCCGAAAGCTATGACAGCCTTGTTTCGTACTGCTCGTCAAAAGCACCGCAAATTCCTCTTACCGACGATGATTATGCTGCAATTTATTTTTCGTCAGGTACAACAGGCTTTCCTAAAGCAATTTTGCACAAGCACAGAGCTCTTATGCATTCGTGCAGAGTAGAGCAGGACCACCACGGTCAGACAAAAGACGACGTATTCCTTTGTATACCGCCTCTTTATCATACAGGTGCAAAAATGCACTGGTTTGGCAGCTTTCTTGTTGGAGGCAAAGCGGTACTTCTCAAAGGCATCAAGCCCGAATGGATTTTGCGTACCGCATCCGAAGAAAAATGCTCAATTGTATGGCTGCTTGTTCCGTGGGCACAGGATATTCTAGATGCAATAGACAATGGTGCAATTAAGCTTGAGGATTATGATTTGTCAAACTGGCGCCTTATGCATATAGGTGCACAGCCTGTTCCGCCAAGCCTTGTTAAACGCTGGAAAGAGGTATTCCCAAATCACGGTTATGACACAAACTACGGCTTGTCCGAATCTATCGGCCCTGGTTGCGTTCACCTTGGCGTAGGCAATGACCACAAGGTTGGCGCTATAGGTAAGGCAGGCTTTGGCTGGGAAACAAAAATAGTTGACGAGTATCGCAACACCTTGCCTCAGGGCGAAATCGGTGAGCTTGCCGTTAAAGGCCCAGGTGTTATGACCGAATACTACAAAGACGAAAAAGCCACAAACGAAGTTTTAGCAGACGGCTGGTTGTTTACAGGAGATATGGCACAGGAGGATGAGGACGGCTTTATTTATCTTGTTGACCGCAAAAAAGATGTTATCATTTCGGGTGGTGAAAATCTTTACCCTGTTCAGATTGAGGACTTTCTCCGCAAATGCGACAAAATCAATGACGTTGCCGTTATCGGCTTGCCCGACTCACGTCTTGGTGAAATTGCCGCAGCAATTATTCAGGTAAAAGAGGGTATGACTCTCACAGAGGATGAGGTTAACGAGTTTTGCCTTGATTTGCCAAGGTACAAACGACCACACAAGGTTATATTTGCCGATGTTCCGCGCAATCCTACCGGCAAAATAGAAAAACCGCTGCTTCGCAAAATTTATTGCGGCGAAAGCGTTGTTGCACAGCAAAACGAAATAAAATAATTTTTGGAAGGAAATACATATAATGAAAAAATTGTTGTTAGGTAATGCGGCAGTTGCCCGCGGAGCTTACGAGGCAGGCGTTAAGCTTGTTGCATCGTACCCCGGCACGCCAAGCACCGAAATTACCGAGGAAATAGTCAAATTTGAAGAGATTTATGCAGAATGGTCACCAAACGAAAAAGTTGCCTGCGAGGTTGCCCTTGGTGCCGCAATCGGCGGTGCAAGAGCTATGACCTGTATGAAGCACGTCGGACTTAATGTTATGGCAGACCCTGTGTTTACTGCAAGCTACACAGGCGTTAACGGCGGTTTTGTGCTTTGCGTGGCTGACGACCCGGGTATGCATTCGTCACAAAACGAGCAGGACTCACGACACTATGCAATGGCATCAAAGGTAATGATGCTTGAACCATCAGATTCGCAGGAGTGCAAGGATTATACCAAGCTTGCCTTTGACCTTTCCGAAAAATACGACACCCCTGTATTTATAAGACTTTCTACAAGGGTTTCACATTCGCAGAGCCTTGTTGAGCTTGATGACAGACAAGAGCTTGAGCTCAAACCATACGAAAAAAATATTCCTAAATTTGTTATGATGCCTGCAATGGCAAAAAAACGTCATTTTGTTGTAGAGGACAGAATTGCCGCTCTTAGAGAGTATGCCGAAACTGACCAAATCAACAAAATCGAGGACAATGGTTCAAAAATAGGTGTTGTAACCTCGGGTATCACACATATGTATGCCAAAGAGGCTCTCGGTGATAGTGTTAACTACCTCAAACTTGGTATGGTATATCCGCTCCCGGTACAAAAAATTGCAGACTTTGCCGCAAAATGTGACAAGGTTTATGTAATAGAGGAGCTTGACCCTGTAATAGAAAATCACTGCAAGAGCATTGGCGTAAAGGTAGAGGGCAAAGATTTGTTTACCCTTATGGGAGAGTACACCCCTGCAATGATTAAAAAAGCTGTGCTTGACGAGGATGCCCCTCAAAAAGCACAAATTGATGAGCAAATTCCTGTTCGTCCGCCTGTTATGTGTGCAGGCTGCCCTCACAGAGGTACATTTTATGTGCTCAAAAAGCTTGGTCTTGTTGTATCGGGCGATATAGGCTGCTACACTCTTGGTGCGGTTGCACCTCTTGCTGCAGTTGACACAACTATTTGTATGGGTGCATCTGTAAGTGCTGCAATGGGTATGGCAAAGGCACGAGGAGCTGAGTTTAATAAAAAGCTTGTTTCTGTTATAGGTGATTCTACCTTTATGCACTCGGGTATTACAGGCCTTGTTGATATTGTTTACAACAAGGGCAATAATACAGTTATTATACTTGACAATTCCATCACCGGTATGACAGGTCACCAGGACAATCCCACAACAGGCTATACCATCAGAGGTGAGGAAACAAAGCAGGTTAATCTCATTTCACTTTGCAAGGCTGTAGGTGTAGAGCACGTTGTTGTTGCCGACCCATTTGACCTTAAAAACTTTGAAAAGGTTGTAAAAGAGGAAGTAGAAAGGGAAGAGCCTTCTGTAATTATTGCACAGCGTCCATGCGCACTTCTCAAAAAAGTCAAATACACAGGTCACTGCACTATAAACGACAAGTGCAAAAACTGTAAAATGTGTATGAAGCTTGGCTGTCCTGCAATTTCGGTTGTAGACGGCAAGGTTAAAATTGATTCCACACAGTGCAACGGATGCGGCTTATGCCTTAATATATGCCCGTTTGGCGCAATACAAAAGGAGGAAAACTGATATGACAAAAAACATTATGATAGTTGGTGTCGGCGGTCAGGGTACACTCCTTGCCAGCAGAATACTCGGCAATACAGTAATCAGCAAGGGCTACGACGTTAAGGTTTCCGAAGTGCACGGAATGAGTCAGCGCGGAGGTAGTGTTGTGACCTACGTTAAATATGGTGACAATGTGTATTCACCTATTATAGATGAGGGCGAAGCGGATATAATACTCGCATTTGAAATGCTTGAGGCATACAGAGCAATGCCGTATCTTAAGCATAACGGCAAAATGATTGCAAACACGCAGAGAATTAATCCAATGCCTGTAATTACGGGCGCGGCTGAATATCCTCAGAATATTGATGAAAAAATATCTTCAAAAATCAATTTGCAGACAGTTGATGCGCTGTCACTTGCCATTGAAGCAGGCAACAGCAAAGCAGTTAATGTGGTTTTGATTGGTGTGATGGCAAAAAGCACCGATATTCCTTATGAAGATTGGGTAAACACAATCAAAACCACAGTTCCGCAAAAATTTCTTGATGTTAACTTAAAAGCATTTGATTTGGGATATAATCTTGCATAATATTTACATTAATAGACTGTTTTGCAGTCCTTTAACCTTGTAAACAGTTAAGGTGACAGAAGGGGAAGTTCGCGCTTTGCACGTGCGTCCCCTTCTGTCACCTGTTAAGTTACTATTTTTTCGGAGGTATTAAATTGAAAACAGTAAAACAATGCCTGCTTATATTTTTGGGACTGATAATGGTTGCTTATGCCACCGGCAGCTGCTTTTTACCAAACAAAATTGTCAGCGGCGGCGTGTCGGGTATGTCTACAATACTTTACCATTTTGTTGGTATACCTGTAGGTATATCTTACGGCGTTATAAATGCGGTGCTTCTTGCAATCGGATTTAAAATGATAGGCAAGGATTTTACAATCAAAACTCTTGTGTGCACAGCGGTTTTGTCTGTGCTTATGGATGTAGCTTCAAAGCTGCCGCCTCTTACAAATGACATATTTCTTGCAACAATCCCCGGATGCTGTGGATTGATGCTATATGTCAACAACAAAAAATTGTTAGATGAAGGTAAGGGCGTATATCGTCTGGCTCCCGCTTGGGTACCGAGGTCATTATCATTTTTTAAAAGGCGATTTTTACAAATCGTCTTTTGTAATTTATGATTTATTTGTAAATTTTGAAAAATAATAAATATATTGAAAAAATACTATTGAAAATGTAACAAAATGGTGTTATAATTTTATATGTTGTTTTTTTGTTTTTAATTTTATTACAGATAGAGGGGATTAAAGTGACAAACAAAGAAAGAAGAGTAGGCACAATATCAAGAGGTATTCGTTGTCCTATAATCCGTGAAGGCGATGACCTCGCCACAATCGTATCACAAAGCGTACTCGAAGCTGCGCAGTATGAGGGCTTTGAGCTTCGCGACAGAGATGTTATTTCGGTAACAGAATCTATTGTTGCAAGGTCTCAGGGTAACTATGCTTCTGTTGACGACATTGCAAGCGATGTAAAGGCAAAGCTTGGTGACGGCACTATTGGTGTTATTTTCCCAATTCTTTCACGTAACCGTTTTGCTATATGCCTCAGAGGTATTGCAAAAGCAGCCAAAAAAATTGTTCTTATGCTCAGCTACCCTTCCGATGAAGTGGGCAATCAGCTCATAAGTATGGATCAGATTGACAATGCGGGCATTAACCCATATTCCGATGTGCTCGACCTCAAAAAATACCGTGAGCTTTTTGGCAGCAACAAGCATGAGTTTACAGGTGTAGATTACGTAGAATATTATGGCGACCTTGTTAAAGAATGTGGTGCAGAGGTTGAGTTTGTTTTTGCAAATAATCCAAGAGCAATCCTCAGCTATGCAGATTGCATCATCAATTGCGACATCCACACTCGCCAGCGTACAAAACGCATCCTCAAAGAGGCAGGTGCAAAGGTAGTATGCGGCCTTGACGATATTATGAACGCATCTGTTAACGGCAGTGGCTACAACAAAAATTATGGACTCCTCGGTTCAAACAAATCCACCGAAGATATGGTCAAGCTTTTTCCGAGAGAGTGTCAGGATTTGGTGCTTGACATTCAGCAAAAAATTCTTGATGTACCAGGCAAGCATGTTGAAGTAATGGTATATGGCGACGGCGCATTCAAAGACCCTAAGGGCAAAATCTGGGAGCTTGCCGACCCTGTAGTATCACCTGCATTTACCGATGGTCTTGTGGGTACACCAAATGAGCTCAAGCTCAAATATCTTGCAGATAATGACTTTAAAGATTTGTCCGGCGAAGCACTTAAGCAGGCAATATCCGAAAGCATTAAAGCAAAGGGCGACAACCTTGTGGGCAATATGGCATCGCAGGGTACAACACCGCGTCAGCTTACCGACCTTATCGGCTCACTTTGTGACCTTACAAGCGGCAGCGGCGACAAGGGTACACCTGTAGTTTTGGTGCAGGGTTATTTTGACAACTACACAAATTAATTATTTGGCTTATCAAACAGACATTTTTCACGCAAAAATGTCTGTTTTTTTTGCTTTAAGTCTTTACTTTTTTGTATATTTGTATTAAAATATATTATGTATGACTTTATAGATAAATGATATTTAAATAAATCGGAGGAAGTTACATATGTATTATAACAGTACAAGAAATAACAATATTAAAGTTGAGTCTGCACTTGCCATCAAAACTGGTATATCTGCAGACGGAGGTTTGTTTGTGCCACAGAGCATTCCTCAGGTGGACTCTGAGTTTATTGCAAGCCTTACACATAAATCATACAAGCAGAGAGCTGTAGAAATTCTCTCAAAGTTTTTGACAGACTACACCTGTGATGAGCTTACCGATTGTGCAAAAAATGCATATGCGGCAGACAAATTCGGCGGCGAGGACACAGCACCTCTCAAAAAGCTTTCGGACAGTACATTTGTTCTTGAACTGTGGCATGGTCCAACCTGTGCATTTAAGGATATGGCACTTCAGATTTTGCCTCATCTTCTTACAAAGGCAATCAAAAAAACAGGTGAGGACAAAAAGGTTGTTATTCTTGTTGCAACATCGGGCGACACAGGCAAAGCTGCACTTGAGGGCTTTAAAGATGTAGACGGCACAGGCATAGTTGTGTTTTACCCAAACAATGGAGTGTCAAAAATTCAGCAGCTTCAGATGGCAACTCAGGAGGGAGCAAACGTGGGTGTTGTTGCAGTAAACGGTAATTTTGACGATGCGCAGACAGGCGTTAAAAAAATCTTTACCGACGAACAATACAAGTCACAGCTTGCAGACAAAGGCTTTATGTTATCCAGCGCAAACTCAATCAACTGGGGCAGACTTGCACCGCAAATTGTTTACTATTTTTCTGCATACTGCGATATGCTCAAAAACGGCGAAATTGCAAACGGCGACAAAATAAACATTGTTGTTCCCACAGGTAACTTTGGCAACATTCTTGCGGCATTTTATGCTAAAACAATGGGTCTGCCTGTTAACAAGCTCATTTGCGCATCAAATATAAACAACGTACTTACCGAGTTTATCAAAACAGGTGTGTATGACAAAAACAGAAAGTTCCACACCACAATATCACCATCTATGGATATACTTATTTCAAGCAACCTTGAGCGCCTTTTGTATCATCTTTCAGATTGCAACGATGCTCTTATAGCAGAGTATATGGCAAAATTGAACAGTGATGGCAGCTACAAGGTTAGCGATGATATACTTGCAAAAATCAATGACCTGTTTTATGCAGATTGCGCGTCGGATGCCGAAACAGAGCAGACAATAAACAAGGTTAACAAAGCATATGGCTACACTGCAGACACACACACTGCTGTTGCGCTCAATGTGTACGACAAGTATGTTGAGGACACAGGTGACACAACCAAAACAGTTATTGCATCCACAGCAAATCCATATAAGTTTAACGAAAGCGTTATAAATGCAATAACAGGCGATGGCAGCTGTGACGGTCTTGATGAATTTGAACTTCTCAGTAAGCTTTGCGAAATCAGCAAAATGGAAATTCCCGCATCACTTGCCGAGCTCAAAAACAAACAGGTTCGCTTTGACGCTGTGTGTAACAAAGAGGATATGCAGGATGTAACATCAGATTTTCTTATTAATAAATTGAAATAAGGTGTGATACATTGTTTTTTAAAAAAAATACCAACCCGCCACAAAAGAATGCCGCTGTTATAGTTGCAGCAGGCTCAGGCACACGAATGGGTACCGAAATTCCAAAGCAGTTTTTGACAGTTGGCGGCAAGCCCGTGCTTGTGTATACACTTTTAAAGTTTAATGATAACCAACATATAAGTGAGATTGTTGTTGTTACCAAAGAGGAATATATACCATATTGTCAGGAGCTTGTAAAAACCTTTGATATCGGCAAGGTAACTGCAATTGTTGCAGGAGGCGCCACACGTCAGCAATCGGTATTAAACGGTATAAACAGCGTAAGCGATGATGCAGACAACGTGCTTATTCACGACGGTGCACGACCGCTTGTATCTGACGAAACAATATCAAAATGCGCTTTGGCGCTGCAAAATAACAAGGCTTGCGCAGTTGGTGTGCCTATGAAGGATACAATCAAGTATTCAGATAACGGAGAGTTTATTGACCGCACAGTAGACCGCAGCAGATTGTGGCAAATCCAGACGCCGCAGTGCTTTGACAGGCAGCTCGCAGTGCAGTATCACAAAATGGCTGCAAACGACGGCTTTGAGGCTACCGATGACTGTATGCTCTTTGAACATTATGGCGAAAGGGTAGCGCTTGTAGAGGGTGAATACGAAAATATAAAAATTACTTCACCTCAGGATATATTTGTTATGGAAGGATTACTTGGTGATAATATATGAGAGTTGGTATCGGCTATGATGTACACGCTCTGTGTGAGGGCAGAGATTTAATACTTGGCGGTGTAAAAATTGAACATAATGTCGGTCTTATGGGTCACTCCGATGCAGATGTGCTTGTACACGCTATAATGGATGCAATGCTTGGTGCCGCAGCACTTGGCGATATTGGCAGGCATTTCCCCGACAACGACAACAGCTACAAAAACATAGACAGTATGCTGCTGCTTGACAAGGTAAACAAGCTATTGCTTGAAAAGGGATTTTCGGTCAATAATATAGATGCGGTAATTATAGCGCAAAAGCCAAAGCTTATGCCGTATATCGACACTATGAAAAACAATATTGCATCTCTTTTAAAAGTTGACCCAACCAGAGTAAATATAAAAGCCACAACAACCGAAAAGCTTGGCTTTGAGGGCAGGCAAGAGGGGATATCTTCAC
This sequence comes from Clostridia bacterium, assembly GCA_045633845.1. Taxonomy (GTDB): domain Bacteria; phylum Bacillota; class Clostridia; order UMGS1810; family UMGS1810; genus RGIG4708. The sequence goes on from JAZQZC010000046.1 coordinate 80,361, forward strand.
AAGCAGTATGTACACTTAACGAAATTTGAGGTTTGTATGGAATATATAAGTAACAGTGCAGAGCAAACATACAAAATAGCTGCACAATTTGCAAAAGAATTAAATACAGGTGACGTTGTAACTCTCGATGGCGATTTGGGTGCAGGCAAAACTGCCTTTGTCCGCGGTGTTGCGGCAGGGCTTAATATCAGTGATATGGTAGTAAGCCCAACCTTTACAATTGTTAACGAATACAGGCATGGTAACAAGCCGTTGTTTCATTTTGATGTGTACAGGCTTGAATGTGAGGATGACTTGTACGATATCGGCTGGGAGGATTATTTAAACGGCGGTGGCATATGCATAGTAGAATGGTCAACCATTATGCCTGAGGCTTTTTATATGCCTCATTATCAGATTAATATCACAAAAGACCACAGTATTTCGGATGACTATCGAAAAATAACAATTGATTTTGTTGGAGGCACAAAGTGATAATTCTTGGAATGGACACCTCTTCGGTTAATGCAACCGTTGCGGTGATGAATGATAAAAAGTTAATAGGCGAGTCCATTATTTCAAATGACCGCACACACTCGCAGATTATTATGCCGCTGCTTGACGATTTGCTTAAAAAATGCGGCATAGAAGCAGGCGACGTAGATGTTTTTGCTGTGTCGGTGGGCCCCGGGTCTTTTACCGGGCTCCGCATAGGTATGGCAACGGTAAAAACTCTTGCACAGGTTTGCGATAAGCCTGTTATTGGCGTGTCATCTCTTGATGCACTTTACCAAAACTGTGCATTGTTTGATGGCGTTGTTTGCCCAATAATTGATGCACGTCACGGCGAGGTATACAATGCAGTTTATGAGGGTGGCAAAAAAATTATTGACAACAGAGTAATTTCGGTGGACGAGCTTATAAGTGAGCTTGAAGGCAAAAAAACAGTGTTTTGTGGTGACGGAGTTTTGGCATACGGCGAAAAACTCAGTAAATATGACAACTTTGTAATTGCATCCCAAAACATATCAATGCAAAAAGCTTCGTCTGTGTGTATGGCAGCGTACAACAGAGCACAAAATAACGATTTTGACAATTTGTATTCTCTTGTTCCCGTATATCTGCGACAATCTCAGGCAGAACGTGAGCTTAATAAAAGAATAAAAAACCAACAATAAAAACAAAGGAGATATAAGTATGATAGCAATCGGCAGTGATCACGGCGGTTTCGCCTTAAAGCAGGAAATAATGGAGTATTTAAAAACAATAAACGTTGAGTTTGAAGATGTTGGTTGCTATGAGCCAAAATCAATAGATTACCCCGACATTGCAAAGCTCGTTTGTGCAAAGGTAACAGGCGGCTGTGCAAAGCTTGGTATTCTTGTATGCGGCACAGGCATTGGTATGAGCATTTGCGCAAACAAAATAAAGGGCATAAGAGCTGCACAGTGCAGCGATACCTTTAGCGCGCGAATGACAAGATGCCACAACAATTCAAACGTACTTACGCTTGGCGGCAGAACTGTTGGTCCTGAGCTTGCAAAGGATATTGTAAAAGAGTTTTTAACTGCCGAATTTGAAGGTGGCAGACATCAGACACGAATAGATAAAATTATGGAGCTCGAAAATATCTGAGGATAGCTATAATTACACGGTGGAGCATTTATTTTAACGTGTACCGAAATGGAAAATTACTATAATATGGAGGAAAATTAAAATGAAACATCCTATTTACCAAAATGTAACAGTAATGGATCATCCGCTTATTATCCACAAGATTTCTAAAATGCGTGATGAAACAGTTAGCTCAAAGGAATTCCGTGAGTATGTAAACGAAATTTCTATGCTTATGGGTTATGAAGTAACACGTAATCTGCCTATGCAGGAGGTAGAAATCAAAACCCCTATTGCAGTTGCAAAAACAAAAATAATTGCAGGCAAAAAGCTTGCTCTTGTGCCTATACTTCGTGCAGGTCTGGGTATGGTAGATGGTATGCTCAAAATTATGCCAAATGCAAGAGTTGGTCACATCGGTATGTACAGAGACCACGTTACACTTCAGGCGGTGCCATACTTCTGCAAGCTCCCCGAGGATATTGCTACCCGCGATGTTGTACTTGTAGACCCAATGCTTGCAACAGGTGTTTCGGGTGACGACGCTATAAAAACACTTAAGGAAAAGGGTGTAAAAAGCATTAAATTTGTGTGTATAGTTGCTGCGCCTCAGGGTATAAAGGTGCTTGCCGAAAATCATCCCGATATTGAAATTTACTGCGGCATAGTAGATGATACACTCAACGAACATGGCTATATTGTTCCCGGTCTTGGCGACGCGGGCGACAGAATTTTTGGTACAAAATAATGATAGATACAATAATTAACTATTTAGCTCAAATTGACAAATTGTTTGCGGTTTTTATAATTTCTATGTTTCCTATTGTGGAGCTGAGAGGAGCTATTCCAATTGGCGTAGGGCTTGGGCTTGATTTGCTTAAAGTGTACATTGTAAGTGTTATTGGCAATATGCTCCCTGTGCCATTTATAATTTTGTTTGTGCGCCCTATAATAGAGTATCTTAGCAAAACAAAATATTTTTCAAAAATTGCAAAACAGATTGAAAGGCGCACAATGAATAAGTCAGACAAAATTAAAAAATACAAAATGTTTGGTCTGTTTGTTTTTGTTGCAATTCCGCTACCGGGCACAGGTGCCTGGACAGGCGCTGCTCTTGCGGGGCTTATGGATATGCGGCTTAAAGATTCGGTACCTATGATATTTCTTGGCGTTGTTGCGGCAGGAATAATTATGATGCTTATATCATACGGACTCGGTTCGGTAATAATGAACCTGTTTGCATGATAACAATTGATGTTTGAGAGGAATGAAAGTTATGAACAAAAGATTATTTACATCAGAATCTGTAACAGAAGGACATCCCGACAAAATTTGTGACCAGATTTCCGATGCAGTGCTCGATGCCATATTGAGTCAGGACCCTATGGCGCGTGTTGCATGCGAAACTGCGGTTACAACAGGTATGATTCTTGTTATGGGCGAAATTACAACAAATTGCTATGTTGATATACCAAGCATTGCGCGAAAAACAGTAAAAGAAATCGGCTACGACAGAGCAAAATACGGCTTTGATGCAGATACCTGTGCAGTGCTTACAAGTATAGACGAACAATCTGCCGACATTGCGCTTGGCGTTGACAAATCTCTTGAGGCAAAAAAAGCCGATTCAAATGAGCTTGATTTTGGCGCAGGTGACCAGGGTATGGTTTTTGGCTATGCATGTGACGAAACCGAAGAGCTTATGCCTATGCCGGTTGCTCTCGCACATAAATTGAGTAAAAAGCTTACTGAGGTACGCAAAAACGGAACTCTCGGTTATTTGCGCCCCGACGGCAAAACTCAGGTTACAGTCGAGTACGATGGTGACAAACCGGTGCGTATTGACACAATAGTTATTTCCACTCAGCACGGACCTGAGGTTGACCACGACACTATCGAAAAAGATATGCTTCGCTATGTTGTAAACACAACTATCGACCCCGCGCTTATTGACCAAAATACAAAATATTTTATAAATCCTACAGGCAGCTTTGTAATAGGCGGCCCACAGGGCGACAGCGGTCTTACCGGACGCAAAATTATTGTAGATACCTATGGCGGATATGCACGTCACGGCGGCGGAGCTTTTTCGGGCAAAGACCCCACAAAGGTTGACCGAAGTGCCTGCTATGCAGCAAGATATGTTGCAAAAAACATTGTAAAAGCAGGTCTTGCAAAAAAATGTGAGGTTCAGATTGCATATGCAATCGGCGTAAGCAATCCTGTTTCGGTGCTTGTGGATACCTTTGGTACAGCAAAAATCGAAGAATCAAAAATTGCACAAATTGTAAACGAAGTATTTGATTTGCGCCCAGCAAGCATTATTAAGGAGCTTGATTTGCGCCGTCCTATATACAAGCAGACAGCTGCTTACGGTCACTTTGGCAGAACAGATATTGATCTCCCCTGGGAAAAATGCGACAAGGTTGACATTATAAAACAAAAAGCGGGTATCTGACTTAGTAACTGAGATAAGCCTCTCCGCATATTATTTAATGCGGAGAGGTGTTGTTATATGTTTCAGATTGTAATTAAAACTGTTGTAACATTTTTGGTATGTTATGCAATTATCGATATTGTGGCAAGGATGTCTGGTAGCTTGTTTTCGGGCGAAAATTACGAAAGAAATAAGATTTTTGTTGTTGTAAAGGTGTTTAATCGTGAAAAAAATCTGGAATATATTATACGGAGCATAATCTGGAAAAATTTACGATGCTCAAAAGGAGGAAATGTTCCCAACGTACTCATTGTCGATATGGGCTGTGATGAGGAAACCTCCCAAATAGGAAAGCAGCTTGCTGAGGATTACTCGTTTATATATTACACCGGTAAGGATGAATTTGATGATTTTTTCAGTAACTTTAACAGATTGGAGTAGCTATGAGATACAAACCATATTCCCAATATCTTAAACAAAAATACGGCGAAAAGGTATACAAATTGCCTGTCAATCTTCCTATTACCTGCCCAAACAAAGACGGCACCTGCGGAGTTGGGGGCTGTATTTACTGCGCAGATATAGGCGCCGCATTCGAAAATCTGCCGCCATCAATGCCGGTAGAGCAGCAGCTAAAACAAAATATGCAATTTATAGGCAAAAAGTACAAGGCAAACAAGTTTATAGCTTATTTTCAGAATTATACCAATACATATATGCCGTATGAACAATTTTGCGATAACATAAGCAAAGCCGCAATGGAAAACATTGTACAAATAAGTATATCTACAAGGCCTGACTGCATAAACGACAGATATATGAGCTTTCTTAAGGAATTTTCACTCAAAAACAACATAGACATATGCATAGAGCTGGGGCTACAGACGGTCAATTACAAAACTCTCAAAACAATTAACAGAGGCCACACTCTTGCACAGTTTATAGATGCGGTGCTTACTGTGCACAAATACGGATTTGAAGTGTGCGCACATCTTATACTCAATCTGCCCTGGGATGATATAGAGGATGTAAAGGAATGTGCAAAAATTTTGTCTGCCCTCAAAGTTGAGCAGGTAAAGCTGCACAGCCTGTATATTCTAAAAAACACACCACTTGCAAAAATGTACACAAGCGGTGAATTTTCGATGGGTACATATCAGAGCTATATAGACAGAGTAATTACATTTCTTGAATATTTGTCGCCCGATATTGTCATTCAGCGGCTGATTGGCAGAGCCAAAGAAGAACACACTGTTTTTGCCAACTACGGATGCAGCTGGTGGAAGATAAAAGATGAAATCGATGCGCAATTAGATAGCCGCAATACCCGGCAGGGTATAAAATGCACTTATCTTGACGGCAGTGCCATAAAAAAATTTGAAAAATAATGAAAAATTTTTGTTAAATTGTTGTAATTTACCTGAATTTTTGATATAATTATACATAATAAGCAAGTGGGAGGCAGTGTGTAATTTTAATTTTTCAAAAATCACACACATACTTAATATGATAAAGAGTATGACAGGCTACGGAAGAGCCGAAAAAGTATTTGAAAATTACAAGCTCACAGTTGAAGTAAAATCTGTAAACAACAGATATCTTGACTATAACGTAAAGCTGTACAGGCAGTATTCCTTTGTTGAAGAGATTGTGCGCGAATGTGTATCCTCTGTAATTTCGAGAGGCAAGGTAGATGTGTTTATACAGTTTGACACAGCTGGCTGCGACGATACAGTTATCACACTAAATGAGGATGTTGCAAGGGGCTATCACAATGCTCTGTGTGAAATGAGCCAAAAGCTTGGTATTCCAAACGATGTTACTGCAACATCTCTTTCAAGATTTTCGGATGTTTTTACAATCGAAAAAAAGGAGCAGGACAAAGAGCGTATCAGTGCAGATGTTAAAGAGGTTTTGATGGAAGCTCTTGATGACCTTACCAAAACAAGAGCCCGCGAGGGTGAAAGGCTCAAAAAGTTTTTTGACGAGTGCATAAGCGGAGTCAAAGATATTCTTGCTGTTATCAAGGAACGCTCTCCCGAAACAGTTTGTGAATACAGAGAGCGTATGAGGGAAAGAATAACAGAAATATTAGAAGGCATAGAGGTTGACGAAACAAGGTTGCTTACCGAGGTTGGTATTTTTGCCGACAAGGTTAATATTTCCGAAGAAATAATCAGATTTGAAAGCCATCTTAAGGAATATTCGCATTTGCTTACAAGTGATGTTCCTGTTGGCCGCAAGCTTGATTTTGTTATTCAGGAGCTTAACAGAGAGGCAAATACAATGGGTTCAAAATGCAACGATTTTGTTATAAGCAAATCGGTTGTTGACTTAAAATCCGAAATTGAAAAGCTCCGTGAGCAAGTTCAGAATATCGAATAGGTGATAATATGAAATTAATTAACATAGGATTTGGTAATATTGTTGCTGCCGACAAGGTTGTTGCAATGGTAAGCCCCGAATCTGCTCCGATAAAGCGAATTATTCAGGAGTCAAGAGATAAAGGAATGCTTATAGATGCCACATACGGCAGACGTACAAGGTCTGTTATAGTTACCGACAGCGACCACGTTATACTTTCGGCAATACAGACCGAAACACTTGCCAATAGACTTGACGACAGAGATGTTTCTCTTATTCAGGAGGAGTTTGAAAATGAGTAAAGGCAGTCTTATAGTTTTCAGCGGTCCGTCAGGCTCGGGTAAGGGCACAATTCTTTCAAACTACTTTAAAACCGATGCAGGCAAAAATGCAGCCCTTTCTGTTTCGGCAACAACAAGGCTTCCCCGCCCAGGCGAGGTAGATGGAGTAAATTATTATTTTTTGTCAAAGCAGCAATTTGAGCAGCGGATAAATAACGACGGCTTTCTGGAATATGCCGAATTTTGCGGCAACTATTACGGAACTCCAAAAGCTGAGGTTATGCAAAAGCTTGATGAGGGCATAGATGTCATTTTGGAAATCGAGGTTCAGGGTGCAATGAAAATAAAGCAGCAAATGCCCGATGCCGTAATGATATTTGTAGTTCCTCCATCGTTTAAAGAGCTGCGTAGCAGACTTGTAAACCGCGGTACCGAAACAATTGAGGTAATAGACAAGCGGATTGAGCAGGCACTTACAGAAGTCAATTGCATTGATGAATATACATATGTAATTGTTAACAACGAATTAGACACTGCAGTACAGCAATTTACAGCTATATTAAAAGCTGAACATTTAAAGGTAAATAAAAATACAAATACTATTCAAGAGGTGTGTAAATTATGATGATTAGTCCTTCAGTAGACGAGGTACTCAATGCAAGAAATATTAAAAACAGATACAGTCTTGTTATTATTACCGCAAAAAGAGCAAGAGAAATTCAGGAAACAGGCGTAACCTTTACAAGCTGCGGCTCCAACAAAGCAGTTTCTGTTGCACTTAACGAAATTCACGAAAACAAGGTTACCTTCAAAGAGCACGGCGCAGACAAAGCAAATGCAGAATTTTACGTGTTTAAGGATGACATTACAGAAGAATAATTTTTGCTTAGCCTCAGAATTTAATCTGGGGTTTTAGTGCTTTTATCGGGGGGAGGGATAGTATGATTGCCGAAATAGTTTTAAACAGTGTTTCAAAGGTAACAGATTCGGTATATCACTATGCAATCCCGCAGCAGCTTGAGCACAAAATATCTGTGGGTATGCGTGTTGAAGTGGAGTTTGGCAAAGGCAACCGCGTAATGGAAGGCTTTGTTACAGGCCTTACCAATAAAAGCGAGTTTGAAAATTTAAAGCCTGTAAAGGATGTTATTGACGACACTGTTTACTTTGATGAAAAATCCTTTGAGCTTGTTGAGTTTATGCGACACAGGTATTTTTGCACATATATTCAGGCAATAAAAACAATAATACCGGTGGGGGTAAACACCAAATTTTTAAAGCTTGTTTTTCTTGACCAGGCAGATGAGGAAATAATTGCCGAAGCTTGCAAAAATTCAAGCATATGCGAAAAGGTTGCGGCAGAACTAAAAAAATGCTCGCCTCTTACTATGGAGCAGCTTGCAGCAAACATCGGCAGAGGTAACATTGCTCAGGCTGTCCGTCAGCTCAGCGTCAGCAAAATTGTGCATACCGAGCTTGTGCGCAACAGCGGCATAAAGGACTCTGTTGCTGCTTATGCCACTCTTAGCTGTGATATGGCAGATGCATATGAATTTTGCGACAAATTTGCAAAAAAAGCACCTGCTCAGGTTCGGGCTCTCGAGCTTTTGTGCGATTACGGCGAGGTTATGGTATCAGAGCTTATGGAAATGGCAGATGTTTCAAAGCAGGCAATAGACGCACTTTGTCAAAAGGGTTATATAACTGTGAGCAAATCTGTTGTACGCAAGGATTTGTTTCAAAATGCATCTGTAACCGAATGTATAAAGCACAACTTAAATGATGAACAAGCCTTTGCTGCAGACTGCGTTGCAAATTCAATCAACAATGGTGAATGTACAACATATTTGCTTCACGGCATTACAGGCAGCGGCAAAACAGAGGTTTATTTAAACTTAATCCAAAAAACTGTAGATAAAGGTAAAAAGGCAATATTGCTTGTGCCCGAAATAGCTCTTACTCCTCAAATGATAAGCAGGGTAATTTCAAGGTTCCCCGACAGAGTTGCGGTTATTCACAGCTCCCTTACAATCAAGCAAAGATACGACCAGTGGAAAAAAATTAAAGAAAATGAGGTTGATGTTGTAGTTGGTGCACGTTCTGCAGTTTTTGCGCCTTTTGACAACATCGGCATTATAATAGTTGACGAAGAGCATGAAAATACATACAAGTCCGAGTCTTCACCAAGGTATCATGCTGTAGAAATTGCAAGATACCGAGCAAAGCAAGACGGCGCTGTTCTTTTGCTTGCAAGTGCAACTCCGTCTGTTGACAGCTACTACAAAGCAAAAAACGGCAAGTACAAGCTGCTTGAACTTAATAAGCGTGCCACAGATGCAGCTTTGCCCGAGGTAGAAATTGTTGATATGCGCAAAGAACTCGAAGAGGGCAATATGAGTGTGTTCAGCAATATGCTGAGCAACGAGATAAAATCAAATATACAAAACAACAAGCAGACAATTTTGTTTTTAAACAGGAGAGGTCACTCCAGCTTTGTATCATGCCGCAGCTGCGGCTACACCGTAAAGTGCCCTCACTGCAATGTGTCTATGACATATCATAAACACAAAAACAAAATGATGTGTCACTATTGTGACTATATGTGCGATTACCCCAAAAAGTGCCCGCAGTGCGGCAGTGGATATATAAAGCATTTTGGCACAGGAACCCAAAAGGTGGCCGAAGAAATAGAAAAGCTTTTTCCAAATGCCACATATCTGCGTATGGATGCCGACACCACATCGGACAGGACGGCTCACGAGCGAATTCTTGATGAATTTACACAAAATAATATTAATATTTTAATCGGTACTCAAATGGTTACAAAAGGTCTTGACTTTGAAAATGTAACTCTTGTGGGAGTGCTGGCTGCAGATATGAGTCTTAATCAGGATGATTACAGAGCTGCCGAGCGCACCTTTAACCTAATTACACAGGTGTGCGGCAGGGCAGGCAGAGGCAAATATGCAGGCAAAGCTGTAATTCAGACCTACAGCCCCGATGATGATACAATAATTCTGAGCAGTATGCACGATTACAAAAGCTTTTACCAAAATGAAATTGAGTTCAGACAGATGATGGTGTATCCGCCATTTTGCGAATTTATTAATTTTATATTTACAGATAAAAATTACAAAACTGCAAAAGAAACCTGCCAAAGCTTTTACAACGATTTAAAATCAGCAGTAAAGGAATTTGCAGCCTCCATAGAGGTGTATCCACCAAATGAGGCACCAATCAAAATGATAAATGACAAATACCGTTTTCGCATACTTGCAAAGGGCAGGTACAACAAAGCCCTGTATGATGCAATAGCAAGCTTATATAACAAATATTTAAAATCAAAAAATAATGCGGGCATAGTTGTGGATGTAAATCCGCAAAATATGTATTAATGGAGGAATTATATATTATGGCAATACGAAACATACGAAAGCTCGGTGACGACATATTACGCAAAAAATGCCGCCCCGTTGAGGTTATAGACGACAGGATTATTACTCTTATAGATGATATGGTCGAAACTATGCGCAGCGCCGACGGCGCAGGCCTTGCAGCACCACAGGTTGGTGTGCTCAAGCGTATAGCGGTTATAGAGGTAGAAAACAAGCTTTATGAGCTTATTAACCCCGAAATTATTTCGCAAAAGGGCTCTGTTACCGCTGTTGAGGGTTGTCTCAGCTTCCCTGGTAAATATGGTATGGTTACAAGACCAAAGCAGGTTACGGTAAAAGCTCTTGACCGCAACGGCAAAGAATTTACCATTACAGGTGAGGGTATGCTTGGCAAAGCGCTCTGCCACGAAATAGACCATCTCGATGGCATTATGTATGTGGACAAAGTAGAAGAGTACGTTGAACTTAAATAGGAGATTTTTTATGAATATAATGTTTATGGGAACTCCGGATTTTGCCATTCCGTCACTCGAGGCTCTGTATGAGGCAGGGCACAATGTGGTGTGCGTGGTAACTCAGCCCGACAAGCCAAAGGGCAGAGGTCACAAGATGGCACATCCTCCCGTATATGTGTGCGCCGAGAGTCACGGCACACCAATCCATCAGCCCGAAAATTTGAAAAAAGAAAATTTTGAGCAAATTTTAACAGATGCCGACCCCGACCTTATTGCAGTGGTGGCATACGGCAAAATTCTTCCCGAATATGTGCTGAGCTACCCAAAATACGGCTGTATAAACGTACACGGCTCACTTTTGCCCAAGTATCGTGGCGCTGCACCAATGCAGTGGTGCCTTATTAACGGCGAAACCAAAACAGGTGTTACAACTATGTTTATGGAAAAGGGTCTTGACACAGGCGATATGCTTTTAAAAGCCGAAATTGAGCTTACCGATGAAGATAACTACGAAACTGTTCACAACAGGCTCAATGTGCTTGGAGCAAATTTGCTTGTACAAACAATTTCAATGCTTCAAAATGGCGAGATTGTCCGCGAAAAGCAGGATGACTCACTTTCGTGCTACTCACCAATGATAGACAAAACAAATTCAAAAATAAACTGGAGCAAGCCTGCCGAAAATATTAAAAATCTTGTGAGGGGTTTATATCCGTTCCCGAGAGCATATACTATGTATGGCGAAAAATTGCTCAAAATAGAAAAGGCAACAGCAGTGCAAACACAAAAAAGTGATGTGTGCGGAACAATCATCGACGTTGACAAAAAGTCTTTTACTGTAAAATGTGCAGGCACCACAGCTCTTTGTGTTACACAAATTCAGATGGAAGGCAAAAAGTCTATGGATGTACAAAGCTATCTTTTGGGCAATACTATCCAAAAAGGAATTATATTAAACTAGGAGAATTTAAATGTATATTGATGTCTATTATTTAATACTCATTGTGCCTTGTATTATACTTTCAATGTATGCACAAAGCAAAGTTACTTCAACCTTTAACAAGTATCTCGGCTTAAACTCGGTAAAAGGCTTTACAGGTGCGCAGACGGCCCGAAGAATACTCGACCTTAACGGACTCCATAATGTTACAATAGAATGTATCGACGGCAGGCTTTCCGACCACTATGACCCAACCAAAAAGGTTGTACGCCTGTCAAAAGATGTGTATAATGGTACCTCTGTTTCGTCAATAGGTGTTGCCGCACACGAAACAGGGCACGCCATTCAGCATTCCACATCATACGGCCCGCTAAAAATACGAACCTCTATATTTCCTATTGTAAGCTTTTCGTCAAAGCTTGCAATGCCTCTTGCATTGCTTGGACTTTTGCTTCAGGTTCAGCCGCTTTTAAATTTTGGCATAATTTTGTTTTCGGCAGTTGTGGCTTTTCAGCTTATAACCCTGCCGGTAGAATTTAATGCGAGCAAAAGGGCAGTTGCAATTCTCGACGATACAGGAGTTCTTATGGGAGAGGAAATACCTGCGTGCAAAAAGGTGTTGAGTGCAGCAGCCCTCACTTATCTTGCATCGGCACTCACATCTGTAATGAGCTTGCTCCGACTTATTCTTATTTCACGTGGCAGGAGACGCTGATTATGAAAACAAATGCCCGCCGCCTTGCAGCAGACATACTTTTTAGCGTTTACAAAAATGACGCATATCTTAATGAAGAATTAAAAGCTTTAAGAGCAAAAACCGATATCGACAACACAGATTTTCGCTTTGTAAATGAGCTTGCAAGCGGCGTAATAAAAAACAAGCTTCGTATTGACTATATAATTTCACAAAATACCAATATAAAATTAAAAAAGATTTCCACATACATTCTGGCAATTTTAGAGTGCGCTGTGTATCAGATTGTTTTTATGGATAAGGTACCTGCCTCTGCCGCAGTAAATGAGGCAGTAAAGCTTACCAAAAGCCGCAATCTGCGCAAAAGCAGCGGTTTTGTAAACGGAGTGCTGCGCAGTGTTGAGCGCACATACTTAAGTTTAAGATATCCTCAAAACAAAAACGAATTTTTGAGTGTATATTATTCATATCCGCTGTGGCTTGTAAACAGATGGATAAATGAGTTCGGCGAAGAGCGCTCACAGAGCATAATAGCTGCAATGAACCAAAAGCCCGATTTGTTTTTCAGGGCAAACACGCTCAAAACAAATGCCGGGGAGCTTGCAGAGCAGCTTAATGCAAATGGATGCAATACATCTGTTTACAATAACCCAAAATGCCCTGGGCTGGACTACCTTGCACTTTGTAATTCGGTAAATGATATAACATCCCTTGACAGCTACAAGGATGGATTGTTTTATATTCAGGATTTTGCCGCGGCTCTTACTGTGGAAATTATGGATGTACATCCCGGTATGACAGTAATTGATATGTGTGCTGCACCGGGCGGCAAAACAACCCATATGGCAGAAAAAATGGGCAACAAAGGCACAATATATGCTTTTGATGTATATGAGCACAAAATCAACAGAATTAACGAAAATGCATCACGCCTCGGAATAGACATAATAAAAGCACAGGTGTCCGATTCCACTATAAATATACCAGAGCTTAACGGCATTGCCGACAGAGTGCTTGTGGATGCCCCTTGCAGCGGACTTGGTATTATAAGGCGCAAGCCCGATATTAAATATTCACGTAGTCCTGAGGATTTGCAAAGCCTTGCGGAGGTTGGCTATAAAATACTTGACAACGCAAAGAATTATGTCAAACCCGGCGGAGTTATTATTTACAGTACTTGTACAATCGAAAGATGCGAAAATGATGATGTTACAGATAAATTCTTAAAAAATAACAAAAACTTTGAAAAACAGATTATTACTGCATATGACAAGCAAAACGACGGAAGCATCACCTTGTATCCCGATACAGATAATTGTGACGGCTTTTACATATGCAAGCTGAAAAAGGTTTCGGATTAACGGTGATAAGGTATGATTAACTTAAAAGACCTTACAATTGAAGAGTTAAAACAATTTGTGGCAGAGATTGGCGAAAAGCCTTTTCGCGCAGGGCAGATATACACATGGCTTTACCGCGGTGTTACTTCATTTGACCAGATGACGGATTTGTCAAAGGAGTTAAGAGATAAGCTTGCAGGAGTGTCATATATCAGCGCACCCAAAATTGCAGGCAAGCTTGTGTCACAAATAGACGGCACCAAAAAATATTTGTTTGAGCTTTCCGACGGAAATGTTGTAGAAAGCGTGGTAATGTACTACAAGCATGGTATAACAATTTGTATTTCGTGTCAGGTTGGCTGCCGTATGGGCTGTAAATTCTGTGCCTCTACAATAGGTGGAAAGGTAAGAGATTTAACCCCCGGTGAAATAATTGACCAGGTTATATTTGCATCCAAAGACATAGGCGAGCGTATATCAAACATAGTAATGATGGGCATAGGCGAGCCCCTTGACAATTTTGACAACGTGGTAAAATTTTTGCAAAATGTCAACAACCAAAAAGGACTGGGCATTGGCTACAGGCACATTTCACTCTCAACCTGCGGTATTGTGCCAAAAATTTATGAGCTTGCCCGGCTTAATTTTCCAATCACCCTGTCAATATCGCTTCACGCTGTAAATGATGAGATGCGCAGCTCAATAATGCCTGTTAACAAAAAATATTCTATTACTCAATTGCTTGATGCCTGCAGGGCTTATATAGGTGAAAATAACAGGCGCATAAGCTTTGAATATTCAATCATAAATGGTGTAAATGACACACCTCAAACGGCAAATGCTCTTGCAGATTTACTCTCAGGTATGCTTTGCCACGTAAATGTCATTCCGGTAAACAACGTAGAAGAAAATAGCTTTAAAAAGCCGGACAAATCAAAAATACAAAAATTCATTTCGGTGCTCCAAAAGCGCGGCATAAATGCAACTGTAAGGCGGGAGCTTGGCAGTGACATAAGTGCTTCGTGCGGACAACTCAGGAGAGCATATGCAAAGGAGGGAAAAATGTGAATATTGCAGTAGGAACAAACAGAGGTATGGTAAGAGAGGTCAACGAAGACTCTTTCAGCACCACACAGCTTAATCAAAATACCTGTTGCCTTATAATTGCTGATGGTATGGGCGGTCATAAGGCAGGGCAGATTGCAAGCGGCCTGGCTTGCAGCATAATAACAAATCACATTAAAGAGGTTTTTGATTTAAAAGGCATAAACGATGAAAATGCAGGTACTTGCCTTGCTGATGCAATAAGCATAGCAAACAAAAAGCTTTATTCCGACCAGCTTGCCGATGAGTCGCTCAGCGGTATGGGTACAACAGTTGTTGCTGCTGTTATTACGCAGAGTAATATACACATTTGCAGTGCAGGCGACAGCCGTTTGTATGTTGTAGACGACAAATTAAAGCAAATTACAAAAGACCATTCTTATGTACAGGATTTGCTTGACAAAGGACTCATTACGGGTGAAGAAGCCGACAAACACCCCAACAAAAATATAATAACTAGAGCCGTTGGTACAGAGCTCAACATAGACACAGATTATTTTGCTCTTTCAAAAGATAATATAACAAAGCTCATTATGTGTACAGACGGACTTACAAATTTTGTAAGCGACAGTGAAATTGAGAGCATATTAAAAAATAACGATGCGCAGAGCGCCAATAAAATACTTATTGACCTGGCAAACAACAACGGCGGCAAAGACAACATAACAGTGATTAATGTTGATTTTGAAGAGGTGAAAAAATGATGACTGGTAAAATTTTGGGAAACAGATATGAAATTATCGAAGAAATAGGCAAGGGCGGAATGGCAAATGTTTACAAAGCCCATTGTAAGCTTTTAAACCGACCTGTTGCAATAAAGGTATTAAAAAAAGAACTGGTTGAAGATACCGAATATTTAAAGAGATTCAATACCGAGGCTCAGGCTGCCGCAAGTCTTGTGCATCCAAATATTGTTTCGATATTTGATTTTGGAAGTGATATGGATTGCCATTATATAGTTATGGAGCTTATAGATGGTATTACACTTAAGCAGTACATCAACGAAAAAGCACCTCTTGATACCAAAGAGGCTCTTAATATTGCTTATCAGATATGTGACGCTCTTTCTGTTGCACATCAGCACAATATTGTGCACCGCGACATAAAGCCTCACAATATTATGATAACAAGTGACACAAGAGTAAAGGTTACCGATTTTGGTATAGCAAGAGCAACAAGCGGCTCAACAATGACTGCAGACAACAGCATACTTGGCTCGGTTCATTATATTTCACCTGAGCAGGCAAGAGGCACTGTTGTAGACGGCAAAACCGATTTGTATTCTCTTGGTATTGTCCTTTACGAAATGCTTACAGGAAGAGTTCCTTTTGAGTGCGATTCTCCAGTTGGCATTGCAATGAAGCATATCGAAGAGGTTGCAGTTAACCCAAGAGAGTACAATCCCGAAATAACATATTCGGTTCAGTCACTTGTGATGAAAGCAATCTCCAAGGATATCAACGACAGATATCAGAATGCTGCAGATTTTAAGGCAGACATAACAAGGCTTTTGGAAAACCCTGACAGCGTAATCGAAACTGCAGATACATCAGGCAGTGCTGACAAGGATGCAACTATGAAAATTCCTGTGGTTGGCTCAGGTGCTGACACCAACAACGTTAAAAAGAAGGAAACACAGGATTTTAAAGATTTTGACCATATAAATTTTGGCAAAGAAAACAGAAAAATACTCGTTGGCGCAATTGCTACAGCTCTTTTGATTGTAGGCTTGCTTTCACTTGGTGTAACATATATACTTTATCCTGAAGCACCAATATTTAGCATATTTGCAGGGGATGAAGTAAAGGTTCCAAATTTTGTAGGTCTCAAGATAGATGAAGCAAACGAGCTTGCAGCACAAAATGAGCTTGAAATCGAAATCAAAGAAGAGGTTGTTGATGAAACTACTCCCGAGGGCTGCATTATTGAGCAATCTCCAAAGGCTCGCAGAAAAGCTGAAAAGGGCAGTATAGTACAGGTAGTAATCAGCGTAGGTGTCGAAAAAATACGCGTCGGCGACTATCAGCTTACTAATTTTGAAAATGCAAAAAAAGCTCTTGAAGCACAAGGCTTTATTGTTGACATTGAGCGTGAATTTAATGATGAAGTACCCGAAAATTACGTAATTCGTCACATGCCTTCCGCAGGGGAGGAGGCTCAGGCAGGTTCGCCAGTTACCCTTGTTGTAAGCAAGGGCCCCGAAGAAACTACTGTTACAGTTCCTAATTTTGTAGGTAAAACCCTTGAACAGACAACAGCTCTTATCGAAAAAGAAGGGCTTGCTCTGGGTAATGTATCTTACGAAAAATCTGTAATTGACGAAGGTATTGTTATTAAGCAGAACATCGGCGGCGGTGAAACAGTTGGCAACAACACACCTATCAATCTTGTAATAAGCAGTGGCAACAAAAACAGTGTTGGTGACGAAATTACCGAGCAGACACTCCGCTATGTGTTTAACACCGACAAGCAGGAGGTAACAATAAGAGTTACCGAAGACGGCACTACAATATATGATGGTCTTGCCTTCCCGGGCAGCTCTGAGGAATTTACCCTCAAGGTAAAAGGAACAGGTCAAAAATATTATGAAATTTATGTAGATGGTGTCCTTGCGGAAACACAGACTATAAGTTTTAATTAATAGGTGATATAACGTGAACTGCAAAGGAAAAATTTTAAAAGGTATCGGTGGATTTTACTACATCAAGCCCGATGACAGCTCCCACATTATTGAATGTAAGGCGAGGGGTAAATTCCGCAATTTATCACTTGTACCCATAATTGGAGATGTGGTTGATATAGAGCTGTCAAATGAGGCAGGTAAGGGCAGCATAGCCCATATATACGACAGAAAAAATTCGTTTATACGGCCTGCAGTTGCAAATATTGATGTACTTGTAATAGTAGCTGCCTGCGACAATCCAAAGCCTGATTTTGCGTTTATAGACAAAATGCTTGCAATTGCATATACCAAAAATGTTGAATGTGTTATTTGCTTTAACAAGACAGACCTTGCAGATGACGCAACTGTTGAGTCGTATGCAAAAATTTATACAGATATCGGGTATAAAGTAATTTGTACAAATTTTGAAAGTGCCTTGGGCGCCGAACAATTGCGTCAGCTTATAAATGGCAAAACAACTGCCTTTACAGGGTTTTCGGGAGTTGGCAAATCAACACTGCTTAACAACCTTATAGGCAATGAATATATGCAAACGGGCGAGGTAAGCAAAAAGCTTGGCAGAGGCAAGCATACAACAAGGCATGTAGAGCTCCTTGAGTATGCCGATGGCAGCTATATTGCCGATACTCCCGGGTTTTCCACACTTGATTTACCTGATATTGATGCTTCAATGCTAAAGGAATGCTTTGTTGAATTTTTGGAGTATTCCGATAAATGCAAGTTTGCAGACTGTATGCATACATCGGGCAAATTCTGCGGTGTTTACAATGCTGTGGAATGTGGAAAAATCCACAAAGGCAGATATCAAAATTATATAAACTTTTACAACACTTTAAAAGATAAAAAGGAGTGGTAACAGTGATTTTATCACCATCAATTTTGGCTGCGGATTTTGCAAATCTGGAGCGCGATATTAAAGCAGTGGACAAAGCTGGTGCACAATACATTCACGTAGACGTTATGGACGGACACTTTGTGCCAAACATAACCTTTGGCCCCGATATGGTAAAATGTATACGAAAAACTACAAACAAGGTTTTGGATGTTCATCTTATGATAGAATATCCCGAAAAGTATATAGAGGCATTTATTAATGCGGGAGCAGACATAATTAATGTTCATTTTGAGAGCAAAATGGATTTTGACAATGTGTGCGAAATTGTAAAGGGTGCAGGCAAAAAGCTTGCAATGACAATCAACCCCGAAACAGATGCAGAGGTTTTAAAAGAATATCTCCAAAGGCTTGATATGGTGCTTATTATGAGCGTACATCCGGGCTACGGCGGTCAAAAATTTATAGAGTCAAGCATCGACAAGGTAAAGCTTGTGCGCAGCTGGGACAGCAATATTGACATCGAGATAGACGGCGGGATTAATCTTGATAACGTTGCCGGAGTTGTTGCAGCAGGTGCCAATGTAATTGTTGCAGGTTCTGCCATATATAAGCACGAGGATGTAGCTGCGGTATGTGAAGAATTTTTTAAACGAGGTAATTGCTGATGCAGGCAGTAATAATTTCGAGCGGCAGCATTGATAATTACGTTGATGCAAAAAAAATGTGTTCGGGGCGCTATGTTATATGTGCGGACGGAGGTCTCAGCCATTGTATGGCTATGGGCATTGTGCCCGATGTGTGGATAGGAGACAAAGACTCCTGCCTATTGAGCAACAAAGAGTTTGAGGCAGCAACACAAAACTGCAAAATCATAAAGCTTAACCCCGAAAAGGATGCTACTGATACAGAGCTTGCATGCGAATATGCAGCCGATAACGCATTTGATGATATTGTTTTGCTTGGTGCAACAGGCACACGCTTTGACCATACAATTGCAAATGTGTATTTGCTCAAAAAAATGGCAGACAGTGGTGTAAAGGCTAAAATTGCAGACAGCAACAACATAATTTATGTGGCAGATAGGCACAACATAATCAAAAAAGGTGATTTTGACTACGTTTCGGTAATTCCGCTTGATATATGTATTAGCGGAATCACCAACAACGGCTTGTACTACAAGCTTGACAACGAGCGGCTTGAAAAATATTCATCTCGTGGTATAAGCAATAAGCTTACCGAAAATGTTGCAACAATTGACATAACCGACGGCGATGCGCTTATAATACTTTCAAAAGATTGATTTTGGAGAACTGAAATGAAAGAAAAAATATACACAATTCCGATAAACGACGCATTTGACAAAAACAGTGAGTGCGCGGTTTGTGAGTTCGAAAAACAACAGGAAATGCTGCGAATAGAGTACACGCTCGGTGCAAGTATGATGGAACCCGATTCGCGCCTCTTTACCAACAACAGAGGCTTTTGTGAGAGGCATACTGCAATGCTTTTAAAAAAAGAAAATAAGCTAAGCCTCGCCCTTGTGCTCAAAACTCATATGGATGAGCTTATAGAGGAATTTGAAAAAGCTGATTTGCAGCTTAATGAGACTCCAAAGCAAACCTTGTTTTCAAAAAACAAGGTTGATGTAACCGATGCACTTAGAGATGTTATATCCAAAAGACATTGCAGCTGCGCTGTATGCGAAAAGATGGATTCAATAATGAATTCGTTTGTACAAAATTTGCTATATTTGTATTTTGCAGAGGATGAATTTAAGCAAAAATTTACATCATCCAAAGGCTTTTGTCTTAAGCATTACGACATGCTTGTAAAAGGTGCAAAAAAGAGCTTAAACGGAAAAAAGCTAAAGGATTTTTGCATTACACTTTCAAAGCTTGAAATACAAAATTTTAAACGCATCCGCGATGATGTAGATTGGTTTACCAAAAAATTTGATTACAGATATGAAAAAGAGGATTGGAAAAACTCTCGTGATTCGGTACCAAGAGCATCACAAAAAATCTCAGGCTGTATTGTAAAGCTATGAAAACAGGTGACAGAGGGGACGCACCTTTTGCAAAGGAACATCCCACTGTCACCTGGTTTATAAAAAAATGCGTTACTTTTTCATTGTAGTAAGAGTTGATGTATCGGTAAGTGTTTGCTCTTTGGGGCCTGGCCATTCGTTTTTGTACTGCTCAATAGTACCTGTCCTGAATATTTCAACTGCAGTGTTAAACACCTTGTTGTCACTTACAGTTGCAGGCATAAACAAGCCTTCAAGAGTTACCTGTGTGGTCATATCCATAACTCCGTATGGGTACAAGCCCTGGGTTTCCTGAAACTTCTTTGTTGCATAAAACATTTCGTCATCAAAGTCGTCAGATTGTTCGTTGACCGACAGTCCAAGCATTTTGAGTCTTTGCTTTATTGCCTTTACATCGTCACCGCTATCACCGAGCTTAAGTGTTCTGTCATATGTGATAGGCAGCAAATCTGCATCCACATATTTAATTTCTTTGTCCTTTACTTTAACGTCAGGCTCAATACCTTTGTCATTTATGTTTCGTTTGTTTGGTGTTAGATACACCGCCTCGGTAAGCTTAATACCGCCGCCAACCTTAAACTTGGTAACATTTTGCATTGTACCCTTGCCGTAGGTCTGACTTCCAACAACAATACCAACACCTGTATCCTGAACTGCACCTGCAAAGGCCTCCGAAGCACTTGCACTATTTTCGTTAACAAGCACAATCAGATTGTATTTAGGGCTTTTGTTTTCAGACTCAAGCTGAAAGCTTTTGAGGGGATTTTTGTATTCAATGTGTATAACAGGGCCTTCGGGGATAAAGTTCTGGCATATGTCAACAAGTGCAGTAAGGCTTCCGCCTGGGTTATTGCGCAAATCCATAATTATATTTTTTATGTTTTTTGCATCAAAGGCTGCCAACGCCTGTTTTACAAAGTCATTTGAATGTTCATCAAAGTTGTACAACTGTATGTAACCTATTGTATCATTTTGGAGGGTGTTATATTCGCCTGATTCAATAATCACGTTGTCACGAACCATGGTTTTTTCGATATACACACCATCACGCATAAGTCCAACAGTAACCTGAGTACCTTTTTCGCCAAGAATGTAGGATTTAGCTTCCTCAAACTGCATACCAACAATGCTTGTACCGCTTGCTTTTACAATTAAATCTCCTGTCATAATTCCTGCTTTTTCGGCAGGGGAGTCACTGTATACTTTGGTAACGCGTAGTCCTTCTTCAAATTCCATTATACCTACGCCTATTCCGCAAAACTCGCCTGACAAATTAGTATAAAACTGTTCAAATTCTTCTTTGGTAAAATATGTTGAGTGTGCATCAAGGTTATCAAATATTCCTTTAAATGCTGATTCCCAAACCTCAGGATGCTCTTTAATAACTTCAAGCAGAGCATTTTTGTACAGCTCCTCAGTTGATATATCAAATTTGTAATTGCTCTTTACAAGAGCAATAGCTGTTGTAACAATAGCCTGCGCATAATCCGAAGTAATCTGCGGCTCAGTTGTTTGGGTATTTGCTGTCGCTGTAAAAACATTAAGTGACAAAGTTGTAACAACAAGTATCGCTGCAATTAATCGTATTGCTTTTTTCAATTTTGTTTACCTCCTTTAATTACATTTCGTCCGGAGCGTTAATTTTAAGTATATCAAGAATATTTTTAATTACCTGTTTTGTAACTGTGCACAATAGCAATCTTGCCTGCATAAGGTTTTTGTCGTCGCATTTTACACGGCAATTGTTGTAAAATGAGTGGAACAGTGCTGCAAGGTCAAGAACGTATCTGGTGAGCTTGCTCGGCTCCATTGACTGTGCACAAAGTACAATTTCCTCCGGAAGAGTAACAATTTTGTTTATAAGCTCAAGCTCGTCGGGCTCTTTGAGCAATGTAACGTCTAAATCTTTAATGTCCGCAAGTGTGATATTTTCTTTTTCGAGGTTACGGAGTATGCTTGCAATTCGTGCATGAGCATACTGAACATAAAATACAGGGTTGTCACTGTTTTGCTTAACGGCAAGGTCCATATCAAATTCAAGGTGGCTGCCTGCCTGACGAAGGTTAAAGAAAAATCTTGCCGCATCAACACCAATCTCTTCTATAAGGTCTGAGAGGGTAATCATTTCGCCTTTTCTTTTTGACATTCTTGCAATTTCGCCGTCTCTAATAAGTCGTACAAGCTGCATTATAACAATTTCAAGCTTGCTGCTGTCAATTTTAAGTGCTTCCATGGCGCCTTTCATTCGTGCAACGTGACCGTGATGGTCAGCACCCCAAATATTAATTACCTTATCAAAGCCGCGCATTGTAAATTTGTTGCGGTGGTATGCGATATCAACTGCAAAGTATGTGGGTATGCCGTTTGCTCTTATAAGCACTTCGTCTTTTTCGTCACCAAACTCGGTTGTTTTAATCCATACTGCACCATCTTTTTCGTATGTAAGACCTGCATCTGTAAGGAGCTTAATAGTTTCGGCAACCTCACCATTTTTGTGAATGGTGCTCTCGGCAAACCATACGTCATAGTCAATTCTGTATTCACCAAGGTCCTTTTTGAGATTTGCAATGTTAATGGGGAGTGCATATGCTACAAGTGCTTCTCTTCTTTGGGCTTCAGACACATCCTTTAAGGCATCTCCGTTGATGTCATAATAATTTTGAGCGTGTATCTTAATATCGTTGCCCTGATACCAGTCCTCCGAAAATTCTATTGCATCCTCGCCGTAAATAATCTGTAGGTATCTGGCCTCCAGAGATTTACCGAATTTTTCTATCTGTGCTCCTGCATCGTTGATGTAAAACTCTCTTGTAACATCATAGCCTGCCCAGTCAAGCACACTTGCAAGACTGTCGCCCAGTGCACCACCTCTTGCGTTACCCATATGCATAGGGCCGGTAGGGTTTGCGCTTACAAATTCTACCATAACCTTTTTGCCTTTGCCTGCATCGGTTCTGCCAAAATTATCTTTCTTTTGGTATGCACTTACAAGGCCATCGTACAACCAGCTCTTTTTGAGATAAAAGTTGATAAACCCGGGGCCTGCAATTTCAATTTTGTCAATATATGTGCCGTCGGTATCAATTTTTTCTACAAGAGCAGCTGCCAGCTCTCGCGGGTTCTTTTTCATAATTTTTGTAAGCTTCATTGCTGTGTTTACCGAAAAATCACCATGAGTTTTGTCTTTTGGTACTTCAATTTCAATATCTGCCTTGAGTACCACATCTTTTGTGTCGCTGTCAAGCCCGTCGGCAATACTTTCGAGGGCTTTTGCAACCGAATTTACAATTTGTGTCTTTATTTCAAATACTGTGTCATTCATAATTATGCCTCCTTAACATTTATCTTTAAGTTGTTGTCGCCACAAGGCTTGTCGTTTAAATCTATAGTGTATTGTATGCTGATGTCACCGCCGGTATCGTCAATGTCGATATCAAGCTTTTTTGTGTAAATTCCAACCATCATCTGACCATATGGTGTATTGTACAAAGAGTAGGTTTTTTTGCCCTCAATGTAAAGCATATCTGTTGTCATAGCACCGGTTCGCTGAATAGAGAGGTAATCAGTGCCAATTTCTATACTGGTATGGCAGCCCTCTAAGCCTGTAGCCTCCGACTCGTCATATTCTATGTAGTACAAGCTGTTTTCGGATTCAAAATCACCGCTTGTAACAAGCTCAACGTTGTCGCCGTCAGTATTGCCAACAGTTTGCTGAAAGCCGTTTATTGTAATAAGGTATTTGTTCATATAATCTCCGTTAATAGTTTTCTATATCAATTTTTTGTATATCTGTTATATGCTCACCAAGAAACAAATCTGCAATATCCGAAAAGCTGTCAACCGAATCGCTCACATAATATCTGTACTGAATTTCGGCTTTTTTATCGGCACACATATTGTTTGCACTCAGGTAGTCCTTTGTGTATCTTGCAGCTTCGGCACCCGAATTTACAAGTGTTATGTCGGGGCCTGCTATTTTTGCAATTGTTTGTGTTAAAAGAGGGTAGTGAGTGCAGCCTAATATGATAGTGTCAACATTGTACTCTAATACATCGTCAAGATACTTTTTGCACACATGGTATGCAATTTCGTCGTTGGTGCATCCGTTTTCTACAATGGGCACAAACAGTGTGCAGGCTTTGTTTATTACAAAGGCATCAGGCTCAATTGCTTTTATCTGCTGCTCGTACATACCGCTTTTTATTGTGCCTGGGGTGCCGAGCACTGCAATTCTTTTTGACATGCTTTGCTTAACTGCACTTGCAACAGTCGGGGATACAACACCGATTATTGGTATGCCGGCATCGTCCTTTATTTTTGGAAGCGCCACGGTGCTTGCTGTGCCGCACGCAACAATAATAGCTTTTATGTCAAAATTTTTCAGAAAGTTTATGTCTGATTTTACGTATTTGATTATTGTGTCGTTGGAACGAGTTCCATATGGAACTCTGCCTGTATCGCCAAAATATATAATATTTTCGTCAGGCAAAACCCTTTTTAATTCCTTAACAACGGTAAGTCCGCCAAGACCAGAATCAAAAACGCCAATGTACTTATTGTTCATTGTAAACCTCCTGTATGGCTAAAATTACATATTCCATAACATTATAACACAATACTCAAAAAAAAGAAATGCTTTTTTGCAAAATTTAATTAAAAATATTGAGAATTTTTAATCGATATGTTATAATTTTATGGTACTTTAATACAAAGGATGAAATAGTATGGAATTTTTAGTTAACAGCAACAGTGTAATTATAAGCGGAATATGCGATTTTAATGCCGCTCACACCTTTGATTGCGGTCAGTGCTTCAGGTGGGAAAAAGAGGCAGACGGCTCATACACAGGAGTTGCCCACGGAAGAGTGGTAAACGTTGCATATACCGATAGCTCTGTTATAATCAACAATACAAATATCGATGATGTAAAAAATATATGGGTTGATTATCTTGATTTAAACAGAGATTATTCGCAGATAAAAAAGCTTTATATTGATGATGAAAATCTAAAGAGTGCAATGGAATTTGGATATGGCATAAAAATTCTCAGGCAAGAGGTTTTTGAGTGCCTTGTGTCATTTATAATTTCAACTCAAAACGGAATTGGGCGAATTAAAAAAATCGTCTCAAAGCTTTGCAGTATGTATGGCTCAAAAGTAGAGTATAACGGCAAAACATATTACAGCTTTCCTACACTCGAGCAGCTTGATGGCGTAACCGAAAAAGACCTTGAGCCACTTAAAGCCGGGTACAGAGCAGCTTATATTGTGGACTGTATAAACAAGGTATCATCCGGCGAAATAGATTTGCAAAAGGTTGCGGGTCTTGATATCGACAGTGCACGAAAAGAGCTTCTCAAAATCAAAGGTGTCGGACCCAAGGTTGCCGATTGCGTAATGCTTTTTTCGATGGGGAAGTATGAGGCATTTCCTATTGATGTATGGGTAAAACGGACAATGAGCAATCTTTACCTTAATGAGAATGCCTCGGTAAATGATATACAAAAATATGCTGCCGAAAATTTTGGCGAGTTTGCAGGTATGGCACAGCAATACTTGTTTTACTATGCGAGAGAAAATGCATAATTTAAAAGTCGTAAGAAGCCAAAAACATCTTACGACTTTTAAATTACAAAAAAATAATAATTAAATTCGGTATTTATCAAAATGCACACAGGAATATTCCTCGCAAGAGGTGTGTCCCTGTGTGCATTTTGCGTGTTAAAGCTATGTCCGCATTTCTTGTTAAAAAGTTGATTGTATTATGCCTCCTCCAAGCACCTCGTCACCATTGTAAAACACAACTGACTGCCCGGGAGTTACCGCCCGCTGAGGCTCGGCAAATGTTACCTTGCATCCATCATCTGATTTTTCAATTGTGCACTTTGCGGGCTTTGCACTGTATCGGGTTTTGCAGGTGGCATCAAAGGGGTATTTTACCGATGCTTCATCAATAAAAGTAACACTTTGTGCATACAATCCGTCACAATACTCACTGCCTTTTTCGCCAAGAACCACAGTATTTGTATCCGCATCAATTTTTGTTACAAACATAGGCTTGCCAAAGGTCATACCAAGCCCCTTTCGCTGACCGATCGTAAAGTTGATAATGCCACCGTGATTACCTATTATGTTACCGTCGGTATCTTCAAAATTTCCGCCGCAAGGCTCAAAATCCGCAAAGCTTTTTATAAAGCTGATGTGGTCGTTGTCGGGTATAAAGCATATTTCCATACTGTCTTTCTTTTCCGAAATATACAGGCCTATTTCGCGCTGCGCAATTTCCCTTATCTGCTCTTTGGAGTATTCACCAAGAGGCATCAATATTTTTGCAAGCTGCTTTTGTGTAAGATTGTAAAGTACATATGTTTGGTCTTTTGAATCATATTTTGATTTTAAAAGCTTGTATGTGCCACCTTCGTTTTGTATTTTTGCATAGTGACCTGTTGCAATGTAGTCATAGCCGTTTTGCTCTGCATAACGGAGCATAAAGCCAAATTTGATGTACTTGTTGCATACAATACATGGGTTTGGTGTTCTGCCAAGCTTGTACTCATCTGCAAAATTTTGTACCACGTAATTTTCAAAATCCTCTTCGCAATTGAGCACATTATGACGGATGTCAAGCTTGTCTGCAACAGCCTTTGCATCTTGTATTGCCTTGTCTAAAGGGCAATTGTCAATTTTGCCCTTGTGCAGCTTTTCGCTCCACATTTTAAGAGTAACACCTGTTACCTCGTACCCTTGTTGTTTTAACAAATATGCCGCAACAGAGCTGTCTACACCGCCGCTCAGTCCAATTAATACTTTTTTCATATTACACCTTATTTGTGCTCGTTAAGCAAATCTGTTTTTATCTGCCACAGCTTTGGTGACAAATCCACATAATAATCGTGAGGGTTTTCAAATCGCTTTACTTCGTCCCATAGTGTGTCAATCTGCTTTGCGCAGTAATCCTTAATCTGATGAACGTCAGGGCTTTTGTATACGCATTTACCCTTGTCAAATATCTTAACAAGCAGCTCCCTTGAATAATAATCTGTAATTGTCTTTCGCTTCCAGGTGTGAATAGGGTCAAAAATCTCGTATGGTTCGCCGCATGGTGTGGCTTCATCAGAGAGCATAAGCACGTCAGCAATAGCCTTGTCGTTTTCCTTAGAATACAGGCGAACTATTTTTTTGTTGCAGGGTGTAGTGATTTTTGCAACGTTTTCGGAAAGCTTTATTTTAGGTATTTCCTTTCCGTTGTGGTAAAGTGCCGTCAGCTTGTAAACACCGCCAAAAACAGGCTCCGATTTAGATGTAATAAGCCGCTCACCTACACCAAATGTATCAATGCACGCACCCTGATTTATAAGGTCACGGATGATATATTCGTCAAGTGAGTTTGACACACAGATTTTAACATCGCAAAGACCCTCGCTGTCAAGTATTTTGCGCACCTTTTTGGTAAGATATGTTATATCACCGCTGTCTATGCGCACTCCCGCAGGCTTGTGACCGTTTGGAATAAGCACTTCCTTAAACACTTTTATTGCGTTTGGAAGTCCCGATTTTAACACATTGTATGTGTCAATAAGCAGTGTGCAATTGTCGGGGTAACATTGTGCATATGCCTTAAAAGCTTCGTACTCGGTAGGGAACAGCTGCACCCAGCTGTGAGCCATTGTGCCAAGGGCGGGTATCCCGTCCTCTACATCCGAAATGGTGCACGCAGTACCAACACAGCCCGATATATATGCCGCACGTGCGCCGTAAATAGCTCCGTACAAACCCTGAGCACGGCGTGAGCCAAATTCCATAACAGGTCTGCCGTCGGCAGCACGTACTATTCTGTTTGATTTGGTGGCAATAAGGCTTTGGTGGTTAACTGTTAATAAAAGCATTGTTTCCACAAATTGTGCTTGCATTACAGGGCCGATTACTTTAATAAGCGGCTCTCCAGGAAAAACAGGTGTGCCTTCCTGAATTGCCCACACATCACATTCAAACTTAAAGCTTGCAAGATAGTCCAAAAATTCCTCGCAAAATATTCCTTTTTTGCGCAGATACTCAATATCATCACTGCTGAATTTTAGCTCATTCAAATAGTCAATAACCTGCTTGAGCCCGGCTGTAATGGCAAATCCGCCATTGTCGGGAACTTTGCGGAAATACAAATCAAAGCACGCGATTTCATCCTTGTAGCCGTGCTTTAAGTAGCCGTTAGTCATAGTAAGTTCATAAAAGTCAACGAGCATTGTAAAATTGTCAAGTTTGTTCATTATGTCAACATCTCCTCTATATGACAGACGGCGAGGCAAAATCCCCGCCGCTAAAATTGATTATTGTGCTTTTGCGGATTCGAGCCAGAATGCACCGATATCAAGAGCACGGAAAAGGCTTTCTTTTTCAACCTTTTTGATCGTCCTGCCGTTTTCTATAAGCGATACGGAAACATTGTTTGCAAGCTCAAGTCCCTTAATCTGAGATGTACCGAGAATTTCCATCTGGATGTAAATATTCTCAAACATATCACCATAAATTATAACATTACCTCTTTTTACAAGGGGGATATTTTTGTAAAGAAGTGCTGTTTGTTCTTTTTTTGTTGCAGCCATTATATCAACTCCATTTCAATATTAATGCTTATTGTACCACAAAAATTTAATTATGTAAAGTATTTTATTAAATTTACTTTTGAATATCAAAGGAATTTTGACACACAATATAATCGTACAAAATTTTATCGGGGGATAATATGCTTATATCATTTATACGAACTCTAATATTATACAGCTTGATTATAATTGCTCTCAGAGTTATGGGCAAAAGGCAAATAGGAGAGCTTCAGCCGGGTGAGCTTGTGGTGGCTATTCTGATATCAGACCTTGCGGCAGTGCCTATGAGCGAGCCCGGTATACCGCTACTTTATGGTATTATACCAATATTTACTCTTGTTATAGCTGAAATGGCACTTTCATTTGTGTGTCTAAAAAGCGAAAAAATCCGTAGTATTATAACGGGCAGACCAAGCGTAATTATGCTAAACGGAGTAATAGACGAAAGCGAAATGAAAAAGCTACGATTTAATCTTTCCGACCTCACCGAAGAGCTGCGGCTTCAAGGCTATCTTGACATTTCGCAAATTGATACCGCAATACTCGAAACAAACGGCAATATTACCCTTATTCCAAAGTCTGAGTTCAAAACTCCCGATTGCGGTGACCTTAATTTAAAGGTAAAGCAGGACACACTTCCTTACGTTTTGATATCCGACGGCAAGCTCAACGAAAACAACTTAAAAAAATCAGGCTTTGATATCAAATGGCTTATGGGTCAAATCAAGGTAAACGGCGGAAAAACCATTGACGATGTGTTTTTTATGACATATTATATGGACAAATGCTTTATACAATTGAAAGGTGAAAAGAAAAAATGAAAAACTATATCCCCCTTGCAATAATTATTGCAGCAATGGCTGTTGTGTTTGCATTTAATAGCTGCGTTACGAATAATATAGAATATGAGCTTTTGACAAGCGCAGCAAATTTACACAGCAAAGTAAGCGAAAATCTTGACTGTACCGATGAATACAACGAATTTGTTGCCAAACTGAAAAAAGCAGAAGTAAAAATAAATATGATATACAATCATTCGGCATACAACGACATTGCAAAATGCGTGCTGGAAATAGGCAATGATATTGAGTATGATGACAAAAAATCATTAAGCATAAACGTTGAAAAGCTCATTTTTTACTTAAAAGATATAATCGGTAACGAAAAAGCTGAAATAAATAATATTTTATGATTGAAATATTTTCCATTGTGTGATAGAATATCAGTGTAAAGGAGATATGTCTATGCGTATAATGGGAATTGACTATGGCGATGCAAGGGTAGGTGTGGCTGTAAGCGATGCACTTGGCATTACCGCGCAGGGAGTTGCTACTGTTCCAAACAAAGTGTATTCAAAAATGCTCGAAAGGCTTGCAGCACTTGTAAACGAATATAACACCCCCACAGTTGTTATCGGTTTGCCAAAGAATATGGATGGCACCGAGGGCGAAAGATGCGATGTAACAAAAGCATTTGCAAGCGACCTTAAGGATAAATGCCCCGAAATACAAATAATATTTCGTGATGAAAGGCTGTCTACCGTTCAGGCGGCAGGTATCCTCAATGTCACAAATACACGAGGCAAAGACCGCAAAAATATTATAGACACCGTGTCGGCATGCATTATACTCGAAGACTACTTAAATTCTATAAAATAAAGGAGATTATACCAATGGAAGAAAACAGAAAAATTTTACCTTTTACAGATGACGAAGGAAATACAGTAGAGCTCGAAATTGTTGATTCATTTGAAATGGACGACAAAAAATATGCAATTCTTGTTGAGCCCGAAGCAGACGATGGCGAGGATGAAGGTCTTGTATATATTATGGAAATTCAGAGCGATTCCGATGAAGAAATGATTCTTATCGAAATAGAAGAAGACGAAATTCTCGAAAAGGCTTTTGCTACCTTCCGCGAAAGATGCGAAGACGAATTCGATTTTGTTGACTGATTTTACCTGTTGATATTTAATTATATTTGGTGATATACTTAAATCACAAAGAGTAAAATCGGGAAGATTGAGTATTCTTTGTGATTTAAAATTCCCTGCGGGGTGCGTTATACTGGTGTTATTTTAACCAACAAGTTTAATACGGAATCCTAACTCCGGATGTGGCTGTAGACCATGCATCAACTTAAAGCAAGGGAACAAAAGCAACCGGGCGGAGTCCACCTGCAATGCAGGTTAAAAATATAGCCATTAGACGGCTTCTGCGGGGATATATTTGTATAATTAGCCAAACAATTTTTGTTGTTTGGCTTTTTTGCTTTACGGGAGATTATTAGTATGTTTGAAGATACAATGTACCACAGAACCTCGTTGCTTGTGGGTAACGACGGAATAGCAAAACTAAAAAACGCAAATGTGTGGGTATTTGGCGTAGGTGGAGTAGGTGGCTTTGCTGCCGAGGCTTTGGTAAGAGCAGGAGTCGGCAGTATTACCGTTGTAGATAACGATACTGTAAATGTTACAAACATCAACAGACAGATAATTGCTCTTCGCTCCACAATCGGTATGCCAAAGGTTGAAGCATTTTTACTGCGTGCAAAGGATATCAACCCCGATATCAAAATCACTTGCTTTAACAAGTGTTACCTGCCTCAAAACAGCAGCGAGTTTGACTTTTCAAAAGCCGATTATGTAATTGACGCGGTAGATATGGTAGCCGCCAAAATAGAGCTTGCCAAAAAAGCAAAGGAATATGGTGTGCCAATAATATCATCTATGGGCACAGGCAACAAGCTCACAAACACAGAGTTTCAGATAACAGATATATATAAAACAGACACAGACCCTCTTGCAAAGGTAATGCGCAGAGAACTCAAAAAACATGGAATAGACAAACTTACTGTTGTATACTCCCGTTCAAAACCCGTTAAAATTCAAAGTGAAAACGGCGAAAGACCCGTTACTGCAAGTGTGCCGTGGGTGCCGTCGGTTGGTGGGCTTATAATAGCAGGCAAAGTTATTGAAGATATATTGAGAGGATGACATAAATGTACAACGCAAATTACGAAATGTTTAAAGGAATGATAGCAGGCAAAAAGGTTGCTGTGTTGGGACTTGGCATAAGCAACATTCCTGCAATAAAGTTTTTGCACAAACACGGTGCAATAATTACGGGATGTGACAAAAATACACAAAGCAGCTTCAGCAGCGAAATAATGAACACCCTTACTGCTTGCTGTTCAAGGCTTAACCTTGGTGACAATTATCTCCAAAATCTTACAGAGTACGATATTATTTTAAAATCACCGGGCATAAAGCCTCATATTCCCCAAATTCAGGATGCAATAAAGTCGGGTGTAACAGTTACAAGTGAGATGGAAATATTTATGTCACTTTGCCCCTGCAAAATGATTGGTGTAACAGGCAGCGACGGCAAAACCACCACAACAACCCTTATATACGAAATGCTAAAGCAAGACGGCAAAACCTGCCACGTTGGTGGAAACATCGGCACACCGCTTCTTGACAGGCTTGATTATATCAACGATACCGATTATGTGGTGCTTGAGCTTTCGAGCTTTCAGCTCCAGCTTATTGGCATAAGCCCCGATATATCGGTAATAACAAACATTTCGCCCAATCACCTTGATTATCACAAGGATATGGCAGAATACACCGAGGCAAAAGCAAATATATTTAAGTTTCACGGCAAAGCCTCAAAGCTTGTTATCAATGCAGACAACGAGGTTACCACATCATTTGCAGGCAAGCAAAAGGGCGAGCTTGTGTATTTTTCACGCAAGACCGAAAAAAACGGCGCATACCTGCATCAAAACAAGCTTTGCTACAACGGTGATGTGGTAATGACACGTGAAGATATCAAAATCCGCGGCATACATAATGTTGAAAATTACCTTGCTGCAATTGCGGCGGTGTACGACATTGTGGACAGAGAGTCTATGCTTTATGTTGCACGCAATTTTGGCGGTGTAGAGCATCGTATGGAATTTGTGCGGGAGCTAAACGGCGTTGAATTTTACAACGACTCAATCGGTTCTTCGCCAACACGAACCATTGCAGGTCTTAAGGCACACGACGGCAAAATTGTGCTTATTGCAGGCGGCTACGACAAAAAATTGAGCTTTGACGAGCTTGGCATCGTTGTAAAGGATACCGTGTCTGCACTTGTGCTTTGCGGTGCCACGGCTGATGCGATAGAAAAATCTGTAAAAGCTGCATACAATCCAAACGAAAAGCTTATAAATATACTCAAAACAACCTCATTTGAGCAGGCTATAAAGGGTGCATATGCTCTTGCAAAGGCATTAACGGCTACCTGCAACGAAAAGGTTTCCGTTATACTTTCGCCCGCGTGTGCAAGCTTTGATATGTTCAAAAATTTTGAGGTAAGAGGCAACACATTTAAAGATATTGTTAACACATTGGAGTAGGTGATATTAAAGTGTTTGATACTGAATTAATACAAAAACTGTCTGATTTAAGCGGGGTTTCGGGCTACGAGCACAATGTTGGCAAGTTTGTAACCGATTTGTTTGCCAAATACTGTGATGAGGTAAGCTCAGATAATATGGGCAACATTATTGCTGTAAAAAAATCACAGTGCAAAAACCCATACAAGCTTATGATCGAAGCTCATATGGACGAAATAGGGCTTATGGTAACCAATATAGATGAAAAAGGATTTTTGTATTTTACGTGCGTTGGCGGCATTGACCCGCGCATACTTTTGGCAAACGAGGTTGTCGTGCACGGAAAAGCGGATTTGTACGGCATAATAGGTGCAAAGCCTCCACACATTTTAACAGCAGAACAAAAAACAAAAACAGTGCCCGTAGATAAGCTCTACATCGACATCGGTATGGATAAGGAGCACGCAAAGAGCGTTGTATCACCAGGCGATACCGTCACTTTTAAAAATAAATTTTTAAAGCTGCAAAACGGCATTGTGAGCACCAAAAGTCAGGATGACCGCACCTCGGTTGCCATACTTGCATCTGTTATGAAAAAGCTTGCTAATATAAATTGCCCCTACGATTTGTATTTTGTTGCATCGGTTCAGGAGGAGGTAGGGCTTCGAGGTGCAAAAACCGCCGCATACGGAATTAATCCCGATATGGCTATTGTAATTGATGTGTGCCACGCCTCAACTCCCGACTGTTCAGGCGGAGCGTACGATTTTGGCAGCGGTGCAATACTCACAAAAGGGCCAAACATTCATCCCAAAATGCTTGGCAGAGTTTTGTCGGCTCTTGATGATAGCGGCATCAGTTATCAGATAGATGTAGAGGGTGGCGACACAGGCACAAATGCGTGGGCAGTTCAGGTTTCGCGCTGCGGTATACCGACAGTTTTGTTTTCGGTTCCGCTCAGGTATATGCACACCCCTGTGGAAACTGTAAGCACAGATGATTTGTCTGTTATTGTCAATTCAATTTGTGCCTTTTGCAGCGAGAGCGATGATACGGAGGGTTGGCTATGTTATTAAAACAATTAACTTCCATCAACGGTGTTTCGGGCAACGAGTACAAGGTGCATGAGTTTATAATAGAACAAATAAAGCCGTATGTTGATGATATTATTACAGACAGTATGGGCAGCGTAATTGCATACAAAAAAGGCACTGCACACAGTGGCAAAACTGTTATGATTTGCGCTCATATGGACGAGGTCGGCTTTATAGTTTCGGATATCACCGAAAACGGTTTTGTCAAATTTAAGCAAATTGGCGGCTTTGACGAGCGCATACTTCTTACACAGCGTGTAGTTATCGAAAATGAAAAAAATTCCGTAAACGGAGTTATGGGTATAAAAGCAGTGCATTTGCAAACTAAAACCGAGCGTGCAAATGTTGTAAGTATGGACAGTATGTATATAGACATCGGCGCAAAGGACAAAGCCGATGCGTTAAAATATGTGTCAAAGGGCGACTACATTGCATTTGACAGCGACTATACCGAATTTGGCGATGGTTTTGTAAAAGCCAAGGCTCTTGACGACAGGGTGGGCTGTGCCATAATGCTTGAGCTTGTAAAGGGGACATACAACAACGATTTGTATTTTTGCTTCTCCACTCAGGAGGAGGTTGGCTTGCGGGGTTCAAGAGTTATTGCCCACAGGCTCAATAGCGACATTGCAATAGTGCTTGAGGCTACAACTGCGGCAGACATTCCTTTTACCGATGATTATATGCATTGTACAACCCTTGGCGACGGCCCTGTAATTTCTGTTATGGACAGAGCGTCATATTCAAACAAAAATCTTAATAAGTTTGTATGCGATGTTGCAGAAAGCAACAACATAAAATATCAGTTCAAACGCACAATAAACGGTGGCAATGATGCAGGCGGCATTCAGGCAACCTCGTCACCTGTTCGGGTGTGTGCAATATCTCTGCCATGCAGATATATACATTCTCCTGTTTGTACCGCAAAGCTGTGCGATGTTGATGCTATGTATAAGCTTGCGTTTAATGTAGCAAAAAATATAGATAAATTCGAGGTTTAATAACGTGAAAGTTTCTTTCACGTTATCGCCTCCGGCGGATTATATGCCCGTGCGAAATTTTCTTCGCGTTCGCTCAGAAACGCACATGGGCGTAAAAATCTCTTGTCATTCCTTGCCATACGGATAAGAGAATTTTGATTAATATTTGTGCCGACGTATGGCGGCGGAAAGGAGATTTTTATGGAACTGCTAAAAAAACTTACACAATCCTTTGCAACTTCGGGTAACGAAGAGGCTCTGTCACAAATAATTATAGACGAAATAAAGCCATTTGTCGATGAGGTGTACACCGACGCTCTTGGTAATATTGTTGCACACAAAAAAGGAGGCGGCAAAAAGCTTATGCTTGCAGCACACCTTGACGAAATTGGCATAATGGTAACATACGTAGAAAAAAACGGTTTTTTGCGTTTTGCACCAGTAGGCGGCGTTGACGTAAACACACTTATAAACAGACGAGTTGTGTTTCAAAACGGGACTGTGGGCGTAGTGAGCTGCGAGGCAAATATTGACATCAAAAAAGAGCTTAATTTTTCTAAAATGTATATAGACATATGCTCAATCGATGAAGAGGATGCCAAAACCAAAGTTAATATCGGCGATACCGCTGTTTTTGAAGGCGGCTTCGTTCAAAACTCCAATTGCGTAGTAAGCAAGGCTCTCGACAACAGAGCAGGGGTATATGCTCTTTGCAATATTATAAAGCTGGCAAAATCACCTGCATTTGATATGCACTATGTGTTTACCACTCAGGAGGAAATCGGGCTGCGAGGTGCAAAGGCAAGCGCCTTTTGTATCAATCCCGACTATGCACTTGCCATAGATGTTACCGCAACGGGCGACACACCAAATTGCCCTGTAAGCTGCGTAAAGCTTGGCGGTGGAGTGTGCATCAAAATTATGGATAAATCTGTAATAGCAAGCCCTGTAATGAGAAGAAGCCTTGAGGATTGTGCAAAACAAAACAATATTGCTTATCAAAACGAAATTCTTGCATTTGGCGGAACCGATGCAGGCGCAATACAAACAGTGTGCGACGGTGTTGTTACGGGTGCAATTTCCATACCTGTGCGCTATGTGCACACCCCATGCGAAACTGCAAGCATTAGTGATATTAACGGCGCAATTGATTTGGCAGTTAAATTTATTTCCAAAGACTACATTACAAAGTGAGGAAAAACTCATGATAAAACAATTACTTAAAGATAACTATAACATAAGCGACGAGTTGCTTAAGGTATACGACAAAACTATGGTAGATATTGCTCCTTATTTAAAAAGAGCAGACGACATTGCCGAAATAAACACCGCCAAGGTTTTAAAAGCCTTTTCCGACAATTGCGTGTCGGAGGCACACCTTGGCTCAACCACAGGCTACGGCTACGACGATGTTGGCAGAGATACACTGGATAAAATCTACGCTCAGGTTTTTGGGGCAGAGGATGCAATTGTCCGCCACAATATTGTTAACGGAACTATGGCTATTGCGGCATGCTTTTTTGGCATACTTCGCCCGGGCGATACACTTGTGAGCGCAACAGGCAAGCCATATGATACTCTCGAGGAGGTTATCGGCATAACAGGTGAGGCGGGCAATGGCTCACTTAAGGATTTAGGCGTAAAATATAAACAGGTAGACCTTGTTAACAACAAGGTGGATTTTGATGCTCTTGGCGATGCGCTTAAAGACCCAACTGTTAAAGCTGTGGAAATTCAGCGTTCAAAAGGATATGCGTGGCGCAATTCTTTTTCTGTTGAGGAAATTGGCGAGATAATTGCTTTTGTCAAAGCTGTTAACAAGGATGTTGTGTGCATAGTAGACAACTGCTATGGCGAATTTGTATCCGAAACTGAACCTACACAAGTTGGCGCCGACCTTATTGTCGGCTCACTTATAAAAAATCCAGGCGGCGCCCTTGCCCGCAGCGGCGGCTACATAGCAGGCACCAAAAAATGCGTTGAGCTTGTGTCATATAGGCTCACCTGTCCTGGAATTGGCAGAGAGTGCGGCGCAACACTCGACAACAACCGCAGTATGTATCAGGGCTTTTTTATGGCACCTCATATTGTTGCACAAAGCATAAAAGCAGGTATATTTTGCAGTGCACTTTTTGAAAATCTCGGCTTTGAAGTAACACCATCCTACAAGGATATCCGCTCCGACATCATAACCTCGATAAAGCTTGGCGCTCCTCAAAAGCTTGTGGAATTCTGCAAGGGCATACAAAAAGGCTCGCCAATAGACAGCTTTGTTGAACCAAGCCCCTGGGCAATGCCTGGCTATCAGGACGAGGTTATTATGGCGGCAGGTGCATTTACGCAAGGTTCTTCTATCGAAATTTCGGCAGACGGACCTATGCGCGAGCCATATGTTGCATATTTTCAGGGCGGCATAACCTTTGAATCTGCAAAGCTTCCTGTGCTTTTTGCTGCACAAAATGTACTAAATGCGAGGTAAAATTATGAAACGATGTATTTTGGATGATAAAAAAATCTGCAATAACTGCCACGATTGCGATATGTGCGACCTTGACCCAAGCAAGGTTTGCGACAACTGCGGCAAATGCATCGACACTGGCGAGGATAATCGCACAATCGAAATAGACAGAATATATATGTTTGAGGATGAATACCAAAGAGGGTAATTGGTGACGTGCCTGTTTTTGCACATTTTTGAATATTGTTTTAACGTAAAAACGTGTAAATCAGGCACGTCCCCAACAGCAAATCGCGCTGATTTTCTATTTTTTGATGTGTGACATGTATTATATCAATACATAATCCTTATGAATAAAATTTATATTTTTAGATGTTGACGGGTATCGAGATCTATGCTACAATTGTGTCAAAAAAACAGAGGATAAAGACAATGCATCGTAAAAATGATGTTATTCTTTATGATTAATAGGGGAAAGTATCTACATCCTTTGTAATGATAAAGATATTTTAATTTAGTCTCTGTATTAGATAAGTATTGGTATGCATAAATCACCTTTTTATTCATTTTTGGTGAATACCCAATAAAAAGGAGCAAGGTATATTTCAACCTTGCTCCTATAGGATATATGCTATTTAGTTCAACAAATTGGAATTTATTTCTTGGTTAGTTTTTTGCACCAAGTCCATTTTCCACATTTAGTACACTTCAACAATCTTCTGGTTGGCGTTTGCATCAACAAGGCAATCTCTTTATAGTTAGGAACAAACATATGTTGACAGTTCTTACATTCATAATACCCTGTCTCTACCTTAAATTTAAGAGCAATAATGCAAGGAATTATAAATAGTATAACAGACACTATTATCAAAAAGTCTTGAAATCCACATTCAGGGATAAGGAGTGATATTAAAGTCATCAGACAAATAAGTGCTACCAGGCTGGTTGCGACAATCACATATGCGGAATGCAGCAGTCGTTTATGATATCTTTCCTCATTTTTTGCCATCTGAAAAATCAGTTCATTTAATTGTTCATCCTTTTGTTCCATATCAATTATCTCCCCGCATAATAATTCATTTACATTTATTCCAAGAATATAACAAAGGTCGAGCATAATATCGGAATCGGGCATTGCTTTGCCTGTCTCCCATTTTGATATTGCTCTGTCGGTTATATTCAATTTTTCTGCCAACTGTGCTTGTGTAAGATTTTTCTTTTTTCTGCACTCGGCAATAAACTTTCCTATTTTGATTTGGTCCATAGTCTACCTCCTTTCACTTTAATTGTAGCACCTTTTAAGAAAAATAACACAAACTAATGGTTGAAAGGGGAGAAATCAACCATTAGTAGAGTGAAAATTGAACGTCAAATTCTTATTTGTCTAACTGTTTTATTATCTATATAGACTGATAAATTAGAAAAAAGTTTCAATCTATGGCTATATTATATCATACTTTTGCTCATTTGTCACGTTACAGAGATAAAATCAACAAAATTGTTAACTTAACATACCTTTTAAGTCAAAGGATATAGGCTTGTCCTTAAACTTGTTAAGTGGTATCTTTTTAGCCTGATTGGATAACAGAGTAATTATATCATAGGCTTGTTCAAGATAGGATTTGTGCTTGTTCTTCTCAACCCAATAGAATAGTGCAAGGTAGTAGTCAAGAAATTTGGAAGATACACCATGATACAGATACACAAAATCACTTATATTGTGGTGATAACCATTGATATGACCAAGACTATATCCACCACTTGTATGCTTTCCGCTTGGAATTTGCTTTAATGGTATCTTGTGCTTGTTTGCTACCGTCTTATATGCTCTGTGGCTGTCTGTAATCAAAACAGTATCTTCCGTAAAGTGTGGTAAAAGTGTTTTTTCAATATGACTTGCCCATATTCTGCCAACACAAACAGTTTGCAAGAAATGGTTATTATTTCTATCAACACAAGACAAACTACATACTTGCTGATTGCTGATACCTCTCTTTTTCTTCTGCTGTTCATTCAATGTCTTCAAGACCTGAATAATTTTCTCTGTATCCATACCATTTAGGGCATTGGAGAACTTTTCTTGTGATTTTAAATCATCGTCATTGACGTAGTTAAGCAACTCATTTCTAACCTGTTCTTCATTTTTAATGAGAGATTGTAGGAAAGCATTGTCAAATCCTTGTTTCTCAATATATTCGAGTTTTTGTTTGTAATTTCTATGAGTATATGGCATTCTGCCAAGTGTATTCAAGAAAAACATTGGGGCTTTTATGTCCTTGAAAGACAAAGGATAGTAATACTCGTCACTCTCTGCTAAACTCTTGAAATCGTCTTGATTGCACACAAACTGATGAAGAACAGAACATATCCTATGTCTGTTGTGTAATACTGTCTGCTTGTTGATACCAAGTTCTTTTGCTATGGTACGGCAACTCTCCCCTTGTAAAGTTAACTTGATAAACTCAATCCACTTTACAATAGATAATTTGGAGCGAAAAGCAACAGTACCAAAGGTATCCCCAAAAGTTCTTGCACAGTCTTTACATTTGTATCTCTGTCTGCCATTTTTTGTGCCATTCTTAATAATCTTGATTGAACCACAAATAGGACAAACAACAGTATCTAAATCCTTATTTGCAGAATAACTCCTACGTTCTCTGCAACATTGAAGAAAGACCTTTTCTTCCTTTGTTAGTTTGGATTGTTCACCTCTCTTTGTTTGCAAAATGGATAGCAACTCCAAAATTTGCTCGTCAGTAAGATTTGCAAAAGAGATTTGCTTTTGAATATCATTGAAATTAGAATTAAAACCAGTCATAAAATAGTTCCTCCACAAAATGTACTTGTAAAGGAACGTAATTTTTTATGTTAGTAACAATTCTATTTATGCATAATTATATTTAAAATTGTATATTTTTTGTTCATCAACACTCATATAGGACAGAGACTTAATTTAAATGATTTTAAATAATTTATGGAGGCAAAAAAATGCAGAACATTAATATTAAAGCTATATTTGTAGAAAAAGAGCTGTCAAACGAAAAAATTCAAGATGCACTTCGAAGTGACGGTGCAATTGTTATAGTTGTAGATTGTGAAAATTTGAATGATGTTATCCAAAATATTCGTGTGCCGTTATTTAATCAGTGTGCCGTAGGTAAAAGTGAACAATTTTTATCAAAAGCAAAAGAACTTGGAATAAGATGTGTTAGAACCGATGAGAAAACATTTTCTGAAATGTGTACAAAAACATTTCTCGAATGCGGAAGATTTAAACCATACTATGTTGATGAGTATTCATTTATAGAAACTCCCATTTCTAGATAAGTATTGATGGGTAAAAGTATACAAAAAGGTGCATACAGAAATATTGATACATTTATAGTATGCACCTTATCATATATGTATTTAGTTCAACAAATTGGAATTAGTCGTTATAATTCAATGCTTATTTCGTATTTGTCTTCAATGAGTATATAGTTCACATTATACTTTTTGGCAAGGGATAACACTTCTGCATTATCTGCCAACACACTCTCCATTGTGCACCATTCATCATCCGAACGATTCTCAATGGTATTTGCATATCCCTTTATGTCTGCAAAATGATTTCTTATATAGTCCTCACTCATCACCAAACAATAGTATTTAATATGTTCAAGATATTCCTGCTCGAAGTCTTTTGCCAATCGAAAGGAATATAGCAACCTTCTACAATTAAGTTTTGCTTGTTCTCAATAGCGGTTTTTATCATTTCACGAACAATTGGCCACAAGTATTCGGTTAATTCTTTATCATCCATGGGGGTAAGTTCTGTGTTGCCGCTACGGATTAAGCATCAATTGAAACTAAGAAAAATATGAATGATGGTTTTGCTTTATTAAGAAAAGAGCAACAATCCTTTTGGCTTAAGCATTGGGAAAGTGGAGATATTGAGATAGAAGGTTGCCCATCTGACCAACAAGCCATACGTTTCAGTTTGTTTCATCTTAAAAGTCAACTTCCTACAATAAATAATGCTTCGATTGGAGCAACAGGTCTTACTGGACCTAATTACAGCGGAAAAGTATTTTGGGATACCGAGATGTATTTAATGCCGTACTACTTGTTTACC
This sequence comes from Clostridia bacterium, assembly GCA_045633845.1. Lineage (GTDB taxonomy): Bacteria > Bacillota > Clostridia > UMGS1810 > UMGS1810 > RGIG4708. The sequence goes on from JAZQZC010000046.1 coordinate 122,157, forward strand.
AATCCTGAAAGTTGTAAAGGATTAATTCTTTATAGAACTAAACTTTTAGACAAAGCAAGAGAACGTGCAAGGGAGATAGGCAATGAAGGTGCACTTTATTCTTGGTGTAGTATAGATGGAGAGGAAACAAGTATAGTCTTTGAGGCATCTACTGCAGAATACCATATTAATGCTGATATTGCATATGCAGTTTGGAGATATGAAAAAGCTACAAATGACAGTGATTTTGTATACGAAAACTGTATCGAAATGCTTTTTGAGACTGCTAAGTTTTATGCACACAGAGGCTCCTTTGTCGAAGCTCATGATGGGCGTTTTTGTATTAATTCGGTGTGTGGTCCTGATGAATATGCCTGCGGAGTAAATAATAATTGCTATACAAACTTTATGGTTAGATTTCATTTGTATTATGCACTCGATATCTACGAGCGAATGAATAAACTTCATCCTGAAAAACTTGCCGATATTCTTGAAAAAATTCATATTGATGAGAAAGAAATTAAGTTGTGGAAGGATGCCGCTGACAAAATGTATTATCGTATAAATGAAAAGTACGGTATATATGAACAAGATGATAAATTTGTGTATAATGATGCTGTTGATATGGACTTGATTCCGAAAAATTTTGATATTCGTGTGATTTTCCATCCGTTAGATTTGTGGAGAATTCAGGTATTGAAGCAAGCGGATGTAGTACTTTTACAATTTGTCTTAGGTGATCTTTTTACTAACGATGAAAAGAAGAAAAATTATGACTATTATGAACCTAAGACAAACCATGGTTCATCGCTCTCGGCAACGATTCATTCGATTATGGCAAATGAAATAGGATATGAAGACGAAGCATATGAATATTTTAGAAGCAGTGCGTATATGGATATCGGGGATTTCAAAAAAAATACCTCTGGAGGAATACATATAGCTTGTCACGGTGGAGTATGGATGGCTGTTGTGAATGGATTTATGGGTATGAGACTTTATCAAGACGGATTGCTTGCTTAATTGTAAAGTGAAATGCAATACATGTTTATGTGTTTTATAATTTTGAGTGTACGAATTATAGATGCAAGCAGGTGTTGCATTTTGGTTTACAAAAACTTATTGTTAATGTACTGAAATTTCTCAAATCCATTGACAAGACAAGAAAAATGTGGTAATATATATTCAGCACTGTGTGTGCTGAATAAGGAGGTGCTCCTATGGCAAACACAAATGAAGAATTGATTGTTGATGAAATGTCACAGAAAATAATTGATGTTACATCATATCTTGCTACAACCGAGGGAGCACACAATGTAAATGTTCGCAAAATTTTAAATCATCTTGGCATAACAAACAGAGTTTTTTATAACCGCTTTCACAATGTTGAGGAAGTGCTTAATATAATTTCTGAAAACTCTATTTTGGAAGTAAGAAAAAGTTTGAAATTCCACTTTGATGAAAATAAAGACTTTTTTGAGCAGATAATGGATGAGGTTGAAAAGACACTTATTATTTCTTATGAAACAAGAATGAATTTTGCACATTATGTTTTTGAAAATGATTCTGTCTCTGAAAGTAATTACAAATGGTGGACAGAAGAAATCACAAAAATCCTCAATTATGCTATGGAAAAGGGACTTATCGTTAAAGTCGATCCTGATATGACAAGTTATGCTATTTGGTGTTTTATCAGAGGATTCAACACGGATGCAATCGGACGAAAGCTGCCATTGCAAGAAGCACTTAAAAGATACAGATACGGATTTCAATTCATTTTAAACGGACTAAAATCTTAATATAAAATTTTTAAGCAGAGAGAAAATCTCTGTTTAAAAAATATTCAGCACACTGTGTGCTGAATATTGTAAAATCGTGTCGGGAATTGTTGAATTCCCGAAAAAAACTTACAGCACACAGTGTGCTAAAGAAAGGATGTACTTCAATGTCTATAAAAATTCTCGGTACAGGAGCGTATGTTCCGGAAAAGATTGTTACTAATGATGATTTATCTAAAATGGTAGATACTTCTGATGAATGGATAATGCAACGTGTTGGTGTAAAAGAAAGACATGTTTCAGTTACTGAAACAGCCGCAGATTTTGCAATCCATGCCGCAGAGCAGGCTCTTGCTTCGGCGGAAATTTCAGGTTCAGAAATTGATTTAATTGTTGCTGCTACCATATCTTCTGAAACTTTATGCCCTACTGTTGCCGGGATGGTTCAAAAGGCTATTGGAGCAAATTGTCCTGCATTTGATGTAAATTCAGCATGTAGTGGTTTTTTATTTGCGTTAGATACTGCTGTTTCATACATAATGCGTGGGAATGTAAAAAAAGCATTGGTTATAGGAAGCGAAAGACTAAGCAAGCTTGTTGATTGGAAGGATAGAGGAACTTGCGTGATTTTTGGTGACGGTGCAGGTGCATTCGTTATTGAACCGGGTGATGGGTATCTTTCTTCTATGCTTTACACAAGCGGTGGAAATGAAGTAATTGAGATTCCGTCATTTTCAGGTAGTTCGCCTTTTTACGAAGGTGAAATCAAGCATCCATATATATTTATGGATGGTCAGGAAACTTTCAAATTTGCAGTAAGTAAGATTGTTGAAGATATTAAGAAAGTAACATCCGATGCAGGTCTCGAACTTTCGGATATTGATTACATAGTAACCCATCAGGCAAATATCAGAATTATAGAGTATGCTGCAAAGCGCCTTAAAATGCCTATAGAAAAATTTGTTGTCAACATTGAAAAATACGGTAACACATCATCAGCAAGCGTAGCAATAGCTTTTGATGAGCTTGTGAAATCTGGAAAACTTAAAAAAGGTGACAATATAGTAATGTCAGCCTTTGGCGGCGGTTTATCAAGTGCCGCTTGCGTTATTAAGTGGTAAAAAATTAATTTAATTAATTTTTATATTTATTTTATTTTAGGAGGAACTAACTATGACACTCGAAAAGGTAAAGGAATTATTGGCAGAACATCTTGAAATGGATGCATCAGAAATCACTGAGGAAACAACTTTCGAAGATCTTGGCGTTGATTCTCTCGATGCTGTTGAAATCATGATGGAAATGGAAGATGCTTTTGGCATCGAAATTAAACCTGGCGAAGCAGGTACAAGCGTAAAAGAATTGATTGCATACATCGATTCTAAGAAGGCGTAAGTAAAAAAGGAGCGTGGAGTAATGTTAAATACACCAATATGTGAAATGCTTGGAATAAAGCACCCTATTCTGCAAGGAGGTATGGCACATATATCTGATGCTCACCTTGCTGCTGCTGTGTCAAATGGTGGTGGACTTGGCATTATTTCTGCTGCGAACGGTAATGTCAGTTGGCTTTCGGAACAAATAGACACAGCACGAAAGCTAACTGACAAGCCTTTTGGCGTAAACATAATGCTTATGGGCGAAAATATTGATGAAATTGCAAAACTCATTGCAGAAAAGAAGGTAGCAGTTGTTACCACAGGTGCAGGTAATCCTGAAAAATACATACCTATGTGGAAAGAAGCCGGTGTAAAAGTCATTCCTGTTATAGCATCTTCTGCTCTTGCAAAGCTTGTAGAAAGAAGCGGTGCAGATGCGGTTATAGCAGAAGGCGGTGAATCAGGCGGTCATGTAGGCGAAATGACAACTATGGCACTTGTTCCGCAGGTTTGTGATAGCGTGAGCATTCCCGTTATTGCCGCAGGCGGTATCGCTGATGGCAGAGGAATGGCAGCCGCTATGATGTTAGGCGGTGTAGGTGTTCAAATTGGAACAAGATTTTTAGTAGCACACGAATGTAATATAAGTCGTGAATATAAAGACAAACTTTTAAAAGCAAACGACACGGCAACCATAGTTACGGGAAGAAGATTAGGACATCCCGTAAGAAGTCTTAAGAGTCCGTTTTCAAGAGGATATCAGAAAGCTGAATATACAAGTATAAGCGATGACGAACTTGAAATGATGGCTGTTGGCTCTTTAAGAGCAGCAGTTGTTGACGGCGACAGTAAAAAAGGTTGCTTTTTAGCAGGTCAGATTTCAGGCCTTATTAACAAAGAAGAAAATGCTTCAGATATAATAGCAGATATTGTTACTGAAGCTGAAAATATATTGATTGGAGCAAAAAAATGGGTAAAATAGCATTTGTATTTTCAGGACAAGGTTCTCAATACAGCGGTATGGGAAAATCCTTGTACGAAATGGAAGGTATAGCAAAGAAACTGTATGATGATGCAGAAAAAGAACGTCCCGGCACAATGAAGCAGTCATTTGAGGGTACTGACGAAGAATTAAAAATTACGGCAAACACTCAGCCTTGTATGTATCTTGTTGAACTTGCGGCAGCTTTGTCGCTTAACGAAAAAGGTATTTATGCAGATGCAGTTGCCGGATTTTCTCTCGGTGAGATAGGTGCTTTGGCATATGGCAATAGTTACTCATACCTTGACGGATTTAAAATAGTTACTTCTCGTGGACAATTTATGAATGAGGCGGCTGATCCTGAAAATGCCGCAATGTGTGCAGTTCTAAAACTTGATAGTGAAACTGTTACTAAAACTGCAGCAGAATTTGATAATCTTTATGCGGTAAATTATAACTGCCCCGGACAGACCGTAGTATCAGGATTAAAGAACAGTATGCCTGATTTTGAGGAAAAGGTAAAAGAGCTTGGCGGAAGATGTATTCCACTTGCTGTAAGCGGAGCTTTTCACTCTCCTTTTATGAGTGATGCTGCTGAAAAATTTGAATCAGAGCTTAAGGCTTATGAAATTACTGCACCTAAAATTCCGGTATATGCAAATCTTACCGCAAAACCATACGAAGATGACATTGCATCAACACTTAAAATGCAGATGCAATCTCCTGTAAAGTGGCAGGAAACAATTGAAAATATGATTGCAGACGGATTTACAGATTTTATTGAAGTCGGTCCGGGAAAAACTCTCTGTGGATTGATTAAGAAGATTTCAAAAGAAGTAAATGTATATTCGGTTGAAAATGCAGAAACACTTTTGGAAACTGTAGAGGCGGTGAAGAATAATGCTTAATGGAAAAGTTGCAGTTATAACAGGTGCATCACGAGGTATAGGTGCTGCAATTGCAGAGAAATTTTCAAGCCAAGGCGCTAATGTAGCAATAATCTATAACGGTAATGAAGATGCCGCAAACGCCGTAAAAGAAAATGCAGAAAAAAACGGCGTTAAAGCAGAAATCTATAAATGCAATGTAGCAAATGCAGAAGAATGCAAAGAAACTGTAAAGGCTATTACAGAAAACTTTGGCGGTATAGATATTCTTGTAAATAACGCAGGTATAACCCGTGATAACCTTTTGATATCAATGAGTGAAGAAGAATTTGATGATGTTATAAACACAAACTTAAAAGGTTGCTTTAATATGATAAAAGCATGTGGCAGAAACTTTATTAAGAAGAAATACGGAAAAATCATCAATGTATCTTCCGTGTCTGCTCTGCTCGGAACTGCAGGACAGGTAAATTATTCTTCTTCAAAAGCAGGTGTAATTGCTTTAACTAAAGTAACAGCAAGGGAATTTGCATCAAAGAATGTTTGTTGTAATGCAATTGCTCCCGGTTTTGTAACTACAGATATGACAAAGGATTTACAGTCAGAAGAATATTTGAAATTGATACCACTCAAAAGATTAGGTAAACCTGAAGATGTTGCAAACTTGGCAGCATTTTTGGCTGATGATATTTCTGATTATATTACAGGCGAAGTTATTCGTATCGACGGCGGTCTTGCCATTTAATTAAGGAGGTAAATGTATGAAACGAGTTGTAATAACAGGTCTTGGAGCAGTAACACCGGTAGGATGTGATGTTCCTACATTTTGGGATAGCTTAAAGACAGGTAAATGCGGAATTGATTACATAACAAAATTTGATACAAGTGAGTATCGTGTAAAAGTTGCTGCAGAAATAAAAGATTTTGATCCAACTCCATATATGGAAAAGGCAGAAATCAGAAGAAGTGATAAATTCGTGCAATATGCTATAGCTGCTGCAGCACAGGCAGTAAATGACAGCGGTATAGAGAATAATGTTGCTCCTGAACGCTTTGGCGTTTACTATGGTAGTGGCATAGGAGGTTTTGACACCTTTGTAGATGAACATAATAATCTTCTTAATCGTGGTCCGCTTCGTGTATCTCCGCACTTTATTCCAAAGCTTATAACCAATATGGCTTCAGGAAATATTGCTATTAAATTTGGTGCAAAAGGTCCTTGTATTGCCGTGAGCACAGCGTGTGCTACGGGGACAACAGCAATTGGCGAAGCGTACAGAACAATAAAAGGCGGCTGGGCAGATGCAATCATAGCCGGAGGTGTTGAAGCAAGTATATCTCCTTTGGCTGTAGCTGCTTTTATGAACTGTATGGCACTTTCTGAAAGCGATAACCCTGAAAAAGCATCAATTCCTTTTGATAAAAACCGAAATGGTTTTGTTATGGGTGAAGGTGCCGGAGCACTCATTGTAGAAGATTACGACCATGCAGTAGCAAGAGGTGCTAAAATTTATGCAGAGGTTGTTGGTTACGGAAGCACTTGTGATGCTTTCCATGTAACTGCTCCCGATGATTCTGCTGAAAGCTCATCAAGAGCAATTAACGATTGTTTGAAAGAAGCAGGCAAAACTTTCGCACCTGAAAAAATTTATATCAATGCCCACGGAACAAGCACCCCTCTTAACGATAAAACAGAAACAAAGGCATTTAAAAATGTGTTTGGTGATGATGCATATAAGATTCATATCAGCTCAACTAAGTCGATGACAGGTCATCTTCTTGGTGCAGCCGGTGCGGTTGAGGGAATTGCTGCAGTGCTTGCACTTGGTGAAAATATTGTTCCTCCTACAATCGGGTATCAGGAAAAAGACGAAGAATGTGATTTGAACTATACTCCGAACAAAGCAAACGAAACAGAGATTGACCTTGCTTTGTCCACTTCTCTCGGATTTGGTGGACACAATGCTTGTGTTGCATTTGCGAAAATCTGAGGTGCCTATGAATAGAGAAGAAATTAAAAACATTTTGCCACACAGAGATAATATGCTTCTTTTGGATGAAGTGGAACTTGTCGATGGTATTGCACACGGAAAAAAGAAAATAACCGGTGATGAATGGTTTTTAAAAGGTCATTTTCCTGATAACCCTGTAGTTCCGGGAGTTATTCTTTGCGAGATTCTTGCACAATCTGTATGTGTGTGCTTAGACGGTGTTATTGATGAAAGTAAACTCCCGTATTTTACGGGACTTGACAAGGTAAAGTTCAGAAATCCCGTTAAACCGGGTGATATATTTGAAACTGAGTGTGAAATAACCAAAGACCGTTCTCCTTTCTATTTTGCAAAAGGATGCGGATATGTTGATGGAAAGCTCTGTGTAAGTGCTGAATTTTCATTTGCAATAGCAAATAAATCGGAGGAAAAGTAATGGAATTAAAAAAGATATTTAATTTTCTAAATAAGGATGAAGATATAGCTTGTCCTAAATGTAAAAACACTAATAAACATTCTGTGTTCTTTAATAATTCTATGATTTGTCCTGAATGCGGAGCATATTTAAGAATGGGCGCAATGGAACGAATTGCTATTGTTACAGACAAGGATAGCTTTGTTGAATGTGATGGTAATTTGAAAAGCCAAAATCCCATAGATTTCCCTGAATATGATGAAAAAATCAAAAAAGCTGTTAAAGACAGCGGTCTTAACGAAGGTGTTGTCTGCGGAACGGCTACCATAAACGGATTTCCTTGTGCAATATTCGTTATGGACTCCAAATTTATGATGGGTAGTATGGGAACTGTTGTTGGTGAGAAAATAACAAGACTTTTTGAAAAGGCTACAAAAGAGAATCTTCCTGTTGTTGGTTTTACTACATCAGGCGGTGCAAGAATGCAGGAAGGAATTTTTAGCCTTATGCAGATGGCAAAGGTTAGCGGAGCCGCAAAGAAACACTCGGATGGCGGTAACTTATATATTACTGTTATTACCGATCCTACAACCGGCGGTGTAACAGCAAGCTTTGCTATGCAGGGAGATATTATTATCGCTGAACCAAAAGCACTCATTGGCTTTGCCGGTGCAAGAGTTATTGAACAGACCACAGGAAAAAAACTACCTGAAGGATTCCAAAGAGCTGAATTTATGTTGGAGCACGGATTTATTGATATGATTGAGGATAGACAAAGGCTTAAATATACAATCGGAAAACTCCTTAAGATTCATTCAGCAAATGCTTGTTAAGATTGGATGTGATAATTGATGGAAACAAAAGTTAATGCTTATACAAGAGTTTTAGCAGCAAGAAGCAATGACAGAAATATGGGTGGATATTACCTTTCAAGAATGATAGATGATTTTGTTGAACTTCACGGCGACCGCAGATTCGGCGATGACGGAGCCATCGTAGGCGGTGTTGGTATGCTTAACGGCATTCCCGTAACAGCAATTGCGATGGAGCGTGGTGCAACGGTTGAAGAAAGAATTCAAAGACATTTTGGTTGCCCCACACCCGAAGGATACAGAAAAGCACTCAGACTTATGAAAGAAGCTGAGAAATTTAAAAGACCGATAATCTGCTTTATAGGCAGTCCCGGTGCATATTGCGGAATTGACGCTGAAGAAAGAGGTCAAGGCGAAGCGATAGCTGAAAATCTTTTTGAAATGATGGGGATTAAAACTCCTATTATTTCCGTTGTAGTTGGCGAAGGTGGTTCAGGCGGTGCGTTGGCACTCGGTGTTTGTGATACAACTGTAATGCTTGAAAACTCTGTATATTCTGTTATATCACCTGAAGGCTGTGCAAGTATTTTGTGGAAGGACTCTTCCAAAGCTTCTGATGCGGCTGATGCATTAAAACTTACCGCAGACGATTTATACTCTTTTGACATAGTGGAAAAAGTAATTGACGAAAAAGATAAATCAGCCGAAGAAATTTGTTCTGATTTAAAAAATTATCTTGTAGAAGAATTGAAAAAGAAACAAGTTCTTTCAATAGAACAACTTCTTGAAGATAGATATAACAAGTTCAGAAAAATCGGTGCAAATATCTCGGAGGGCTGATATGGTTAGAATTATTACGGATTCAGCGGCAGATTTTGAGCCACAGGAATTAGAAAAATATAATATAACTTGTGTTCCAATGCAAATTTCATTTGATGATAATGAGTATAAGGAAAATGAAAATTTGACAAAAGCACAGTTTTATGAATTGTTGGAAAAATGCGAGAACTTCCCAAAAACCTCACAGCCTACTCCATACGATTTTGAAGTGCTGCTTGAAGAATTTATGGAAAAAGGCGATGAATGTGTAATTATTACCATATCATCAGCATTAAGCGGAACCTACCAAAACGCATTTTTAGTTAAGAACATGCTTGATTACGAAAATTGTTATGTGGTTGACAGCCTTAATGCAACGGCAGGACAAAGACTTTTAGTTGATTATGCTGTGAAGCTTCGCAACGAAGGCAAATCCGCAAAAGAGATTTTTGATGCATTGGAAATTGTTAAAACTAAAATCAAGTTGTATGCTTGCGTTGATACATTAGAGTACCTTCATAAAGGTGGTAGATTGTCAAAAACTGCATATACTGTTGGAACACTTGCTAATATCAAGCCTGTTATTCGCATTTCCGAAGAAGGTAAAGTAGAAGTATCTTCTAAAGCAATGAGTATGAAAGGTGGTATAAGTACGGTTTCGAAAAAACTGCAAACATATACTCCTGATTTGGATTATCCAATTTATATCGTATATTCCAATAATCGTAAAAACGGAGATTTGTTAGCAGAAGCAGTCCGAAAATTTGGTTTTGAAATATTGCCCGAAAACATAATAAACATCGGTGCAACAATCGGTGCACATGTAGGCTCTAATGCTTGCGGTGTTATATTTGTATCAGATTTTCAGGGAGAGAAATAATGCAGGGGTACATACATAAAGTAAATTTCTATGACACAGATAAAACGGGTGGTTGATACATATATTTAAGGACTAGTAATTTAATAATTGTGTAAAGCCTAAATAAACGTTTAGCTGAAACGCTTGACAAATAAAATAAGCCTCGTTTGAACGAATTTCAAATGGGGCTTCTATTTGTTTACTCAGTAATATTTAAATATATTAAACGGAAATGAAGTTGAATGATTTCAAACTCGTTTCCGTTTGTTTTTTTATTAACCTAATTTTTGCTTACAACAGAAAATGTAGGAACCCACCTGCCTGTGTTTTCGTGTGTTGTATAAATGTATCCACCAAAGATGTATTGGAAAGGAATGTGGCATTTATGTCAGGATATATTACTTTTGAAGAAAGATTAGAGATTGAGAGTATGATATTTCAAAGATGCTCTTTTGGAGAAATCGCAAAGAAAATCAACAAAGACCGTTCCACTATTTCTAGAGAAATCAGAAGGCATTCTGTTATTGAAAAAAGTGGTTACAGCGGTTTCGGTTTTAACGCTTGCGTACATAAAGAAACCTGCAAAATGGGTATGGTGTGCGGAGATAAGTGTGTTAAAACCTCTTGCAAGTTGTGCAGAACCTGCGGACATTGTAATGACTATTGCCCTAAATTTGCAGAGCAAGTTTGTATCTTAAGAATTAAGCCTCCGTATGTTTGCAACGGGTGTGATGAAAGGAATAAATGCACTCTTGAAAAAACAGTTTATAGTGCGGTTCAGGCGAATATTATGGCTGAACAAGAAATCTCAAGCTCCCGTAAAGGAGCATTGTGCGATGAGGCTGAAATAGCAAGGTTAAATGCCTTTGTAACGCCTTTGATTCTGAATGGTCAATCAATCCATCAGATTTTTTGCAATAACGCTGACACCCTGATGTGTAGCGAAAAGACACTATATAATTACATTGATGCAGGATTTTTTGATGCAAGAAACATAGACCTTCCAAGAAAGGTTCGGTATAGACCACGAAGAAAAAAGAAAAAGTTTAAGGTTGATAGAGGTTGCTATATTGGCAGAAGCTACGAAGAATATCAGAAGCTTTTGAACAAAAATACTGATATTCACCCTGCACAAATGGACTCTGTAATAGGCACTGTAGGCGGTAAAGTGTTGTTAACCATACATTTTCCTCATACGAGCTTTATGATGGGGTTTTTGAGGGATTTTAACACCTCTCAGTCGGTTATTGACATATTTGAAATGCTGTATGTGAAATTGGGCAGAAAACTGTTTGAAAAGCTTTTCCCCGTTATACTTACAGACAGGGGTTCGGAGTTTTCTAACCCAAGAATGATAGAACTCACAAAAGATGGATTTAGAAGAACAAATATATATTACTGCGATGCCGGATGTCCTCATCAGAAAGGTTCTATCGAGGTAAACCATGAGCTTATTCGCAGAGTATTACCAAAAGGTGTTACCTTTGATAATCTGACTCAGGAAAAGGTTGATATTATGATGAATCACATCAACTCATATAGCAGACTAAAGCTTGGGAACAAAACTCCGTTTGAAGCATTTGAGTTCTATTACGGTTCAGAACTTTTTGAAAAGTTGGGTTACAAACAAGTTGAAAAAAATCAGGTTATTTTAAACCCGAAGTTACTTAAAAGATAATTTAAAATGATACGGTGGATACACTCAATATTAGGTGGGATACAGGGGTAGCATTTTGGGTTACAATTTTTTTGCCAAAGCAACTATCCCTTATTGGCATGCAAAAATGCTTATATTTTGAGAAAATAGGTATTGCATTTCGCTTGCAAATCGTGTATTTCGTTTACAAAACTTGCATTTTACTTACAAATCGTGCATTTCAGATTACAAACTTGCGTTTCAATTACAAAAGTCGCATTTCGTTTTACAAATGCGACTTTTCGGATTACAATTGAGCGCTCTAAAAAATAAGGATGACGAGGCAATGGTTATTACAGAGTTATCAAGTTTTTCGAGGGATGAAATCCATTTTTATGGGTTTCGTCCCTCGGCTCATATATAGCATAAAGACTTAATGATATTGAAGCTGCAATAGATTCTTCAATCTTATTGATTTCGTGCATTGGCAGCATCGAGCTTGCAGATAATGTATATGTTGATGCAGTTGTTGACGCAAGCGGCTATGAACTGAAACAGGGCACAATTACAAGAAATATCAGCAAAGAAATCGGACAACAAAATAATTACGGGCACAATTTACAGAATAGTATTTAAAAATCTTGACGGAAGCACTGCTCGGATAAATTGTATGGTGGCAAGTGAATAATCAACTGTTGCAAAGTATGGCAAAAGCCATACCTTGCAACTATATAAACGATTGACAAATTTTATGTCAATCGGTACAATATATAATATGAAATTAAAACATAATGGTGATTATTATGGAGTATAAAAATGCACAGAGTCAATATCTTATTGTAGCCAAGGATACGCCGCAAAATGCAAAAGAAAATTTAATAAATATGGGTTTTTGCATAATAGAAAGCGCTCCGCTAAATAATGTAAGCAAAGCACTCAGATATCACCCTGATATGCAAATTGTAAAGGGCGACAACTGCTACATATGCGCCCCCGAATGTTATAAGTATTACAAGCCATATTTTGAAGCATTAAATATAAAGCTTGTAACGGGCGGCACAACTCCTGGGGAAAAATATCCTTTTGATGTGTGCTACAATGTTGCGGTTGTGGGCAATTACGCAGTGCATAATTTTAAATATACCGACAAAGAATTTTTAAAGCATAGCAGCCTTGAACATATAAATGTAAAACAGGGCTACTCAAAGTGCTCACTGTGCGTTGCAGGTGACAATGCGGTAATAACCTCTGATGAGGCAGTGGCAAAAACACTTGAAAATTTTGGTATTGATGTGCTTAAAGTATCTGCAGGAAATGTATCGTTAGAGCCTTATGAATATGGCTTTATAGGCGGTGCGTCGGGTCTTATAGGTAAAAATAAGCTTGCATTTTGCGGCGATATTTCACTTCATCCCGATTATCAAAAAATCAAATGTTTTTGCAACAAGCACGACGTTGAAATTATAAATTTAACATGCGGTCAATTGGTGGATGTTGGAACAATTACACTGCTGGGATAATAAAATAATCATATACACATACTAATTGTGAAGGGATGTGTGTGTGATGCAACGAGTGTTGCAAATGAGTAGTCGGTACGATTGTTCCGATTTGTTTGCACAGCGTTTTTTAACAAAAAAACACGCTAATAAATTTAACGTACAAATCATTGTGGAATTTGATGATTTTGAACTTTTTAATAAAACCATATGCGAATGTATAACACAATATTTTGTTTTGCCGTATATCAATAATGTAATTACCTTTGAAAATAATTGCTTTAACTCACAGGAAAAGCAGTTAATATATAACGAAATAATGCAATCAGCCGACTTTGAAGAAATGCGCGAGGCAGTTGCAAAAATAACCTGCCAAAGCTCAATAATTAATATTGAGGGCATATTTCATTTTAGGCTTAACGACTGGCTCGGCGACTTAAAAGAATTGTGCGACGAGGTTGCCGACAAATATATACTAAAAAATGAGTATCTTGATTTTATAAGGATGCTCAGGTTTTTTGCATCGGTAAACTATGGCAATGCCGATGTTGTTAATGTAGTTATGAAGTCACTTGAGAGCGCCGATATACTCGACGAGTCATTTAACTTTTTTGACCTGTCGAATGTAGGGTACAGCTACGAGTTTGCCTATGCGGGAGAGGTATTTGAGTATGACAATGTGGTGTCTGTGCTTGTAGAAATGTCGCCAAAGCTCATAATGCTTCATAATTGGAAAAAGTATAAGAACAGCCAACTTATCGAAACACTAATTAATATTTTTGACGAAAGAGTAAAATTTTGCGATGGGTGCAGATTTTGCGCAGAGGAAAAAAACCAATGAAATTTATGCTTGCAGCATTGAATTCTAAATATATTCATTCATCTTTGGCTGCCAGGTGCCTTTATTCGGCAGTTAAAGATGATTTTTGCGTGGTTGTGGGAGAGTACACCATCAACGACAGCCTGTCACATATTTTGTCCAAAATATATCGGCAAAAGCCTGATGCTGTTGCATTTTCGTGTTATATATGGAATTTTAACCATATACTTTCCCTATGTGAGAACATAAAGCAGGCAGACAAAAGTATTAAAATTATTCTTGGCGGACCAGAGGTTAGCTTTAGCCAAAGAGAAATTATGCAAAAATACGGCTTTATTGATTTTATAATTGCGGGCGAGGGCGAGGTTACAATTAAAGAGCTTTTTGGTGCCATAAGCCAAAATGGCAGTTATAACATAGACGGAGTAACATATCGAAGCGACAGTGAAATAATAGTAAACAAGCCACGCAAGCCGATAGATAATCTTGACGATTTGCCCTTTGTGTATGACGACACAATAGATGAGGTCAAAAACAAAATTATATATTACGAATCATCGCGCGGGTGCCCATTTTCGTGCAGCTATTGCTTATCGGGTGAAAACAGCAAGGTAAGATTTTTGAGCCTTGAAAGAGTTAAAAAGGACATAGATTTTTTTACAGAGCACAACGTACCCCTTGTAAAATTTGTTGACCGCACGTTTAATGCCAACAGGCGTCGTGCATATGAGATATTTGAATATATAATAGCTAACGCCAAAAACACAAGGTTTCATATGGAGCTTGCAGGTGATTTGCTTGATGATGCAACCATAGAGCTACTCAAAACTGCGCCAAAAGATATAATGCAGTTTGAAATAGGCGTGCAGACCACAAACCAAAAAACAATGACTGCCATCAATCGTAAAATCAGTCAGGACAAGCTGTTTGAAAACATAACAAAGCTTATGGCTAACGGCAACATACATATACATCTCGATTTGATTGCAGGTCTGCCTTATGAGGATTTGGAGTCGTTTAAAAAGTCATTTAACGATGTTATGAGCCTAAAGCCCGATGTGCTTCAGGTTGGATTTTTAAAGCTGCTTGACGGCTCAAAGGTGAGAACACAAACCAATGAGTTTGGCTACCGCTACAGCCACAGTGCACCCTACGAAGTTATTTCTAATGATTTTATATCATACGATGAAATTTTGTTTTTGCACGATTTTGAAGATGTTTTTGAAAAGTTTTACAACAACGGCGGATTTGCCAAAACACTTGATTCGCTTTTTAACAAGTACAACAATTGTTTTGAGGTGTTTGCTGATTTGGCAAAATACTTTGAGACTAACGGACTTTTTGATATGTCGTTGTCAAAACAAAAGCTGTATGATGTTATGTACGAATTTGCAAATTATAAAGGAATTGATGCAAAAGAGGCAATAAAATTTGATTACATCAGGCATCTTAAAAGCCATACTGCTCCTTTGTGGTGCAAACGGGATTACGATGCAGATTTTGATGCAAAGTGCCACGAGGTTTTACAAAATGAAGATTTTAAACTCAAAAATTTGCCGCATTATTATGATGTACCTGCAAAAAAGGTAATCAAAACCGTGCATTTTGAAAAGTTTTCATATGGTGTGCTTTTGTTTGACCATACAAGCGACAGTGTAATTGACGTAACTCAATATTTTTGATTTAAAGGGAGTGTAAAAAAACCAATATCATTAAGTTAAGAATAATATGAAAATTTAAAACACACCTAACGAAGATTGAGATTCTAAGTTAGGTGTGTTTTTCTAAAAAATGGAATGCAAAAAAGACAGGCTGAAAAGTCTGCTTAAAATTCTCTTAATTAATTTACATATTAATAAAATTATGGTATTCTGTATAAGAAACTTGCAGCTACTCTTGCGTGTGCTTTTCGTGGATTGGTGAGTCCTTGTCGAATGGGCAGCAAATGATGTAGTAACAATGTTTCAAGCTTAGACGGAGATATATTTTTCAGGAAAAATTTACGACATATATGTACTGAAACAGCAAAATTAATTCTGTATGAATGCTTTCGTTTCTTTTGTTTAACAATTATGTGTGAGATAATTAGTTGACTAAAATTGTACATAGTAAGTCTTGCAAATATTTCTTGGAGAATATACTCCGTCTTTTTAGAATGAAATAACATCAAAGATAGTGAATATTTCAAATTTCTGAAAGATGTTTCAATTCCCCATCGCATTGCATAAATATTTTTTAATTCATCAACTGTAAACTGTTCTTGAGATAGATTTGTAATAAGAACTTCATATTTGTCATCGGTCAATTTAAATCGTATTACACGAAAAGTCATATGATACGGTGGAACAAATATGCTTTTTCTTGATGTTTTAGGTAAAAAATCAAACGGTGAAGTATGCGATATAAATTTCAAATTACTGTTTTTTGTATCTTTAGTTTGGCTTCGTGTTAATTCAACGGATACGGAAACATCAAATTCTTCATTATCAGGAAGAGGAAGTTTTGAAACAATACCAAATCTACCTACATCTTTTACTCGAATTAAAAACTTTTGTCCTTTTTCCATTACATGAGCTATGTTGTTGTAAGATTCATAACCTCTGTCAGCAATATAAATAGTAGGGATGGATAAATCATCTCTATCAATCATAGTAACAAAAGCCTTATGCTCATTACGATATTTTATCGGCTGAACAATAGCATCAGTATAGATGTTTCTTTTAAGGTCATACAAAACATTAAGATGAAGTAGATTAAATGGTTTGTATCCTTTGGAATTTTGATAAAAAGATTCAGTTTCTTTCTTGTTACTTGGAACATGGAGGTCAGAACCATCTACGGCAAGCAAGCGAAAACCTTTGAATAAATTCTGTTCATCAATAGCATTTGTAAAACTATGAAAAAGGTTCTCAAATGCACAATAATTGATTTTATCCCGTTGTTGAACAAATGCTGAAACTGTCGGCATGGAAATATTCATATCAAAGTAATCCATCAGTTCACTATTAAGAGATTTTCCGCTCATAGCCAAAACACCTTTAATCATTTGCTCAAAGGGCAGTTTGCGATTTCGAATAAAATCTTTTGAGGGATTTTTGGCATATGCTTCCGGATGAGCGGAAATATCAGCAATGCATTTGTTTAGAGCTTTCTTAATTGTTTTTAATGTGTAGTTCATGTTTTTTCTCCTTGTCAATAGAAAATGTACTTCTATTAACAAGGGCTGATTTTATTAACGATAGTTAATAAAATCAGCCGCACAAATTTCAACATTTGTCAAGTCTTTTTTAAAATAATTTTAAATATTTACATAAAAAAAGGGGGCAAGCTCATTAAATGAACTTGCTCCTCTTAACTTAATGATATTGG
>JAZQZC010000047.1:0-13390 GCA_045633845.1 Clostridia bacterium
CACAGTGTTTTATTGATTATATCATAAAGGTTTAAAAGAAAGGAGAGTATTGATATATTTAGGACTAAATATATCATACAAGGTAATTATGTTAGGAAATGAATTCAGAACGCCTGTGCAATTGTTTGAAGCGGCACTTTCGCAAATGCACCACATTGCACACGACAAATCATACGTGTCACATGATTCTGTAATAATAGAAGAGCTTATTGCACAAGGCAAGACAACTGTTGTCGGCTGGCTATGCGATGAAGAATTTAAGTCGGGTTTTGAAAATAATCCCACAAGCTATTATTTTGGTATTGCTGTTAATTTGCTTGTTTCGGGAATGTATTATGCTGATGTATGGGTAAATAACAACAAAGATATATCGGGTGTTAAATATGCAGATATATATGAAGGTGGCTTATGGAACAATGTGCAGAGGCTACTCGAAGATAAAACTGACGAGGGCAAACAAAAATTTCAAAGCTTTTCGAGAGAATTGTATGATATATGGCTTTCGCTTGTTAAGTCGTACAATAAATTGAGTAATTTTGGAGAATACATTGTTGACACTATGGTGTCTTTTTTTCAGATTGGTGTATGCATAAAATTAACTGTGTTTGGTTATTAATTTAAAAAAATCTCAAAAAAATATTGTAATATATCGATTTTAGTGATATAATTATCAAGTATTTATTTGATGTGTAAAATTTGCGCATCTTATTTTAAACAGAAAGAGGTTTTGTAAATGGCATTTAAAAGCAAATACTTAGAAGAATTAATGGAAAAAGTCATCAAAAGAAATGCTGCTGAACCTGAATTTCATCAGGCTGTAAGAGAGGTTCTTGAGTCACTTGAACCTGTTATCGAAGCTCATCCTGAGTTTATCGAAAAAGGCGTTATTGAAGAACTTGTTGAACCTGAAAGAATTATCAAATTCAGAGTTCCATGGGTTGATGACAACGGCAAGGTACAGGTTAACAGAGGTTTTCGTGTACAATTTAACAGTGCAATCGGTCCATATAAAGGCGGTATAAGATTCCATCCGTCAGTTTACGAAGGTATCATCAAATTCCTCGGATTTGAGCAGATATTTAAAAATTCACTGACAGGTCTTCCTATAGGTGGCGGTAAGGGTGGTTCTGACTTTGACCCCAAAGGCAAATCTGATATGGAAGTTATGAGATTTTGTCAGAGCTTTATGACAGAGCTTCAGAGACACATTGGCGCAGATGTTGACGTTCCTGCAGGTGATATCGGTGTAGGCGCAAGAGAAGTTGGATATATGTACGGTCAGTACAAAAGACTCCGCAACGAATTTACCGGTGTACTCACAGGCAAGGGTCTCACATACGGCGGCAGCCTTGCACGTAAGGAAGCTACTGGTTTTGGTCTTTGCTACTTTACCGAGGAAATGCTCAAAGACAACGGCAAATCCTTTGCAGGCAAAACTGTTGTTGTATCCGGCTCAGGTAACGTTGCTATATATGCACATCAAAAGGCTGTTGAGCTTGGTGCAAAGGTTGTTGCAATGTCTGACTCAAACGGATATATTTATGATGCAAATGGTATTGACCTTGCAGCAATCAAACAGATTAAAGAAGTTGAAAGAAAAAGAATTAAAGAATATGTTGCAACACACCCGGGTGCAGAATATCACGAGGGCTGCAAAGGCATCTGGACTGTAAAATGTGATATAGCACTTCCTTGTGCTACACAAAACGAAATTGATGAAGAATCTGCAAAAATTTTAGTTAGCAACGGATGCTATTGCGTATCAGAAGGTGCAAATATGCCTTCGACTCCCGAAGCAATTGCAGTATTCCAGTCAAACGGAATTCTCTTTGGACCTGCCAAAGCTGCTAATGCAGGCGGTGTTGCTACATCAGCACTTGAAATGAGCCAGAACTCAATGAGATATTCATGGACATTTGAAGAAGTTGATGCTAAGCTTCACAATATTATGGTTGATATATATAAAAATGCTGCTTCTGCTGCCAAAGAATATGGTATGGAAGGAAATCTTGTTGCAGGTGCAAACATTGCAGGCTTTATAAAGGTTGCAAATTCTATGCTTGCACACGGTATTATTTAATTATAGTTAAAAATGTTAATTGGACTGCCTCACTGTTTTGTGATGCAGTCCAATTTTGTTAATAAATTTCTCCCACAATAGTTTTAATCTATATATCACATTTTACAATTTATGTAAATATCATATAATTAGTAATATTGTTTGATTTGCCACATATAATATTAACTATGTTGATAAATCAGAAAGGAGAATAACATTGACTATAAACAAAGAAAATAAAATTTATGAAAATGAAGATAAATTGAAAAACAAATCAGAAAAAGTTCCCGAGGAAAACAAAGTAAAAGGTGATATAGACGACTATATATTTTCCTGGCAAACAAGCAAATATGTCAGTGAACGATAAAACAGAGCAACCGATTTGGTTGCTCTGTCTGCTTGTGTTATAAACACAAATGTTTTGGTAATCCGTTTGTATATTCCACGTCAAGCTCGCCTTGAATAAGCGGAAGTGCATATTGTATAAAGTCTTGTGTAACAAAATTGCAATCAGGAGAAATAAATTCTTCAGGTACAATTTTCTCTTTGTTTGCAATGTTGTTGATGTCAGCAGATTCTATTTTGAATTCATAAGGGCTTGAACTGACTCTTGTATATATCATCATTTTTCGTGTTTCGCCATTAAGAGCTGCATTTACTGCAGCATTACCTATGTTTACCGACTCGTCGATGTCGGTTTTTGAAGCAATATGCGATGCACATCTTTGAGGAGTATTTAGCTCAATTGAACGTACTTTTACTTTTAGTTTTTCTGCAACAATGGTTTCGAGTACTTTGCCTGCACCGCCAAGCTGACTGTGTCCAAATTGATCCTCTTTTAATAAAGTATCACAAGCCGAAATGTATTTTCCGTCTGCAGTTTTAATTCCCTCGGACACTGCAACAACAACATTTTTGTGATATTTTAGCTTTTCGGATACATCATCCAAAAATTTGTTTATGTCAAACGGTCTTTCGGGCAGATATATCAAATCCGGCGAATGACTTCCGTTGACTCTTGCAAGCGCAGCAGATGCTGTCAACCAGCCTGCATTTCTTCCCATAATTTCAATAATTGTAACACTGTGAATATCATAGCAATATGTGTCCTTTGTAACTTCGGATACAACAGTTGCAATGTATTTTGCACTGCTGCCAAAACCCGGGCAGTGGTCGGTTATTGCTAGGTCATTGTCGATGGTTTTTGGTATTCCTATAATTTTAACACCAGTGTTATATTTTGAGTTTGACAGCTTCATAACTGTATCCATTGAGTCATTTCCACCAATATAAAAGAAATAACCGATGTTGTACTTTTCAAAAAGTTTAAACACTTTTTTATATCTTCGTCTTGTGTCAGCTTAAATCTGCATGATCCAAGATAAGCAGATGGAGTCTGACAAAGAATTTTGATATTGTCATCGTCGGCAAAAATTTCAGAAAGATTTACCATATCCTCTCTCAAAAATCCCTTTATACCATTAGTCATTCCGTACAAGGTTTTAATTGAATTGCTGTTTTGGGCAGCTCCTTTAATAACTCCTGCAAGTGTTGCATTGATTGCAGCAGTCGGACCGCCGGATTGCCCCACGATAGCATTTTTAATGTTTATCATAAATCTCCTTTATGTTGTCTGTTTTGTACCAGTTAATCAAGCCGTCTGTTTGGGTAAGCTCGTCAAAACACAAATTACAGTTTTCGTATTCCTTAAACGGAATATGATGCTGCTCAAGTACATTGTCAACATCATCATACAATTCAAACAATATATTGTCATTTTGTATTTCTTTAAACAATAGTATTTTGTTAGCCTTATCATTAAAATATTCATCACCAAAGTGAGTGCGTTTAATGTGTTCAATTTTGTAATCATCAAGATTGGCGTTAAAAATACGAACTTTTTCACTCACTTCGCACATATAATTAACAATACGGAATTTCATACCCGATATTTTAAACAAATCAAACAAATAGCTTTTTCCGCTTTGAATGACTTTGCCTTTGCAATCAAAATCTGCCATTACTGCATATTTGTTGTTAAATGAGTATGCAATAAAAGGCCGCTCGTATGTAAATTCGGTTTTGCAATGCTCACAGGTGACTCTGTTTAATTTGTTGTTAAGCAAATTGTCGAAGTAGCTGCTTGCAAAATCAGTATTTATTGAATTGCATATTGTTGTACTAACATTAAAGAACTTATGGCAACGCTCACAAATGCCCTTAAATGTATATTCATAACCAGGCATATTCTCACCGTCCTTATGACTTATATTGACATAATATCACATTTTCGGTCTGATATCAACAAAATCATTGCAAAACACTTGCAAATATTACAAAATTTTTATATAATAGATAAAAAGAGGTGAGAATATGGTCAGACCTTTGGCAGATATTATGAGACCGCAAAAAATCGAAGACGTAGTTGGACAAAAGCATATTATCGGCGAAGGTAAACTGTTGTCCGATATTTTAAAAAACGGTGACATACCCAATATGATTTTTTATGGTCCGTCAGGAACCGGTAAAACAACTGTTGCCAATATATGCGCAAATATCACTAACCGAAAGCTCTACAAGCTGAATGCAACAAATGCTTCTACAAAGGATATAAAAGACATTGCTGCAAGTCTTGACAGTGAAGAGTGTCAGTCGGGTGTGCTTTTGTATCTTGACGAAATTCAGAATTTTAACAAAAAGCAGCAGCAATCTCTTCTTGAATATATCGAAAACGGAAAAATCACACTTATTGCAAGTACAACCGAAAATCCGTATTTTTATGTTTATAATGCAATTTTGTCACGATGCACAGTTGTTCAGTTTGTGCAGCTCGAAGCAGATGACATTTTTGTTGCACTTGAGAGAGCTGTTGAATATCTTAAAAATGAGTATTCTGACAAACAGTTTAATTTTGATGAAGGTGTACTTGACCATATTGCTGCATTTTCTTATGGTGATGTCCGAAAGGCTCTTACCTGCCTTGATATATGTGTAAAATCTCAATTGTCACCTCTTAAGAATGAGGTTAATATTACTCAGGATATTGTTAAAACAGCAACCGGCAGGTCGTCGTTTACCTTTGATAAGGATGGCGATAATCACTACAATTGCTTAAGCGCATTTCACAAATCGGTTCGGGGAAGTGACCCCGATGCAGCCATTCATTATCTTGCCAGGCTGATAGAAGGCGGTGACCTTGTGAGCATTTGCCGAAGATTGCTTGCCATAGCATCAGAGGATATCGGTTTGGCTTATCCTACAGCTGTTACTGTTACAAAATCCTGCGTTGATTCTGCACTTCAGCTTGGTTTTCCTGAGGCAAGGCTGCCTCTTGCACAGGCTACGATTTTTCTTGCAGGTATGCCAAAGTCAAACTCTGCCGTATGCGCTATTGACGAAGCACTCGCTGATGTGCGAAAGGGAGAGGCGGGGGATGTGCCTGCTCATCTTAAGGATGGTCATTACAGCGGTGCACAAAAGCTTGGTAATGCAATAGGGTATAAGTACCCTCATAATTACCCAAATGCTTATATTAAGCAACAATACTTACCTGATAATCTGCTCAATAAAAAGTATTATTCACCACGAAATAACAAATTTGAGAATGTTATTAATGAATTTTTAAATAAATTAAAACAGGAGGATTAATTATGAATGTATTTGACAATATCAAAAAAATTGCTTCCAAAACTGCAAAGGATGCGGTAAAGGTTTCGGGTGATGCAGTTGAATTTACCAAATTAAAATTCAAGCTTGCAGAGCTTAACGACAAAATTGATAATGAATATACCGAGATTGGAAAGGCTGTTTATAAATCATCGTTTGGCGATGACATAGACAGTGATGCAATACAAGAAAGATGCAGCATTATTAACCAGCTAAAAGCAGAGGTTGCTGAGGTTGAGGATGAAATTTCTGCTGTTACCAACAAAAAACAGTGCCCGAGATGTGGTGCAAAAAATAGCTCTGACAGCATTTATTGTTCTAAATGCGGCGAAAAAATTTCAACTGACAATTATGATGAGGAATAACAAATGACAAACAACAAAACAAGATTTATTACACAAATATCCGCTTTGTCTGCAATAGCGGCAGTACTTATGTTGTTTGAATTTCCGCTTTGGTTTGCTCCTGGGTTTTACAAAATGGATTTAAGTGACTTGCCTGCTTTAATTGGCGGCTTTGCTCTCGGACCTGTTGCGGGAGTGCTGATTGAGCTTGTTAAAAATTTAATAAACTTGTTAATCAATGGCACTGCAACCGCTTGTGTAGGTGAATTTTCCAATTTTGTAATCGGATGTTCCTTTGTGTTGCCTGCGTCACTTGTTTACAAGTATCACAAAACCAAAAAGTTTGCAATTGTGGGAATGATTGTAGGTACTGTGTCTGTTTCTGTTGTTGGCAGCGCGATGAATGCTTTTGTGCTTATACCTGCATATGTAAAATTGCTTAATTTGCCCCTGGAAAATATTATTGAAATGGGTAATGCTGTTAACAGCAGCATAACAAGTCTTGGTACTCTCGTTATGCTTGCAGTAGTTCCATTTAACCTTCTCAAGGGGATAATTGTGTCATTAATTACTGCATTGATATACAAAAAAATACGAATACTTCTTAAATAAAAAATGCTGCCTATATGACAGCATTTTTTATTTGCAGGCAATTTTCAAAATTTGCTTGTAAATCACCTGTGGGAGTTGTATGCTTTTTAGTTTTTTGCTTTAAACGATTCGCAATCTGTGCACTGGCAGTTTGACGGCTGTGATTCGTGTGTTCCAACGTTGATTTTTTCAAGTGTACAATAGTTTTCGCTGCCGCAATGATACTGGCACTGGTGTACTGTGCATCCAATTGATTTGTTAGCATTACAATTCATAATTATTCCGTACCTTCCTCCTGCAATTTTAATTGTACATTGCGCTTTGCAGGATAATGCAATGTACATAATTGATTTGTATAATCAATTCATCAATATTATTTACTTTGTTTATCGTTTAAATACATATTTATTTTACTTCATTTGTAATTTTTTTCAAATTAAAAAAGTCGTTGATGTTGCTTATTGTTACATCTGCTATGTTTTCGAGTGCTTCGTTGGTAAAAAATGCCTGATGTGAAGTGATAAGGACATTTGGCATACTCAGCAAAATACGCAAAGTATCATCATCAATAATCTTGTGTGATTTGTCTTCAAAGAATATATCCGATTCTTCTTCGTAAACATCGAGAGCCGCTGCTCCTATTTGTTTGGATTTAAGCCCTTCGAGCAAATCTTCGCTGTTAATAAGCGCTCCTCTTGATGTGTTGAGTATAAAAACGCCTTTTTTCATTTTTTGTATTGTTTGTTTGTTTATAATATATTTTGTATCTTTTGTAAGCGGACAATGAAGGGAAATTATGTCTGATTGTCTGCAAATAGTATCAATATCAACATATTCAACGTCATCTGCCGTCTGACATATGTCATATGCCAGAATTTTCATTCCAAAGCCTTTGCAGATGTCTATAAACACTCTGCCGATTGTTCCTGTGCCTATAATTCCAATTGTTTTGTTGTGCAAGTCAAATCCGTTTAAATTATTCAGGCTAAAATTAAAATCCTTGGTACGTATATACGCTCTGTGTATTTTTCTGTTAAGGCACAAAAGCAAGCCAATGGCGTGCTCGGCAACGGCGTAAGGGGAGTACTGAGGTACTCTTACAACGTGAACTTTGTCCTTCGCATATGCCACATCAACATTGTTAAAGCCTGCACATCTCATTGCAACAAGCTTTATTCCCAGCTTTTGCAATTCATCAATAGTTTCGCTGCTTATGGTGTCGTTAACAAATGCTACAACGCAGTCAAATCCTTTTGCCATGACCGCGGTGTCAGGATTTAGCTTTGACTCATAGTACTTGATTTGTATGTCATATTTTTCGCTGATTTTGTTAAACCATATTTTGTCATATGGCTTGGTATCAAAAAATGCTGCTTTAATCATATAAATTCTCCTCAATATTATTACTATTATTATGAGATATATTTGACAAATTATCCGCGTTGTGTTATGATTATGATAGTAATTTTGAACTATTTAGAAGTGGAGTTAATTTTTTATGAATAATACAGATATAATAGAAGAAAATGATCAGGGCATAGACATTGTCAGTTTTTTGGAAAGTTTATGGAAAAGAAAAAAAATAATTATTGCTTTGTCGCTTATATTTGCCTTGATAATGTTTGTTAAAACTGAGTTTTTTTCAGTTCCGTTGTATCAGTCAAATGGTATTTTGTACATCAGAACAGTCAGCAACGAAATAGCAGAGGAAGAGGAATATATCTATGGTTCGGATATTTCGGCTGCCAGAGACCTTACATCTACATATACCGAGATTTTAAAAACACGTTCTTTTTTAAAACAAGTCAGCAGTGAAATTAATAACAAATATTCATGGAATCAAATTAAAGGAATGCTTTCAATTTCATCACTTAATGATACTGAGCTTTTATCTATTGTTGTTACCGCAGGTAATCCGGATGATGCTTTTAACATTGCAAGCGCTGTACTCGAAAAAGCTCCCGAAAAGTTTGAGAGCGTTTTAAGCGGAGGCGACGTTTTTTTGGTTGATAATGCAGCATATTCTGATGTTCCGCTTGCAAAAGGCACAACAACAAATACATTGCTCGGATTTATGTTTGGGCTGGTTTTGGGTGTGATAGTTGCGTTTATTATGGATTTATTTGATAAAAAAGTTCACGGCGGTGTAGATGTTGCAAAAAAATATGGTGTTACAATCCTTGGTGAAATATCGCACGGAGTTACAGTTAACCGCAAAAAAGGTAAGTCGGTTGAAATTGCCGATAGCATTGAAAATATTTTAAATGAAAACAGCCTGTTTTCTACTGTAGAAACATACAAATCAATCAGAACAAATATAATGTTTTCAATTCCCAAAACTGACAAGGGCAAGGTTATTGTTGTGTCGAGTTCTTCGCCTGCAGAGGGTAAAACTACTACAACAATTAATATGGCTATTACTTTTGCTCAGACCGGGGCAAAGGTAATTTTGGTTGATTGTGATTTGCGAAAACCGCGTGTTCACAGATATTTGCAAATGTCTAAAGACAATGGGCTTTCCAACGTTTTGTGCGGATTTTGCGAGCTTGAAGACTCAATTCAAAAGAGCAAGTATGACTGCCTTGATGTATTGGTAGCAGGAGAAATTCCATCAAATCCTGCCGAATTGCTTAATAGTGAGGAATTTGATGTAATGCTCCAAAAGCTGCAGCAAAAGTATGAGTACATTTTTATTGATACTCCCCCTATGACTGTCGTTACAGATGCTGCGGTTATTATGCACAAGAGCAATGGAGCTGTGGTAGTTGCGCGTGAAAATTATACAACCTTTGATTTGCTTGATGTAACCATTGACAGTATAAAGAAATGTAACACAAAAATTTTTGGTGTAATTATGGTCGATTCTACTGGACGACAAAGAAAGTATTCTTATTATCGTAATGGCAAATATGGATATAAGCATTTGTATGAATACAGATATGGTGATCTTGAGGGGAAATAATGAACGAGGAAAATTTTGTAATAAAAACATTGACACATATAATACAACATTATAATCATGAAAAATATTGGAAAATGAGATATAAATTAAATTCTGATAAATGTTGTAAGCTTGTCAAATTATTTTATCTTATGAAAATAAAAAGAATGGATGCATACAACAATGCGTCGTTCGGCACACATTTTAACTGCCAGGCGAGTTTTGCAAATCCACCACATTTGCCTCATGGCATAAGAGGAATATTTGTATCACATAAAGCTGTTGTTGGTTATAATTCCATCATTTACCAGCAAGTAACTATTGGCGATGGTAAAGATGGAGCACCTGTAATTGGTGACAACTGTTTTATTGGTGCAGGTGCTAAAATAATAGGTAATATAAAAATTGGTAACAATGTCAGGATTGGAGCCGGTTGTGTTGTCACAGTGAATGTACCTGATAATTGTACAGTGGTCATGGAAAAACCAAGAATTATTGTGAGAGAGGATTAACCATTATGAATTGTCCAAAAATATCCATAATAATGGGTATATATAATTGTGCAGACACCCTTGACGAAGCTGTTGAGTCCATTATAAACCAAACCTACACAAATTGGGAATTCATAATGTGCGACGATGCCTCGACCGACAATACATACAATGTTGCACAAAAATATGTGGACTTGTATACTGACAAATTTGTACTCATTAAAAACGAACATAACATGGGTTTGAATTATACTTTAAACAAATGTTTAAATCTTGCAACAGGTGAATATATCGCGCGTATGGATGGTGATGATATTTCGCTGCCGCAGCGACTTGAAAAGGAATTAGATTTTCTGATAAATAATCCTCAGTATGCTATTGTGAGTACACAAATGGAATATTTTGATGAAAATGGTGTTTACGGCACAAGTGATATGGATGAATTTCCTGTTGCAGACTCATTTGCTCATGGTACACCTTTTTGTCATGCACCGTGTATGGTAAAAAAATCAGCATATGATGCTGTTGACGGATATACTATAGACACAAAACTACTCAGAGCTGAAGATTATCACCTTTGGATAAAAATGTATTCTGCAGGTTATTTGGGCTGCAATTTGCAGGAAGTTTTATATCAGATGCGAAACGATAGAAATGCATTTGCACGAAGAAAATTTAAATATAGAATTAACGAGACTTATGTAAAATATCTGGCTGTTAAAATGCTAAAGTTGCCAAAACGTAAATTCATATATATATTCAAACCAATTGTTGCAGGCTTAATTCCCAAAAAAATGTATCGTTATATACACAAAGTAAGATTAAGTAAAAATGTTTAAGAAAGCGGTGTATGATATTTGCTCATATATGTAAGTTGCATATCTTTGATTTTATTTTTGAATTATCTTGCTTGTGTAAAATCAAATATAAAATATAATTCACTTGGCGAAAAATATCAGCATCCAAATATGATTTTTTTTACTTTGACAATTTTGGCTATGTTGTTGTTATATTCACTGCGAGGTTGGACGGGTACCGACACAGGTATTTATAATTCATCATTCAAAATTATGTCACATACTAGTTTAAAAAACATATATTTGTATAGCCATGACTGGTTGTTTTATGTGTTGCAGTGGTTTAATTATCGTATTTTTTCAGGGAATCTTATTTGTAACAATATGGTTATTGGTGCAATTGTATACATACCGATTTTAATTACATATGTTAAGTATTCGGGAAACTACAAGCTTGCTCTGATGTTTTATATTATAACATCTTCATTCTTTTTTGCTTTTAATGGTCAAAGGCAAGCGGTTGCCATGTCTATAATATTTGCGGGATATCCGCTGTTAGTTAACAAAAAATATATTCCATATACGCTAATTATTTTGTTTGCATACAACTTCCATTCAACTGCACTGTTGATGATACCGATAATGTTTTTGTTGACACGAAAAACTAATTCTAAGGTTTTTATATTTACCACGTTAATTATGACAATATCATCCATTTTTTTGTGGCAGCTTTGGGATTCTATGTTTGAATTGCTTGGTATGTTAGGGCAAGAACGACTTGTTGATGAATATTCGGGTATAACTGCAGAGGATGCACCGGGGGCAAATATTTTGCGCTTGTTGGTTACAGTAGCTCCTGCTGCAATGGGAATCATTTTTTATAACAAACTGGAATCAAAAAACAACAATTTTCATTTGTTGCTTAACAACGCTATACTTGGTTCTGTATTTATGCTTGCAGCTACAAGAACGTGGTATTTTGCAAGGCTTACAACATATTTTTCGTATACTACACCAATTTTATTAATTGAATTATCAAAAGTTTTTAACAAAAGGTCAAAAAAAATATATTATATATGCATTGCAATGTTGTTCATAATATATCTATATTTTTACTTACGTATGGACTCAAATCTTTTGCCTTATAACTTCAATTTTAAAAGGAGTTTTTATTAATGAAAAAAGTATTATTTTTTATTGACACCCTGGGCTACGGTGGTGCCGAAAAGGTACTTATGAATTTGATTAATAATTTGGATAAAAACAAATACGACATAACACTTATGACGATATTTGATTTTGGTGTCAACAAAAGATATTTGACAAAAGACATAACGTATAAATATATTTTTAAAAAGGTTTTCAGGGGAAATATTTTGTTTTTCAAACTGTTTTCTCCAAAACATCTGTACAATAAGTATATTACCGATAAATATGATATTGTTATATCATACCTCGAGGGTAATACTACAAGAATACTTTCGGGTTGCCCCTATAACAATACAAAAAAAGTTGCCTGGGTTCATGTAGAAATGGATAAACACGCCTGGTTTTATCCATATAGGAATAAACAGGAATGCATCGATTGCTACAAAAAATTTGACAAAATCGTAGGCGTATCGGGTGATGTAATTAATTCATTTAAAAAGCATATAGGAAATTGGGATAATTTGTGTGTAAAATACAACAGTATAGACACTGACTATATCAGACAAAAAGCTTTAATTCAAGATGATGTGGAATTTTCGGGTGATGAGCTTAATATTATTTCTGTTGGGAGGCTTATAGAGCAAAAAGCATATACACGTTTGCTGAGAATACATAAAAAGCTTTTGGATAGTGGATTAAAACACAATTTATATATTGTTGGTGAAGGGCATCAAAAACAAATCCTTCAAAATTATATTGATGAAAATAATCTCAAAACTACAGCACATTTGCTTGGATTAAAAAAGAATCCCTGGCGTTATGTTTCAAAGTCTGATTTGTTTGTGTGCTCATCATTAAAAGAGGGGTTTAGTACAGCAGTTACCGAGGCACTTGTTCTTGGAATACCCGTAATTACTACATTGTGTTCGGGTATGAACGAAATGCTAAACAATGGTGAATTTGGTGTCATTGTAGATAACAATGAAGATGCTTTGTATGAAGGTATGTACAAATTATTGAGTGACAAAAACTTGCTTAATCACTACAAAAACAAAGCGGTAGAGAGAAGCAAGCATTTTGAATTAAGCACAACTGTACAAGCAGTTGAGCATATGCTTGATAATTTGTAAAGAGAAAGTATTATGAAAAATATTTGCATTTTTAACGGTAATATGGCAAGATCGGGCGGTACAGAAAGATGTAGTGCTATTCTTGCAAATGAACTTTCAAAATTTAATGATGAATACAAGATTTTTGTAATTGATATATCAAATCCTGATGAAAAATGCTTTTTCACCCTTGCAAACGAAGTAAAATTGCACCATATTCATGGAAATAACATGTTTGATATT
>JAZQZC010000048.1:0-24313 GCA_045633845.1 Clostridia bacterium
CCGAGCGCTGCCTGTGGCAGATGAAGCGAGGCATAAGGAGAGGCAGCGGTCGAAAAAATTGAGTGCGCCACGCGTACACGATAATTTTTTCGGGTTACCGCAACAGGGCGTTAGGTTCAAATCCGGCCCCCGCAACCAAAATAATAAGCACTTGCCATAAGGCAGGTGCTTATTTTTTGGTTATGTGACTGAATGTACCTACATTAACAAAAGTGGGCATTTCCCGCTTTTATATTTTTTTGTCGTCTGTTGCAGGATTGTTTATCAGCTTGCCGTCTTGCGTAAAACGTGAACCATGGCAGGAGCAATCCCAGGAGTGCTCCTGCTTGTTGTATTTTAGGGCACATCCAAGATGAGGACAACGTGGAGATGTGGGGGTCAAAAAGCTTACAAGTGTTTCTGTCATATTTACTGCAAGCTGCGGATGCATCACACTGCGCCAGGGCAAAAACACCGATGAGTATTTGTTACGTTTGCCCTGCACCATATCTGCCAAAACGGTTGCTGCTACCATTGACGATGTCATCCCCCATTTGTTAAAGCCGGTTGCAACATAAAGGTTGGGGGTATTTTTGGAATATTGACCAATGTACGGAATTCCGTCGAGGGTCATACAATCCTGTGTTG
The DNA here is from genome assembly GCA_045633845.1 of Clostridia bacterium. Lineage (GTDB taxonomy): Bacteria > Bacillota > Clostridia > UMGS1810 > UMGS1810 > RGIG4708. The sequence goes on from JAZQZC010000048.1 coordinate 628, forward strand.
CAAAGCGGCATACCTCACGGGCATTTGGGTAGTAACGCTGTGCAAAATGTGTCAGTTCGTTCCAGTTGCCGCCTTTTTTGCCTGTGCGGTGGCTGCCGCCTCCCACAAGCAGCAGCTCTCCGTAACGTCTGAAGGACATACCCTTTTGCGCCTCATCTACATACATATTTCTGATATCAGATTTGACATTCAACGCAACAACATACGAGCGATGCTGATACATTTTGACAAAATATCCGCCGTGCTTGTTGACAAACGGAAAGTGTGTTGCAACAATAATCTTTTTAGCTTTAATATATCCATTATTTGTTTTGGCACCGTTGGTCATAAGCTCTGTGACCTTTGTATTTTGGTAAACAGTCACTTGTTTTGCAACCGCGTATGCAAATTTGAGCGGATTAAACTGCGCCTGATTTTTTATACCCACTGCTCCTGCCACCTCAAATGGAAGCTCCGTACCTTGTGTAAACACCGCATTGCAACCCAATTTGCTTAGCGCCTCTGCCTCTTTTTCGATTTTTTGTCTGCTATCCAGCGAATAAACATAAGAGTCACTCTCGCTGTAATCGCAGTCAATTTTTTGGCACATGTCCTTATATTGATTTACTGCCGCACTGTTTACCTCAAAATATAGCTGCGCTTTTTCAAGCCCGTATTTATTTATCAGCTTATCGTATATAAGCCCATGCTGACAAGTGATTTTTGCAGTAGTATTGTTGGTAATGCCGCTGCATATTTTGTCTGCCTCAACAACCACGCAATCTACTCCTGCATTTTTGAGCATATATCCGCACAGTACACCTGTTATCCCTCCGCCTACAACAAGTACATCTGTTTTTATATCATTTTTTAATGTATCAAAATCAGGTCTTTTTGCATCTATATTCCATATCGATTCCATATAATCACCCTGTGTTAGTATTTGTACAAGTTGCACGGTTAATACAAATTTTATCCCAAAGTGATTTGTTGCGTAGTAAAACGGATTTAGCAGAAAAGACGGTATATTCTATAAGAATATACCGTCTTTTCTGTCTTTCGGCTACATAATAGATGCATCTGCATTTTTCTCATACTGCTCTATTTTTAGCATATAATCTCCAACCTTTTTATTTTTCAAAAATATCTTTAAGTCTCTTAAGCTCTTTTCCGTTGATAATCTCTTGGGTTACATAGATGTCACTGGTTTTATATCGCTGATTCTGACTTCGAGGTTTTTCAGGTATAGTCATTTCAAGAAGCCCACCTTCGATCATTGGCTTAATGTAGTTTTTCACAAAGTTCTTTTTATCCTTTAACTTCATTGCCGATTGCATTTCCTCGCGACTCTTTGGCTCAATACATATTTCCATTAAATGTTTGAACCGAATATCGACTTGGGGGGTGACTTGGGGGGTGACTTGGGGGGTGTTCTTAATTTCCTCTTTTGTCCCCAATCCATACTTTTTCAGAAGTTTGAGATATTTTTCGCCGGGTTTACACAACACCATAATTCCTCTTTCTGATATCTCATATTCAGGAAGTGGTGTGTTGCTGTTTTCACATTCTTCTTTTATCTTATCGAATCCTCTTCCCCAGCTCTCAATCATACCTGCTTTGAAGAGGACATCGGCAACCTTTGGATTATACGGAATAGAAGAATGTTTCTCGTATATATTCTCTACTGAAAGCATTTCAGGGAACTTACCATCATTCCAAATATAAATCTTATCGTCATAAACGCTTATTTGGATTGGTACACCCTTACTATAATCTTTATGATTTACTGCATTCAGAAGAATTTCTCTACATGCTTCTTTCGGCAACATGTATGTTTCTGTTCTTTGGATACCTTCATAATCAATTAGGGCCTTAAGATATTTTGTATAAAGAAGTTCAACAGCCGAGTCAATCTGTTTGATAAGCGGTCCATGAACTTCATCCTGATAAATCAGTTCTGAATCTGAAGATCCAAAGTATCCTATTTTTATATACGCTCCCTGTATCCACTGTTCAGGATTTTCAGCAAAGAGCAGCACCGCTGCCTTCTTCAAATATTTACCATCGGTTAAACCAAGATTTTGAAATAGGATTTCATCAGATACCGAAAGAGCCTTTTTATCAAGTCTATGGCTGTCTAATGATTTCTTTTTAAATAACTGAATTGCTGTATGATCAAGATTCTCTAACTGTTCTCCGGGAACTGGAACCCCATCCCATGTAACACCTTGCTTCTTTAACATAAATTCATCCAAAGCAAGTCCTGTCAGTTCTTGGTTGGTAGTCCCTGAACGATAATAATACTTTCCTTTATAACTTACAGGGAATGTATATGGGCTAACTGTAATTTCAATATATTCACCATCGTCAGTCTCTTCAAGGTTTATATCAGCAACGATTCCCATACCGTTCTTTATCTTATTCGGTATATCTTCAAGCAACTTTTTTGAATTCTTTACACCGGTTACTTTCCCATCATCATCTTTACCAATATAGATAGTTCCTCCCTGTGCATTTGCAAAGCCACAAATCCAATTAAGGAATTCGTCTTTCCATTCAGATTTCCATTCGATATTCTGCTTTTCAGGCATCGTTGTCACCTCCACTTACAAATTTCCTTTTATAGTATAACACGAATTACCAAAAAAATCAATTCAAGGGCTGATAAATTTTATATTTGTGTTATTTTAGATCTATATGCAAGAAAAATAATTTCACATACTGTTTCAAAAAAGAATTCGACTTGGTTAACTAAGAATACTTTAATCAAAGCATACGAAGAACGGAATCCAGATGCATCAAAATTACTTTTTCATAGTGACCAAGGATATAACTACACTTCAAAGACTTTTAGAAACTGCCTAACCGCTTTCGGCATACAACAATCCTTCTCAAGAAAATCCGTTCCATATGACAATTCCGTATGTGAATCGTTCTTCAAATCCCTTAAACAAGAAGAACTATATCGAACAAACTACACATCTGAAAAGCATTTGCGAAAGGCACTGTCCGAATATGTAGTGTTCTACAACGACAAAAGGCCACACACACATTTGCGTTATCGTACACCAAACAAAGCAGAAGCTGATTATTATCAGTATTTAAGCCAAAAAGAAAAAGTTTCAATCGAACAGTGACTAGTTCGTTAGAAACTTTTTTTACAAAACATTTCAAATTTTAACTCAAATTGATTTTAGTGTAGCATTAAGAATTTTTGATTAAATGCCGACAAAGCCTTTATTTTTGTTGCCAAAAATAAAAACAGACATCTTTATTCGAACATTCATAGTTCAAATTAAGGTGTCTGTTCATTTGGAGGCGCCACCCAGACTTGAACTGGGGATAAGGGTGTTGCAGACCCGTGCCTTACCACTTGGCTATGGCGCCGAAATATTAAAATTTAAAATCAAAGAGACGCATATTCTGCATCTCTTTGACTTTTGGAGCGGAAGACGAGATTCGAACTCGCGACGTTCACCTTGGCAAGGTGACGCTCTACCACTGAGCCACTCCCGCATGGTAAGATAATTTTTGGTGCCTCCGGGTGGAATCGAACCGCCGACACAGGGATTTTCAGTCCCTTGCTCTACCGACTGAGCTACAGAGGCATACCTTCAATCATCTTCTTATGTGAACTTTTCTAAAAAGAAAAGTGGCGACCGAGAAGGGGCTCGAACCCTCGACCTCCAGCGTGACAGGCTGGCATTCTAACCAACTGAACTACTCGGCCAAATGTGGTGGGAACAATAGGGCTCGAACCTATGACCCTCTGCTTGTAAGGCAGATGCTCTCCCAGCTGAGCTATGCTCCCACATTGTCGCATCAATCAGCGACTTATATAGTATATAACATTTTTTTGGCGTTGTCAACACTTTTTTGAAAAATTTTCAAATATTTTTCACGTTCTATAATATGCACACAAATTGCATATTATTCGCCTGTTATTTCTTTTAACAACTTTTCAAGGTCATCCTTTGAAAAATCATATACACCGTCGCAAAAGTGGCATGTAAGCTGCGCCTTGCCGTCTGTTTCGATAATTTCTCTAAGGTCTTTTTCACCTATTGTTATGAGTGTTTTTTCCACTCTTTCACGGCTGCAGTTGCAGTAATACTCCGTGTCAAGCCTGTCGGTAATATGAAATTCAATCCCCTCAAGCACCAATGCAAGAATATCCTCAATTTGTTTACCCTCGTCAAGAAGTGTTGTTACCGATTTTACCTTTGCAATATTCTGTTCAAGCTTTGTAATTTCTTCGTCAGAAGCACCGGGCATAACCTGAATAATAAAGCCGCCTGCCTCCTTTACCGACAAGTCGGTATCCACAAGCACGCCAAGACCTACTGCCGACGGAACCTGATCGGAAATTGCAAAATAGCTTGTAAGGTCATCACCAATCTCACCCGATACAAGCGGAATTTTGCCGATGTACGGCTCTTTGAGCCCCAAATCGGTAATAACTGTAAGATATCCGTTTTTACCAACTGCAGCGCCCACATCAAGCTTGCCCTCACTGTTTAGCGGAAGCTCAACATTAGGGTTGCCAACGCACACCTTTACGCGGCTTTTGCTGTCGGTTACGGCAATCATTCTGCCAATAGGGCCGTCGCCGTTAGTCTGCAGAGTAATTATATCCCCCCCGCCCTTAAGCGTTGCGCCCATCATTGCGGCAGCAGTAACAAGTCTGCCCATAGCAGCAGTTACAACTGCACTTGTTTTGTGATATATCTGTGCCTGATTTACAGTTGCTTTTGTGTATGCTGCAAATGCGCGTATGCTGCCTGTATCAGACACTGCTCTTATAATATAATCTTTTGACATTATATTTATTCCTTTCGTTAGTTAATCAAATATCCCGCGATTATACCCAACACAGCCGAAATACAAATAACTGCAATGGGATGCACCTTTTTGTTAAGCAAAAAGCTCATAGCTGCAAAAATTGCAAGTGAAACATAAAACTTAATATCTGACAACACATATGCACCAAAGCCATCGTGGAAAAACACCGTTTGTGCCATAGTTACAACTGCCGAAGCAATAAGTGCAACCGCCGCAGGCTTGAGCCCCGACATACAAGCAGAAACCACCTTGCTGTTTTTAAATTTGTCGTATATTTTTGCAACAATAAGAATGATTATAAATGATGGCAGCACAACGCCCAGTGTTGCACAAAAAGCGCCAAAAACACCGCCCTGTGTGGAGCCTACATATGTTGCCATATTAACTGCAAAAGGTCCCGGAGTGCTTTCGCTCACTGCAACAAAGTTGATAAAATCCTCAAGAGAAACCCAATTGTTGGCAAGCACCTCGTCCTGAATAAGAGGAAGCATTGCATAGCCGCCGCCAAATGTAAAAAGCCCTATCTTAAAAAAGGTCAAAAACAAAATAGCATATATCATTTTGCAGCCCTCCCCGATACAAAAAAGGAATACAAAACTCCAAAAAGAGCGCAAAGTGCAATTATAACAATTACATTAACATTGGTAAATGCCGCCGCAACAAACGCCGCTGCGAGCACCACGTATGAAAACGCATTTTTTGGAACCTGCTTGTACATTTTTATGAGGGATTTGATTATAAGTGCAAGCACTCCCGCTCTAATACCCTCAAAAGCATACTTTACTGCTGTGAGATGTGCAAATTCCTTAAGTACAAAGCTTATAATCAGTATAATTACAAAAGACGGAAGCACAACACCTAAAGTAGCACAGGCAGAACCCAAAACACCTGCCACGCGGTAGCCTACAAAGGTTGCGCTGTTAATGGCAATAGGGCCCGGTGTGGACTCGGCAATTGCCACAATTTCGAGTATATCATTGTCGGAAATCCATTTTTTCTTTTCAACAGTTTCGGTCTGGATAAGAGGTATCATTGCATATCCGCCGCCAAATGTAAAAGCTCCAATTCGGAAAAACGTGCAAAAAAGCTCCCACGCCAGTTTATATTTATTCATCAAATCAATCCAATCCTATTAATGTGTACTGATGTAGTATACCACAATTATCCAAATTAATCAATAGAAAAAGGAGTTGAACCATTTTTCCTATTTCAAAGACAACAGGTGACAGAGGGGATGTTCGCATGACAACGGGGACATTCCTCGGGTGACAGGGGGATGTCCCTTTGCAAAAGGTGCGTCCCCTCTGTCACCGGTTAATTTATTGTAACCGTTGGGGACGGAGCTATTTTAACCGTTGGGGACGGAGCTATTTTGGCACATAAAGCTAAAGCTTTACATGCAAAAATGCTGACGCTTTGACCTGCCGTCCCCAAGCGGTTTACACAACACCCGAAATTGAATATTTCAACAAATGGGGACGCACCTTTTACAAAGGAACATCCCCATTTGTCAAAACTTCCCCGTTTGTCATATGTGATTACACCATTTTTGCTTTTTCAAGACATTTATACACAACAGGTGTCAGCACTGCGGTAATTACAATTTCGGGTATCATATATAGTCCATTGTAAAACACCGAGTACACAAGAGCCAGCGCTCCACCCGAAAATACGTTCATAATTTTTTCGCCTATTGCATAAAAGCCCTCCTGGGTAAAAAACCACTCTGCCCAGCTGCCAAAAAATATTGCGCCCGATACAATATGCACTATGTATCTGAGGCAGGTTGCAAAAACGGCGCCCAGGCAAACTGCAAGGGGTGTGCTTTTGATTTTGCCTTTAAAAACTCCCGCAAAGCCCAAAACTGTGTATGCAACAACATAGTCCAAAAGGCATACACCGATTGCCGCAAAAAGGGTCATCTGACTGTCCCCGGGCAAAAAGAACGAAGCAACGGTTTTTGCACCCAGCAGCATTTGAAGCACCGCGTATACCGCGCCGCAAAAAAGCCCCTGCTTTGTGCCATACATATATGCAATTATGCACACAGGCATCATTGATGCTATTGTTATACCACCGCCAAACGGCAGGGCAAGCGGCTGAATTACCGATAAAACAGTGCCAATGCTTATAAGCATTGCCGATAATACCAATTTTTTTGTTTTCATTTGATTTTTCCTCCATAAAATAAAATTTTATTTCGCGCGAAAAACAAAAAGGCGTATCCCGATAAAGAATACGCCGAAAAAACTATTTCCCTCCGTTGGCATTATCCAAATCAGGTTACAGGTCGGCATTATTACTATGCCCTCTCAGCCCGCATCACGAGCTCCCTTTTGTCTTGAAACTATTGTAGCATATGTTTTTGTAAAAATCAAGATGTATTTTGCAAAATTTGTATGTTTTACTGTGCCGCCTCAGCAGGTAACTGATGCGGAACAACTGTAGCTTGTGGTGACTGCGGCTCAACAGTTGCTGCTTCACCGTTACTGCCACCCGACTCAACGCCTGTGTTACCCTCTTCACCCTCAGGTGCTTCGCCCTCTTGAGCTTCACCTTCGGTGGGCTTTTCTTCATCCTCTTCCTCTTTGGGCAAAACACCCGGTGTACCTATAACATTGCTGTGGTCACCGTCGCAATACCCTGTCATCAGCCGCGTGTTAACATAATCGGTAACACCACTGCATACCGAAGTACCAAACTGACCAGTGTTACTGCAGGTGTACGCTCTGTCTATGCCAACAGGTGCTTCAAAGCTTTTTGACTGATAGTTTTTGTGCACCTCTGTCATAATATTTTTCCATATAGTAAGTGCAGGGTTCAGACCTCCGTAGGATATAACCTTCTGTTCGTCGTAGCCAACCCACACAGTGCCGCAGTAATAAGGAGTAAAGCCTGCAAACCATCTGTCCATATTGTCGTCGGTAGAACCTGTTTTACCACAGGTCTCAATACCGCTTATGGAATAGCCTGCCGCAGTTCCGTGCTGCATAACTCCCTTTAACAGCTCTGTCATAATAAAGGCTGTTTCCTCCGAAAATGCCGCATTGCGCGCAGGTACCTTTTCGATAAGTATTTCGCCGCTTGCATCATAAACCTTTGTATATGACGACGGAGCAACATATTCGCCGCCGTTTGCAAATGTAGAATATGCACTGTTCATTTCCATAACGGTAACGCCGTCGGTAAGACCACCGAGAGAAAGCGGTGCAAGAGCCTTGTCGCTTAAGACTTTTGCTCCCTCACGCTTTGATTCTACAAGGTCGATATGCAGCTGTTCGGTCATATATTCAAAAGACGTATCAACAGTAATTTCCTCAAGCACTCTTATTGCAGGAAGGTTGAGCGAGCTTGCAACTGCAGTACGTACAGATACAGGCTCTGTAAATTTGTTGTTTGCATTTTTTGGCTGCCACTCCCCAAGTACAAGCGGTGAATTTTGAATATAAGATGCAAGTGTAATTGTGCCGGTATCAATAGCAGGCGCGTAAACTGCAATAGGCTTTATCGTAGAGCCGGGCTGACGCCTTGTCTGAGATGCTCTGTTGAGCACACGGGCACCCTGTTTTTCACCCGTGCCGCCCACAATGCCTTTTATTTGACCATTGGTTGGGTCTGTTATTACCATTGCAGACTGGGGAGCTTGTCCGTAAAACCTTGGAAAGCCATCACCCTGCGCATAAACCTTGTCCATTATATTCTGAATTTTGGGGTCTACGGTGGCAACAATTCTGAGACCTCCGTTGTATATAAGGTCTGTTGCGTATGTTTGTGTGTAGCCCTTTGTTTCCATAAGGTCGGCAAGCAATTCTTCGTACAGATAGTCAACAAAATACGACTGTGTTGTAGCCTCACCCGGTACAACATTAAGCTCCTGTGCCGATGCGTCTGTATATTCCTGCTCTGTTATATACTCAAGCTCATACATTTTGTCGAGCACAAGCTGTCTGCGCTGCTTGTTGCCCTCGGGGTTAACAATGGGGTCATATGTTGACGGATATTGTGTAACGCCTGCAATTGCTGCACATTCAACAAGTGTAAGCTCGCTTACATCCTTGTCAAAATACACCTTTGCCGCCGCCTGAACACCATTTGCACCGTGGCCGAGATAAATGGAATTCATATAAAGCTCCAGGATATCTTCCTTTTCCATTTTGCTCTCAATTATGACCGCTCTTACCATCTCACGAATTTTTCGTGCCTTGCTACGGTCCGAATCACCAGTGATATTTTTCACAAGCTGCTGTGTAATAGTACTGCCACCGTATGACGAATCTCCCTTAAACACAACATTGAGCACTGCGCCCAAAGTACGCTTTACATCCACACCACCGTGCTTGTAAAAGCGCTGGTCCTCAATAGATACAAACGCATCCTTCATATATTGCGGAACCTTTTCGCCGTCTACCCATATTCTGTTCTGGTCGGCTATAAGGCGCTCGTAATATTCAAGATTGCCCTCGTCATCCTCATAATAAACCACGCTTGACAAATTCATTCCAAGCTTACTGAATGAGTCACCAAAGTCAAAATCCATTCCCCAGGTAGCCCACACAATCATACCCGACATAGCTATGATGCCAAGTATAATCAAAGCCACCAGTGCTTTGAGGATTTTTTTTGTGCTTAAACCCTTTGATTTTTTTGACGATTTTGAGCGTGACGATGAAGCACGCCTTGATGCTGATACTCTCGGAAGTCTGTCGGTATCTCCGCTGCGGGATGACGCGCTTGTTTTTTTAATTGTTGCAGTTGACCCTGACGAAGATGCTCTGCCCGAGGCAGCTCTGCCTGCAGTGGTTCTGCCCGACACCGTTTTTTCCCTCTTTGCAGCATCCTGATGCTGACGGCGTCTTATACTCTCAAGTTTGTCCATTATATCCCCCCTTGTCCACAGCATATTTATGTATGTAAGTGTTATTTATACTCTACCGCGTACTATTATATCACATATTTTGGCAAATGTGTATTAAATTTGTTTTACGAATAATTAAAAATTTATTACACAAAATACACTATTATAAATATAAGGAAGTATGTATATGAAAAAACGCACATTCATAGCAGTTTTGAGTATAATTGCAATAGCGGTTATGATATTTGCAATTACAGTTATTATATCCAACATTGAGGACAAAAATACCGATATGTACGACGGAACTCTTGCACGAAGTGCCAAAACCGACACTGCAGGAGGCGCAGCAATTCCCGATGCAGCATATATATCATCATCAAAAATCACAGGTTACCTTATGAAAAGCGAAAATTACAAAATAAACATTTACGAAATTTACGACAACGGCCACTATAGCCTTATAGACACCCTCTCTACAAACCCGTCTACCCTGCCCGAGGCAGACAGGCTTGACCTTGCAGGAGGTATTGTAACACAATCGTACCTTGAGCTTGCATCGCTTATTGAGGATTATTCGTCTTAAAATGATTTTTGTAAAGGTAGCATTTAATGTCAAAATCGGTGCAAACGTAGTCTGCGGATGATAGCCATTGAAATGCTATGCAGACTCTGTTTTGCACCGATTTTGCCATTAAATTTGGCATTTCAATATAAATTTATGTATTCAACAAGCTCATTTATAGCATTTTTGTCGGTAAAATCGCCGCTGTTGTCGCACAGGTCAATAAGCAGCTTTTCCATATCTGTAGGGTTTTGCTTTGCGCTCATTATTTTTTTGAGTGTTTTAATGGCAGCTCTGTGCACAGGTGTGAGCTCGTCAAGTATCATTTTACCCATAAAATTAAATACTCTTATGTTATCGGGCACACCACCCCTGAAATTTTTTTCAATTACCATTTTGTCGTAGTACTCTCTGCAGTCAAGGGGAGTAAGCCCTGTTGTAAACACTGCAATTTTTTTGTCTTTGAGCTTTTCGGTATTTTTGGTAATGAGTGTTATTCCTGCAATCATTTCGGCATAAAGGCCGCCGCCGTATACGATTGTATCATATTTTTCAAGGTCATTTGCCTTTATATCCTTTGCATCAACCGCCGCACAACCCAACTCTTCGCCAATCCACTGTGCATAAGCCTTTGTTGAGCCATATTTTGATTTGTAAATTACAATTGTATTCATATTTTCAACTCCTGATGTTTTATATATGTTTTTTGATGTCATTGCTCGGAAAAGCAAGACGTATATCATATGATACATAAATATTGCTGTTCGGCACGGTTTATGCGTGATAGTAACTAATCATTGTTTTTGGTTAAAAGCGCCACAACTTCGCAATGTGTCGAATTTGGAAACAAATCCACAGCGCAAGCCTTTTTTAACACATATCCGTAATTGCGCAAGATTGCAACATCCCTGGCAAGTGTTGCGCTGTTACACGATACATACACCAGCGTTTTTGGCGAAATGTCGTTTATAAGTGAAAGAGTTTTTTCGTCGCAGCCCTTTCGCGGTGGGTCTACAATTACCACGTCGGCATTATAGCCGTCGTTTATTAATTTATCTACAACCTCGCCGCAATCTCCGCAGAAAAATTCTGCATTATCTATGCCGTTGACAACTGCATTTTGCTTTGCATTTTGTATTGCGGCATCTACAATTTCTACCCCTACAACCTTTTTGCAGCTGTCTGCCATAAAAAGCGAAATTGAGCCTACTCCGCAATATAAGTCAAAAACAATTTTAGTTTTGTCAAGCTCTGCGTACTCCTTTGCTTTGCCGTACAGCTTTTGCATCTGCTCATAATTTACCTGAAAAAAGCTGTTTGGCGAAATAAGAAATTTTATGTCGTTAATTTGGGTAGTTACAAAATCATCACCCCACAGAGTAATGTTGTTATACCCAAGCACAACATTGCTCTTTGCAGTGTTTACATTCTGCACAAGGCTTTTGAGCTTTACCTTGCTGCAAAGCATATTTGCAAGAATATCACTGTTTTGTATCTTTTTGTGCGAACTTGCAACAAGCACCACCATAAGTCCGCAATCAGCTGTTGAGCGCACATAAATGTGACGCACAATGCCTTTGTGGCTTTTTTCATTATAAACAGGAATTTTGTAGTTGTTTATAAACTCAAGCACCACCGAAACCGCAGTGTTTATTGCTTCGTTTTGAATTGCGCAGTTGTCGCAAGGCACAAGCTCGTGAGTTTTGTTTTTGTAAAAGCCGCACACTGCCCTGCCGCCCTGCATACTTACAGGAAACTGGGCTTTGTTGCGGTAATTGTATATATTATCTGCCCCAATTATGCCCTCATACTCATAAGAGCCCTCAGGATAACCGCCTATTTTTGCAAGGTTGCCCGACACAAAGCCGCTCTTTGTTTTGAGCTGACCCTCATAGCTCATATGCATAAGGTTGCATCCGCCGCAATCGTCAAAATGCGGGCAAAGAGGCCACTGCCTGTACGGCGACAACTCAACAAAGCGGCATAGCCTTGCAAAGCCATAGGTTTTGTTTGTTTTGGTAACAATTGCCTCAACAACATCGCCTGTTACCGCTCCTTTTACAAAAAGCGGATATCCGTCAGCCTTGCCAATGCCGTCGCCGTTTACTGTCATATCACATATATTAAGCTGTATTTTATCATTGACGCAAACTATGTTAATCCCCCCTGATTTTGTATAGTAATATTATATATATTTACGTACAAAAAGTCAAATAAAGTAATGATTGAACGTAATACGAATATAATATGGAAGAAAGGAATGGTCGTAATGAGAAAAACCGTTGTTATAAGCCCCTACGAAAAAAACATATCCGGCACGCTTACGCATTTTGTCGAAAACCAAACGCTGCATATAAAGCTTAATTTGTCTGCCCGCTGCGGCGAAAACGACATTTTAAGATTGTATGCCCTGTCTACCTCTCACGCGGCGCTTGACCCTTACCTTGCCGAAATTTATGACGGAAACAGCGGCAGCTTTCCCGAGGCAAAAATAGAAGAAAAAGACGTTTTGGGAACAGGGTACAAAATACCCGATTTTGACACATTTGTTATAACAAGATACAACGAGCAAAAGGAGGAAGCTATTGCCGCAGCGTTTTTGGGTCTTGAGTGGAGCGCAGCAAAATTTCTCAAAAAAGATACCGGCTCAAATTCACCCACCCCCGACACTCCAATGGACAGAGCCAAAGAAATACTTGGCAAGCGCAAAGGCACACTTCAAAGCGAAAAAACAGATATGTATGCAAATGAATTCCGCGCAAATGCTTCAAAATACCATACTGTAAGCCTGCAGGGTGCAGACGGCTACAGCTGGTACAAAATCACCGACGCAAAAAGCATAACAAGGCTGTCGGGTGTGGCTCACGCACTTTCCAACAGCAATGCAATATCGGCACTTAAGCAAAGCGGTCACTACCTTGCGGGAATATGCAAAAGCGATTTTCATCACATAGCAATAGCAATTCCCGAATGTCGCCATATATGCCCTATGCCGCAGCTTTCGGACTGCTGTGAATATGTTGACGGGTACCACATTGCAGGCATATTTTTGGCAAATGATGGTCAGTATTTTGAAAAATGCTTGCAAAAAACACAAGGTTAGGTTATAATATTATACATAAAATATGAAGGAGTATAAAAATATAAAGGAGTATGGAAATGTTTAAAAAAGTATTTAAGTTGTCTGCACTTGCAATGTGCATACTGCTTGGTATGGGCGGATGCAGCTCAAATCAGTCACTTGAAAACACAAAAGTAAAGGTTGAGATGGATGACGGCTCATATTTTGTAATTGAGCTTTACCCCGAATATGCACCCGAAACTGTTGCAAACTTTGTAAATCTTGTAAACAACGGATTTTACAACGGTCTTACATTTCACCGCATTGTTCCCGGCTTTGTAGTTCAGGGCGGATGCCCCGAAGGCACAGGTATGGGCGGCAGTGACAAAAATGTAAAGGGCGAATTTGCGTCAAACGGCTGGGACAAAAACACTCTTTCGCACCAAAAAGGTGCTGTATCTATGGCACGTACTAAGGATATGAACTCCGCAAGCAGTCAGTTTTTTGTATGCCTTGATGATGTTGCATATCTCGACGGTAACTACGCTGCATTCGGCAAGGTTATTGAGGGTATGGACACTGTTGAAAAAATCGCCGCAGAAAAAACAGACCCGTCAGACAAACCGCTTACACCTGTTGTTATGAAAAATGTAACAGTTATTTCAGAATAATTGTTAAAAATTTGTGTTATTTTTTTCACAAATAATATTGCATATATTTTCAATTTATAGTAAAATATAGGTATTGTAATATTTTTTATTTACTAAAGGAGGAATTTTAAAATGGCAGTTAAAGTTGCTATTAACGGTTTCGGCCGTATCGGACGTCTTGCTTTCAGACAGATGTTTGGCGCAGAAGGTTATGAAGTTGTTGCAATCAACGACCTCACAAGCCCTGCAATGCTCGCTCACCTTTTAAAGTATGACTCATCACAGGGCAGATATGCTCTTTGTGACAAAGTTAGCGCAGGTGAAGATTCTATCACAGTTGACGGCAAGGAAATCAAAATCTATGCATTCCCGGATGCAAACAATTGCCCTTGGGGCGAACTTGATGTAGACGTTGTTCTTGAATGTTCAGGCTTCTACACATCAAAAGCTAAAGCACAGGCTCACATCAATGCAGGTGCTAAAAAAGTTGTTATTTCTGCTCCTGCAGGTAACGACCTTCCTACAATTGTTTACAATGTTAACCATGAAACACTCAAAGCAGATGACACAATCATCTCTGCTGCTTCATGTACAACAAACTGCCTGGCACCTATGGCTGATGCTCTTAACAAATATGCTGCAATCCAGTCAGGTATTATGTGCACAATCCACGCTTACACAGGCGACCAGATGACTCTTGACGGCCCACAGAGAAAAGGTGACCTCAGACGTTCAAGAGCTGCTGCAGTTAACATTGTTCCTAACTCAACAGGTGCTGCAAAAGCTATCGGTCTTGTTATTCCTGAGCTCAACGGCAAGCTTATCGGTGCTGCTCAGAGAATTCCTACACCAACAGGCTCTACAACAATCCTTACAGCTGTTGTTAAAGGTGACAACGTAACTGTTGACGGTATCAACGCTGCTATGAAAGCAGCTAGCAACGAATCATTCGGCTACAACACAGACGAAATCGTTTCTTCAGATATTGTTGGTATGAGATACGGCTCACTCTTTGATGCTACTCAGACAATGGTAGCTCCTATCGCTGACGGCCTTTATGAAGTTCAGGTTGTATCATGGTACGACAATGAAAACTCATACACAAGCCAGATGGTTAGAACTATTAAGTATTTTGCTGAATTAGCATAATCTCAGACGAATAAAAAACAATGCACCGTAAGGGTGCAAAAACGGCGTATTTAAAATACGCCGTTTTTTTGTACCCTTCCTTTCGTCGTAACAACTCGTCGCCGTACATTTGTACTGCCTTGCTTGTTGTTACTCGACTGCATTGTTTTTTATTTCGTCTGCTACAAAAAACGTACTTTTACCAACCCATCATCATATAATAATACAGAGGTGATTATAATGAACATTTCCAGAGAGGAATTGGAAAAGCAGATTAGAGGCATAGACAAAAGTGCCGTTGAAAAAAAGCTTAGACAAATGGGATATGGTGATGTTGCAAACAAGCTTAATAAAACCTCAAACGAAGAAATTTTAAAAATGCTTGCAAAAAATCCCGATATATTAAAAAGACTCAATCAGATGATGGGAGGCGAAAAAAATGGCAGATGATTTTCAGGACAAATTAAACAGTATGCTATCCAACCCCGAGCTTATGAAAATGATTTCGTCTATGGCGGGGCAGGTAAGCAGCGAGCCGCAAAGCAACAATTCTGATATCAGTAATGATTCCTCGCCTGATTTGAGCAACCTTGCAAATATAGCAAGTAAAATAAGCTCGGAGGATGACGACCGCATAAGGCTGCTCAACGCTCTGCGCCCGTATATGAATCGATCCCGAAGTGCAAATATGGACACTGCAATAAAAATACTCAGGCTCACAAAGCTCACATCGTTTTTATAAGGAGGAATTTTATTGTATCAGAGATATTATGACGGCTACGACGAGGTTCAAAGCACCGAGCCTGTTGTATGTGCCGAAAATGCTGTAATTCCAAAGGACGAGATACAATTGACGGGATTTTCAAAGCAAAAAAACATTTTTGGCAATCTTGCAATAGACGATTTGCTGCTTATAGGTGTGTTTTTGCTGCTTTTGAACGAGGACTGCGACGACAAGCTGATGCTGATAATTATAGGTTTTTTGTTTGTATCAGGCATATAAAGTAAAACGGTACTGTAAAAAACTTGAGTTTTTTACAGTACCGTTTCTTGGGAATAGGAAAAATGGTTTGCAGTCTGGACTATTTTTACATTCCCTTTGTGTTACTGTTTATTGTTAAGCTCGTATACTGCGCTTTCTATTATTTTTTGCAAATCCTCTTCGCGTATGCTAAACTTTTCTGTTATCCATTGCTTTACATAAGCAAATTTTTGTTTTCCCGCTCCGCTCTCATTAAAAATCTGCTCTGCCGCCTGCACGGCGATTGTAACATAGCCATACAGCTTTTTTTCTTTAAGCAGCGGTATTATGTACAATGTAAGAATTGTGCACAAAAGGGGAATTAATATTTTACACACAAAATCAATCATTTGCCTCACCTCCGTTTTTGTTGTTTTCTTTAGTTTTTTTGATTGATGCAAGGCTCCAAAGCTCTGCAGTTGTAAAGCCAAACCAGCTCATTACAAGAGTTGACGGCTCAGCAGACGTGCGCAAAAATATGTACATAACCGCCGCCGAAAAAATGATGTTGGCACAAATTACCGAGAGCACTATTGCCTTGCTGAAATTACCTTTTTGCTTCATAACAATGCTCTCCTTACAGATTTTGAATATACCACACAAAAAAACCAAACAAAGTGGCAACAATTGTGCCGCACACTCCCCAAAGTGATTTTGTAAGGCCGTTAATGCTTTTTATGAGGCTGTTCATATTTGTTTTGAGCACAGCAATTTCGGTTGTGTGCTCGCTCATAAGGCGGTCGCCCTCGTTAAGACGTTCATCTATTGCTTTAAAACGTTCTCTGCACACCTCGTGCATATCCATATGATAATGTTCCATTTGTTACACCCCCTGTTTGTTTTTTGTGTTGTTGCATATTTTGTATGCAAGCCAATACAAATCGGTATCCTCGCGGGCAAGGCTGAGCCACAACTGCTTGTCGGTAATAATGCCGCGGTGACCCAGCTCCCAAACTATGTCATTGACTGTGTCAAAGTGGGCCACCTTGTTGAAATTGACAGTGAGATTTGCTGCCTTAAATGCAAGCCAATATGCATTTGGGTTTTGCTTAAGCTTGCTTAGCCACAGTGATTTGTTTGTGATTATGCCACGATGATGCAGCTCCCAAACAACATCATTTACACTTTCAACCACTCTGTTTGGTGGCACATATCCTTCAAAGCCCGATACAGTTTTTTCTACCCCAAAGTTTATCCAGCGGGCGCGATTTGCTCTTGTGTCGATGTGTGTAAAGCTGCTGTACTGACCAATACCACCGCTACCCTGCATTATGTATTCTGCATACTGTGCAACTGCAAGGGATGTTACTCCCTGCACAACAATATCAGCAGCAGTGCCTTTAACGTGCTGACTGTTTGATACACCGCCGATTTTTGCATTGTAGGCGGCGTTTCGATAAGCGGAATTTATTGTTACCGCTCTGCCGAAATGGTCTCTGATTTTTTGCAAAGCATCAACAAGAGCAGTATCAACAAGCACCTTGTCGCTGCCATCCTTGCAGGCAAACTCTGATACTGTAAAATTATCTGACAGCTTTTTGGAACCGTCTTTTTTTAAGCTGTATTGTTTAACCATCCGTATCACCTTCACTTTCGTTTATTTCTGTGTCAGCCTGTCCACTTTGGTCACCTTCACTTTCGCACTTCGCTTTTTGCTCCTTTACGTAAGCCTTACAACTTTCACAATATGCAAAGTATTCAGCATATTCATCCGGTTTTTCTTCCTTTTGCCGTAAGATTGCAAATTCTTGGCTTTGAGTGTACTTCTTACGAATTTCAAAATTGATTGCTTCGCCGTAATCTACGCTCTGCCAATACTGTTTTTCTGCTTCAAGTTGTTGTGCTTCAGCTTGTGCAATTTCTTCGGGTGTTACTTCCGTTTGTTTTATTTCTGATGTGTTTTCAGAAATATTAAAATAAAATTCTTTAGAAATGACCGATGCCATATGGATAACCCCCTTCCCATACACTTATTTTTGTTCCAACGCCATAAACACCACCACTTGCGTGATAGGGATTTTGTATCGTAATGGATGTTATATCTCCACTTACAGTGCGGAAACTGTAGTTATTATAACCAGCGCCGACCTTTCCTCTTGCTTTATAAGTTCCGTCATCTGCTTTCCAAATGATAAAATATACACCGCTTTTTGGATCGCCGGCATACCCACCAATTATTTGTCCGTTAATGCCCAAATTGCATCCAGCTTTTGTTTCTCCCGATGTTGACATTACTACAGTCATTACACCGCTTTTCACATTTAAACCATCGATTGTAATAGCGGTACATTCTTCTGTGGTGGTTACTCTTGCTAATTGCTTTAGTTGTTGGTGTTGCTTAAACACCTCAGCATCTTTTCTTATTTTAACCCAATTAGAAATGTCTTTATAACCGTCTTCTTCAGCAGATGCTAACATATAAATTTCCTTAGTGGGGTATTGGATGTCTGGATTTATATATTCCTCTCTTATAAATACACAAACGTCTGATATATACATCTCTGTACCAGTTGAGCATACAAATCTAAAGTCCTGCTTATTAATACTGTCTCTAAACCGCATACCATCTATGGTAATAACAGCTTCTTTCCAAGTTCTTGAGTTGTTTAAATTAACTATTGGTGTTTTAGTTAATTCATCTGGATTTTCCACACTCGGATGTCGCACGGCAATCGCTCCTGTGCCTATGTCGTAATAAGAAATTTTTATGTCAATTTTTCGTGGAGTATCGTCCGATGCATACGCTGACAAGTTAAAATACATCATCTTTTGCCATCTGGTAACATCGTCAACTATATTCTCAAAATATCCTGATTTACGACAGGGTTTTCCGCCTATAATAGTATCCTCCCCGTAAGCATCCTCAGCAGGGTAGCCGTGGTTTATCCACAACTCTAATCCATTTGAGGAATAATTGGCTCCCAATGTACAACTATACACAACACCAGAAAATACAGCAGTATCGCCGACTCGTGCATCGAGTTTGGTAAGAGCTGACAATGAATCTACTGTAAATGTTTTTGGTGCTCTTGCTGCATCATCATAGCTTGCATCACCTGATATATGCTTATTAAGAATATCTTTTATTTCTTCTTCGGTGAGACCTGCTTCAATATCGTTTTCCGCTTTGGTTACTCTGGCATCAAGGTCGGCAATGCTTTTTGCATTGGCTTCAATAGCAGTTGCATTTGTTGCTATATCGCCTGTATTTGTATCAACTCGACCCGACACCTCGGTAACATCTGCGGAAATCTCTACAAGTTTTTCAGCGTGCTCTTGCAACCTTTTTTCAACAGTGCCACTTCTGACCGCAATAGCAGGTATATCCGGCACATCGGGATTTGTAGAGCTTGTGCCCCAAACAACATTTAATGTACCGCTATAGGTAGTAATGATGGAAGAATTGGTTTCAAAATACGTAATTCTGTATTCATACATCTGACCATTTTGTAGTACTGCAGCTTCGGCGGTTGTGAGAGTGATGTCAAATCGGTTATCTGTCGGCGAAAATTGCTTATTTATAACAATTGTATTATCGTCACCTGTTTTCGAGATTTGAAAGCGGACTCTGCGGCCTGCATCTATAGCTGTCTCTTCTACAAGCAGAAGCTTAAATGTGTCGCCGTGTGTATATTCTATATTAAGGCTATTTTTTGATTTAATAAGTTTTATCATAATGGTGCACCTCCTATACAAACACAAAAACCACATCTCTGTATACCCAATCCGGGTCAGTATATCTACCCGAATCATGATTTTCAGCTACATAAAACACACTTTCACCTTGACGACGTATATCAATAGTGTCATATTCATCATAAAACGTATTTTTTTCAATTCGTGTTGATGCTCCATCAGGAAGATAAACAGCAACATCTGCTCTTGCTTTAGAAGAAAAAGGATTAATATTTTCACTCCCATAGGTACGTGATTTCACATATATAAGTACAAATTGAAATTTTGAAAAGCCAACATTAATTTCTTCCTCCACGGGAGTTGCTGCATAATAAAATTTACAATCGTCAACTTTTACAACTTTGCATATCGCTTCCGGAAAATCCATTTTATATGTTGAGTAAACTCGTTTATCTGTGATTTTGCCGGCAGTGGAAATTTCGGCCAAAAGTATACAACTTTCCGATTCTGCGGGTGCTGCTAAACTGTTTATAAGCGTAACGATATTTGCATTACTTCTGTCATAATACACATATACATAATTTGTGCCACCTTCTATCAATGCTAATTTTTCGCCAGCATCCGATATTCTGATTTTTGCGCCATTTCCAAATACACAAACACCGCCGGATACAAATATATCATTATCAACTAATGAAACTTTACAACGGTCTCCGATGAATAACACACCAGCAGATACTAACGACGCAGTAATATCGTTAAGTTTATCAACCGAATATGGCTCACCTTCGGTGAATTCACTGAAATCAGCTTTTCCTAAATCTATTGCTACGTTGTTTAAATCCTCTGCCGTCACCTCTTGACTATACAAAAAGTCACCTACCATAAATTATTCCTCCCATTCGGTAAGTGTCGGTTCCTGGTGATAGGATGAACCCTCATACCATAAATCAACACTTGTAATTTGTTTTTTCTGTTCAATGCCATTTCGTTGCATCCTTACAATATCGCCGATATTGTAATCGGTTTTAAATTCGACATTTCGCGTTTTGCAAAGCAATTGACGGTCAATCTTATGCTGCTTTAATTCTTCTATAGCCTTTGCAGGCGAATTAGCATTAAGCACTACATCCTGTACATATATTCCGTCTTTGTCTGATGTGGAAATGTAAGTCCATTCTTCCGTGTCAAGCTTTGTGCCGTCATCCTCTTCGGTTTTCTTATACCAACCGCCAAAGGCATTGTTTTTGAGTGAAAAATCAAGCTGCATTTCGTAAACATTGCGGTTGCTGCCGCTTAATATCAACGGATTTGTTTGAGGCTTTAGAAGCTCAATATACAATTGCTTGTTTGCAATTGTAATTTCGTATCCCATATCTGCAGCTGCAAGATAATTCTGAATAAAAGTATCACCATTGAGGTACTTTTCAGAATTGTATGTGATTTCTGCAGTCTGACTGGTGTCCTTAATGGTCAGCCACGGTGCATATGTTGCAAAAATGTTTGTCAGCACCTTTATTGCATCGCCGCTACCGTTGTATGTAGGAAATACCGCTTTGTGCAATATGGCATTTAAATGACTGCCAAATATCTTCTTTTCCTTCTCTTTGAATTGCAAATCGGTAGCATATCCATAAAACTTACCCCAGGATATTAAAAAGCCTTCAGGATGAGCTTCGGCAAATGCCTCAATTTCCTTGTCGTAAAAAACAAGCTCAAAGCTGCCGTTGCCATTAAACTCAATAACGGCGTTCATAGAAGTGTATCCGTTATCTTTGCTTGATGCAGGCAATATCTTTCGCTGGGCAAAATCCAGGCTCCAAAAAGTTATATCCATTATCTCACCGCCATTATGTATAAGTTATTAAAAGTAATATTTGCATTAAGCAGCTGCTCTGTGTCAGATGTCGAAAATGCAATCTCGTTTTTGCCTTTTTGCAGGTAGAATTTACTCAAATCAACACCTTCCACAAGATGCGCCGTAATATCGCCCGAAATGCTGCTTTTTATGCGTCTGGTGTTGAGGTCAATTGTCACAATCTCGCCCAAATTCATAACATAGTCGATTTCAATTGTAGCTCCTGTTGTAGCGTTGCTTACAACAAGCAATGTGTCTGTCGATACAGGCTCATTCCTCGCCTCAATGTTAATTATCGGGTAACATATTAAGTCACCGCGATTATAACATTCGCCGTTCTGCAGCTTTTTGGTAAACACACACGGCAGCGTAAATTCTGTAGTAACAAGGTTTTTGTACCCCGCAAGCGACTGCGTTGTGTCATAGCAATCCGAAAAATACGGATAATCAGCCTTGAGCTGAACAGTAAACGTATTTATGCCGCAGTTGTAATTACGCTCAATTTCATCGGGCGGCGTAATGCATTTGCAGCTTATTTTTCGCTTTACATTGTCAAAGTCGCAGAATAATTCGCCGGGATAATAAAATGCCTTTAGCATCTTCATCAGTTCGGTCTGACCGCCGTTTAAATCTGCAGATATCGTCATTGTTCTTGCAAGGTCCTTTTTGCCGATGGTTGTAACGCCGTTTTCGCCCGAATACTCAATTTCGTCATATTGAGGCGCAGGCAAGCCAAATCCGCTTAGCTCGCCTATAACATTAATGAGCGGATGTGAACCTCCGCCCATTTCAACTCTGCCACCTTCAGATATGTATGTTAATTTCAATTACGTCACCCCCATTTGCTTGTGTGTTTTTCGTAGGTTTCACGTGCTTTAGTTTCTTCTATAACTTCCCTGGCTGAATTGCCGGTTATGTTGTATGTAGCAGTCCTGTTGTCTGAATAATTGTTTGTTACACTTGTGTTGCTGCCAATTTCTCTATCACTCAAGCTATTGAGCTTTACAATCTTTTGCAATGTAGCATCTATCTTTGCAGATATGGCAGCAAGCTGAGTGTCAATTTCGGCAATAAAAGCCTCGCCAAAATTTTTGGCAGACAATGTACCGCTTGCTATAAAGCCTTCGGGTATGTCATATCCCGCCTCTTTAAGCTTAGCAACCATATTTTGATATGATTGCTGAACTGCATTGGCAGTATCATCAAAATAATACTCAGCTCCCGCACCCTCGGAATATGTAAGCTTGGTCTCGTATGCCTTCATATACTCAGCAAGCTGCTCATCGGAGGCACTTGATAAAGCTTTTAAACCTTGTGTACCTTCTTCAACAGAAAGATTGTTTAGTTCATTCAAATAGCTGTTTGCAGCGTTGTCTGATATACCAAAATCCGATATTCTCTTTTTGAACTGAACCATCAAATCATTGTATTCTGAAATTGCTTTAATGTCCTTGTCAATATCGGCAAGTGAGTAGTACTCCATTGTTTCGTCGCCGAATACAACGGTGTTTTTTTGGAATAGCTTGCCGTATGAGCTTAATTTATTTGCATAAGTATCTTGCTTTTTTTCAATTTCTTCGAGTCTGCTTATTGCATACTCCGAAACATCATCATATAATTTTTTGATTGTATCTCGTTCATATTCATATATTTCCTCGGTATACTTAAGCCAATCTTCACTGCCTTTTTGGCAGTATTTATCTCGAAGCTTTTCAAGCTCAGCATAATACTCGGCATCTGTTTTTTGCCCGGTTTTGTGCATATGGTCCAAAAGCTTGAGCTCTTGTTCAAACTGTTTTTTTACTATGTCAGTCTGAGCTGACGCACCCGAGCTTACAGTGCCGGTTCTTTGCGTTACATTATTTCCGAGCTCATCCACAGTTTTATCGTCGGTTTCAACCTGATACTGTGCAAGCTTGTCGATATAGCCTTCCATCTCGGCATTGTACGCTGCGCGTTCTTCTATCAGAGCATTATATTCGGCATCATAAACAAAACTTCCGCCCCAACTTGCAGTAGCACTACGATTAAATTTGTTTTTTTCGCCCGACTCATATTTTTCAAACTCTGCATCCAGTGAAACAAGACTTTCAG
>JAZQZC010000049.1:0-26112 GCA_045633845.1 Clostridia bacterium
CGCATTTGTCACAAATTTAAATGTTTCAACAAACGAGGACGCACGTGCGAGCACGAACATCCCCGTTTGTCAAAACATCCCCGTTTGTCAAAACATCCCCGTTTGTCATAGGTGACAGTGGGGGAAGTTCCTTTGCAAAAGGTGCGTCCCCCATCTGTCACAAAATTGAATGTTTAAACAAACGAGGACGCACGTGCAAGCACGAACATCCCCGTTTGTCAAAACATCCCCGTTTGTCAAAACATCCCCATTTGTCAATCCAATTCAAAATTTTCTTTTTTAAACACCTTCATCTTTGGCTTTTGCTTAATTTCTCTTTTAAAAATGTCATAATCATATTTTTTGCACACAAAATCCACAGGCCGCTGCCCGTATATGCTGCAATTTACATTTCTTGAATTTTCTATAAAGCTTGCATTTTTGCACAGGCTGCATCTGGGTTCAATTGTTTTTCGGTATATCATAAAATCAACTTCTTTCTATTAATTGTAACTATTTTATCATTAAATAAATTTAAAATCAATGCAAAAGTAATAAATCTTTCAAAAACTATTGTAATTTTGATAAAAAAATTATATAATAATTATTGTGGTTGATTATTGTTGAAAGGAAGTGATAGTATGCTTAAACTGTTTAACAGCCTTACAGGCAAAAAGCAGGAATTTGTGCCGCTGGAGCCTGGCAAAGTAAAAATGTATTCCTGCGGGCCCACAGTTTACAACTATTTTCATATAGGTAACGCACGCCCTTTTATTATTTTTGATACTCTGCGCAGATACCTTGAGTATTTGGGCTATGAGGTAAGCTTTGTTCAAAACTTTACCGACATAGATGACAAAATGATAAAAAGAGCCAATGAAGAAAATATCACAGTAGCAGAGCTTGCAAGCCGCTTTATTGCAGAGTACTTTACCGACAGTAAGGGTCTTGGCATTAAAGAGGCTACCGTTCACCCAAAAGCAACCGAAAATATTGACAGTATTATTGATATTATCAAAAAGCTTGAGGAAAAGGGCTTTACATACTGCGTTGACGGAGATGTGTATTTCCGCGTTAAAAAATTTGATGAATACGGCAAGCTTTCACATCAGCCTCTCGAAAACTTAGAGGCGGGCGCACGAATAGACATAGACAGCAAAAAAGAAAACCCAATGGACTTTGCAGTTTGGAAGGCTCAAAAGCCGGGCGAGCCTGCATGGGACAGCCCATGGGGTATGGGCAGACCGGGCTGGCATATAGAATGCAGCGCAATGGCTACCAAGTACCTTGGCGAAACCATCGACATTCACTCAGGAGGCAAAGACCTTATTTTTCCCCATCACGAAAATGAGATTGCACAAAGCGAATGTGCACATGGCTGCGAATTTGCAAGATACTGGCTGCACAATGGCTATATAAATGTAGATAACGTTAAAATGAGCAAATCTCTCGGCAACTTTTTTACAGTGCGTGACGTAGCTCAAAAGTTTGATTATATAGTAATCCGCTTTTTTATGCTTTCGGCGCACTACCGCAACCCAATTAACTTTAGTGACGAATTGCTCACTCAGGCAAAAGCAGCTCTAGGCAGAATAGAAACCTGCCTTGATAACCTCGAATTTTTAAAGGGCAATGCGGATGAGGGTCAGCTCTCCGACGGTACTAAGCAAAAGACAGATGAATTTAAAGCGCAGTTTATTGCGGCTATGGACGACGACATCAACACTGCGGATGCAATTTCGGCAATTTTTGACATTGTAAAATATGCAAACGTTGAATTTGACGAAAACACAAACAAAGCAGACATTGAGGCAATTATTGCTCTCATTAACGAGCTGGGCAATGTGCTTGGTATTATCAAAGCAAAGCAGGCAGACATTCTTGACAGCGACATCGAAAATCTTATTGAAGAGCGCAATCAGGCACGCAAAAACAAGGATTTTGCCAGAGCCGATCAAATCCGCGATATGCTTAAAAAAAGCGGAATCGAGCTTGAAGATACCCGTCAGGGTGTAAAATGGAAAAGGATATAAATATGTTAGACTTTTCACTTAATATAAAACCCGAGCTATTGTCGCCGCTGTCTCTTGCGTACATAGGCGACGCAGTGTACGAGCTCTATGTGCGTACACATATTATGAAGGATGAAAATATGCCCGTTAACAAGCTTCACAAAACGGCAACCATGTATGTAAAGGCAAAGGCGCAGAGTGATATTATTCACAGTATTGAGCCTATGCTTACACAAAATGAGCTTGCAGTTTACAAAAGAGGCAGAAATGCTCACTCTCACACCAGTGCCAAAAACGCCGATATAGTTGACTATCGTCACGCCACAGGCTTTGAAGCACTGATTGGATATCTGTATTTGTCCAAAGACGAACAGAGGCTTGATGCCATACTTTCGGCAAGTGTAAAATTTATTGATGAAATTATAGGAGGAAATGTGTTATGTTAAGTAATGCACAATTGGAATTGACAGCGTACAAAATAAGACGCCACGCAGTTACAGGAGTTTACAGCGCAGCATCGGGTCACCCGGGCGGCTCACTCTCAATTGCAGATATTTTGTCGGTACTTTATTTTGACGAGATGAATGTGGACGTTAACAATCCGCAAAACCCCGACAGAGACAGATTTGTTCTCTCAAAGGGTCACTGTGCCCCTGCGCTTTACGGCGCTCTGGCAGAAAAGGGCTTTATACCCAAGGAGGATATCCCGACTCTCCGAAAGGCAGACAGCTATCTTCAGGGTCACCCCGATATGAAGGGAATTCCCGGTGTTGACATGTCTACAGGTTCGCTTGGTCAGGGTATATGCACCGCAAATGGTATGGCTCTTGCCGCAAAGCTCGATGGCAAAAATTATCGAGTGTACACCATTGTTGGTGACGGCGAGCTTGAAGAGGGTCAGGTATGGGAGGCAGCTATGTTTGCCGCTCACTACAAGCTTGACAATATGACAGCATTTATCGATTTTAATGGTCTGCAGATAGACGGCGACATAACACAGGTTATGAACCCTACACCTATTGACAAAAAGTTTGAAGCTTTTGGATGGAATGTTATTGTTATAGATGCTCACAATTATGATGAAATCAAAGACGCTATTGAAAAAGCAAAACAAACAAAAGGCAAGCCTACTGCCATTGTTGCAAAATCAGTAAAGGGCAAAGGCGTGTCATATATGGAAAATCAGGCTGCATGGCACGGCAGTGCTCCAAACGAAGAGCAGTACAATATTGCAATTGCAGAGCTGGATAGCAAAATTAAAGAACTGGAGGCGACTATATAATGGCAGATATCAAAAAAATTGCAACACGTGAATCATACGGAAACGCACTTGCGGCTTTGGGTGAGGAATATCCTATTATAGTACTTGACGCCGACCTTTCAAAATCAACAAAAACAGATGTTTTTAAAAAGAAGTTTCCTGACAGATTTATAAATATGGGTATTGCAGAGGCAAATATGATGTCAACCGCAGCAGGTCTTGCATCCTGCGGCAAAATAGTGTTTGCAAGCTCCTTTGCAATGTTTGCGGCAGGCAGAGCCTTTGAGCAGATTCGCAACTCTATCTGCTACCCAAACCTCAATGTAAAAATAGGTGCTACCCACGCAGGCATCTCTGTTGGTGAAGATGGCGCCACACATCAGTGCCTTGAGGATATTGGCATTATGCGCACACTTCCAAATATGATTGTTATAAATCCTGCAGACGATGTAGAAGCAAAAGCTGCAATGAGAGCGGCTGTAGAGCACAACGGCCCTGTGTATCTGCGCTTTGGACGTCTTGGTGTACCTGTTATATTTGACGAGAGCACATACAAGTTTGAAATAGGCAAAGGCGTTCAGCTTACCGAGGGTAGTGACGTAACACTTGTTGCAACTGGTCTTATGGTTGAAATGGCGCTCAAGGCAAAAGAGCTCTTGGCAAATGATGGCATCAGCGCAAGAGTTATTAATATTGCTACAATCAAGCCTATAGATGCAGAGCTTATTTCAAAAGCAGCAAAAGAAACCGGCGCAGTTGTAACCTGCGAAGAGCACAACGTAATAGGCGGTCTTGGCAGCGCAGTTGCCGAAGTCCTTTGCGAAAATGCTCCGGTGCATATAGAGCGTATCGGTACACAGGATGTGTTTGGCAAATCGGGCAAGCCTGCACAACTGCTTGAAGATTA
Organism: Clostridia bacterium; assembly: GCA_045633845.1. GTDB lineage: Bacteria > Bacillota > Clostridia > UMGS1810 > UMGS1810 > RGIG4708. The sequence goes on from JAZQZC010000049.1 coordinate 4,160, forward strand.
TGGTCTTACACCCGAAGCAATTGTTGCTGCTGCAAAAAGAGTTATTGCAAAAAAATAAACTGATAAATAAAAAATGACAAACGGGGATGTTCCTTTGCAAAAGGTGCGTCCCCGTTTGTCATTTTGAAACGTGCGTCCCCGGATTGTCACCTTTTGTTTGGTATGTGACAGTGGGGAAGCTCGCATGACAACGGGGACATTCCTCGCAAGAGGTGTGTCCTCGTTGCCCGCGCGAATAAATAAGACTAACCTGTGACAGATGGGGGACGCACCTTTTGCAAAGGAACTTCCCCCACTGTCACCTTGTCCCCCATTTGTCACCCTTTAACCAAAAAACGACAATTCTTCCAAATGAGTGCACTTGACAAGGTGATTTGTTAAAGATATAATAGTATTATGATGTATTATACATTTTTGAATGGGGGAGGTTACATATGTCATTAAAAATCAAATCACTTATGTACCAGCTTGCTTCTAATTTCAAAAACAACAAACATTTATGGTTTGTTGATATATTGTTGGTACTTTCAGTGTATGCCGTTATTTTAATGGTGGCATTTTCCTTTACAAGCTTTTTGAGCATAGTATATTCACTTAAGTGGTATTTTGTTACTGTTGCGGCAATATATTTTGTTGCACTTCTTTTGTCAAAAAACTATCGTACGCTATGGATTCACGCGTCAATCCGTGATTACATAAAAACGGCTTTTGCCTGTTTTGCTGCAGGGCTGATTTCGATAATTGTTGCGTATTTTATAAAAAATTCGCACTATTACCTCAAATTTTCACTTGTTTCGATGTTTTTTTCCACTCTTTTGATTGTGGTTTCACGAATTACAATAAAATGCGGCTACATAGTATTAAAGCAGCATTTTGCCCGCAAAAACGGCAAAAGCAGTATAAATATCCTTGTTATCGGAGCAGGCTCTGCTGCGGCTATGTTTTTGGATGATGTACTTAATTCAAAACGCAATTACAACATAGTTGGCCTTATTGATGACAACGAGCGCAAGGTCAGCTCATATGTTAACGGCAAAAAGGTTTTGGGCAGCAGGTATGATATTGTTAGAGTGTGCCAAGAATATTGTGTTGAAGAGATTATACTTGCAATTCCTGGGATTTCCAACACCGAACGCAAAAAAATTATTGAAATTTGTACCGAAACAAAGTGCAAAATAAAAACACTTCCAAGTATCGACCAGATTATAGACAAAGAGATTTCATCGCAAATACGCTCGGTAAATATTGAAGATTTGCTTGCACGTGACGCCATATACCTTGATGACAAGGGTATAAAAGATATTATTTTTGGCAAAACAATAATGGTTACAGGCGGTGGCGGCTCCATTGGCTCTGAGCTTTGCCGTCAGGTTTTGCGGTACAATCCAAAACTGCTTATTATAGTTGATATATACGAAAATAATGCATATGATTTGCAAAATGAGCTCAAATACGATTTTCCTGAGCAGGAAATAGAGGTGCTTATTGCATCAGTACGCGATATTGACAGAATGGAATCAATATTCCACAAATACAAGCCGCAGGTAATATTCCACGCGGCAGCTCACAAGCACGTTCCGCTTATGGAGGTATCCCCTGGCGAAGCAATCAAAAACAATATTTATGGTACATACAATGTTGCAAAATGTGCAGACAAATATGGAGTAGACAAGTTTGTAATGATATCCACCGACAAAGCGGTTAACCCTACCAACGTTATGGGTGCAACAAAGCGGTTTTGTGAGTTTATTGTTCAGTCAATGCAGCAGGTCAGCAAAACACAGTTTGTATCTGTCCGCTTTGGCAATGTGCTTGGCTCCAACGGCTCTGTAATTCCTCTGTTTAAAAAACAGATAGAAAAAGGCGGTCCTGTTACGGTTACCCACAAGGATATAACACGATTTTTTATGACAATACCCGAAGCGGCACAGCTTGTTATTCAGGCATCCTGCTTTGCAAAGGGCGGCGAAATTTTTGTGCTTGATATGGGTGAACCTGTAAAAATATACGACTTGGCAAAAAAGCTTATCAGGCTCAGCGGATACGAGCCCGAAAAGGAGATAGAAATCAAGGTTACAGGTCTGCGTGACGGCGAAAAGCTTTATGAGGAGTTACTTATGAGCGAGGAAGGACTTTCCAAAACAGCTCACAGTAAAATTTTTATCGGAAAGCAGCTCGACATTGATATTCAGACAGTTGATTTAAAACTCAAGATACTTGATGAGGCACTTACAGACGGCAATAACGAAAAAATTATGTCTGCACTGTCGCAGGTAGTTCCTACATACACACCTGATTTTAAATAATGAGAGGTAATGGCATATGAATAAAAAACTCAAGGTATTTTTAATTATACTTGCGGTAATTGTTGCAATTATAGCAGGTCTTGCAATATGGCAGTACGAAAACATATCTGCCTTTATTGACGGCGTAAGCCTTGATGAGGAGCAGATAGCCCAAAAGTCAGAGCAATCCGAAAAAGAGGTTGTTGACTACCTTGAAAATAACAACATCGGCACACTTCGTCAGATGACCGAGGAGGAAATTGCAGCCCTAAACAACAACGAAATTACCAAAGAGGATGCTACCAAAATAATGACTGGTCAGCTTACTCTTGGAGAGGCTAAAGCAAACAAAGCAGAGGCTGACAAACAACAGCAAACTGAGGCTGAGCAGCCGCAGGACAAGCCTGCAGATAACAAACCTGCAGATAATAAGCCTACCAATAACAATTCGCAGCAAAAGCCTGAGGATAACAAGCCTCAAGAGCAACCTCAAAATGTTGATTATGACACATTAATAAGCCAAAAGGTTGCAGAGCTTTATGTAATTAAAGCAAATTACTATGCGGAGTTTAATTCGCTTTGGGCAGCTGCAAAAGCAGAATTTCTTGCCCGCCCTGTAGAAGAGCACACAACCACAAATGTTGCCGCTGTGGTTAAATCGCGTATGTCAGAAGGTCTTGCAATGGAGGACCGCTACGACGCACAGGTTGATGAGGTTGTAGCTGAGCTTACAGAGCTTTTAAAGGCTGCTGGCAGAGATACAAAGCTTGCAACAGCAGTAAAAAATGCGTATATTACAGAAAAAAAGGCTGAAAAGGCAAGGATAATTAATAAGTATTTTAATTAATAAGTATTCTGATTAATAAAATAAAAAAGGAACAGAAAAAATAGCTCATACTGAACAAACTGGATGTTCGCATGACAACGGGGACATTCCTCGCAAGAGGTGTGTCCTTGATGCCCAAGCGAACAAATAAAAACTAATAGGTGACAGAGGGGACGCACCTTTTACAAAGGAACATCCCCCTGTCACCCGCCGTCCTCAACTGTTGCAAAAAAGTAGCGAAAAATTATTCGCTACTTTTTATTCTTTTCGGGGCGTTTTATCTTATTCCATTCTTCATATGCTTTTGTCATATTTGAAATTTGCTGCAAAACCTTATCCTCTTGCTCAGGAGCACATTCTATGATATAATATTTGTGATGAGAAAGGCGGAATTTAAAAGTTTTGTTGCCGTCAACGTGCTCACCTAGTGTAAAACCGTGTTCGTTATTTTTCATAATTATTAGCCTTTCTATAGCCGAAAGAGAGTAATCCGAACCTCGATTTTAAAAGGTGAATTTTCGCTTTCGCTACGTTAAAATACTCGGTAATCCATCAAGGATTACCTGCGTTTTTGCCTTACGCAACCAAAAATTCTCACTTTTAAAATTCTACGACCTGAAACAGATGGAATTTTGAGCAAATTTTGGTGCGGAAGATGAAGCAAGGCTTTTGACGCCTTGCGAAGATGACAAACCGAAAGTTACCGAAATTACGCCGTTTCAGGCGGGTTCGGATTACTATCTTTCGGCTTAATACTATTTTAACCTTTTTACACGTCAAAGTCAATAAATTATGAAAAATTCAAAAAATAAAAAATATTTTTAAAATTACTCAACAAAACGTCAAATTCAATTGTATTAAGTATGTAAGCCACTTAAAATACATAAAATTTATTTTAGAAAGGATTAAAAAAATGAAAAACATTAAAAAAATCATACCTGCAGTAATAGCTGCCGCAGCACTTACTACAAGTGCATTTGCAGCACAGAGTACAATCACTGTAAACAATCAGGCACTCGAGGGTACTTCGTACATAGTAAATGAGGGCAAAGCAATGCTTCCTGTTCGTGCAATCTGTGAAAAGCTTGGTTTTACTGTAGAATACGACGAGCCCACCGACACAGTTACACTTGTAAAGCTTCCTGTAACAATCTCATTTGTTCCGACAGTAGACGGCTACACCTTTGCAAGAACTGCTCCTATGAAATTGGGTACAGACCCTATTCTTGTTAACGACCGTACATATGTACCACAGGAATTCTTTACCGAAATAATCAACAGCACCTACACCGAAGAAAATGGTGTTATAAGCATAAGCTGGGGTGATGAAACTGCCACAGTTATACCTGAGCAATCAACCGAAGAAATTGCTCCCCAAACAGTAATTGCAACCTGCTCAATAAAGGACATTACCGAAAAATCAATTTTGGTTGCCGATTACGAGCGTGGCGAGGTTGTGGTATTCGTGACAGATGAAACTGTTATCACAGACAAGGATGGCAAAGCTGTCAAAGCTGCTGACCTTGATATGAATTTTGAGTACACCATTGAGTATGCTCCTGCAATGACAATGAGCCTTCCTCCTCAGGTAACTGCAATTAAAATTACTCAGACAGCAAACGAAGCTAAAGACGTAGTTGAGGGTGAAGTTTGCGAAATTCTTTCTGAAGATGGCAAAGTAACTGCAATTGCGATAGGCAATATCCAAAATCCTACAGAGCAGACAGTGCTCAACATTGCTGATGAAACATCAATCAAGGGTGCAGACGGCCAAGATTTTAAGGCAGAAGATATAAAGGCTGGTTCATACATCCGTGCAATTACATCTACTATGACAACAAGAAGCCTTCCGCCGCAGAAAGCTGCATTTGTAATAACGGTAATGTAATTTAATAAATTTCATAAGACATAATGGGGGATGTAAAAAATCGTTAAGATTTTTTACATCCCCCTATTTCCATTCTTGTGCATATTTTATCAATACTTTCATATATATGTACAAACTGATTTAGGGGGATTGCTATGTCTGTCGAAATGAACAGAGAAGATTTAAATTACACATATGATAACTGCGTAAAGGTAAGATATATTTCTGATTGTGATATAATCGTTCCCGATACAAAGCCCGATATAAAAAGTATATTGGAGGTGTCTGCAAAAGAGCAGATAAACGAAAAAAGCGTATCGAGAGATTATATCACAGTTACAGGGGTTGTAAACTACAATATTTTGTATGTAAGCGATGACGAACAAAATTCTGTGCAGTACATTGACTATACTTCGCCTTTCAGCCGTCAGATAAGCGCAGAGGGTGCAGGCGAAAATGTGCTTGCAAAAGTAAAAGGGCAAACGGTTCATACCGAATATTCAGTGCACAACAGCCGCAAGCTCAACGCCAAATGTGCAATTGATTTTGAAGCAAGCGTGTACAAAAAAGACACCGCATCAATTGTTACATCGGTGTCGGACAAAGATGTAATGCCGCACCGCAAAAAAACAGTAAACAATTATAATTTGCTGTCACTTAGCGAGCACACAGTGCATATTGACGAAATATGCCAGATTCCCGACCACGCACCTGTAATTTCCGAAATTGTAAAATGCACAATGAATATTTCGGAGTACGAGCTCAAAACTGTGGCAAACAAAGCAGTTATTAAGGGTAACCTTGCGCTTAAAACTCTGTACTTGTCGGGCGGGGAGCTTTTTAGCTGCGACAACGAAATTCCGTTTACACATATTGCAGATGTCGACTCCATACCTTTGGATGCCTGGTCAGCAGTGGATTTTGATATAAAAAATCAAGCTGTGTCCTGTGAGCTTGATACAGACGCAACAATGTCACAAATAAAGGTTGACGCCGATATATGCGCAGCTTTGTCTGTGTTTGAAGAGGTGGGAACAGACTATATAAGTGACATATACAGCCCCGATTATGAAATAAATGTCAGCTCAAGTGATATCAGTGTTTCGGAGCTTATTGATACAATGAGCACTCAGTGTATTGTAAATAACACAATAAGAGCCCAGGAGGGCGACCTTATACAAAAGGTGTACTCAATGGATACAAATGCCTATGTAGAAAATACCACAGTCGGTGACAATTTTATAAGCGTTGGAGGCATTGTAAATGCAGATGTTTTGTATATGTCCGACAGAGGCGAAATGAAAAGCATAAACCAAAAGCTGCCGTTTGAATGTAACTTGCCAACCGACCGCAAATATGACAAATCAATCACAAAGCTTAACGCAGTTGTTGATACAGGGCACAGCAGCTATAGTATAGACGGAGCAATGGGAGTAAATGTGCGCGCTGTACTTAAGGTGTCGGCAAATCTGATATCAGACAAAACAATCACTGTAATCAATGATATTGAATTTGACGAAGGTGCAAAAATCGACAAATCAAATCAGGCAGGCATTACCGTTTACTTTGTGCAAAACGGCGACAGCTTGTGGGATATTGCAAAAAGGTATCACACAACCGAGAGCGAAATATCAGGCATAAACAAGCTTGAGGATGGCAGCTCTCTGGCAATAGGGCAGCAGCTTCTTATTCCAAAGCGATAAATATGTGTTGATTTTTAATTTTAAAGGTTGTATAATAAATACATATTTTAAAAAGGAGACACACAAATGAAACATTTATTAAGCTTATATGACTGTTCAAAACAGGATATTGAAAATATTTTAAATATGGCTATCAGGCTCAAAGCCGAAAACAAAGCAGGTATTGTACACCACCATCTTAAAGGCAAATCTTTGGGTATGATTTTTTCAAAGTCGTCCACACGCACAAGAGTGTCCTTTGAGGTAGGTATGTATCAGCTTGGCGGTCAGGCATTGTTTTTGTCAAGTAATGACATTCAGCTTGGCAGAGGCGAAAGCATTTATGACACAGCAAATGTACTTTCACGCTTTCTTGACGGCATTATGATTCGTACATATGCACAGAGCGATGTTGAGGATTTGGCAAAATACGGCTCAATAAGCATAATCAACGGTCTTACCGACTTGCTTCACCCTTGCCAGATACTTGCAGATTTTCAGACAATTTATGAGCACAAGGGCAAGCTGGAGGGCTTAAAGCTTGCATATCTCGGTGATGGTAACAACATTTCCAACTCGCTGTTGTACGGCTGCTCAAAAATGGGTATCAACATTTCGGTTGCAACACCTGTAGGCTATGAGTGTGATGCACTTGTAACAGAGCGTGCAATTGCTGATGCCAAAAAACAAGGCTCTGATGTTGTAATTACAAATGACCCCGACAGTGCAATTCATAACGCCGATGTGGTTGTTACCGATACATGGGTAAGTATGGGTCAGGAGGACGAAAAGCAGGAGAGAATAAAGGTATTTGGCAATTACAGCGTTACTGCAGAGCGTATGGCAACTGCAAAGGACGATGCAATATTCCTCCACTGCCTCCCTGCATACAGAGGCTACGAGGTTGCGCCTGAGGTTATAGACGGCCCTCAAAGCGTTATTTTTGATGAGGCCGAAAACAGACTCCACGCACAAAAGGCAGTAATGGTAGCTTGCATGGGGTGACAGTGGGGGATGTTCCTTTGAAAAAGGTGCGTCCCCCATCTGTCACAGGTTAGTTTTTGTCATTCGCACAACAAGCGCAAAATTGGATGTTTCAACAAACGAGGACGCACGTGCAAGCACGAACATCCCCGTTTGTCATAGGTGACAGTGGGGGAAGTTCCTTTGCAAAAGGTGCGTCCCCCATCTGTCACTGTTTAGTTTTTGTCATGCGAATAATTCTTTTATATTACCTTGCTTAAGATACCCTGCAAGTGATTTGTTGGTATACCTTTTGTCAAAGGTAACTTCTTTTATTACTTGTACAAATGGCGGCAGCTCCACCTTTTCATCTTCACTCATAAGCTCAATTTCAAGGTATGCAACATCATTCCAGAATGGGAATACATCAATTTCAAAATACTTTCCGCTCCAAAGCAGGCAATATCTTGTTTTGGTAACAGTGTCAAGCTGCGGATGCTTAAACTCCATCAGCTTGTTGTATTCCTGTTCTGATATCATACTCTCCGTTTCTTGCTGCGTAAGCTCTGTGAGCTTTGATTTTTCTGTTTTTATATATATTCCGTTTCTTTTTCGTATCCTCACATTTGCATTTGGTATGTCAAGATAGCTTTGGCTTATCTCGACACCGCGGCAGTTGGGCAAGCTGTTTAAATACTCAATGTCAGGGAGCTTTATAAGATATTTCCGCTCAATTTCCACAGGGGCAGGTATTCCGAGCATATGGCAAAAGGCTTTATAAAACTCTTGCTTTTTTGCCTGCATGTTGTTGCCACATACGCAGCGCAGGTGAGAATGACCCACCCAGCTGTTTATGGCACCCCACTCATTGTGAGGGCTGCCACTAAATACTGCAATTACACCCTCAAATTTATTTATATCAGCAGGTGGGTTGCATATAAACTCTATGTCTTTATTTATTATTCCTGTCTGTTTAATCCACTCTGTTACTTCAAAGTAGTCGTTTTGATTTTCGCATATAAGCGCATACTGTTTATTCATAATGTTATCACCTGTTTTTTTAGTGTTTGTCATAGGTGACAGTGGGTGACAAACGGGGATGTTCGTGCTTGCACGTGCGTCCCCGGCTTGTCACCTGTTAACATAAGTCAAAACGTCCCCCATCTGTCACCGTTTAGTCTTTGTCATATGTCACCTTGCAAATGCTTCCAAATTGTCAGCTTATAGAAGTGTAAAGGCTGTAAAGCTTTGCGTATTCGCCGCCTCTTTCCATAAGCTCTTTGTGGGTACCTGTTTCGGTAATTCCGTTTTGGGTAAGTACAATTATTTTTGTTGCATTTTTTATTGTGGTAAGTCTGTGAGCAATTGTAAGTGTGGTTCGCCCTTTTGCAAGCTTTTCAAGAGATTTTTGTACAATGAGCTCGCTTTCGTTGTCAAGGGCAGAGGTAGCCTCGTCAAGAATGAGTATAGGCGGATTTTTGAGGAACAGCCTTGCTATGGAAAGCCGCTGCTTTTGACCGCCGCTAAGCCTTATGCCGCGCTCGCCTATATATGTGTGATATCCCTTTGGCAAATCCATTATAAATTCGTGTGCGCCTGCCATTTTGGCTGCGTTTTGTATTTGCTCCATTGTTGCATCGGGCTTGCCGTAGCATATGTTGTCATAAACTGTGCCGCAAAACATATATACATCCTGCTGAACCACACCTATATTGTCGCGCAGAGTTTCAAGAGTAATTTCTTTTATGTCCTGTCCGTCAATTGTAATACGACCGCTCTGTATATCATAAAATCGCGGTATAAGATTGCACAGCGTGGTTTTGCCGCCGCCCGATGGGCCTACTATGGCAATGTTTTCGCCGCTTTTTATGTCGAGTGATATATGAGAGATCACCTCGCCGTCCTCGGAATTGTATGCAAATGTAACATCTTCAAATTTTATATCACCTTTTACATTTTGTATATTCTTTGCATCGGGCAGGTTTGTAATTTCATAATCCACATCCATAATTTCGTAAAATCTTTCAATTCCTGTAATACCATTCTGAAACTGCTCCGTAAACTGAACAATAGTACGGATAGACGCAATAAGGGTCTGTATGTAAAGCAAAAATGTTATAAGGTCGGCTGCGTTGATTTTGCCGTAAAGCATAAACATAGAGCCTGCTATAATTACAGCTACATACATTACACCGTCAAAAAATCTAGTGCAGCACTGGAACCTTGCCATATATCTGTACGACAGCTTTTTGATGTCAAAAAATCTTTTGTTGCCCTCGGCAAATTTCTCATTTTCAAGATTTTCGTTGGCAAAGCTTTTTACCACTCTGATGCCAAGCAGTGTGTCCTCAATGTCGCTATTTAGCTCGCCAACCTGACGTCTGCGCTCTTTAAATGTTTCTTTCATACCCTTGCGAAAAAATTTGATTGATATAAACATAATGGGCAGCAGAGCAAAAATTATAAGAGTAAGAGGTATGCTGATGCCGCCAAGGATTATAAATGAACCTACAATTTTGATTGTGGCAATAAACACCTCCTCAGGGAAGTGGTGTGTAAATTCTGTTATGTCAAACAAATCAGATGTAAGCCGCGACATAATCTGGCCAACCTTTGCTTTGTCAAAATACGAAAACGAAAGCTTTTGCAAATGGGCAAACAAGTCACGGCGCATATCCGTTTCGAGCATAACACCCATTGTGTGACCTATATATGCCATATAGTAGTTGGCTATTGTGTCAACTATTTTGAGGAACAGGTACACACCGCCGAGCTTTAATATGTCCGACATAATAAGGGTTGCTGTGTCGGAGATGGCAGTATTTGTTATGTACTTTATAATAAGGGGCAGCACCATTTCGCACACTGTGGTAAGGGCAGCGCACAAAAGGTCTACCGCAACAATGCCTAAATACGGCTTGTAATAGGGTAAAAACTTTTTCATTAATTTTATTGTTGAATTTTTTTTCATAGAATTACACCTCTTTGCTATCAGTATAACATATTTGATTGCGCAAATAAATACTTTTTTAAAATTTTAAGATAAAAAGATTGACATTTTTGGTATAAAGTGATATTATAAATAAGTTATATGAATAAATATATGCGGGTGTGGCGGAATTTAAGTGACACCCCAAGTGCACTTTGTGCGATTGGAAAGGTGGAACTTATGCCAAAACTTCCTCTGAGGCAAGCGCCCTCTGTCGGCGCGCAGGCAAAGAGATGAAGTTTACGGCTGGCAGACTGATTGTAGTGGTAAGAAAATTCAATATTATGCGGGCGTGGCGGAATTGGCAGACGCACCAGATTTAGGTTCTGGCGGGAAACCGTGGGAGTTCAAGTCTCTTCGCCCGCACCAACAATATGCTTGGGACTAAACATAGTTCCGAGCATATTTTGTTTTTGAACTCAACCAAATCAACCATCGCAAGAGCTCGGTTTCTTTGGAAGAGACGACTGCTCCTAAAAAACAATTCACCGAATTGTTTTTTTAACGGCGCAGCTTCGCCCGCACCAACAATATGCTTGGGACTAAACATAGTTCCGAGCATATTTTGTTTTTGAACTCAACCAAATCAACCATCGCAAGAGCTCGGTTTCTTTGGAAGAGACGACTGCACCAACAAAAAAGTCCTCAACAGAGGACTTTTTTGTTGCGTATGATAAAAGAGACTTGAACTATACAAGCTTGCAAAAAGGATATGAAGCAGAATTTATTTGTTAAATATATTTATTACTGTCTTTTGCTTGCTTATTGCATAATTATATGCGATTTTTGTACCACTTTTTGGCTGATAATCGTTCAAATCCGAATTACTTTTCTTCCGTTTCGGTGGTGCGTAATTTTCATCAAAATACATTATGCAAAATTTACTTTTATTTATCATTTCACAGTTTCGTTCGACATAAGCTGCTTTACCTGCTTTAAGCATTTTATCGGGGTAGTAGGTTTCTTCATAATTTTGTAGCAAATACTCTCTGTAATCGTCACTGATATACGGATATTGAGCTCTGACATAAATTCTTTTAATATGAGGATAATTTGATTTTAATTTGCTTATAATTTGGTAACATAAATCGTCAAACTGACTTTTGCTTCCAAAAAGAAAAATATCAACGCTTTCTTCAATAATCAGTTTTTCAATGATATTGTGCAATTTATTTTTTTGCTCATTTGTTATTTTAATTTTTCTATGACCTAAAAAGCAACACGTATTTTTATTCATAACGCTTTTCTCCTTTAAGTAAACAGTGTTTTAATTATTATATAATATTATTTACTTAAAGTAAAGAAATATATAATACAAATCAATTATAATTCAGGCGGTTTGTTGTTAAAATATATATAGGTTAAGGGGGAGATGATATGAAAACTGAATTTCCTGATCGATATATAACTTTAGGCTTGAAAATTGCCTATTACAGAAAAAAGTCGGGATATACTCAGGAGTTCTTTGCCGAACTTATAGGAAAGAGCGTTAATTTTGTCGGACAGGTTGAAGGCACTGGCACTGTTCGAGGTGTGTCTTTAGAGACACTATTTAAAATGGCTCAAGTATTAAAAATTTCTCCTTCTAAATTGTTAGAAGATGATTAATATTATTGCCGAAAATAACATTATGATAAAGCTTTGTTAAAATCAGTGTTGTACGGTAACAAAAAATCCTCACAAGTAAACTGTTTGTGCTCACTTGCGAGGATTTTTTAATTATTTACTTTTAACCTTGGCAAGAGCCAGCCACAACAAAAACAATTGCCACAAAAATTTTGCCCTCAGGCTGTATTCCGTTTATAAAAAACGTTGCAAACGGCGTTATAACAGGCTTTATAAAAAACGCAAGGGAAGCCATAATTGTACCGCCTTTTTCTATTGCCTTAAAGTAACACAGGTAGCCGATTCCTGTTACTGCAATTCCAAGATACAACAAATGCAAAATGTTTGATTGCGATACTGCCGAAAATGTTTCGATTCCCGAAGCAAGCAAAACAACAAACAAAACAACCGAGCCAATCAAAAATGAAATTCCTGCCTGAACAATGCCTCCAAGGCTTGTCATATATTTTTTGCACAGCACTGTGTATATGCTGAAAACAACTGCGGCTGTAAGCCCAAAAAGTACCGATTGCACATTTGAGCCTGATGAAAAATCTGCGCATATAACAACGCCTGTTGTACAAATGATTACCGCAAGAAGCTTGCGCTTTGTGATTTTTTCTTTAAGTATAAGTGCGGTAAAAAGCACTGTAAACATAGAGTTTGACGAAAAAATTATTGATATAAGGGCAGGGGAGTCTGCCTTTTTTACGCCAATCTGCAGCAAAACCATACTTATACATATAAATATAATTCCAAGCATTGCGCATATGCCAATGTCCTTAAAAGATATTTTCAGCTTGTCTTTTTTTATTTTTGCAATGGAGAATGGTGCAAAAACAAGCGCTGCTATAAAAAACCTCAAAAATGTTATTGCATAGGGGTTTACCGCATCTGCAATCAGCTTGCTCACAGGCTCCAGTGTAATAAACAGGCTTGCGGTGATAATGGTAAATATAAGTCCGTTTTTCATTGCTTGTTATCCACTTTCTGTATGTAATTAATTGAAATATCCGCAAACATATTTTTGCCGTCGGGCGTGTTTTTATTTAGGTATGAGCAGTGGGTGCTGTCCTTCATATAAAGGAACGAATATTTGCTTTCGTCAACCCTGAAATGCTTAAGTGTTGATTGTACAAGCTTTGTCTGCTCAAAGCGGTTTTCCATATCGTTGTCCGATACAATAAAAAGCATATTCGGGTATTCTTTTTCGCATATGTGATACAGGGGTGCTGCTTGGTCTATAATAATGCGGCGTGTATCGATGCCACGCTCTCTTAATACGTTAAAGTGAACTGTGGGCTGACCTGCATCCAAAATATAACCTTTAAAGTCGGTGGGCTTTAGCTTGTGTACAGCCAGATACTTTTCGTCAAACAAAAGCATCATCGAAAGGTAACCGCCTGCAGAGCTGCCGCCTATGTAAATGCTCTTGACCTTTCCGTATTCGTTTATGTGCTTGTGTACCCAGGCAGCCGCCGCTGCGCAGTCCTGTATAAACTGCGGATACGAAGCATAGGGATACATACGATATTCTGCGCTTACAAAGCATATGCCGCTGTCTGTGAGCTCCTTTGGAATTTGCTCTCCCATATCCTTGCTGCCGCCCTCAATACCGCCGCCGTGAAAATATACAAAAACAGGAAAATTCTCGCATTCGGGCAGATAAATATCCAGACTTTGGCTTAAATCTTTTTGGTTTGTGTAAAATATATCTTTTATTACTTTCATAGTAAAGCATCTCCTTTGGTATATATTATCATATTTTAGGTATATTGTAAAATATTAAATAAAATATTTTACAATAACTTTACAGTTATAGTAGAATGTGTTACAATAGTTTTGAGGTGAAATTAATATGGAATTGTTACAGCTTAAATATTTTTGTGATGCGGCGCAAACACAAAATTTTTCAAAAACCGCCGCAAAATTTCTTGTGCCGCCGTCCAATATATCACAGTCCATAAGCAGACTTGAAGCTGAGCTTAATATAAAGCTTTTTGACAGAGGCGCAAATAAAATACGCCTTAACAAAAACGGCGAAGAATTTTACCTGCGCACAAGCAAGGCGCTATCCCTTATAGAAGAGGCAAAAAAATGCATAAACAACGACGACATCCGCGGCGAAATAAGGCTATGTGTGCGCACTAATCGAAATTACGTTTCTGCCATTGCCGAAAGATTTAAGCTGCAATATCCCGATGTTTCTTTTGTTATAAGCCACAACGAGCCCGATAACAATATGGATTATGATATTATAATTGCTGACGACACATTGAAATGTGACAATATGAAAAAGGAGCTTCTTGTGCGGGAGAATATTGTGCTGGCAGTCAACAAAAATAACCCCATTGCACAAAAAGAAAAGCTCATTAAAAGTGATTTGGAAAAACAAAAGTTTATTACCATAAGCCAACCAAGCAATTTGTATACCTGCACTGTTTCTATATGCAATCAAATGGGCTTTGAGCCTGATATTTCGTTTCAGAGTGACGACCCATACTATGTGCGAAAATATTTAAAGCTTGGCTGGGGTATAGCATTTGTTCCCTCGTTTTCGTGGAACGGGCTTTTTGACAGCAATATTGTTTTCAAAAAAATCGGTAATTTTAAGAGAGATACATATATCATCAGCGTTGAAAATGAGTTTTTGCCCAAAAGAGTAAAGTTGTTTGTTGATATGCTGAAATCAGGCACCTTTTTAGATTGACTTTTAAAGTGACAAACGGGGATAAACTTTAAAAAAAAGTAGACATTTTTTGCATTTTGTGGTACAATATAATTTATTAAATAACCAAGGAGCTACATATATGAATAAATACAAGGATTTTGACAATTATCTCAAAGAATATCCAAACGCCGAAGGCTATTTTGGTGAATACGGCGGCTCATTCCAGGCAAAAGAGCTTATCGAAGCTTTTAAAGAAGCAGATGATGCATACGAAGCAATTTGTCATTCTGCACAGTTTATAAATGAGCTCAGACGAATTCGCAAGGAGTTTCAGGGCAGACCAACCCCTGTTTACCACTGCGAACGCCTTTCAAAAATTTTCGGCAACTGTCAGATATATCTTAAAAGAGAGGACCTCAATCACACAGGCGCTCACAAGCTCAACCATTGTATGGGTGAGGGCCTGCTTGCAAAATATATGGGCAAAAAGAAAATCATTGCCGAAACAGGCGCAGGGCAGCACGGTGTAGCAATAGCAACCGCCGCTGCATATTTTGGTATGGAGTGCGATGTGTATATGGGCGAGGTTGATATTGCAAAGCAGCATCCAAACGTTATCCGTATGAAAATGCTGGGAGCAAATGTTGTGCCTGTAACCAAAGGTCTCAAAACCTTAAAAGAAGCGTGCGACGCGGCATTTGAAGCATACCTTAAAGAATATAAGGATGCAATCTACTGCATCGGTACTGCTGCAGGTCCACATCCGTTTCCAAAAATGGTAAGGGATTTTCAGTCCATTATCGGTATCGAAGCAAGAGAGCAATTTTTAGAAATGACAGGCATTATGCCTGATGCAGTTACCGCTTGTGTTGGCGGTGGTTCCAACTCGCTGGGTATGTTTACTCCGTTTTTGGCAGACCCTGTAGAAATATACGGCGTTGAACCTCTCGGCAGAGGCGCAGGTGTAGGTGACCATGCGGCTACAATGGCATATGGTACAAAAGGCGTTATTCACGGATACTCCAGTTATGTACTGCAGGACGAAAATGGCGAGCCGCTCCCTGTATATTCTATTGCCAGCGGTCTTGATTACCCTGGTGTAGGCCCCGAACACGCGCATCTTCGCGATATGGGCAGAATTCATTACGAAACTGTATCCGATGAAGAGGCTATGGAGGCATTTTTCCTCCTTTCAAGATACGAGGGTATTATCCCTGCAATCGAGAGTGCCCACGCTGTTGCTTTTGCACTCCGTTATGCAAAGACACACAAATCGGGCTCCATCCTCGCTTGCCTTTCGGGCAGAGGCGATAAGGATATCGATTATGTGTACCAAAATTATGGCTGCGGTGAAAAGTTTAAACTTGATTATGATATTTAAAAAGGTACTGTTTGTTGGATGTTTTATGAATAAATATACAAAATTGTAGGGGTCGATGCCTACATCGACCCCAAAATTACGGGCGGATGTGGGCATCCGCCCGTAATTTTTATATAAGGAAGTGAGTAATTATGAATATGGTATTTCTTACAGCCCTTGGTGTAGGCGGAGCAACAATTGTCGGCGCACTTTTTGGGCTTGTGTTTAAACAAATATCCCATCGGTTCAGCGATATAGTGCTTGCGTTTGCAGCAGGAATAATGCTTGCGGCGGCAATGCTCGGGCTTATACTCCCATCACTTGAATATGGCACAAATTCTGTCTATGTAACAGTGCTTGGCATATTTTGCGGTGCATTTATTATGAATGTCCTTGACAAGGTAATGCCCCATCTTCACAAAATTACCGATGCCGACACCGAGCACCATCCCGAAGGTACCCAAAAGCTTGACAAGGTGATGTTGTTTGTAATGGCAATTGCAATTCACAATCTGCCCGAGGGTATTGCGGCAGGTGTGGGCTTTGGCACAGGCAACACTGCAGATGCACTCATTATAGCGGGGGGCATAGCCCTGCAAAATATCCCAGAGGGCATGGTGATAATTGGCCCTATGCTTGCATCGGGCATAAGCATAAAACGCACCTTTGTAATAGCAATGCTCACCGGTATTGTAGAGGTTGTGGGCACATTTATAGGCTATTTTGCAGTGAGCATATCAAGCGCAATTCTGCCTTTTGCTCTCAGCTTTGCAGGAGGTACAATGCTTTATGTAATCAGCGACGAAATGATTCCCGAAACGCACTCACACGGCAGCGAACGTGGTGCAACATATGCACTTCTTGTGGGATTTTGCGTAATGCTTATGATGGATTATTTTCTGGGCTGATAGAAATGACAGTGGGGGAAGTTCCTTTGCAAAAGGTGCGTCCCCCATCTGTCACGAGTTAGTCTTTTCTATTCGCGCGGGCAACGAGGACACACCTCTTGCGAGGAATGTCCCCGTTGTCATGCGAATTTTTTGGGGTGACAGTGGGGGAAGATCCTTTGCAAAAGGTGCGTCCCCCATCTGTCACGAGTTAGTTTTTTCTATTCGCGCGGGCAACGAGGACACACCTCTTGTGAGGAATGTCCCCGTTGTCATGCGAACAAAATTGACAACCATTTGATAATATGATAAAATTTACTTATAAAAATATATTAATGAGAGGAACAAAAATATGAAAATAGCTTTAATCAACGAAAACAGCCAGGCGGCAAAAAATGCACTTATTTGCGACACACTCAAAAAGGTTGTGGAGCCTATGGGCCACACAGTGTACAACTATGGTATGTACGGCGCGGACGATGCAAACTCTCTTACATATGTACAGATTGGTATTTTAACCGCAATTCTTATCAACTCAGGAGCAGCAGACCTTGTAATTACAGGCTGCGGCACAGGCGAGGGCGCAATGCTTGCCTGCAACTCATTCCCTGGTGTGCTTTGCGGTCACGTTGTAGACCCAACAGATGCATATCAGTTTACTCAGGTAAACAATGGTAATGCCGTTGCTCTTCCTTTTGCAAAAGGCTGGGGCTGGGGAGCAGAGCTCAACCTTTCGTATGTGTTTGAAAAACTGTTTGTAGAAGAGTGGGGCGGCGGTTATCCGAGAGAAAGAGCAATCCCTGAGCAGACAAACAAAAAAATTCTCGACGAGGTTAAAAAGGTTACACACACCGATATGGTATATATCCTCAAAAATCTTGACAGAGATTTGGTAAAAGGCGCAATTTCAGGCGAAAAGTTCCAGGAGTACTTCTTTGCAAATTGCAAATGCCCCGAAATTGAAGCTGCTGTTAAGGAAATTCTTGCTAAACAAAACCCCGAACTTCAACGAAGTTCGGGGTTTTGTTTTGGAGCTGTTGAGCAGACTTGAACTGCCGACCTCTTCCTTACCAAGGAAGTGCTCTACCTGCTGAGCTACAACAGCATTAACAACTATTTAATTATACAAGACAGTTTATCTTTTGTCAAGCAGTTTACAGAAAATTTCGCAAAAATTCAATGCATAGCCATTTGAGGTGACAGTGGGGGAAGTACCTTTGCAAAAGGTGCGTCCTCCATCTGTCACGGGGTAGTTTTTTTATTCGCACAACAAGCGAGGACACACCTCTTGCGAGGAATGTCCCCGTTGTCATGCGAATTTTTTGAGGTGACAGTGGGGGAAGTTCCTTTGCAAAAAGGTGCGTCCCCCATCTGTCACAGGGTAGTTTTTTTATTCGCACAACAAGCGAGGACACACCTCTTGCGAGGAATGTCCCCGTTGTCATGCGAGCTCTCAAAATTAACAGTTTATTCACACTGCAAAACACAAAGTTATTGCAAACATTTTTGTTTTGTGATAAAATCAAAATATAAACAGAATTGAGGTGCTGATTATGATATGTGCAAAATGCGGTGCACTTGTGGATGACAACATCAACGTGTGCGACAACTGCGGTTATATTTTTGAAGATAATGTTGCAAAGCCCGAAACCGACGGCAGTGAGTACAACATCAATCCAAACACTCCTGCGCTCCCCGATGCTTTTGAGCCTGAGCGGGCTCCTGTTCGGATAAAAAATGTGTGGCTTTTGCTTTCACTTGCTGCGGCAGTTGCCATTGTGGTGCTTTTCTTTTATGGTGCTCACTATATATCAAAAGCAGGCATAGCGCTTAACAATATGCAGGTGTCGGCATCGTCATTTTTTGGCTTTGGCGACGGAATGAGCGGCGACTACTACAAATTTGTGGGTGCGGCACTTTACGGCGCGGCATATGCTATGCGCGGAGCAGGTGTTGCACTTGCGGCAATAACGGTGCTTTTGGGAATAAAAACCAAAAGATAAATTTTAAACCCGAAGCGGAGTTTGATCACGTTTCGGGTTTGATTATTTGTAGGCGCTGATTTTGTATGCAATATATCGGATTACCTTTGTACTTTTTGGTATGCTGCTTTATAAAATGCTTTTCAAAATACTCGTCAATCGGCATCCCAAGCACTTGAGATATGTATTCTGTGTCTTTAAAATTGCCCCTTAAAAATTGATTTGTAAAGTCACAGAGCTGTTTAATGGTTATAGATTTGCTTGTATCACAAATGCCGCTCTTTGTAAATCTGCCAAGTGCGACACCTGCGCAGTAGGATAGCAAATCCTCCATAATACTTTTTTTGCTTTGGGGAGTGAGAGTAACGTCATCGGGCGCAACCTCGCAATCGACAATGCTTTCGAGGTTGTACAGCTTTGTAAAAATTGTGTTAATTTCTGTTTCGTATGCTGCAAGAGCTTTTCGCCTATTGCTGCAGCTTTCGAGATATGCGCTTACTGCCTCCTCTAAATTTTGTCCTTTATAGCTTTTTACAAGGGGATTGCCCGCAAAGCCGTAAGAGGTTTCAAAGCTATCCCAGTCATTTTTTGAAATTTGTATACATTCCTTTACAAGCTGTGTTATTTTTGCCTTCGGTTCGTCGCTTTGTATGTACGGCAAAGCCTTTATATCCCTTATCTGATAGTTCATTGTGGGGTTAATAAGCTGCAAAAGGAAAAACGCCACATTGCTTCCCAAAAAGCCAAGAACATACTCATATTCATCTGCAAAAAGCGAAGAGCCTGCCACGTCAAAAATACTGCCGCAAGGGGAATAACGCACTCCAAACCGCGTGGAGCTTATAAATGACCATGTAACAGAGGGCTTAAAGTAATACTCGCGGCTTTTTAGCCTTACCCATGTGCCCTGGGGCAGTTGAGAGGTGTATTCTTTCATCTCCTCGCCGTCATTTTGGTACATTACCACATAATCGTTGTTGCCGTACCACTTGCGGAATTTGCCGCCTTTGTTGTAGGGGAACCACCTTTTGCCCGATTTTGCCGCAGCTTCGCTGTCTTGATATCCAAAACCGATTTCGTCAATCGGTACCTGCCACCAATAGCGCAAAAATCTTTTGTTGTTGCCTGTGGTCATTCCCTGCTTTACAGTGTACATATCGCCTATGGTGGGTTTGTTAAACAAATTCAATACATTTTGGCCAACTGTGTACAAAACCAGCTTTTCGGGGTGCATATTAAAATCACTTTGGTTTTTGAAGTACACATTGGCATTTGCTTTACCGTTGTTTATGTCGGCAATTGCGCTTTTGAGCGCATTTTTTTGTCCGTCAATTCCTTTTTTGCTTGATTTGAGATTTATGTATATTCCATCCTTACCGCAGGTGTTTTTAATTACAAATGCACATATATCTACCGATGCCTCGGCAAAATAACTGCCTTTTTGGAGCTGAACAAGCGAGCATATGTGCTTTTCGAGTACAATGTACTCACGTATGCTTTTGTGTGAGGTAAGGTACATCCACACATTTGGTGTCATATATGCAAGGTAGCCCCCCTGCTCTGTATATTCAAGTCCGCGGTACATAAACGCTGTAAACAGGTCCTTTGAGTAGGGCTTCATTTTTTTGTTCAAAAATGCCTTGAGGGGCTTGCTCATTCGGGTAAGATATGGCGGGTTTGTGCACACAACTGTAAATTGTTGTTTTTTGCACGGTAGCCTGTCAAGGGAGCCTGTTCCGTCACTTTTGTCAAGCACAAATATGTTTGGCAGGATGTTGCTTTCAAAAACGGAGTTATCATATTTGTATGCCTTTGCCAAAACAGAGAATTCTGCAAGCTGTGCCGCATATTTGTCAATATCTGCACCAAAAATGTTGTTTTTGAGTATCATACCTGCAGCGTTGCTTTCGCTGCAGCCTGCCTGTTTGTATAGCTGCATAAACACATCAAATGCATACAAAAGTATGTTTCCGCAGCCGCAGCAGGGGTCAAGGAGTGTAATGTCGCATATGTTTTTATGTGATGGATTTTTGCCGTCATTAATTAAAAATTCAAGGTTGTGTGTGCCTTGTGTTGCAAATTTGCCAAGTGAATTATCTATAAGATATTTTACAATCCAGTCGGGGGTAAAAACCTGAGTGGAGGCGCAAATTTCGCTGCTTTGTATCTCAAGACCCGAAATGGCGTCAATTGTGTTTTTGCGGTCGGTGTTTACAAAATACATATACAGCCAGCTTAAATTTTCTGCATCAAAATCAGCCCCGCACAAAAAGTCGGAGCAAAACCTTGCCTTGATACTTTGCGGCATTATACTGTCGTCAAGGCCCATATTTATTCCGTTTACGCTGCAATATCCGTTTATTATCATATTTATGTAGCCCTGCTTGGCATTTTGTGTGTCAAGCTGTGCTTTGTCTGCCTTGTTGCGGGCATATTTTGCAAAGCTTTTTATTTTGTTAATATCCATAATTCACCATTAAAAAGCGGCAGCTGCCGCACTCGTCGCATATCTGAGTGTTTTTCATCTCACACGCGAACAGGATTTTTAGCAAAAATTCATATAAAGTAAAAAATATTTGTTATGTAAATAATTATAGAATTAATAAATCAATCTGTCAATATAGTGTGACAGGACTCGAACCAACAGTGGTTTCACATGGAAAATTTACCTGAAACTTCAGTAAATTCCTTGAAAATACGAAAGTATTCCCTTCGTAATTTACCTTGTTTCAGAAAAATTTTTCTATGTGAAACTGCTTTGCACCTGCCATCTTGAAATTTTTGTTAAGATTTCAGAGCGACAGGTTGCAGGCGGGCTGACGCCCGTCAAAACCGA
>JAZQZC010000050.1:0-18784 GCA_045633845.1 Clostridia bacterium
TGCCATTGTGAATTCCGGTCCGTTATCTGTTTGTATTTCTCTTATTGGCACAGGAAATGCCTGTATTAATTTAATTAAAAAATCTCTTGAACTATATGTGCTATGCTCTTGATACATCTCTCTGAATGTCCACCTTGTGCATTCGTCAACTGCTGTATATTGATAATACTTTTGTCCGTTTGAAACACAATAACCAGGTACAAATTTTACATCTATTTGCACCTTTTGACCTGGATACTCAGCTCTTTGATATGGTTTAGGTTTCTTTGTCTGTTTTTCTTTGAGTTGTGGTTTTATCCACTTATTTACTACTCTGACAAGACTTACGTAACTACGTGTATATCCATCTTTCCTAAGCGAATCCCAAAGCATCATCATATCATCTTTGTAATATGGGTAACGCTTCAATATCATTTCTTTTTCTGCAATTGTGTGCTCGTTTGGATGGTGGTGCGGTCTATGACTTTTATCAACAAGACTTTTCCAGCTCTTTCCATCGTATTTATGACGCCATTCATATATAGCCTGGCGACTTACTCTGTAGTATCTTGATGCAGCAGATACACCAATTTTAAAACTTTTTTTAATTACCCATTGACGAAAGTGGGCACTTGATGTTAAAATGTTCATTGGAAAATGACTCCTTACGATATTTGTTTTTTTGGTCATTAAACATTATATCATATCTGGAGTTCATTTTCCTTTTTATTTGTCACCCATCAATTGTATCACAACAAATTTTATTTTTCATTTTTTGCAAAATAGTAGTCGACTTTAACTTTTAAATAAGATATAATTAAATAAAAAACACACTTTCAAACTGCGGCAACAGTTATAAGTGTGTTTAGCCGAATAATGTTGTTACATTCAGCAAGGCAATGTCAAAAAATTGGAATAATTTTGATTGCTGGGTGTGCTTTTATGAGCACGACAGACACTTTGAAAGATTGTGGAATAACCCTACACAATATCTCAACAAGCTCAAAAAATTTAAAGGAGTTATATCCCCTGATTACAGCTTGTACAGAAATATGCCTCTTTGCTTTCAGATATGGAATACATATCGCAGCAGAGCACTTGCAGCGTGGCTTTGTGACAATGGAGTAAATGTTATTCCCAATGTACGATGGAATGATGAGCGGACATATATGTTTTGCTTTGAAGGAATTGAAAAAAACAAACCCGTTGCGGTGGGTACTCACGGCTGCATAAAGAAAAAGACAGACAAGGCGTATTTCAAAAAAGGCATTGCTCAAATGGTAAAAGCGTTGTCGCCAAAAAACATAATTGTGTACGGCTCGGCTCCCGATGATATTTTTAAAACGTATAAAGATATGGGTATAAATATCATTGCTTTTGAAAGTGAATTTTCAAAAGTGCATAAGCAATCATCTCAAAAAGGGGGTGATGCTTAATGGGCGCAGGGGCAGGCGGAAATTTTGGCAATACTTTGGGTAGCAGGCTTTCAAGCCATCTTGACTTTTTAAGCGATGCACTTACTGCAGCATCTGCAATACCTGGTGTGGATACCTTTGCCGACCTTGCGGCAATACCTGTAGATTTGGCAAGAGGTGACTACTTTTCGGCAACGCTTGACCTGCTTGGAGCAGTGCCATTTGTCGGCGAAATTGCAGACACTGCAAAGCTTGCCAAGATGGCTGACGATGCAGTTGATGCGGCAAAAACTATAAAAAAGTCAAAAAACATTTCCAATCCTATAA
Source organism: Clostridia bacterium (assembly GCA_045633845.1). Classification (GTDB taxonomy): domain Bacteria; phylum Bacillota; class Clostridia; order UMGS1810; family UMGS1810; genus RGIG4708. The sequence continues at coordinate 1,722 of JAZQZC010000050.1, forward strand.
CGAATAGTGTAAGAAGAGGTAAAGCAAATAAATTGGATGCACATCATGCATTTAGTGATATAGTTGATAATTATGCAGGAAAAGCAAAAACATTTTCATTAAAAGGCGGGGATGGAAAAGAAAGACAATTATATCAAATAAAGGGTAGTTTAAGAGGGAAAAAAGGGATATTTGAATGGATACTTGACGAGGAGATGGGAGTAACACATCGACGATTTATACCCAATGGAAAGATTACTGGAAAACCAAATTCGAAGTAGAATGGAGAATAAAATATGTATAAAATTAATTTTTCAGAAAATGAAATTTTATTAAATTGGAATATTATTTATTGGGGAATAACAAAAAATCTTATTCCTCCAAGCAGTGCAATTGAATATGCCCATAAATTAGTTGAGGTCAATCCAAATGAAGAAAATGCAATAATTGTGGAGCTACTGATACTTGATGATATTGAAAAAGAAAAGGTTCTATCTTTGGTTGAAAAATTGTCTTGTCGTAAAACCTCAAAAGAAACTGAAAATATAAGAGTTCTCAGGTATATTGTTTTAAAAGATTTAAAACAGAGAGCAAAAAGCAACGGGGAATTGTTGACGCTTATAGAGCAGGTGTATTCTGATTTTGATTATCCAAAGGATATGAATAATTTTATAAGTTATATGCCGGTTGAAAATGATGATTACGATACGTCAATACACTCATTACAGCAAAACGAGCAGAGATTAATCGATAATTTTAATATTTTTTTAAAAAACGAGCTAAAATGGATAAAAGAAAATGATTGGCGCCTGACAAATTAAATGAATTACTTGTATAACAAAAAATTAATAAAAGGAAAATTCAAACCATGCAATTAGGGACGTACCTGTTTTTGCATTTTAGTGATTTTCATTTGAACAAAAACAAAAGAACAATTTGAAAAACGAACATATGGTTATAAAAGGAAAATAGTATAAAATTAATGCGTAAAAATGCTCTTGATAGTTTTTGCAGATAAATTGTTTTATCTGCAAAAACTATTTTTATTTGTTTAATATTAAAACAGAAATTGTGTATATTTTTTAAAAAAATCTGTACTTATTGTTATTTATGTGATATAATTAAATAAGTATTATGCCTTTTTATGCCCATTTATAAATAACAGTAAAATTATGGCATACAAGTAATAAAACAAAAGGAAACTTTTTATATGGAAAGAACAAAAAGTGCGGCTATACCGCAGCAAGAAATTGAAAGACAAAAAGATATAATACAAAAAATCCGCACTACATTTGACAATCTTGGTGTGAGCAAAAAAGCCTTTGTGGAAACATACGGATGTCAGCAGAATGTTAATGACTCTGAGCTTTTAATCGGTATGATGGAGCAAATGGGTTACACTATGACAGACAACAAAGAGCAGGCAGACCTGATACTCTACAACACCTGTGCAGTGCGCGAGGGCGCCGAAATGAAGGTGTTTGGAAATCTTGGCGCTCTAAAACACGTTAAAACCAAAAACCCCGATGTAATTATAGGCGTTTGCGGCTGTATGATGCAGCAAGAGGACGTTCAAAAACAAATAAAATCAAAATACAAGCACGTGAGCGTGGTGTTTGGCACACATTCGCTTTACCGCTTCCCTGAGATTATGCACAAAGCACTTATGGAACAAACACGCGTGTTTGACGTGGTTGAGGATGGTGCCGTTGCGGAAGGGTTGCCTATTTCTCGTAAAGAGGGGCCTTGCGCATGGGTATCTGTAATGTATGGCTGCAACAACTTTTGCACATACTGCATTGTACCATATGTGCGTGGCAGAGAGCGCAGCAGAGATAAAGCAATTATACTTGCCGAAATAGAGGCTCTTGCAAAACAGGGTTACAAAGAGGTAACTTTGCTTGGTCAAAATGTAAATTCATACGGCAACGACCTTGACGAGGACATCGACTTTGCCGATTTGCTGTGTATGGTACACGAAATTGAGGGCATAGAGCGAATCCGCTTTATGACAAGCCACCCCAAGGATATAAGCGACAAGCTTATCGAAGCTATGGCAAAGCTGCCAAAGGTGTGCAAGCAGCTGCACCTGCCCATTCAGGCAGGCAACAATGAGGTTTTAAAATCTATGAACCGCCGTTATACAAAGGAAGATTACCTTGCCAAAATACAAAAAATACGTTCGCTTATGCCTGATATTGTGCTTACAACAGATATTATAGTAGGCTTTCCTACCGAAACAAACGAGCAGTTTAAAGACACAATAGACGTGCTCAAAAAGGTACGCTATGACACAATTTTTTCGTTTATATATTCACGCCGCCCGGGAACGCCTGCGGCAAAAATGGAGTTTGTAGCTGACGAGGCAGACATAAAGGCAAACTTTAACGAGCTGCTCAATGTGCAGGACGTAATTTCCAAAGAGATTAACGACAGCTATGTAGGTACAATTCAGCAGGTGCTTGTAGAGGGGCCGAGCAAAACAAATCCCGACACTCTTACCGGCAGAACAGAAGGCGGCAAAATAGTTAACTTTGCGGGTGATGAGAGCTTAATAGGTACAATTACCGATGTAAAAATAACCGAATCGCGTACCTGGTCATTACTCGGGGAATTGAAAATTAATAATTGAAAGGAACTATTATGAACAGTAACGAAATACTTGAACTGGCAAAGCAGCTTGGAATGATGCTTGCAGACAGCGACGAAGCCAAAGCTCTTAAAGAGGCAGAAGAGCGTCATATGGCTGACAGTGAGGCACAAGCTATTATGGCAAATTACAGCATAAGATGTGAGCAACTCTCTGAAGAGGCACGAAAGGCAGATATTACAAAAGAGGAATACGAAAAGCTCAACCTTGATGCACAGGCAGAATTTATAAAAATATCACAGAATGAAACTATAAAAAACTACCTTGAAGCAAACGAGAATTTTTCTAACCTTATAAGCAAAGTAAACAGTATTATTGCACATTTTGTGCGCGGCGAGGACAGCGGCGGCTGCGGCGGCAGCTGTGCAGGCTGCAAGGGTTGTCACTGATTTAAGGCTTATGGGTCTTAATGTAAACTAAAGAAAAGGCGGAATTATAAATGAAAGCAGAACTAACGCCCATGATGAAACAATATTTTCAAATAAAGGAGCAGTATGCAGATTGCATATTGTTTTTCCGCTTGGGTGATTTTTATGAAATGTTTTATGAGGATGCTATTACTGCATCAGGTGTGCTTGAAATAACCCTTACAGGCAAGGACTGCGGTCAGGAGGAGAGAGCGCCTATGTGCGGCGTACCTTTTCACAGTGCCGAGGGGTACATTGCAAAGCTTGTCAAATCGGGCTACAAGGTTGCAATATGCGAGCAGGTAGAGGATCCAAAAGAGGCAAAGGGAATTGTTAAGCGAGATGTTATCCGCGTTGTTACACCGGGTACTGCCAACCTTGATTCGGCGTTGACATCTGCGGAAAACAACTTTTTGTGCAGTATATATATGGATGATGATGGCTGCGGCATAAGCTTTGCAGATGTGTCTACCGGTGAGCTTGTTACTGCCGAAATTATCGGTCAGGTGTACGAAAATCAAATGCTCAACATCCTTGCGTGCTTTGCACCAAAAGAAATTATAACCTGCCCTTATGGCGCAAAACGTGTTGATATGTTTGCGTATCTTGAAAAAAGGCTGCAATATTATCAGTCATATATAGCAAATGAATATTTTGATGAGGCACAGTGCACACAGATACTTATGAGCAAGTTTGGTATGGATTATCCTGATACAAAGCCTCACTGTGTAAAATCCCTCGGTGCAATACTCCGCTATCTTGAAGAAACTCAAAAAACAGACCTTTCACATATAAACAAAATAAAAATGTACAACTGTGACGAATATATGGACATAGATGTTTCGTCAAGACGCAACTTAGAGCTCACCGAAACTATGCGCGACAAAGCAAAAAAAGGCTCCCTTTTTGGTATTCTTGACAAAACAGGCACTGCAATGGGCACAAGAAGAATGAAGGACTGGATTGACCGACCGTTGCTCAACCCGATATCAATCAATTTGCGCCTTGATGCAACAGAGGAGCTGGTAAACAGCACTATGCTCCGCGATGAGCTTAAAGCAGCGCTTAAAGGAATTAATGATATTGAGAGAGTAATCAGCAAAATTGTGTATTCAACCTGCAATGCAAGAGACTTTTTGTCACTGCGCCAGAGCCTTGCTCTGTTCCCCGAAATAAAGAATATTCTCAAAAGCTTTAAGTCAGATATGCTTGTATCTCTTGAGCACGATTTTGACATAATGGATGATATGTACAAGCTTTTGTTTAACGCAATTGATGACGAAGCCCCCCTTACGGTAAGGGAGGGCGGAATGATAAAAGACGGCTTTGACAAAGAGCTTGACAGACTTCGCTTTGTTATGAAAAATGGCTCGTCCGTTGTCGCAAAAATCGAGGCAGAAGAGCGTGAAAAAACAGATATCAAAAATTTGAAGGTATCATACAACAAGGTTTTTGGATATTATATTGAGGTTACAAAGTCGCAGCTTGACAAGGTTCCCGAGCACTACATCCGTAAGCAGACTCTTGCAAATTGTGAAAGATATATAACTCAGGAGCTTAAAAATATTGAAAATACCATACTCAGCGCCAGGGAAAGAGTAAATGAGCTCGAGTATGAAGACTTTATGTATGTCCGCAAGGAGCTGGAAAAAAACCAAAACAGACTTTCAAAATGCGCAAAAATAATTTCGGTTGCAGATGTTTTGTGCTCATTTGCAGAGGTTGCATCAGATATGAATTTTTGCAAGCCCAATGTCAACACAGGCGATGTTATAGACATAAAGAATGGCAGACATCCCATTGTTGAGGTGTCTCTTACAGATTGTATGTTTGTGCCCAATGATACATATCTTGACACAGGTGACAGCCGATTTTCTATAATCACAGGTCCAAATATGGCAGGCAAATCCACATATATGCGTCAAACTGCAGTAATTGTGCTTATGGCACAGATTGGCAGCTTTGTTCCTGCCGAAAGTGCTGACATAGGCATTGTGGACAGAATATTTACACGTGTAGGTGCGTCTGATGATTTGGCTTCGGGGCAGAGTACATTTATGGTGGAAATGTCGGAGGTTGCATACATTCTTAAAAATGCAACACCAAAAAGCCTCATTATACTTGACGAAATAGGCAGAGGAACAAGCACGTTTGACGGCCTTTCAATAGCCTGGGCAGTGGTAGAGCACATATGTGCAAAAATTGGTGCAAAGTCGCTGTTTTCTACTCATTATCACGAGCTTACCGCCCTTGAGGACAAGCTCTCGGGAGTAAAAAATTACAACATTGCGGTTAAAAAGAGAGGCGACAATATTACATTCCTTCGCAAAATTGTAAAAGGCGGCACCGACGACAGCTTTGGTATAGAGGTTGCGTATCTTGCAGATGTTCCGTCCGACGTAATTATAAGAGCAAGAGAAATTTTATCGTCTGTTGAAAAGAGCCAGGTTCCTGCTCCGACAGTTGAATCAGTAAGTGAAGCAATCCGTGTGGAAAATGAGCAAAAAATTCAGAACAATCGTGTGTTTGAGCGGATTTTAAACACAGATTTGTCTACAATTACACCTATTGAGGCTCTCAATGAGCTTTATAAATTACAAAAAGAGGTACAGGAATTAAATGAAAATTAATGTTTTACCAGCCGAAATAGCAAATATGATTGCTGCGGGAGAGGTTGTTGAACGACCATCTTCGGTGGTTAAGGAGCTTGCCGAAAATTCTATAGATGCAGGCGCAAAAAACATTACAATCGAAATAAAAAAAGGCGGTATGACTTTTATAAGAATATCCGACGACGGCTGCGGAATTGCATCAAACGAGGCACAAACCGCGTTTCTTCGTCATGCCACCAGCAAAATTACCCAAAAAGAAGACCTTAATTCTATATACACTCTCGGCTTTCGCGGTGAGGCTCTTGCCAGCATTGCGGCAGTTGCCAGAGTGGATATGTTTACAAAACCAAAGGAGCAGCCCTTTGGCTACTCTGTCTCGGTAGAGGGCGGTTTTTGTACAGATGCTTGCGAATCGGGTTGCCCCGACGGCACAACAATCACTGTCCGTGATTTGTTTTTTAACACTCCTGCCCGAATGAAGTTTTTAAAAAATGACGCAACCGAAACAAGCTATGTTTCGGATGTGGTAAACAAGCTTATTCTCGGTCATCCCGAAATATCCTTCCGTTTTATTAACAACGGCAAGCAAGTGGTTAAATCATCGGGTGACGGTGAGCTGATAAACGCAATTGCGGCAGTTTTTGGCAAGGATTATGTCCGTAATATGACAAAAGTAGATTTTGAGGGCGAAAACATTTCGGTAACTGGCTACATAGGCAACAGCGCTATATCGCGCAAGGACAGGCGTCATCAGATTTTTTACATAAACGGGCGCAATGTTGCAAGCAGAGTTATATCTGCCGCCTGCGGCGAAAGCTATCAAAACACTCTTATGACAGGCAAATTTCCTGTTGCGGTGCTTTGCATCGGCGTTGGCACTGGGTTTGTGGATGTAAATGTACACCCCACAAAAATGGAGGTTCGTTTTTCGGACGACAAAAAAATATACAGTGCTGTTTACTGGGCAATCAAAAACACCCTTTCACAAAACAAATACGTTCCCGAAATCAAGCCTGCTATTAGCAGCGACACGCCAAAAATTATGAAGGCTCCCGAGGTTAAATATGAGGAAAACAGCCGCATAAATATGCTTAGGGATTCGTACATAAATTCTTACAACAAAGCATCATTTAAAGAAAGCAAGGCAGAATATAAAGTACAAAAGAAGCAAATCAAGCCTTTTGCACAAAGTGCTCCCGATGAACCGCGGCAAGCAGCGGCCGATGATGTGCAAAGGTACGCGGCTGAATTGCCGCAAATGCAAGCAGAAGCAAAGGCTGAGCCACAAAATGAGCAAAGATGTCAAAATGACGAAGAATTTGTTTCGAGATTTAATCTTGAGCAGCCTGCACAGCCTCAATTGACGCAAGAGGAGCAGCAGGAGCCACAAGCGGCAAAAGAGGAAGTGCCCAAAGACCAAACAAAGCAGAGCTACACAGCAAATATAGATTTTAAGGTGTGCGGGCAGATTTTTAACACATATATTATAGTTCAGATGGACAACGATATGCTGCTTATAGATCAGCATGCGGCACACGAAAGGCTTTATTTTGAAAGCTTTGTGGAGGATTACAAAAACAAGACATTTTGCCCTCAGATTTTGCTTATACCAATTACAATGGATTTTGCGCCTTATGATTTTGATATGGTTATGCATAGTCGTCAGCTTTTTGCGCAGCTTGGCTTTGACATAGATGCTTTTGGCGACAACACAATTGTGGTGCGTCAAATTCCTTACGCAGAGGACGAGCACATTGTAAAAGACACAATAGGCGAAATTGTTGAGCTGCTCCGCAAAAATGCCATAGATGTAAAAAAAGACCTTGTTGAAGAAGCTCTTCACACAATGGCTTGCAAAAAGGCAATAAAGGGCAACAGAGAGCTGAGTATGCCCGAGATGGAAGCTCTTGTGGAAAAAGTGCTTGCAATGGATGACATAAACACCTGCCCTCACGGCAGGCCTATAACTGTCAAAATGTCAAAATACAGTCTTGAAAAACAGTTTAAACGAATTGTATAAAGGAATTATAGCTATGCCCAAAACACCTGTTGCAGTTATTGCAGGGCCTACAGGAGTAGGCAAAACAGCCTTATCAGTACAAATTGCAAAGCTGCTTGATGCAGAAATTGTGTCGGCAGATTCTATGCAGATATACAAAAATATGGATATCGGCACCGCAAAGGTCACAAAGGATGAAATGGACGGCGTGCCACATCATCTTATAGACATTGCTCCGCCTGATGTTAATTTTTCGGTTTGCGATTTTGTAGAAAAATGCAAAGCCGCGGTGGCAGATATAACCTCGCGTGGTAAGCTGCCCTTAATAGCAGGAGGCACAGGGCTGTATATTGATTCATTTTTAAAGGACATTGACTTTACTGATACGGAGGTAGACAGCGAATACAGACAGCAGCTCCAAAATATAGCAGCACAAAAGGGCAATCAATATTTGCACGATGAGCTTTTAAAGGTTGACCCCGAAAGTGCGGGTGCCATTCACCCAAACAATGTAAAAAGAGTAATAAGGGCGCTGGAATTTTATAAATCAACAGGCTTTGCTATATCAAAGCACAACGAGCTGTCAAAGCAAAAGCAATCGCCGTACAATTGTTGTTATATTTGTCTTGTAAGAGACAGAGACGAGCTTTACGAGCGAATAGACACACGTGTTGACAAAATGCTTGAGGCGGGACTTGTTGACGAAACAAAGGCACTTCTTGAAGGCGGTCTCAGCCCCGAGTCAACTGCTATGCAGGCAATTGGCTACAAGGAGATTATCCCGTACATTATGGGTGATATAAGCCTTGATGAAGCGGCAGACAACCTCAAGCGGTCATCAAGACGCTATGCCAAAAGGCAGCTTACATGGTTTGGCAACAGGCAGGATATTATATATGTAAATTTAAGCGAACAAAAAGATATTAACCAATGTGCAGCCAAATGTGCACAAATTATAAAAGACACACTGCAGAAAGGATAGAGAATATGAAAAAAGGACCCGTAAAATTTGTTATACTTGTTCTTGTAATATTTATTATGTACAATATGGCAGGGCTAATTTCGCCTGACATAAAAACGCAGGTTGTATCCTCCGGCTCCCTTGAGAAGGTTTATTCTCTTGATGGTCTGGTTATCAGAGATGAAACAACTATGTCTGCAGGTGAAGCAGGAGTTTTTGAGGCAAAGGTTAAAGAAGGCGAAATTGTTAAGAAAAGCAAGCTCGTAGCCAGTGTGTACAAAGGCGAGGTTGACAACCAGACCCAAAGCAGACTGGAAGAAATTAACAGACGTATAAACGAAATTAATGCCCAGACAGGCACAGAGCATCACAGCAACGATGCCTACAAGCTTGAGCAAACAATAACTGCAAAAATAAATGACATTATTATGGCGTCAAACGACCGAGATGCCGAAAAGGTAACCACCCTTAAAGAAAATTTAAGCGCTCTTGCAACAAAGCGTGTTTCTACAGGCACAAAGGACGAAAGCTCATCACTTCTGGCAGAGCTTAAGGCCGAAAAAGAACAGCTCGAAAAATCCTTCAGCGCATCAAAAAGCGATATATATGCACCTGTTCATGGGCAATTTTCTACCAATATTGACGGATACGAAGGCCTTATGACAAATGATGCAGCTTTTAGTATGACGGTGGCTGATTACCAGCTTATGAAAAAGAACAAACTTTCAAAAAATGATATAGAAAAATCAGGCGTTTCCTGCAAAATTATCGACAACTATCAGTGGTCGGTGGCAACACTTGTAAACGACTCTGTTGCATCTCACCTTGAAAAGGGCAAAGCGGTGTATGTGCGTTTTCCTCATGACAACACTGAGGTTGCCGCAACAATTTCGCATATTTCGGCAGAGGCGTCAAACAAATATGTTGTGGTTATTACCTCTACTGCAAACAGCGAGTATGCTTTTGGCAACAGGGAGGTTGAGTTTGACCTGGTGTATCAAAAGTACACAGGTATAAAGGTTCCGGTAAAGGCGCTTTCTGTTTCGGCAGACGGAGCCACAGGTGTGTATGTACTTGTAAATTCTGCAGTTCAGTTTAGGCCTGTAAATGTGCTTTACAAGGATTCAAAATATGCCATTGTGGAGACCGCAACCCAAAGCAGCGGACTGCTCCTTTATGATGAGGTTATAACATACGCAAAGGATTACACCGAGGGCAAAAAATACGAATAGCCGAAAGATAGCAATCCGAACCCGCCTGAAACAGCGGAATTTCGGTAACTTTCGGCCGGGAGGAACGCTTATGTCTATTGCACAAAATTTAAATACGGTGCGGCAAAATGTACAGGCTGCCTGCGGCAAATCGGGCAGGGATGCAAATAATGTAAAAATTGTTGCCGTTACAAAAATGCGTACAATTGAGCAAATTAACGAGCTTGTTGGCCTGGGTGTAACAGACCTTGGCGAAAACAGAGTGCAGGAGCTTGTAGAAAAATATGACCACATAAGAGGCAATGTAAACTGGCATCTTATAGGCACACTTCAAAAAAACAAAGTAAAGTATATTGCAGATAAGGTTGTGATGATACATTCGGTAGAGTCGTTATCTCTTGCAAAAGAGATTGACAGGCAGTGTGCAAAGCTAAATAAGGTGATGGATGTTTTGGTTCAGGTAAATGTATCGGGTGAACAAACAAAAAGCGGTATTAAGCCTGAGGAAGCTTTTGAATTTGTTGAGCAGATAAGTGCATTTTCGCACATTTGTGTGCGTGGACTGATGACTATGGCACCTCTTAATGCACAAAAAGACGAAATAAGCGGAATTTTTGCACAATTATACAAATTGAGTGTTGACATATCGTCAAAAAAATACGATAATATTAGTATGGACTATTTATCGATGGGTATGAGCAATGACTACGAATTGGCAGTGCAGCAGGGCGCAAATATAGTACGCATCGGTTCAGCACTATTTAAATAAGTAGGGGGAAAAACAATGAGTAAAATTATGGATTGGGTTATGGATTCGCTTGGACTTGCAGATACATACGAAAACGAAAACGGCGAAGTAATGCCCGCAGAAAAAACGGAGAAAGAACCTAAAGAAAAGAAAAAGTCCAGATTTTCGGGAAGAGAAAAACCGGAAAGAGCTGCTCTTAAAGAAGCAGAAAAGAAGGAGTATGCTTCTTCGTACGGCAGCTGGTCAAAGCCTGCGGCGTCTGCTGCAGCTGACAACAGAAGGTCAAGAGTTGTAAATATGCAGGGCACAGCTATGAACACATATACAAGCCTCAGCATGGTTATTAAGCAGCCCACAGACTATAACGGCGCCAAGGAAATTGCAAGATACTTAAAAGACGGACAGCCTGTTGTTGTTAATCTCGAAAAGCTTGACAAAGCAACTGCCCAAAAGGTTACCGACTTTTTGAGCGGTGCAATTTGTGCCCTTGACGGCAGAATTCAAAAGGTGTCAAACGGCATTATTGTGGTTACTCCAAACAACATAGGCATTACAGGCTACATAAATGAAGATTTTACTGCATCGGCTTTTGCTGAGCTTGACATCTGATAATGACAGACCGAAAGCAGGCACTTTTTGGACTTGTCACTCCCGAGGATAAAACCTTTATGTCGCAAATGTGCGACAAGTCAGACAGAGCCGAAAAGACACACAGCGCAGTATACACAAAATTTCTTGCACCAAGGGAGCAAAATCTGATATCAGAAAGGCTCGGCAGATTTGTTGATATAGAGAGCTTTGGCGGCTATGATGGCTCTGAGCGCAATATTATGTGCTTTTACCCCAAGGATGAATTTTGGGGGTATATTGAATTTCCTATTTCGGTACTCAGGATTACAGCTACTAACAAAAAGGTATATTCACACAGAGATTATCTTGGGGCAATACTTTCCCTTGGTATAAAAAGGGAGCTTACAGGTGATATTATAACCTGTGACACCTGTGCATATGTGTTTTGTCACAGCGAAATTGCACAGTATATTTTGTACAATCTTGAAAAAATTGCAAATGCACGGGTACTTGTTGAGCAGTGCAGCCCCAATGAGGTTGAGGCTCCGCAAAGGTCATTTAAGCAAAAGGACGACACAGTTGCGTCGCTTCGCATCGATTGTGTTATAAGCGCGGCTCTCAATATGTCACGAGGTAATTCCCTCGAGGCGGTAAAGCGCGGAATTGTAACTCACAATTACGAAGCGGTTACCTCTGCATCTGCGATTGTGGGCGACGGAGATGTTATTTCGGTAAGAGGACATGGTAAGTTTGTTGTGGAAACAGACGGCACTCTTACCAAAAAAGGCAGATATCATATACACATAAAACGATATATATAAACTAAAGAGAAATGGGTGATAAAAAATGATAACACCAATGGAAATACAAACAAAAAAATTTGACAAAGGGGTTATGGGTTACAACAAAGAGGATGTAGACGATTTTATGGCGTATATCCTTGAGGATTACGAGGCACTTTACAAGCAGGCTCTTTCGTCAGAACAGGAAATTAAGGCTCTTAAGGAACAGATAGAAACTTACAAATCTATTGAAGATGCAATGAATCATTCCCTTATTGTAGCACAGCAGACAGCCGAAAATCTTCAAAAAAATGCTCAGGAAAAAGCTGATCTGATTGTAAAGGAAGCACAGGCACAGGCAAAAGAAATAACCGACAATGCAAACAAGAGCATCGAAAGCGCACAGAGTGAGCTTGCAAAAATGCAGCACACAATGGATATATACAAATGTCAGGCAATAAGTATGCTCAATGCACAAATCGAAAATCTGCAAAAGTTTGACACAACTGCAAAATAAGGATAAATCATCAGTAACTTATTCACTATTCCTTATTACTTATTACCTAAAATATCGGGCGGTATCAAAAGGATACCTGCCCGTTTTGAATATCGGAGGAAATATGAGAATAGACAAATTTCTTGCCAATTCGGGATATGGAACCCGCAAAGAAATAAAGGTGCTTATAAAGCAGGGCGTAATTACCGCCGACGGAAATATTGTAAAGAACGGCGGATTGCACATTGACGAAAATAATACTGATATCAGAATTAGCGGTCAAAAGGCGGAATACAAAAAGTATATTTACATTATGCTCAACAAGCCTCAGGGTGTGGTAAGTGCCACGTTTGACAAGCATCTGCCCACAGTGGTTGGCTTGCTTGATGAGTACAGCCTTTCCTTTGAGCCGTTCCCGGTGGGAAGGCTCGATATAGATACCGAAGGACTTTTGATACTTACAAACGATGGCGATATGAGCCATCGGCTCCTTTCACCAAAATCCCATGTTAAAAAAACATACTATGCGGAGGTGGACAAACCCATAGAGGCGTCTGATATCAGAGTGTTTGCGGACGGCGTTGTTATTGATGATGGCTACAAAACAATGGGAGCACAGCTTGTACCTGCAGACGGTGGTGCAGTTGTAACTGTATATGAAGGCAAGTTTCATCAGGTAAAGCGTATGTTTGAGGCTGTTGGCAAAACCGTTACTTATTTAAAAAGAATACAAATGGGCAACTTGACTCTTGATGAATCTCTTGAGCCGGGCAGGTGGCGTGAGATAACAGATGAGGAAATTAATTTGCTCTGTGAGGGGGAATAACATATGGATATTATAGAGATTTTGTGCGACGAGTTTAATTTAAAAAAGGAGCAGGTTGCAAACACTATTGCTCTTATTGATGACGGAAACACAATTCCATTTATTGCAAGATACCGAAAAGAGGTTACAGGCTCACTTGATGACGAGGTTCTCCGCAACCTCAATACACGACTTGGGTATTTGCGCTCTCTTTTGGAGCGCAAGGAAGAAATAATTCGCCTTATAGACGAGCAGGGCAAGCTTACCGACGAGCTTAAGGATAAAATTGACAGAGTTTCGGTGCTCTCTGAGCTTGAGGATATTTACCGCCCTTACAGACCAAAGCGCAAAACAAGAGCTTCGGTTGCTAAAGAAAAAGGCCTTGAACCACTTGCAACAAAAATACTTTTGCAGCAGGAAAAATCAGGAAGTGCATATGACCTTGCAAAAGAGTATATTAATTCCGAGCTTGGTGTAGAAACAGAAGATGATGCAATAGGCGGCGCTTGTGATATTATTGCCGAACTGATATCAGACAACGCAGATTACAGAAAGTATATTAAAAACACATTTTCTAAAATTGGTGTTGTAATCAGCCGCGGTGACACTGAGGTTGAATCGGTGTATACAATGTACTACGAGTTTAATCAGAGTGTAAAAGACATTGCAGGTCACAGAGTGCTTGCAATAAACAGAGGCGAAAAAGAAGGATTTTTAAAAGTGTCTGTTGAGGTTGACGAGGAGATAATACTTTCGTATCTTGCGGGCCAAATTATTATAGGCTCAATTTATGACGAGCTGCTCAAAAACACAATTGCCGACAGCTATAAACGGCTTATATATCCGTCGGTAGAGCGTGAGATAAGAGCAGGACTTACCGAAATGGCAGAAAAAAAGGCAATGGTGCTTTTTTCAAAAAATCTGTATCAGCTGCTTATGCAGCCGCCATTTAAAAATCTCACAGTGCTTGGCATAGACCCGGGCTATCGTACAGGTTGCAAGGTTGCGGTTGTAGACGAAACAGGCAGAGTGTGTGATACAGGTGTTATATTTTGTACACTGCCTCATCACGACAGCGAAAAAAGTGCACAGATTGTTAAAAAGCTTATTGCCAAGCACAATGTTGACCTGATTGCAATAGGCAACGGTACTGCTTCAAAGGAATCGGAAATATTTGTTGCAAAGCTTATTGGCGAAATAGACAGAGAGGTTCATTATGCAATGGTTAATGAGGCGGGGGCTTCGGTTTATTCTGCATCAAAGCTCGCTGCACAGGAATTCCCTGATTTTACTGTGGAGCAGCGAAGCGCAACATCAATTGCACGACGTATTCAGGACCCTCTTGCAGAGCTAGTAAAAATAGACCCCAAATCTATCGGAGTTGGTCAGTATCAGCACGATATGAATCAAAAGGAGCTCGGTATTGCTCTTTCGGGCGTTGTTGAAAACTGTGTTAACTCAGTAGGGGTAGACCTCAACACCGCTTCGGCGCCACTGCTTTCGTATGTTGCGGGAATATCGGGAGCGGTTGCAAAAAATATTGTTGCATATCGTGAAGAGAATGGAAAGTTTAAAAACCGCAAGGAGCTTAAAAAGGTTGCAAAGCTTGGCGACAAAGCATTTACACAGTGTGCAGGCTTTTTGCGCATAACAGACGGCGATAATGCTTTTGATGCAACAAGTGTTCACCCCGAGTCATACGAGGTGGGTATCAAGCTTGTAGCTGCTCTTGGATATACCGATGCGGATGTTAAAAAAGGCGCGCTTTCTGATATCAGAGAACGCGCAAAAAACATAGACAAAAAACAGTTTGCCGACAACAACGACGTTGGGCTCATAACGGTAAATGACATTATAGACTCTCTTGAAAAGCCCGGCAGAGACCCTCGAGATTCTATGCCAAAGCCGGAGCTCAAGTCTGATATTATGTCTATGGATGACCTCAAGGTGGGTATGGTGCTTACCGGTACTGTGCGCAATGTTATCGACTTTGGCGCATTTGTTGATATCGGTGTTCATCAGGACGGCCTTGTTCACATATCACAAATATCCGACAAATATATAAAGCATCCCACCGATGCTCTTGCGGTTGGTGATATTGTAAAGGTTAAGGTTATTGATATAGATACCAAAAAGGGAAGGATTTCACTGTCTATAAAGCAAGCTTAGTTATTCAGTCTTTAAAGTAGATATTAAATTACAAAAGTATCAAGTTTTGTGCATTTTTTACAAACTTTATACAATAAAATGCTCAACATTTCAAAAGCGCAAAAAAATAAACAACGAATTTTTCAAAATTACCGCTTGTTTTTGTGCAATAATCATAGCAAAAATGAACATTTTTTAAGCAAACGACATTTTTTGTATAACCTTACTAAATATATTAAATTTTTTTGTATAATTAGACATTAGCAATAATTGAATTTTTGTGTTATTATAATATTAAATAATCATATAATTATATCAATCTTAGGAGGATTTAAATTATGGCAAGTTTAAGTTTACAACACATTTATAAGAGATATGCCGGCGGCGTTACAGCCGTTACAGATTTTTGTCTTGATATCGAGGACAAAGAATTTATCGTATTGGTAGGACCTTCAGGTTGTGGTAAATCTACAACACTTCGTATGATTGCAGGTCTTGAAGAAATTTCTGATGGTGAACTTTACATAGGAGACAAGCTGGTTAACGACGTTGCTCCAAAAGACAGAGATATTGCAATGGTTTTCCAGAACTATGCTCTTTATCCGCATATGACAGTATTTGAAAATATGGCTTTTGGTCTTAAGCTCCGCAAAATGCCAAAAGACGAAATCAAGAGAAGAGTTACCGAAGCTGCAAGAATTCTCGACATTGAGCACCTTCTTGACAGAAAGCCAAAGGCTCTCTCCGGTGGTCAGAGACAGCGTGTTGCTCTCGGTCGTGCTATCGTTCGTGAACCAAAGGTATTCCTTATGGACGAACCTCTTTCAAACCTTGATGCTAAGCTCCGTGTACAGATGAGAACTGAAATCAGCAAGCTCCACCAGAGATTGCAGACAACATTTATCTACGTTACACATGACCAGACTGAGGCTCTTACAATGGGTTCAAGAATCATTGTTATGAAAGATGGTTTTGTACAGCAGATTGATACACCTATCAACCTCTACAACAAGCCTTGCAATATGTTTGTTGCCGGCTTTATCGGCAGCCCTCAGATGAACTTTGTTACATGCACAGTTGAAGAGGATGGCAGCAACGCTGTTCTTAAATTTGGTAACAACTCAATCAAATTGCCTGAAGGAGTTTCTTCAAAAATTAAAGAAAAAGGTATCATCGGCAAAGAAGTTGTATTCGGCGTAAGACCTGAAGACCTTCACGATGACGAGCAGTTTGTAAGTGCATATCCTGAAGCAACAATCGAAGCTAAGGTTGAAGTTACCGAAATGCTCGGTGCTGAAACATACCTTTATCTCAAGGTTATGGATTACAACTTTACTGCAAGAGTTGACCCAAGAAGCACAGCAAAATCGGGCGACGTTATCAAACTCGGTGTTGACGTTAACAGAATTCACCTCTTTGATAAAGAAACAGAAGTTGCTCTTTTAAACTAACAAATGAATTACAAAACGGAATGTCACTATGACATTCCGTTTTTTGTTGAATTAAATAGTTAATTTATCGTAAGATAAATTTTATAAAGGAATAATTCAATGTCAAAATCTGTGCAAACGTCGTCTGCGGATGATAGCCATTGAAATGCTATCCAAACTCCGATTTAAACATATAAAAATCGCCGTAAACCGCGTTAAAATGCTCGTCAATCCATTAAGGATTGACTGTGCTTTTGCCTTGTTT
>JAZQZC010000051.1:0-26128 GCA_045633845.1 Clostridia bacterium
ATTTGGAATTTCTTCCTTGATGTTTCCTGAATAATCGGTAAAACAAGCACCTTTATTAAGAGACTTATCGGCAACTTCTGATGTTGTTTTCCAGTTAAGCGGATTTATAGAGTATGTTTTTTCATTTTCACCAACTATTAATGAAGAGGTAATCTCCTTATCTTCACTATTGAATGTAACAATCACACCTGTATCTGTTTCTCCTTCGGCAGGCATAAGATGTGAATATTCTTTAACCTCATCTTCGGTAAGCTTCCAACCAATAGGGTATGCCGCAACAAGTCTTCTCTGATACTGTGGTTCATCAAACAAATCCTTCATCAAACGGATTATCATATCCGCACCCTGTGAAAATCCCGCAAGTATCAATGGTCTTGTGGCGTCTGTATGATCAGCAAAGTAAATAAATGCTTTTTTAACGTCTTCGTAGGCTGCACTAAGATATTTTTCCTGTTCTTCTTTGCTAAGGCTGTAAACAGGAAATGTTGCCTGTCTGTAATATGGCGCGTAAACTCTTGCAACATCCTCATAAATTCCAAACTCCATATTTGTTGCACCGTCAAAGCTCTCGCGGTATTTTTTATCTGTTATGTAAGCATTATAATTTCCTTCTTTGCCCATATCAACTGTCGGGCATACAAAGAAAAGATCTGCAGGTTTGACATCCCCATTATTCCAGCGTGACCAGAAATACATATTGGAATAGTCAACATATTCATCAAAAGGTGAATATTCCATAACAATTTCTTCCGCAAATGCTGTAAATGATGACAAGCAAAGCACAACTGCGATAAATAAGCTTAAAAATCTTTTGGTTTTCATCTGAATACCTCCCCGTATAATATCTTTATAGGATAAACTATTATACATTTCCTTTATTTTAAAATTTTTATCATATAAGTACCTTTTTATTTCATATTATCAAATCCGATATGACAAACCTATGACAAATTAATTTTTTTTGCAAAACAAAATGCAGCACCTGTTTATGCTTATGATTTATATGCTAAAAAGTATAAATCTAACAAACAAGTATTGCATTTCAGTTTACAATTGAGTTGAAACGCAAAAGGAGCATAATATGCTCCTCTCTTACAAGAAAATAGTGTCTATTTTATATGCCGTGTTCCCAAAAAGTTCCCAAAGAATGTTTGGAATCGCCTGAAATATCAACATTTGTAGTGATTTAGCAAAAAAAATATTTTTGCTAAATCATATGATTTTATACCGTTATTTACTGCTATTTTCCTTTAATGTTCCCTATCTTCCAAAAGCGAGAGTGCTCGAAATCGACTCGAAAGGCACTCAAAAAGCAACTCGAAACTGACTCAAAAATTTCCTTTCGCAGTACACACTTTGTTTAACATTTAAATCACACATTCAAACTGTGGATTACCTATATTAACCACTATAGTTCACTTGAATTAACTTGTCAATACATTCTGTGCAAAATCAGAGAAATCTGCAAACTATAGAAAAAAATGTAAATAAACAGTTGAAAAATCTTTTAGTTTGTTTTATAATTATATGTTAGTATATAATGTTTACAAAAAGATACAAACTAAATTAAGCGAGGTACAATTTATGAGATTATCAAAATACTTGCTCCCTACTTTGAGAGAAGTTCCGTCTGAGGCTGAAATTCCAAGCCACCAGCTTATGCTGCGCGCAGGCCTTATGCGTAAGCTTGCATCGGGTGTATATGCATTTTTGCCCCTTGGATTTAAGACGCTCAAAAATATAGAAAAAATAGTTCGTGACGGTATGGACAACCACGATGCACAAGAGCTCCTTATGAGTGCAATACTCCCCAAGGAATGTTACGAGGCATCGGGCAGATGGCAGGTGTTTGGCCCTGAGATGTTCAGACTTAAGGACAGAAACGACAGAGATTTTTGCCTTGGACCCACACACGAAGAAATTTTTACCGATACCGTTAAAAATACAATTAAATCATACAAGCAGCTCCCTGTTACACTGTATCAGATACAGACAAAATACCGCGACGAAAGACGCCCCCGCTTTGGTGTTATACGCAGCCGCGAATTTATAATGAAAGACGCATACAGCTTTGACAGAGATGAAGCAGGCCTTGATGCATCTTACAAAAATATGTATGATGCATACAAAGAGATTTTTGACAAAATGCAGCTTGATTACTTAATAGTTGATGCAGATTCGGGCGCAATGGGCGGCTCAGGCTCACAGGAATTTATGGTTAAATCGGAAATTGGCGAAGACACCATTGCATACTGCGGCTGCGGCTACTGCGCTAATATTGAAAAAGCTGCCTGTGTTGCAGGTGAAAAGGATGCAAGTGCACAAAAGCTTGGTATCAACAAAATTCACACACCAAACTGCAAAACAATAGAAGAGCTTACAAATTCTCTCGGCAAACAGCCTACAGATTTTGCAAAAACAATTATATACAAAGCAGACGACAAGTTTGTTGCAGTAATGGTAAGAGGCGACCGCGAGGTTAATGAAACAAAGGTTACAAATCACCTTGGCTGCATTGACCTTGAGCTCGCAGAAGCAGAAGATGTAATGAGAATTACAAATGCTGCAGTTGGTTTTGCAGGTCCTGTAAACCTTGGTATTGAAGTGCTTGTTGATTACGAGGTTGCAAATATGACAAATATGATTGTTGGTGCAAACGAAACTGATATGCACTTTGAAAATGCAAACATTGATGTTGACTTTACCGCAACTGCAATTGCAGATTTCCGCAATATCGTGCCTGGTGACAAATGCCCTGTTTGCGGCGGTGTAATAGAGACCTGCCAGGGCATTGAGGTTGGCCACATATTTAAGCTTGGCACAAAATATTCTGATGCACTCCACTGTACCTTCCTTGACGAAAACGGAAAGGAACAGACAGCCATTATGGGATGCTACGGCATAGGCGTAAGCAGATGTATGGCTGCAATTATTGAGCAGAACTGTGACGAATCGGGTATTGTGTGGCCAATGAGCGTTGCTCCTTACCATGCAATTGTTGTACCTGTAAACACCAAGGAGGAATCACAGGTTAAGCTAGCAGAAGAAATTTATGCAAAGCTTAAATCAAACGGCATCGAAACAATTATAGACGACCGAAACGAGCGTGCAGGTGTTAAATTTAAAGATGCAGACCTTATAGGCATTCCTGTTCGCATCAATGTGGGCAAAAAGGCTGACCAAAATATTGTTGAGTTTAAAATCCGCAAAACAGGTGAAATGGTAGAAATTACCGCTGACGAGGCAATTGCAAAAGTAGTTGAACTTGTAAGAGGTTAATAATCTGAATTTATGAGCCGCCGCTGTCTGCAGCGGCTCACTTATTTAATCTGAGGTATTTATATGATTTATTTATGTATTACAATATTGCTTATACTTGCCGACCAGGTAACAAAGCTATGTACAATTAATTTTTTAAAGCCCATTGGCACAATTGAGTTTATAAAAAACATAATAAGCTTTACTTATGTTGAAAACCGCGGTGCCGCCTTTGGAATATTGCAAAACAACCGCTGGTTTTTTATAGCATTTACCATTGTAATGATTGCAGCAATTGTTATATACACCATTAAGATAAAACCAAAGAGCGCACTTTATATGTGGAGTGCATCCCTTATTGTTGCAGGAGGCATAGGCAACCTCATTGACAGAATTTTTCGCGGATATGTGGTGGATATGATAGAAGTTACATTTGTAAACTACCCTGTTTTTAACTTTGCGGACATATGCGTGGTAATCGGCGCGGGGCTTCTTTGTATATTTGTGCTGCTTGATAAAAAAGCGGATTAATAATAGTTGATGACAGACGGGGATGTTCCTTTGCAAAAGGTGCGTCCTCGTCTGTCACTCGGGGTCGCCCTGATGTGATTGATTTTAGCCTTTGGAGGATTAATATGGATACAATTGAAATTATATGCGACACTGCTGGCACAAGAATAGACAAATATATTGAAATTGACGGCATAACAAGGTCTCAGATACAAAAGTTAATAGACGACGGAAATGTGCTTGTTAACGGAAATACTATCAAAACAAACTACAAGCTCAAAAGCAATGATGTTATATCCGTTACACTCCCCGACCCTGAATATGCAGACATAACCCCCGAAAATATCCCCCTTGATATTGTTTACGAGGACTCTTCTCTTTTGGTGGTAAACAAGCCTCAGGGAATGGTTGTGCACCCTGCCTGCGGCAATTACTCAGGCACACTTGTAAATGCACTTATGCATCACTGCAAAGAGAGCTTAAGTGGCATAAACGGTGTTATGCGCCCAGGTATTGTGCATCGGATTGACAAAGATACATCGGGGCTTTTGCTTGTGGCAAAAACCAACGAGGCACACTTATCTCTTGCACAGCAGATAAAAGACAAAACCGTTAAGCGCGAATACGAGTGCATTGTAAGCGGCAATGTCACCGCAAAAAAAGGAACAATTGACGCACCAATCGGCAGACACCCCGCTTCAAGGCTCAAAATGGCGGTTACTCCGAGCAACTCAAAGCACGCTGTTACCCATTTTGAGGTAATAGAGTATTTAAATAATGCAACTCATATGTGCTGCCGTCTTGAAACAGGCAGGACACACCAGATAAGAGTGCATATGCAGTATATAGGTCACCCTGTTGTGGGCGACCCTGTGTATGCAAACAAAAACCCGTACAACCTTAAAGGACAGGCACTTCACGCAAAAACCATCGGCTTTGTGCATCCTGTTACAAACGAGTATATGGAATTTACACAGCCTGCGCCTGATTATTTTTATGAGCTGATAGAAAAACTGAGGTAAAACACCTCAGTTTTTTAATATACAACAGCTGTATACACACTAAGGCTTATTTCAAGCAGAGCCAGTCCATACACAAATATTGAACCAAACTTGTTGTTTTGCTTCCATTCCCACACGCCGTACGACAACGTGTAAACAAATATACCGATGGCACACAGCAGCAATAATATTTTGTACAAACTTACTTCACCCCTATTTCAATATTTAAATTAATATTTTTGAGCCAGTTTTTTACACCACCATTTTTTTGTATATATTTTTCAAAAGATGGTATATCCCTGAATTCTTTTACTATCTTTCCCTGCATATTGAGCAAGTCAAAGCCTTCATTTTTTTTGAAAATAATATCATCAGTTACAGCCTTTACAAAATCCGAAACCACTTGTTTTGTTGTGCTGTCGCTGCCTGAGCGAATTTTCAGCACTGCATCGCAATCAATACTGTTTTGTGACAAAGTAAATTTTATATTTTGGCACTCAACGGGAACATTGATGTTATTATAATTTATATAAACCTCTTTGCTGTCTATTGCATTTAAAAACTGTGTTGTATTCATATCCAGGCTTGCAAAGCCGTAATTATTTACAAATACACTCTCAGTTGATTTGATATTGCCCTCTTCATCCGCAAAAACAACGGGCACAGCCTTGCCTGCCACATCAAAGTTTATTGCGCAGCTCAAATCCATTGCGCTGCACTCGATTGTGCTTTCAAACCTGTTGTAAA
Organism: Clostridia bacterium; assembly: GCA_045633845.1. Taxonomy (GTDB): domain Bacteria; phylum Bacillota; class Clostridia; order UMGS1810; family UMGS1810; genus RGIG4708. The sequence continues at coordinate 5,517 of JAZQZC010000051.1, forward strand.
ACACATTGCTTATAAGCTTGTTAACAGATGTATCGGCGGGAATATTCAGCCTGTCAAAAAACATAGCCGAATCACCATCTAAAAATGCCGTCATTATCTTTGGGTGTGAGTTGGTACCCTCAAGCAGCGAATTAATGGTTTTTTTTACAGTTTGGTAATCACATTCTTTTGAAAACATTATTGCCTCAAGATGCGAAAGGCTCACCTCTTTGCCTGTCTGCTCACCTATTGAATTTAAGCCGTAATACAAATCGTCTGTTGCCACATTGTAAACCTTATAGCCGTAGCTTTTTTCCTCAGGCTCAGTTGTTATGGTGCAATATGAAATTTTGTTTGTATCTGCAATTATTAATGCAACATTTTTTATATCCTCTATATCCGTATGGTCATAGCAGCCGCAAAGCAGACAAGCAAACACAAAAATAAATGAAAGCCTTTTTATCATTTATCTATCCTCCGTGATACAAAGTATCTTATATATGCAACAACAGGAATTACAACCGACAAAAGCATCAAAGCATATGACGAGGCATCAACAAGATAATCAGCAAAGCCAAAGCGATTTGCCAAAATTGCAATGATGTAAATTATAGCCGTTACCGCGCCTATTATTCCCCTTTTGTCCGAAACCTTTGCCATTTTGCCGCAAGCAGAAAAGATGCCTGCACAAAAAGCACTCACACATAAAAACGAACAGAATATCCACAATATAAGAACCACAATTTCGCTTCGTTCAAGCATAAAATTTGCTCTTACAGATGTTGCAATGGTAAGGTATGGGTTATCGGCAAAGCCGACTGCGCGATATGGCAGCAGCAAACTCAGCGCGAGGCATACCGCCGCACCAAATACACCTGATATCAGAATTAATTTTGCAATTTGCTTTTTTATATGCTTGGTTGTCGCCTCGGCATCTGCTATCATTACAAAATATATCAGCATAACAGAAAAAACCGAAATATCAAGAGAGCCTTTCAGCAAATCAGCTGTACCATTTCCGAGTATTGGGTACAAATTATCTGCGTTATATTCTCCTGCGCAAAGCAACAGAATAAAAGCAGTTGCAATGATAGTTATTATCCACACTATACTTGCATATCTCGAAGTGGATTTCATACCAAAATATCCTCCGAACGAAGCAGGGAATATACAAAAAAATGCAAGATAAGGCACAGGAGATTTTTGCATAAAAAACTTGTTTATCAGCTCAACAAGCTTTGCAGTAAAAGCTGCACTGTACATCAAAAATACAAGCACAAGCATTATGCATACAATCTTGCCGACTATGCCTGATGAGTTTAAAAGGCTTTTTACAGCTTGGTGATTATACAGTGATGTGTATAGCAATGCTGCGACGGCACTCGAAAGTATACACGCAATATATGATGCGTTGGCAGAGCTGCTTATAAAATCTCTCAACCCAAAAACAAGCATTGCCGATATAATAAGCATAATCATAAGATGATTGTATTTTTTGATATCTGTCACTTTTTGTTACCTCCCAGCCATTTTCTGCTGATATGCGCTTTGTCGCTTTTATCACGGGGCTTGAGATATTCGGGGCGTTTGTCCTGCTTCCACAAAGGCTTGCGAAACAATATTCCGCTATAGCCCGAATTGTCGGCAGGTGCAAGGGGCGACATAAAAGGCACGCCAAAGGATTTTGTACCCATATACATAACTGTGTTTGCAAAAAACACTGCAAACAGCCCCAAAAATCCGCAAAGTGCCGCCCCAAAAACATACAAAAACCTGCTGAAACGGAGTGAAAATGACAGTGAATATGAGGGTATTGCAAAGGATGCAATTCCCGTTATTGCAACCACAATAATCATTACAGGGCTTACTATATTAGCATCTACTGCTGCCGTACCCAAAATAAGGCCGCCCACTATACCCAGAGTTGAGCCGATATGCCCGGGCACTCTCACACCCGCCTCACGTATAAGCTCAAATGACAGCTCCATAATAAGCAGCTCAAACAAAATAGAAAAAGGAACAGAAAGTCGTGACGCCTGAATTGACAAAAACAATTCATTTAGTATCAAATCCTGATGATACTGCGTGGCAGCAACAAAAAATGCCGGTGCGAGAGTTGCAATTGCCATTGCCATAAAACGTACTATGCGAATAAGAATTGAATACGGATATCTGAGATAATCGTCCTCTACCGACGAGGCAAGGTCAAATAGCGTTGCAGGCATAACAAGTGCGTGCGAGCTGCCGTTGAGAAGCAACGCCACCCTGCCCTCCACAAGGCTTTTGCACACTCTGTCGGGGCGCTCTGTGGTTACAATCTGCGGTATGGGCAAAAATGATGCTTCTTCGATATACTGCTCCACATCAAGGGTTGACAGTATATATTCACAATCTATGTTTTGTATGCGGCGCAATACCTCGTTAACAAGATTTTTGTTTGCCACATTGCTTAAATACATAAGTGAACCGGGGGTTTTGCTTGTTTTGCCAACAGTCACGTTTTGAGCAATGAGATTACTATTATTGAGAGATTTACGTATAAGAGCAGTATTGCACCTTAAAACCTCGTTAAACCCCTCCTGAGGCCCCTGAATTACCTGTTCTGACGAAGGCTCTCCCACGCTTCGGTGTTCCCAGGTTTTTACATCGGCAACAATGCCTTTGTCAACCCCATCAAAAAACATAATAACATTTCCAAAATTTATTTTTTGTGCTGTGTCATATATATTGTCGGATATTTCGAGCTGAACCTGCGGAATCAACCGCTCTACTATATACTCCGCACTGATTTTTAGATTTGATTCGGTATCTTTAAAGCGCATAAGAGGCTCTAAAATATTTTCGTTAATAAGCTGCTTGTTTACAAGTCCATCTACGGAATACACAACGGCTTTAACCTTTTGCTTGCCTACATATGCAACAACATCACGTATAATAATATCATTGTTGATGTCTGTATTAAAAAGCTGTTTTATATACTCTTTGTTTTTTTCAATATCTGCACTTACCTTGGACGTAGCGTGAAGCTTTTGTTTTTCGCTTGTGTCCTGCCTGAGTTCAAAATCAAACTGCTTTTTTTGGGGTTTATACATTAAAAACACTTTTACCACCTCACAATTATTGTTATTATTTGAAATGATTTTATTCAGGAATAAATTTTGCAAAATAAGTCAACAATATCTTTGGGGTGATATAATGAATAAAATGGAACAAATCAAAAAAGCTTTTGAAGTTAACATAGGCAAAACCGTTATGCTTTCGGCAGTAAAAGGCCGAAAAAGATATCGGATAAAAGAATGTGTAATTGCAAACGCATACCCGGGTATATTTGTAATAAAAACAACCGACCCAAAAACCAACAAGGAAAAAATGATTTCGTACAGCTACTCCGACATACTCACAGGCACCATAGAAATAAAAATGTACCGTGACAGAGAAATATCATAGGAGGCAAAATTGTTTATTCAAACTGTTGCCAATGGTAAAATTTTGTTGTATAATCTATGATATAGTAATGTATCTGTGAGGTTAATTATGACACCGACTTATATAACTGTAGACAAGCAGTCCACAAGTGAAATTGTTGAAAAAAAGTCGCGCTTTATATGCAATATAAAGCATATTACAACAGAGGACGAGGCAATTGAGTTTATAAATCAAATACGCAAAAAGCATTATGACGCCCGCCACAACGTGTATGCATACATAGTTGGCGACGGCTCAGTCAAAAAGTGCTCCGATGACGGCGAGCCATCAAAAACCGCAGGAATTCCAATTATGCAAATGCTTGAGGGCGAAGGAGTAACAGATGTTGTGTGCGTTGTAACGAGATATTTTGGCGGAACGCTGCTTGGCACAGGCGGACTTGTGCGGGCATACACGCTTTCGGCAAAAACAGGGCTGATGGAATCGGGCATCAAAAAAATGCAAAGTGCTGCTGTATACACTGTTACTGTGCCCTACTCAAAGCTTACAACCCTTGAGCACATATGCAAAACATACGATGCACAAATTGAGGACAAGGCTTTTGCCGAGGATGTTTCACTGGTAATCTCGGTGCTTGACATAAAAGAACATCAATTTGTAAAAGACATAAATGACAAGCTTGCTGTTAACGTAAAAGCAGAGCTTACTGAGCGTACGTTCAGGTAACACGAAAGAGGGAAAGCGTATGAACAATAAAAAAGTAATATGGGTACTGTCCTTTTTTTCCATACTGTTTTTGGCTCTAATTGTGTATCTTACAACAATAAATATATACTACAACGACGAGTATGTGCAAAGCAACTACAATCAGCGCAACACTCTGGCAGAGTCAAAAATAAAGCGGGGCACGATATACGACCGCAATGGTACTGTGCTTGCTTACAGCAAAGAGGACAACAACGGCAAGCAAAAAAGAGTTTATCCATACGAAAATCTGTATTCGCACGTTATAGGCTATTCATCATCACAATACGGCAAATCACTTATAGAAAAGCAGTACAATGAAGATTTGCTGGGCAACAACAACTTTAAGCAGATTTTCAGCTTAAAAAGAATATTTCAAAATGAAATAACAGACGGCGACAACCTGACTCTTACCATTGACCACAAGCTGCAGCAAAAGGCTGCAAGTCTTATGAAAAGATACAGAGGCGCCCTTGTTGCTATGAACCCCAAAACAGGCGAAATATTGGCAATGGTAAGTATGCCCGACTTTAATCCGTCAGAGGAGGCGCTGTCAAATGAATGGGCAAAGCTTAACTCTGATGAAAATTCGCCGTTTTTGACAAGAGCAACAATGGGTATGTATGCACCGGGCTCTACATACAAAATAATTACATCCGCGGCAATACTTGAGAACAACCTCGAAAATGAAATTGTACAGGACAAAGACGGCAAAATACATCTTGGCGACAAAGATATTTCAAACGCCGGCGGCAGCATATATGGCGACACCGACCTGAAAAAGGGCTTTATAAAATCGAGCAATGTGTATTTTGCAAAAATGGGCTCTGATATTGATTATACAATTCACAGAAGTTTGGCACAAAGATTTTTGCTGGGTAGCAAAATACCATTTAACTTTCCTATTTCTAAAAGCAAATATGATACTTCAAAAATGGGACCTCTTGATTGTGCTATTTTCTCAATCGGCCAGGGCAAAACTCTTATGACTCCCCTGCACCTTGCACTTGTAGCGTGCTCAATTGCAAACGACGGCACAATGCCAAAGCCGTACATTGTATCAAAGGTAACAAACGCAAGCTCAACAATATCAAAAGCACAAAAGTCAACAATAGCAAACCCTATAAATGCAGACACCGCACAGGCACTCAAAGACCTTATGAGAGATGTTGTAAAATCGGGTACAGGAACGGCGGCTGCAATATACGGATATGATGTATGCGGCAAAACAGGAACTGCCGAAAACGAAATGACAACAACTGACGAAAGCAAAACTCACGCTCTGTTTGTAGGCTTTGCACCCTATGACGATCCCGAAATTGCAATAAGTGTTATTATGGAAAATGCAGGCTTTGGCGGAAGTGTGGCGGCGCCTGTTGCACGCGAGGTTATGCGTACGTATTTTAACAATAGATGAATAAAAATCTCCTTTTTGAAAAAAATAAACAAAAAGGAGGTTTTTTTATGAATTTTCAGAACAGCGAAACAAAAATCAATCTGATGAGAGCTTTTGCCGGCGAAAGTCAGGCACGCAACAGGTACAATATGGCATCACAAATTGCAAAAAACGAAGGCTATGTTGCAATAGGCAAAATTTTTGATTTAACTGCATATCAGGAGCAGGCGCACGCAACTGTATTTTATGATTTTTTGCAGGAGGTAAATTTTACAAATTTTGACTTTACCGCAAGCTACCCCATTAACGTAGTAAAAAATACAAAAGACCACCTCAAATATGCAGTAGACAACGAAACCGACGAATACGAAACTATATACAAAAGCTTTGGCGAAATTGCAAAAAACGAGGGCTTTGACAACATTGCAATATGCTTTGATATGATTGCAAAAATTGAAAACGTACACGCACAGCGCTTTAAGGGCTTGCTCAACGACTTTGATGACGATACACTGTATCAAAACAAAAACGAAGAAATATGGATTTGTACAAACTGCGGTCACATTCACACAGGCCCTGCAGCTCCGCACATTTGCCCTGTGTGCAGCAAAGAAAGAGGCTATTTTCTCAACAAAATGTACTTTACAATTCTTTAATGCAAATTTGCGGCATAATTATCATTAGAGGTGATAATTATGTTTAATGCGTCAGAATTCCGCTCAAAAGAGGTTATAAATTTATCTGATGGTGAAAAGCTGGGGTTTGTGTGTGATATGGAAATAGACAAACAAACAGGTCATATACGCACCCTTATTGTACCCGGAAAGGAAAAGCAAAAGCTATTTGCCAAAGTTCAGGGGATAAAAATACCTTGGGAAAATATAGACAAAATCGGTGATGACATTATTTTTGTGCGAACAAATTCGAACCATATTACCAATTAATAATCAGTATATACACTCCTTGATTGAACATAATAGTTTTGAAAGGAGTGTTTATATTATGTGTAATAAGTTTACAACAGGCATGATAGTGGGTACTGTTGTGGGAGCAACAGTAGGGATGCTTATGGACCCCATCAATGACAAGACTCATAAAAAAATGCAAAAAGACACAAACAATATGTTTAAAAACATCGGGACAGCAATTGATAATATCATTGGAATGTGGTAATTAATCTGACCAAATAATCAGCATTAAAATCGTTCACTAATTATATAATAAATAAAAAAGATGATTACACATTTTTGAGTGTGTAATCATCTTTTTGACTATATTTCCATTTGCTTTGCCAAAAACATTGATGCTGCATTTGCGAGCTTGAGCTCTGTTTCGGTAACATTTGTTTTTTCGCTGTCTTTTATAACAATTACGTTGCCGATTATATCCCCTTCGGCAATTATCGGCGATATAACACCTGCGCTGTATTTATCAGAATTGTCTGTAAGCAAAACCTTTGAGCCGTCACTGCAAAAATAATGCTTTTTTTCTTCCATTATGCGTTCTACATCGCTGCTTACGGGCTTTTCGTAAAGCTCCTTTTTGGGTGCGCCCGAAATTGCAATTATTGAGTCTTTGTCGGTGATACAAACAGGAAATCCCGATGTTTTGTAAAGTGTTTCGGCATATTGCGTGGCAAACTCTCCAAGCTCGCCTATAGGTGAATATTTTTTGAATATAACTTCGCCGTCGTGGTTGGTAAATATTTCCAGCGGGTCGCCTTCGCGGATGCGCATTGTACGTCGAATTTCTTTGGGTATTACTACTCTGCCAAGGTCATCTATTCTTCTGACAATTCCTGTTGCTTTCATATAATAAATTGCTCCTTTTGAATGAATTTACAATGTTATTGTGTGCAAGCAAGGAATTTTTATGTAAAGAAAAAAATAGAAATTTTGCATTAAATAAATACATTTTGGGCAATTTTGGCAGCTCCTAATGCGTCTTTTGCATAAAAGTCGGCGCCTGCCATTTGGGCATACTCTTTATTTAGTACCGCACCGCCCACCATTACCTTGCAATCGGGGCAGCTTTGCTTTATAAGCTCTATTGTTTGTGCCATTGATTTTACAGTTGTGGTCATAAGAGCAGACAGCCCTGCAAGCTTTACATTGTGCTCCTTTATTTTGTCAACTACAAGCTGAGGCTCTACGTCTTTGCCAAGGTCAATTATGTCATATCCGTAATTTTGAAGTATCATTTTTACAATGTTTTTGCCTATGTCGTGAATGTCGCCTTTTACTGTGGCAACAATTATTTTGTCTTTGTTTTTTGTCACCTGTTCAGTTTGCGGAAGCGCTGCAATTACATCAAAGCCGTTTTTCACAGTTTCGGCAGATGCCATAAGCTGTGGGAGGAATATCTCCCCTTTTTCAAACCTGTCGCCCACAATATTGAGTGACGGAATAAATATATTGTTTATTATATCCATAGAGCTCATGCCACTGTCAAGCTTTGCTTTGGTAGCATCTGCACATAGTGTTTTGTAGCCCTTTACAATAATTTCTTCAAGAGCCAAATCTCCCTGCTGTGATTTTGGAGCTTCAACCTCTTCACCGGAGTATTTGTTTATAAAATTCTCCATAGAATTATTTTCGTTGTTAAGCAGTCTGAATGAATTTACAACATCCATATACTCCTTGCTCAAGGGGTTGAGTATAGGTGCGTTAAGCCCGCAGCCAAACGCCGCAGCCAAAAATGTGGAATTAACAAGGGGTCGTGACGGCAGCCCGAATGACACATTGCTTACACCAAGCACTGTTTTTACTCCGAGCTCTCTTTTTACCATAGACACTGCCTTTAGCGTTTCCATAACAGTGTGCTGATTTGTAGATGCAGTAAGCACAAGGCAATCTACAAGTATGTCCTCTTTGGGTATGCCATACTCTGCAGCTTTGTCAACAATCCTCTTTGCTATTGCAACACGCTCCTCGGCTTTGTCGGGTATGCCATTTTCATCAAGGGTAAGTGCAACAACAGATGCTCCGTATTTTTTAACAAGGGGAAGCACCGTTTCCATACTCTCGGTTTTTCCATTTACAGAGTTAATAATAGGCTTGCCGCTATATATTCTTGCGGCTGCATCTATTGCCGATGTATCGGAGCTGTCTATCTGCAATGGCAGGCTTGTTATTGCCTGAATTTCGTTAATCATTTTAACAAGCATATATTTTTCGTCAATATTGGGCAGACCTGCATTAACGTCAAGCACATCTGCTCCTGCCTCTGTCTGCGATATAGCCTCCGATGTTATATATGACATATCCTCGTCTATAAGTGCCTGTTTGAGCTTTTTTTTGCCTGTAGGGTTTATTCGCTCTCCTATTACACAGGTTTCATCATTGCTTATGCAAACAAAGCTTTGTGAGCTTGTAAAAGCAGTTACATACTTTGGCTCAAATTTGACAAACTCATTTTTGTCTGTCATCTGCCTTACGGCTTTTATATGATCAGGGGTTGTACCGCAGCAGCCTCCCACTACTTTTACACCCATATCAAGCATTTTGAGCATATAATCTGCAAATTCACCGGGGTGTATTTTGTATACAGTTTTGCCCTCTTCTATTTGCGGAAGTCCTGCATTTGGCTGCACCATAACAGGTACTCTCGATACCTTGAGCATAGCCTCAACATAAGGCAATACCTCTTTTGGACCCAAAGAGCAGTTTATACCAACTGCATCTGCACCGAGTGAAGAAAGTGTAACCGCAGCAATTTGTGGAGTTGTGCCCAAAAATGTTCTGCCGTCCTGCTCAAACGACATTGTTACAACAACAGGCAGGCTGCAGCTTTCTTTAACCGCGAGCAATGCCGCTTTTGCCTCTTTAAGGTCGGACATTGTTTCTATTACAACAAGGTCTGCCCCTGCATTGCTGCCGGCAATTACCTGCTCTTTAAACATTTCGTATGCCTCATCAAAGGTAAGTGTGCCGTATGGCTCAAGCATTGCTCCTGTGGGGCCTATATCAAGCGCAACATATTTGGCACCCGATTTTTTTGCGATATCTACACCTGCTGCTATTACAGATGCCACCATATCGCTGCTACCGAGCTTGCGCCTGTTTGCGCCAAAGGTGTTTGTGGTAACAACATCGCACCCCGCAGCCACATACTGTCTGTGCACATTTAAAAGCAACTCGGGATTAGAAATATTTAAAAGTTCGGGAAGCTCTCCCTCTTTTAATTCTCCTCTTTGCAGCATAGTGCCCATTCCGCCGTCAAACAAAAGTATTTTTTTGTTGTCAATTATTTTTGCCACAATGATTACCACCTTTTCTGAAAATACATTGGTTATACATATTGCAGCCTTGGCAGCTGCGTTTGCTTTGATTTGCTTTTTCCTCAAACACTCCCACAACAGCCGTAATGCTTTTGTGAGGAATCATAAGCATACTGTCGGTTACTGTAAGACCTATTTTTTTTGGACAATCAAGCAGATTAATAATATCTTTTTGACATTCAAGAGGAAAGTCGCCGTACCCGGGAGAATATCTGTAATTTGCACTAAAGCCTTTTTGTTTTGCCTCATTCCTTATCAAATTGTCGGCAAAATCTGCTCCCGCCTCAATATACGCATTTGCACAAGCATCAAATATAACTGCATCAGTCATAGAGGTTTTTTGCAATTTTGCAAGCTCACTCTCAATCGCAATGCCCGAAGTGACCGCAAACAATGCAATATATTTGCTTCCAGCAAGATGAGTATATATATCTGTGCCTTTAAAGGATACGTTTGTGTTTTTGAGATGTATCTCATTGTTTACACTCTCTGTTTCAAAATATCTGTATGTGTATTTTAAACAATTTAAACTCATACATTTACTTATAAGACAATCTATCTGAGCAATTGTATGCTCAGACAGATTTTGATTGTTATATCCGAGGTACCTTAGTACCTCGTTTTTGTCAATTGATATATTTGTTTGTGATACCTGCAATATTTTCAGCTCCTATTAGTAAAAATCCATCTGACCAATAAATTCAATCTCTTTTCCCGAGATGGATATTAATTATATACGTTCAAAGCAAATTCGTCTTTTTAAAATAATAACACAAAAGCCCGACAATTACAACTATTTTTGTTGTAATTGCCAGACTTTTTAAATGATTTGACAAATTATTATTCTGCTGTTTCTTCGGCAGCTGCTTCCTTACCTTGCGTGAAAGGTTCATTCTGCCCTATCTGTCAATTTCACCCTCGCTAACGATATCGGTTACTTTTTCTCGATGATTCGTGTTAGTTGGGATCAAAAAATCAATCTCATTTTAAGCTCCTTGGCTTGTTGTTCGGGGACGCGCCACATTTTTATTAACGGGCAGAGTTTTAATCCGTCAACTTCGGACACAGTTTCTGCATACTGGAGCATATTATCTTCTACTGCACAGTAGATAATATCATTATCTACATATACACCATTTTCGTTTTTGGTTATTTTTCCATCAATTTCTGCATATAAAAGCTCATGGTTTTCGTACACATACCACAATCCTTCTGCAAGACGCATAGAACAACAGAACCACGCATCATAGTGTGTACTGATTGCAAGGTAATCTTTTCCTGATTTTTCGCATACGGTTGTATCAGTGCCCGCACAGCCGTTTTCACGTTGAATTGTTGAAAAGGCATTATGGTAAATACGTGCACCAATTGTTCTGTACTCACTTTCTTTTGTTACCTTATAAAGCTCTGTTGCAAGCATAAGAGAATCAACTACAGCACAAGGCTCAGTCCAAGTATCTTCCCTGCCCCACCAGTTAATATTATGATATGTATATGTCATTCCTTTTCCGTGCACGTACAAATTGTATATCTTTTTAGCATTTTCCAGATAAGCATTATCTCCTGTAAGCTGATACATTCGCATCATACCACGTGCAGAGGTAAGAGTACAATGAGTTTGTGCTTTGATAGCAACTTTATCAATACTTATATACACATCTATCATTTCGTCAAGAAGTTTTTTGATTCTTTCGTCCTTTGTGATTTTATAGGCATGTGACAAACCGTCAATACTCATAAAAACACAACCTATATCGGAAGAGAGCTTCCAGCCGTTTAATATCTCGAGTGAATTACCGCTTACTCCTCCGCTGTTGTCCTTATTACGGTTAACAGGATATGTTGCAATTTTGCCTGTCAATGGAAGGTACAGATTATTCACAACATTTTTTATAGTCTTAAGAGAAAAGTCATCAGAAAACTGTTCATAGTACTCACAAAGACCTCTTAAAAACCAGGAATGACCTGACAGCTGTTGCTCGTGTATTACATCTTCAAATATAACTCCAAAATATCCTTTTTCATTAAGCTTTGAAGGCATTAACTGCATCATTTTTTCCATACAGCATATCTCTTTTTTACCCGAAATTTTATAATGCGACACAAAGGCAAGTAAGGCTCTGCCTTCCATATCTCCGTACCAATCATAATCTTCAGGTGAGAAAACGCGGTCAATCTGATAGTATTCTGCTGTTTCAAGTCTTTTATAGTTTAAGTCAATACGTTCCTTAATCTCACTTATGGGTATATATTTTTTCATATTAATCCTCCTGTTATAATGTTATTTTAAAACCAGCCAAATGTCACGGAGACCATACCCCAAAAACCCCACTGCTTATATCACATTTGGCTTAGTTGCTAAAGCAACGATACCATCCTCACTCTTTAGGTCGGTATAACACAAAAGCACGTTAATTACAATAAATTTGTAAATGCCGTAATTTTATTAATTATTCTGCTGTTTCTTCTGTTGTTGCTTCTTTTGCTTGTTTAAGAGCATCTTTTCTGGAAAGGTTCATTCTGCCCTGTCTGTCAATTTCGGTAAGCTTAACCATAATTTCGTCACCCTCGCTAACGATATCGGTTACCTTTTCTACTCTATTTTCGTCGAGTTTAGAAATGTGAACAAGACCTTCCTTGCCCGGGAGGAACTCTACAAATGCACCAAAGTCCATAATTCTCTTAACTGTTGCTTTGTAAATTTTACCAACCTCAGGCTCTGCTACGATACCTTCGATAATTTCTTTAGCCCTTGAGGCAGCCGCATCATCGTTTGTAAGGATAAATACCGAGCCGTCGTCCTCAATGTCGATTTTAACGCCTGTGTCAGCAATGATTTTTTGGATAACCTTGCCGCCTGTGCCAATAACGTCTTTAATCTTTTCGGGGTTAATCTGCATTGTGATGATTTTTGGTGCATACTCGCTAAGGCTCTCTCTTGGAGCAGGAATAGCCTTGAGCATTACTTCATCGAGAATGTAGTATCTTGCATCTCTTGTTTTTGTAAGAGCATCTTTAATAATATCATAAGTAAGACCATCAACCTTGATATCCATCTGAATTGCAGTAATACCCTTGTGAGTACCTGCAACCTTAAAGTCCATATCGCCGTAAAAGTCCTCTACACCCTGGATATCTACCATTGTGAGGAAGTCGTCGCCATGTGTGATAAGACCGCACGAAATACCTGCAACAGGAGCTTTAATCGGAACACCTGCATCCATAAGTGCAAGTGTGCTGCCGCATACAGAGCCCTGTGAAGTTGAGCCGTTTGATGATACAACCTCAGATACAAGACGAATTGCATATGGGAACTCTTCTACCGATGGAATTACAGGAACAAGTGCTCTCTCAGCTAAAGCACCATGACCAATTTCACGGCGTCCCCGTCCTCTTGAAGGCTTTGTTTCACCAACAGAGTATGATGGGAAGTTGTAGTGATGCATATATCTTTTTTCGGTTACTTCGTCAATACCGTCAAGCATCTGTGCTTCAGATACTGCACCAAGTGTTGCAATTGTAAGAACCTGTGTCTGACCTCTTGTAAAGAGACCTGAGCCGTGCACTCTTGGTATCATACCAACTGATGAAGCCAAAGGTCTGATTTCGTTAATGCCTCTGCCGTCAACACGCTTGTGATCCTCATAAAGCCATTTTCTAACGATTTCTTTCTGTATTTTGTAGTATGTTTCGTCAAGCTCTGCATCTCTGCCCTCAAAGAATTCTGCACCAAAATGTTCAATCATTTCATCAGTGAGCACTTTCATTCTTTCGTCACGGATTCTCTTGTCGTCTGTGTCGATTGCATAGCAGATTTTGTCGTATGCATAATTGTAAATTGCATCATAAAATTCATGGTCAATTTCGTGTGCAGTATATGGAGCTTTTGGCTTGCCTACTGCTTCAACGATTGTATCGATAAATTCACAGATTTTGATGATTTCTTTATGTGCAAAAAGAATTGCCTCGTACATAACATCTTCGGCAACCTCGTTTGCACCTGCTTCAATCATAACAACCTTTTGCTTTGTACCTGCAACTGTAAGTGCCATTTCGCTTACAGCTCTCTGCTCTGTTGTAGGGTTAACAATGAATTCGCCGTCGATAAGACCAATCTGAACAGCGCCTACAGGGCCTGCAAAAGGCATCTGTGAAATAGAAATTGCAATAGAAGCACCATTCATTGCAACAACCTCAGGTGCGTTGTCGATATCTGTGCTGAGCACTGTTGTAACAATACCTACATCATTGCGGTAATCCTTTGGAAAAAGCGGTCTGATAGGTCTGTCGATAACACGTGAAGTAAGGATTGCCTTTTCGGAAGGCTTGCCCTCTCTCTTTAAAAAGCCGCCGGGGATTTTGCCCACTGCATACATTTTTTCTTCATAGTCTACACTAAGTGGGAAAAAGTCAACACCGTCACGTGGCTTGTCCGATGCTGTTGCTGTGGCAAGAACAGTTGTGTCGCCGTATTTAACTAATGCTGCACCGCTTGCAAGCTGTGCAATTTCGCCGGTTTCTACAACAAAATCTCTTCCGGCAATTGTTGTTTTGAATGTTTGTTTCATAATTTACCTCCGTTTTTTTATTGCAGGCATATAAAGTGACATTAGCATTTACACACACCGTCAAAACTAAAATTTTGAAAGCATATGTAACTGCTAAAAGTCGAATTATCTGCCTGCATTTTTGTTTTAATTTTTTACTTGATTAATGCAAAACAGGCAAAGAGGAAAACCTCTTTGCCTTTAAGTATAAACTACTTTCTGATACCAAGTCTTGCAATAAGGCTACGGTATCTTTCAATATCAATTTTTGCAAGATACTGGAGCAAGCCTCTTCTTTTACCTACCATTTTGAGAAGACCTCTTCTTGAATGGTGGTCATGCATGTTTGACTTAAGGTGCTCTGTAAGCTGGTTAATTCTGTAAGTAAGAATAGCAACCTGAACCTCAGGAGAACCTGTGTCACCCTCGTGAGTTTTGTACTCGTTGATAATTGCCTGTTTTGTTTCCTTTAACAACATAAAAAAACCTCCTTAAAATAATTAAATAATGCCTGACACAAAGCAATGGTTGGAGTTTCCAATAACCTTGCATCGGCTAACTTTAAGTATTATATCACACCAATTTTAATTTGTAAAGAGTTTTTTGCATTTTTTTTGGTAAATTGCCGTGTGACAGTGGGGGAAGTTCCTTTGCAAAAGGTGCGTCCCCCATCTGTCACAGGTTAAATGATGTAACAAATGACAGATGCAAAAGTGAATGTTTCAACAAACGAGGACGCACGTGCAAGCACGAACATCCCCGTTTGTCAAAACACACCTCTTTCGAGGAATGTCCTCGTTGCCCACGCGAACAAATGGCATAACTGGTGACAGATGGGGATGTCGCTTGCAAAAGGTGTAGTTGCTCGAGCACAGCAGCAAATGTACATATATATGGTAAAATGTTACAAAATTTTGCTTATATCAAACATATCTATTGCATAATTTTACATTTTAATGTATTATATTATTTAGTGTGTGACACTATATAATCAATTTTTTAAATTTATAAAATGGAGGGTTTTAAAAATGAAATTGATTTACAACATTGACGACAAGCCGGCATTCGGACATTTGATCGTCTTTGCCATTCAGCAGTTACTTGCTATTATGGCTGCAACACTTGTGGTACCTATTATTATCGGCAATGGTATGAGTCCTGCTGCGGCACTTTTTGGTGCAGGTACAGGTACACTCGTTTATGTGCTTTTTACCGGTAAAAAAAGCCCTGTTTTCCTCGGTTCATCATTTGCCTTTTTAGGCTCGATGGCTGCAGCATTTGCAGGTGGCGTATCTATGAGCCTCGGTTATGCTGGTCTTATCATAGGTGCAATTTTTGCAGGTCTTGTTTACGTGGTTATTGCCGCTGTTGTTAAAGCGGTTGGCGTAAACTGGATTAACAAGCTTATGCCTGCGGTTGTTATAGGACCTACTGTTTCTATCATTGGTCTTTCACTTGCAGGTAATGCTGTTGGTGACATTGTAAAAGGTAATGTTTTAAATGCCGAGGGCTTGCAGATGGCTGACCCGTTTGTTTGCCTTATATGCGGTCTTGTAACACTTTTTGCTACAATGTGTGCTTCAACCTACGGCAAAAAAATGGCAAGACTTATTCCGTTTATCATCGGTATTGCGGCAGGCTACGTTGCTGCTACAATATTTACAGTGATTGGTAATGCAGCAGGAATTGACGCTCTTAAGGTTATCAGCTTTGAGCCTTTTAAAGCACTTGTTGCAGACGGCGTTACAATAAATACATTCCTCGCTGTACCTGAGTTTACTTTCCTCACAGCATCACAGGGTATCGGCGAAATTAACGGCTCATACATTGCAACAATCGCAGTTGCTTATGTACCTGTTGCGTTTGTTGTATTTGCAGAGCACATTGCAGACCACAAAAACATTTCTTCTATTGTAGAAAAAGACCTCCTCAAGGAGCCTGGTCTGCACAGAACACTTTTGGGTGACGGCGTAGGCTCTATGGTTGGCGCTTTTTTTGGCGGATGCCCTAACACAACATACGGCGAATCTGTTGGTTGTGTTGCTATTACAGGTAACGCATCTGTAGTTACAATTATTGCAGCTGCAATCGGCGCAATTATTATTTCGTTCATTTCACCGTTTATCGCAATTGTTAACTCAATTCCAAGCTGCGTAATGGGCGGCGTATGTGTTGCACTTTACGGCTTTATTGCAGTAAGCGGTCTTAGAATGTTTAAAAACATCGACCTTGACGAAAACAGAAATCTCTTTGTTGTAAGTACTATACTTATTACAGGTATCGGTGGTCTTACACTTACATTCGGCAAGGTTACAATTACATCTATTGCCTGTGCGCTTATACTTGGTATTATTACCAACCTTATACTCTCGGGTAAAAAAGAAAACTGATAATAAATCAAATGACAAACGGGGTGACAGTTGGGGGAAGTTCCTTTGCAAAAGGTGCGTCCCTCAACTGTCACCTGTTAATTTTGTCATCTGTTCGCACAACAAGCGGGGACACACCTCTTGCGAGGAATGTCCCCGTTGTCATGCGAACTTCTCCGTTTGTCATTTCAGCACTTTAGCTATGCCCTCGGCAAGATACTTGCAGGCACCAAGTGCCTCGTCAAGAGTGTTGCCGTGAGTGCCTACCTCAAATATAAGCGAGCCTTTGGTTTTGTGCAGATTAAAGCGCTCTTTCCTTAAGTTAACCGGGCGCATAAAGCCAGGGTATTTGTTGTCAAGATAATTTTGTATTTTAAGAGCAAGGCTGAGGTTATGCTGCCAGGAAGGATTTTCAAGCCCCAATCCGTCTGAGCCGCACACAATCATAACCTGGCTCACCTTTTCGCTTCCTATTTGCGCAGTAAATTTTACCTTTGTGCCGTCCTCATACTCCAGGGCATCACGATGTATATCAAAAACACATTTTATTGTGGGATATTTTTTGAGATAGCTTTCTATAACCTCAAGAGTTTTTGCATATGAGCTGTTGTATGATGGATAATCGTTGAGTGTTTTGTCGTGAATAACATTAAGCTTATGCTTTTTGAGCTCTTTTTCAAGCTCATCCCCCACTCGTACCACGTTGTAATTTAAATCTGTGCAGCGTGAATTATCCTTTGATGAATAATTATATTTTTGCGATTGGGTATAGCTTTCGGTGCCGTGGGTGTGAACAATAAGTATTTCGGGATTTTTGCCCTTAAGCTCAACATCGAGGGGCATATTGAGCAGTGCGTTTGCATCTACCGAATAGGTGGTTTCGTTTTTGATTGAAAGATTTTTGGAAACGTTTGTCTGCTCACTCAGCTTTACAACAGGCAGCTCAACCTCTTCAACTGCATCGGGAACAATTATGCTTGTCTGTATACTTTGCGTATTATCAACATTTGCAAAGTAAGGCAGCACCTTTAAATTATATATCTGCTCCCCCGGGTAAAACCCAAAAACACCATAAATTGTTTTTGACAATGAATTTGCAAAATCTACATTTTGAGCACCAAAAATTGGTACTGCAGAGTATATGGTTTTTGTATGCATCAGAATTTTGTCATATTTATAACAGGCTGCAACTGCAGAGCAAAAAACAACAAGCATAACAATTATTGCCATAACTATTGCAGCAACAACTCTTTTGCCTATAACAAGTGCAGTAAAACTACTTTTTGTGCGTACCATATATAAAAGCTCCTTTGTACAAATATATGGCACTGCCTGCAAAACATTACAATTTTACATATCAATAAAAACCGAATTTATACTGTCCGCTATTATATCTGACACATCATCTATAACAGAATCTATCTCGGTTGGCGTCACAATCAGGTTGCCCACATAAGGAGTCAAAACCTGCTTTATAAGAGCATACCTGTTTTCGTCCTCTAATTTTTTTACCGCCTTGTAAAGCTCAGAGCTTTCGCCGGTATTTTCTTTTACTGCGTTGGTAAGAATGTCAATAGAATCGTTTGCAACTGTTGCAGCATCCACAACGGTTGGCACGCCTATAGCAATTACCGGCACGCCAAGAGTGTCTTTGGTTATTGCATTGCGGCTGTTACCTATACCAGAGCCTGGTATTATGCCTGTATCGCCTATCTGAATTGTAGTGGTTACCCTTTCCATACTGCGTGCTGCAAGGGCATCTATGGCGATTATAACATCTGGCTTTGTTTTTTGTACCACACTGTTTATTATCTCCCCTGTTTCTATCCCCGTAATGCCAAGCACACCGGGGGCAATTGCGCTTACCGACACTATATTTTCGGTAATAAGCTTTTGCTCCTTTAGGTGCCGCGTTACAATAATACCATCTGTTACCTTTGGACCAAGAGCGTCGGGAGTTATGTTGCGGTTGCCGAGCCCTACCACAAGTATGTTGCTTTTGCCCTTGGTAAAGCGCGCAATATATTTTGCAAGCTCCTTTTGTATTTTTTCAAATTCATCTGTTTCGCCGGTGCGAATTCCGGGGCATTCCACTGTAATATATGTGCCGCAGGGCTTGCCTATTTTTTGAGCGGCATCCTGTGTTTGCACCACAACCTCCGTTATACATATTCCATCAAGCTTATTTTCTGTTATGCTGCATCCGTCAATGGATTTTGCTCCCTGCATAAGCTGCTCGGCAGCTTCTATTGTTAAATCTGTTCTGTACAAAAAATCAACTCCGAAAATTTATTTCGGAGTTATTATGTGTTAATATTCAATTTAAATTCTTTTTATATTCGGTTGGTGAAACACCATATTGCTTTTTAAATGCCTTTGAAAAATTAAAGCTGTCTTTATATCCCGACATATTTGCACTCTGTTCAACACTGTAGCCAAATTCAAGAAAACGTTTTGCCGAATCCAGACGCTTGCCGATTAAATATTGTTGTATAGTTACATTATATTTAACTTTAAATACTCTGTTGAGATGCTTGCGCGTAATTGCAAACTCATCTGCTATATCCTGAATTTTTATATCGTATGCATATTTTGAATCTATATATGCTTTGACTTTGGAGGCATAATCCTCTTTAGATTTGGTTACAAGCAATTTTGAATACAGTATAAAAAGCATACCCGCAACATATTCCTGTGCGTTTTTTTTCATTTCAAAGCATTTTAACATAGCTTTTATAAAATCTTCGCCCACGTAAAAAACATCAGAAAATTTGTCGAACTGTTTTGCCTGCAAGCCGTCAAAATGAATCCACATATAATGCCATGGGTCTGATTTGTCGGCATAATAACTGCAAATTTCCCCCGGTCGCATCAAAAACGCATGTCCTTTTGTAACATTGTAGGTTTTGTCGGGCTTTTCAAGAACACCCTCGCCTTCAATTACAAAATGAAGCATATATTCATTGATTTTATAGGATTCTACTCTATGTTCCGGTTCACATTTATGATTACCAATAACCAGAGGAACAAAATCTTTGTATTCACGATTCATCAGATGAATATTCTTCAAAAAAATCACCTCAATCTTTCAATAATTGTACACAATTAATTTAAAATTGTCAACCAACTAAGATACATTTTTACATACTTTGGCGACATTTTTACATATTTTAGCGACATTTTGATATTTAAAAAAAAACATCAGTATGATAGAATTTAATTATCATACAATGAAAGGATGATTTAAATGAAAAAGGTATTATCTTTGGTACTCTGTGTACTTATGATTTGCACATATGTACCTGCAATTTATGCAGACAGCGTACCTACAAAAGAAGATAATGTTATTTACTCACAGGATTTTTCAAACTTTACTTACACTACAGACACTGGAAACAATTATGACAAAGACTACGGCGGCAAATACGAAAACCTCCCCACTGTGTCAGACAACGTTTTAAACTTTAATGCAAGTGGCGACAGGTTTATTTACGCAGTAAACTCAAATACCGAACGCAATATGATAGCAGGCGGAGTTGTAAAAGTTGAAGCAACGTATACGCCCACGAATTATAGCGGTGGATGGGCAACATTTATGTCAACCAGAAACGCAAATGGAGCCGCGTATGCATATGAACTCAGATGTAGCTGGGATGGAACAATCGAATTAAATGCATATAAAAAAGACGGAACCGCTGTTAAACACACAGATATACTTAATGGTAAAGTTGTAAATGACCAAAAATACACATTTGCTGTATATATGGACCTTGACACAGGAAGACTTCAGGTGCAGGCGAACAGCAACAATGTACTTATTGGCGAGGAATTGTATATGTCACCAGTTTTATACACCAAGGACAGCACAAATG
>JAZQZC010000052.1:0-4487 GCA_045633845.1 Clostridia bacterium
ACAAATGGGGACGCACCTTTTGCAAAGGAACATCCCCATTTGTCACGTTTGTCACCTTCCCACTGTCACATAAATACATAAAACAATATAAAAAAGTATTGGAGCACACTGCCTGCAAGCACAAACAGATGCCATATAAAATGCATATATTTTGGCTTTGCTTTGTAAAAAATTATACCCAAAGTGTAGCAAATGCCGCCAAGCACCAAAAGCGGAAGCCCCGATTTGTCTACCACTGCCAGAAACGGCTTGATGCTGAATATAATTGACCAGCCCATTATAAGGTATAACACGAGCGAAGCCTTTGACCATCTGTCAAGATTAATGCTGTTAAACACAATACCAAGCACCGTACAAAATGCATTTACACCAAAAAGCACCCATCCCAGTGCACCGCCGATAAGAGTAAGACAAATCGGTATGTAGCTGCCCAATATGAGTATAAAAATGGAGCAGTGGTCAAAAATGCGGAAAACTCTTTTTGCACTTGCGTTGGTAAGCGAGTGATACAAGGTGGAAAACATATATAACAATATAAGACTGGCTCCGTAAAGAGCTGCGCTTACAACGCCGATGCTAGATGTGTTGATTGCTGCCGAAACAACTGCAATTACTGTGCCTGCAATTGCAAGAAGAGCACCTACGCCGTGTGATACTGCGTTTGCAATTTCTTCACCAAGGGTTTGCTTGCGTTTTACTTTGGTTGACATATAATCAAATCCTTTCATATTGTAATATCAAAATTACATTACATAGTTTTCAATACCATATTATCACAAAGTGACAACTATGTCAAGAGTTTTAATATGTTAGCACAACAAGCGAGGACACACCTCTTGCGAGGAATGTCCCCATTTGTCATGCGAACATCCTCCTCTGTCACCTACATCTGCGAAATTGCCAGTGCTACAAAATATGCTATACTGACTACGTTTACCACATTTATAACCATATATTTAAAGGCCTCTGTTCTGCCCTTGTCGCGGAGCACCCCGACAAAATAATATACAGCGCAGATTATGGCAGCAAACAAAAGCGGCATTGCCACATAGCTGAACACATTGATAAAAAGTGCAAGTATTGCTGAGATTAGCTGTGTGATTTTATTTGACAGAGGTGATATCAATTCAAACACATATGCAATTATCACATTAAAAAAGCTGTACCAGCTTATTGTTTTTAAAAATGTTTTCATATATCAATTCCCCTATTTTAAATAATCTTTTTTAAACTCATTATCGTACAAAACATATGTATACTCAAAGCCTATATCCTTGAGCATTTTGCGCGCCTCATCAAACCAAAAATCAACAGTATCCACACTGTGGCTATCGGACGAAAGTGTAACCTTGCCGCCGCAGTTTTTGATTGTGTGCAGCAAATCAGCATACGGATAAGGACTTGTGCGAATGCCTCTTGAAATTGCTCCTGTGTTCACCTCAAAAATGACATCGTTTGAAAGAGCATCAAGCATATATTTTTGCGAAAGAGCACTATATTCGTGATTGCCAAAAAATATTGGTGCATCAAGCTCATCAAACTTGGTTATCAAGTCAAAATGCCCCACAATGTCGGGCTTTCTGCTTTTGATATAGCTGCAAAAATCGCGGTAATATGTATCTGCAAGCTTTAAACAATCGCCGCCGAACACTTCAAGGCATTTTTTAAAGCACTCGGGGCTTGAATCTATTGGGTAAAGCTTTCCGTTTACCAAAAAAAAGTGCGAAGAGCCTATTATATAATCAAAATCGCTTCTGTTTACAAGCGCCAGCGCGTCCTCTTCCATACCAAGATAAATTTGAATTTTGCTGCTGTATTTTTGTTTGAGGCGTGTTATTTCGTGCGTATAGCCACTGATATCGTCAATGCCGTAGTCGCTTTTTGGCACATAAACATGCCCCGAAAAGCCTATTGCATCAAAGCCCCGCTCTATTGCACTTGCAACAACCTCCTCAGGCGTGTTTTTGCCGTCGCAGTAATTTGTATGGGTATGATAATTTGTAAGCATTATTTGTTCTCCGTTTTTTATTTTTTGATTACAGAATATTTATTTGCCTTAAAATACTCCTCTATAACATGAATGGTCATCTCGTTGTTTATGTAAAAATCAAAGCTTTTCGCGGTATAGCCTTGGTGTGGCACAAGCTCTGATGCCCTCTTGGCAATATACTGTGCAACATCATTAATGCTAGCGTATGTTGTAAGCAGCGAATGCTTTTTGCTCGCATTGTTCTTTTTGACCACTGCAACTTTTGATTGTTGATTGCCGTCATTGTCTGTTGTTGTGTGCACTTCAAATTCAATTCGTTGTTTTTTCATAGGAAGATAATCCGAAAGCAAATGAAAAGCTGTCCACCTGTAATGCTCCTGAGCAAGCATTGCATTGCGCTTGCTTACGCTCAAATAATCAGCCTTGTCGGAGTCGGTGTATTCGCCGTAGCTCTGCTTTATGAGATGTATATTGTCGCCCCTGCCGTCTTTTACATAGTCCAGCCCGAGCAAATTGAGCTTTAACCTCAGGTTGTTTGCCGAAGAAATATTGCTGCACACATCAAAGTATGACGATGTACGCCAGCTTTTTTCGCTCATTTCATCTATTTGCCGCGATGTGCAATTGTAGTTTTTAGGGTCATTTTTGATATATTCTTTATTGATTGTTTTTGCAAATTCCACAAGGCTTTCGTTAACAATTACCTCATGAGTAAAAATTCCGTTTAAGCTGCCGTAAAATGTGGTATTTGCATCAGTGTTTGCCGCAAATGAGCTGTTGTACAAAAATATGTGAAAATTGTTGCGTTTGTCAAGAAATTGCTTCAACTTGTTGCTCACTGCTATATTGCGGTATACATCCCCCGTATCTATAATAAAACAGTTGAAGATGTTTTTATGATTGCAGCTATCAGCTTTTGGCTCTGCAATATCACAGATGTTTTTGACAGTTTCGGTATTGTATCTGCCGTCCTTAACGCAGTTTACCCTGTATGGCATATCGGGCAGTGTAAAATACTTGTCGCTGTTTTTTTGGAGCTCACCGAGAGTTTCACAAAGGCCGTCGATAACAAAGTCCGCGGTGTCTGCATTTTGGTCATAAATGTAATAATCAATTGGAAAAACCTTGTATTCGCCGTCTGTGTTTACAGTAAGCTGATTGTTAATAACATACTGCTTGTACAGCTCTCTTGTAAGAGCGCCAAAGCCCAGCATAAACACGTTGATTTTAACATCGGGATTAACCGATGTATCCTCTTTGATAAAATGTGAGGGTATGTATTTTGTTATCGGATTTTGGTCTACAAAGGTGCGTGCAATAAGCTCATTGCGGCTAAACAGTGTAATATGCTCACGATATGCTTTTGCACTGCCTGTTTTTCCCTGCGCATCCCTTTGCCTGAGGTCTATCTGATTTTGAACAGTTTCGATTATTTGCTCGTCAAGCTCCACATAAAAATGAATGTGCTTTTTTTTGCACTCAAGGTCAATGTACGACATAATCACATTCAAATCGTTGTTTATATTGTTTTTGTCGTTGGGGTATATAATGTGGTAATGTGTTTTTGAGTTAAATGCCATACTTTGCAAAAAGCGTGCCGAAATATTGCGCTTAATAATTGTGTATCCGTCATCCATAAGTGCCACGGCAATGTCTTTGTCTACCGTTTCGTCAAGCATCAGTATTACATTTTTGTTGTTTTTGGCATAGTCGAGAGCTGTTGTGCTATTTCCCACAACAATATCACAGGCGGTGCCGTCCATTGTGCGCACACGACGGTAAAGGTTCATAACCCTTTTGCCAAACACACTTATTGCAGCCGAAAATGATGCCACTACGGCAAGAGCCGTACCTATTGCAAATATATAAATATATATTGGATATTGCGCAGCATATTCTATAACAAGCTCTGTGCGCACTTCGCCCACAAACTGCTTTATGGTGCCGCTTATGCTTTCAAGAAAGTTCATCAGCATACTTTCGCTTACACCAACAACCATCCGCTCATACAAAAACGGAACTGTATATATCACCAAATTAACAACTGCAACAAACCCCATAAACACGACGGATTTTATGATATTACTCTTTTTTAATACAAGTATTGCGCCAAATATCAGCAAAATTTGTGCAATTAAAATGGTGCAATTAATTAAATCCCAGTTACACATTTAAAATTCCCCCTTATCTTAGCCATTGGAGTACTATTCGAACCCGCCTGAAAGTCAGTATTTTCGGTGCTTTTTGGATTGTCGTCCTTGAAAGGTGCTATATGTAAAGTTTAAGGTACTTTCTCAAAAAACACAGTGAATGTTTTAAAGAGAAAGTACCTTTTTATTCCAAAAAATTCATATCCTCAGGTATAGGTGCGCAAATTTCCATAAGCTGTTTTGTGTGAGGATGATAAAAACATATTTTGTGGCAGTGCAAAAGAGTGCTCGCATTTTGCACATCTGAGCCGTACATATCGTCACCATATATGGGGTGCCCCAGGTGT
>JAZQZC010000053.1:0-1510 GCA_045633845.1 Clostridia bacterium
TAATTAAGAGAATTTTAAGCAGACTTTTCAGCCTGTCTTTTTTGCATTCCATTTTTTAGAAAAACACACCTAACTTAGAATCTCAATCTTCGTTAGGTGTGTTTTAAATTTTCATATTATTCTTAACTTAATGATATTGCTTTTTTATCATGTCTTTTGTTTTACTTTACTTTTCTGTTATTATTCACCTTATCGGCGAGATACTGCCTGTTTACACTCCATTTGCGGAGTGATATAAGCAAATCCTTTTTGCCTTTTTCATCAAGCAAATCAAGAGTCTTTATAAAGCAATACTTTTTGTTTTCATCCTGACGGAACTTTACTTTTATTGCATAGCAGCCGCAGGTTTTGCAAACTCCCATTGCAACAACCCTTGAGCTTCCGTGCTGCACAAATCTGCTTATCGCAAGAGGCCTGCGGCATTTGGCGCAAGCTGTTTTGTACAGGGCCTTGTCTGATGCTGCTTCGATTTTTGACTCAAAGCCCTTGCGCAACATCGCACCTTTTGGCAGGCTTTTTTCGTCAATTATGTTTGCACTGTTAATAACTGTGGTGTCATATTCCTTTATGCCATGTGCAATGTCAAGCTTTGACACAATAAGCGCCGTGTAATATGCATCGTTAAGTGCGTCGTGCCGCATATTGTCAAGGGGTATTTTTAAATACTCTGCAGCAAAATCTATTGAGTATTGCCTGCCGATGTTGCCTGTCTGCTTGTTAAAAAAGCATTGAGCATTGTAGCAATTGGGTATCCAGGAATCGCCCATTGCAAAAAACTTAAGGTTGTCACGCAGAATTGGAATATCGTTCATCCCCCAGGTGAGGATGATATAATCCTCGCCGCACCAGTATTTAAAAAGCTCTATTGCCTTGCGAAAGGTAACTCCGCTTTTAAGCTTTTCTTCGGTGAGGCCTGTTATCTGCTTTACCATATGCTGCATTACACTGTATATTTTTGGCGATATTTTGACTTCAAAGGTGTCTACAATTTTTTGCCTGCGGTTAAGCTTAACAGCGCCTATTTGTATAATTTCACCAACAAGCTTTACTCCGTTGCGTGTTTTGGTAACCTCCTTTGAAAAAGGCTGGTTCCATTCCATATCCAAAATTATATAGTTCAAAATATCACCTCCGTTACAATTAAACAACAAAATCTACTCAAAAGAGCTCGGTGGGAGCCATTTTGGTGACGTCGGGTGACAGACGAGGACGCACCTTTTGCAAAGGAACATCCCCATCTGTCACGGGGCGAACAAATAAACACAATCCATCATTTTTACCCTTTGAGTGAATAATCTTGTAAAATTTTATTTTATATGATACAATACTTAGTGTGACAGGATTCGAACTCTCAATGCCTGACATCTGAAATTTTTGAAATCTTTCAGATTGTCGGTTTTGACGGGCGTCAGCCCGCCTGCAACCTGTCGCACTGAAATCTTAACAAAAATTTCAAGATGGCAGGTGCAAAGCAGTTTCACATAGAAAAATTTTTCTGAAACAAGGTAAA
>JAZQZC010000054.1:0-5150 GCA_045633845.1 Clostridia bacterium
GTCAATGCGTGATATATACATCCCTTTTTGTATTGTATCGTGGTTGACACTAAAGCTTGCTATTTTTTTCATAGTTAAATCTCCCTGCTTGTAAATTAATTATAAGATGATTTTATATCAAAATTATACAACATCATATGCTTAATTTCAATATCATCTGATAACGATATTTTGTGAATTTGTATATTTTTGCATTAATTTTAACATTAGTGATAAATCAAGGAGCTGTTATAAATTTACAATTTTAAAAACCTGATAAATCAACTAAAAACATTTGCTTTTTATATACGTATGTGTTATCATATATGTTAGGTTAGTATATTATTATGGGGTGATTTTGTGAACAGAAAGATATACCTTTCTTCGCCGTGTATGTGCGGAGAGGAAATGAAGTACATAAAAGAAGCATTTGATACCAACTGGGTTGCTCCGCTTGGTAAAAATGTAAATGAGTTTGAAAACGCAATAAAAGCATACGCAGGAGTTAAGGGCGCTGTTGCAATGAGCGCGGGCACTGCGGCAATACATATGGCTCTGCGTGCACTTGGTGTTGGCAGCGGAGATATTGTATTTTGCCAGTCTATGACATTTTCGGCAAGTGCAAACCCTATAGTGTATCAGAATGCAACCCCTGTATTTATAGACAGTGAGCCTGACACGTGGAATATGAGCCCTGATGCTCTCCGCGCCGCATTTAAAAAATATCCCCATCCAAAGGCGGTTGTTGTTGTGCATTTGTATGGCACTCCTGCCAAAATGGATGAGATTATGCAAATTTGCAATGAACACAATGTACCTGTTGTGGAGGATGCTGCAGAGGGTCTTGGCGGAAGTTACCATGGCAAAAAGCTTGGTGCCTTTGGTAAATACGGAATTTATTCTTTTAACGGCAACAAAATCATTACCACATCAGGCGGCGGAATGCTTGTGGGTGATGATGAGGGGATGCTGAGTACAGTGCTCAAATGGATTACACAGGCTCGCGAGCCTGCTCCCTGGTATCAGCACGAGGAGCTTGGCTACAACTATCGTATGAGCAACATCTGTGCAGGTATAGGCAGAGGTCAGATGACAGTGCTTGACGACCACGTCGCACAAAAAACGGCAATTTATAACAAATACATAAAAGCTTTTGAAAAGCTGCCAATCACAATGCAGCCGTATCAAGCGGATACCATTCCAAATCACTGGCTGAGTGCTGCAACAATAGACAAGGGCTGTGATGTGAGTCCTTTTGATATTATGGATACACTTGCAGAGCACAATGTGGAAACACGTCCGCTTTGGAAGCCTATGCATATGCAGCCATTCTATAAGGATTGTGATTTCTTTGCTCACGGTGACAGCGTAGTAAGCGAAGATTTGTTTGCAAGAGGCTTGTGTCTGCCAAGTGATATGGCTCCGCAAATGACAGAAAATGAGCTTAATGAAATAATAGGCATAATTGGAGGCGTATTTAATGTATAAACGCATTTTCAAAAGACCAATTGATATATTTTGTGCCCTTGCCGCAATAATAGTTTTTTCGTGGCTTTACATATTGGTGGCTGTTCTTGTACGTATAAAGCTTGGCAGCCCTGTGCTTTTTAAACAGGCACGCCCCGGCAAGGATGAAAAGATATTTTATTTGTACAAATTCCGTACAATGACAGATGCAAAGGATGAAAACGGCAATTTGCTTTCTGATGAAGTACGTCTTACAAAATTCGGCAGACTTTTGCGTGCAACAAGCCTTGACGAGCTGCCCGAAGCATTCAACATTCTTAAAGGCGATATGAGCGTTATAGGCCCTCGGCCTCTTTTGGTAAAGTACCTTGACGAATACAACGATTTTCAAAAACGCCGTCACGAGGTGCGCCCGGGGCTTTCGGGTTTAGCACAGGTGAACGGCCGCAATGCAATCACATGGGAGCAAAAATTTGAGTACGACGTGGAGTATGTTGACAATATCACCTTTTTGGGTGATTTTAAAATACTTTGTATGACAGTGTGGAAGGCCTTTGCAAAGCGCGACGGAATAAGCGCGGAGGGCGAGGCTACCATAGGCGAGTTTGTAAATAAAGAAAAGGAAAAGCAGAATGTGTAAATCAGTTGTTATTATAGGTGCAGGCGGTCACGCAAGAGTGGTTGCAGACATCGTTGAAAAAAGTGGCGATAAAGTAGTCGGCTTTCTTGATGATTTTAACACAGGCGACGGCATTTTGGGAGTGATTGATGATTGCACAAAGTATGCAGACGGCTGCAGCTTTGTTATTGCAATCGGTTCAAACAAGGTGCGAAGCGCAATTGCAAAAAAATACAGCGGACTTAAATTTTATACGGCTGTTCATCCCGCTGCTGTCATTTCGGAAAATGTGACAATAGGCAGCGGCACCGTTGTTATGGCAAATGCAGTTATAAACAGCGGAGCGGTTATGGGTGAGCACGCAATAATAAATACTGCAAGCGTTGTTGAACACGATAATTCCATAGGGGATTACGTGCATATTTCACCGGGCGCAACCCTTTGCGGCACTGTATCGGTTGGCGAAGGCACTCATATAGGGGCAGGGTCAGTAGTAAAAAATAACATCAGTATTTGCGAAGAATGTGTAATCGGCTGCGGGGCAGCGGTTGTAAAGGATATAACAAAACCGGGAGTTTATGCAGGGGTCCCGGCAAAGGAGATTTGAGTATTATGCGAATATTGGTGCTTACTAATTTTGATGTGGGTTTATATAATTTCCGCAAGGAATTACTAAAAAAATTAATAGATGACGGCAATGAGGTATATATATCCTTGCCATACGGCAACAGAGTAGAGCAGCTTAAAGAGATGGGCTGCAAATTTGTTGAAACAGAGCTTTCCAGGCGTGGTATGAACCCTGCAAAAGACATAAAGCTGTTTTTTAAATATATAAAAATTATCGGCAAAATAAAGCCGCACAAAATAATTACATACACCATTAAGCCAAACATATACGGCGGATGGGCAGCGCGGATAAAGAATAAGCCACTGTATGCAAACATAACAGGACTCGGAACGGTTTTTCAGGGTAATGGTTTTGTTACAAATCTCGTTGTACAAATGTACAAATTTGCTTTTAAAAAAGCAAAAAAAGTATTTTTTGAAAACTGCGAAAACCGCGATGTAATTTTGTCAAAGGGTATAATAAAAGAGCAACAGGCTTGTCTGCTGAACGGTGCAGGGGTTAATCTTGATGAATATCCGCTTTGCGAATATCCCACCGATGCCAAAATCCGTTTTTTGTTTATAGGCAGAGTTATGAAAGAAAAGGGTATAGACGAATTGCTGCATGTTGCAAAACGTATGCACAGCGAAGGCAAAAACGCAGAGTTTGACATTGTAGGCCCGTTTGAAGATGACTACGAGGCAATAATCCGTGAGCTTAATGACAAGGGAATAATAAATTACCATGGATTTCAGAGCGATGTAAAGCCTTTTATAAAAAACGCACACTGCTTTGTGCTTCCAAGCTATCACGAGGGTATGGCAAACACACTGCTTGAGTGCGGGGCTATGGGCAGACCTCTCATTACAAGCAATATTCACGGATGCCTTGAGGCGGTGGTTGATGGGCAGACAGGCTATCTTTGCAATGTGAGAAACAGTGAAGATTTGTACCAAAAAATAAATTCTTTTATTGATATTCCTTATGAGCAAAAAAAACAAATGGGTAAAAGGTCACATATGCATATTTCGTCGGTGTTTGATAAGACAAAGGTAGTAAATGATACCTTATCAGAAATTTTGGGGTGTCGCAGCAAAAATGTGCTATTTTTAACCCTGCTTGACTTTAACAGTATTTATGAAAAAAATATATATACCGATTTGCTCAGGGTTTTTGTAAACAACGGTCACAATGTGTCGGTTGTTTCGCCTGTGGAGAGGCGCAACGGCGGCAATACTCATATTATAGAGCAGGACAACTGCAAAATTTTAAAGCTAAAAATAGGCAATATGCAAAAGACAAATCTTATTGAAAAGGGTATTACCACTCTTCTTGTCGAAAACAGCTTTAAAAGAGCCATAAAAAAATATTTTTGTGACGAAAGGTTTGACTTGGTTCTGTACTCCACGCCACCTATTACTCTGGTAAGCGTGGTTGATTATGTTAAAAAGAGAGACGGAGCATCATCTTATTTATTGCTTAAGGACATTTTTCCTCAAAATGCAGTTGATTTAGGAATGTTTTGCAAAAGAGGTATCATATACAGCTATTTCAGGGCAAAGGAAAAAAGGCTTTACAAAATATCTGACCGCATCGGTTGTATGTCACCTGCAAATGTTGAGTTTCTCATTAACAATAATCCCGAGATTTTGAAAGACAAGGTGGAGGTTTGCCCTAACTGCATAGAGGTTGAGGACATTAATGTCACATCTTATCAAAAAACAGAAATAAGAAAAAAATACGGAATACCTTGTGATAAAACAGTTTTTGTATATGGCGGAAACCTGGGTAAGCCCCAGGGTATAGAATTTTTGATTGAGTGCTTAAAGAGCCAGCAACACAGACAAGATGCGTTTTTCTTTATTGTGGGTTCGGGCACCGAGTACGCAAGGTTGTATAATTACTACAAACAATCGGGTCAGAACAATCTAAAGGTTATGCCATCGCTTCCAAAGGAGGATTTTGACAAAATGCTTGTAGCATGTGATGTTGGTATGATATTCCTCGACAAGAGATTTACAATACCTAACTTTCCGTCAAGACTTTTGTCATATATGCAGGCATCACTTCCTGTACTTGCAGTAACAGATACAACTACAGACATAGGAAGAATTGCTGCTGATAGTGGCTTTGGTTGGTGGACCGAAAGCGGTAAGATAGGCGATTTTGAAGCTTGTATTGATATTGTTTTGAATGATGATTTACCAGGCAAAGGCAAAGCATCAAAAGACTATTTGCTAAAAAACTATACTGTCGATACAGGGTATAAAATAATTATGGAGAATATGTAATGAAAGTATTGCAAATCAATTCGGTGTGCGGCATTGGCAGCACAGGCAAAATTTGTACAGATATTGCAAAACAATTGATTAACGACGGACACGAATGCAAAATAGCATACGGACGAGGCGTGGTGCCTGATGAATATAAAGACCTTGCTGTGAGAATTGGCAGCAATTTGGACAATAAATTAAGTGC